>JAHCHP010000009.1 GCA_026129765.1 Fimbriimonadia bacterium | reverse complement strand
GGGGCAACCGCGATCAGCCGAAGGCTTTGGGTATGATTCGATATGGTTGGCTTGAGGTCTCCCTATGAGAAACTGGTGGGCGACCTTGCTGGAGCGTTCTCAAGGAGAATAAACATTCAGCATCGCCTGGTTTATCAAGTCATTGAAGATGAAAAGATTGTGAAAGTCTTACGAATGTGGACGCATTATGAGTAAGATTTGAAATCGTCTTGTTGTCTTGTGTTTTGTCGCGCCATCGAATCATATCTCTATCAGCTTTTACCTGTATCCCTCTCTGATGTACATACGTGTCTTTCAGTGGTTCGCACAAGCCTCAGGATTCCATTTGCCTGCTCTGAGTTCTTGTGTTTATTTCTTATTGAGTCAATTAGCGAGGTGAGGTACACTTAAGTCGGTATGACAACAGTAGCAGAAGAGGCAGATCGTAAGCCGTTGATGGGGTTGACAGGGCTGAGTACGGTGCAGATCGCGGCTTGGATGGAGTCGCAGGGCGAACCGGCGTACCGGGGCAAGCAGATCGCAGAGTGGATTTATCGGAAAGGCGCGCGAAGTTTTGAAGAGATGAAGAATCTGCCGGTTGCGCTGCGGGAGCAGATGGCAATGGAAGCGGAAATCGGGTGCAGCGAAGTGCATTTGAAACAGCAGGCGAGCGATGGGACGGTGAAATGCCTGCTAAAATTGCGGGATGGACAGATTATCGAGTGTGTGTTATTGCCCTATGAAGACCGGGTGTCGGTCTGTTTGTCCACTCAGATCGGTTGCGCGATGGGCTGCCGGTTCTGCGCGACGGCGCAGGGCGGCTTCACGCGGAACCTGACAGTGGGTGAAATTGTGGATCAACTGTTGACGCTGCAGCAATTTAGTGAACGCAAAATCACGCATGTGGTGTTTATGGGGATGGGAGAACCCTTGTTGAATTTGGAGAATACCCTCACGAGCATTGAACGGTTCCACGAAGAGCTGGGCATCGGGATGCGGCGATTCACGATTTCGACGGTGGGAATCGTGCCGAAAATTTTGACATTGGCAGAACGCGATTTGCCCATTACGCTGGCGGTGTCGCTGCATGCTCCAGAAGATGAAACGCGCCGGGGCTTTATGCCGGTATCGCGCAAGTGGGACGTGCCAACGCTTTTGGATGCATGCCGCCACTATTTTGAACGAACCGGTCGGCGCGTGACGTTTGAGTACCTTCTTCTGAAAGAGGTAAACGACACCCCCGACCATGCGCGCGATTTGGCTGCGCTGTTGAAAGGCTTCCCATGCTTAGTGAATTTGATTCCGTTCAACTATGTATCCACAGAGCAAGGTTTCCAGCGCCCCGAAGTCAGCCGGGTGCAGGTGTTCCGAGCGATTTTAGAGAAGACAGGGATACAGGTCACCCAGCGCCAGGAGCGGGGGCATGATATCGATGCGGCATGCGGACAATTACGCGGAAAACACTTGGGCAAGCCTTTGAAATTGATCTGAGATTTATAGGTCATACTTCAGTAGGAACTTGGTTCTCTCTCGCGTAACTAAGGCAACATTATGAAACATGCATCAAGTTCACTGAAATTTGTTCAATGGTTCGCTGTTGCTGGAACACTCAGTTTAGCGGCATTGGTAGGGTGTCAAAACAAAGAAAGCGCAGATAGCGCGAACGCGCCGGATGCCGCGCCCCCGCCAGTGGATTCTACGGCGGGCAAACCTGCCGAAGACCCAGTAGCGCGCGGGAAGTATTTGGTGACGGTTTTGGCATGCAACGATTGCCATACTCCGTTTAAGATGGGCGAGAAGGGGGAACCCGAACCTGACATGAGCAAAATGTTGTCGGGTCACCCAGAGAACCTGAAAATGCCGCCGCCCCCCGCACTTGCGCCGGACGCGCCTTGGAACTGGGGAGGCGCGGCGACCAACACCGCATTTTTCGGTCCTTGGGGAGTTTCCTATGCGATTAATCTGACCCCAGATGAAGTGAGCGGGTTGGGGAAATGGACAGAGGAGATGTTCGTCAAGACGATCAAATCGGGGCAGCATTTTGGGGCTGCGCGCCCGATTATGCCGCCGATGCCATCGATTGCGTATAAGGAGATGACCGATGATGATTTGAAAGCGATTTTTGCATTTTTGAAGACGATTCCTCCGATCAAGAATCAGGCGCCGCCGTATGAGCCTCCAAAGGGCGCGCCTACTGGCGGGTGATGCCTCGAATGTGGTAAGGAGTAGGGGCAGACACACAGGTCTGCCCCGTTTGAGGGCGCGTGCTTGCTATCCCCCGAATGAATTCGGGGCCTGAGGAAGACCAAGCCCGTTCAAACGGGTTGCGAAAAACTTTCTCCAATCTGCTTTTGAGCCTGCTTGAGCAGGCTTCGTGAGGTAGCCCCTGAATTCATTCGGGGGCAAGAAAACGGGTGGTGAGATAGTTTTCGACATCTTCCTGTGCGCCCTCACAAGGCTTCCCCCAGAGCGGAGCGAATGGGTCTGTAATCACGGCGAAGACGAAGCTTCGCCCTCCAATCTAAAATCCCGTGTTAGTAAGAATGGCGCGTATGACCCTCTTAAAGAACTATGAGGCAACCACCCGCTAAACTGTCCTCTCCCCTGGGCGCGAAGGTTAGCCTTTGCCTGCCAATGCGCGTTCGATGCCGTAGGTATAGTCGTAGCGCATCGGGTTGTATCGTTCGTAATGTTTGGGCGGCGCCATGCGCTGCCATTCGGGTCGGTCCGCGACAATGCTTTTTCCATGCTCAATGAAATATTCAAACTCGTTGCGGAACTGTTTGATCATCCCTCGGACGGGCCAGGCGGCGGCATCGCCCAAAGCGCAGAAACTACGTCCGTCGATTTGATCACACACTTCCAGCAGCAGTTCGATATCTTCTGGTCTGCCTTTGCCCTGCAAAATACGCTCCAATATCTGTACCATCCAGCGCGTGCCTTCCCGGCAGGGCGTGCATTTGCCGCACGATTCGTGAGCATAGAATTCGGCAGTGCGCCAGGCAAAGGTGACAATGCAACTATGCTCATTCAGTACCATGCAGCCGCCCGAACCGACCATCGTGCCTTTTTCCATCAACTCTTCATAGCCAAGAATCGCGTCTTGGCACTGATCCGCTGGCAGAATCGGCATGGACGAGCCGCCCGGAATAATCGCTTTCAGCGCGCCGCCTGAAACCCCGCCTGCCAGTTCGATCAGTTCCATCAGCGAAGTGCCAAACTCGATTTCGTAGTTGCCGGGCTTGTTGACATGACCACTGACCGAAAAGAGCTTGGTGCCTCGGCTGTTTTTGGTGCTGGCGCCGATTTGCGCGTACCATTCGCCACCGTTATTGATGACATGGGGGGCGACGCTGAGGGTTTCGCAGTTGTTGATAAGCGTGGGGCAGTTCCAGACGCCGGCAATGGTGGGCAGAGGCGCATGAGGGAACTTCAAACGCGGTTGACCCCGTTCCCCCATCAGGCTGGACATCAAAGCTGACTCTTCGCCACATTCATAGGACCCTGCGCCCATATGGACATAGAGATCGTAATCGAAGCCTTTGCCCAAGATGTTTTTGCCAAGATAGCCCGCTTCGTAGGCTTGATCTATGGCATGGCGAACTCGCTGCGCGCACTCCACATATTCGCCGCGAATATAGATATAGCCCGCTTTGGCGAGGGTGGCATACCCCGCGATGATCATTCCCTCGACTAATTGATGCGGAGCCTTATGCATCAGTTCCCAGTCTTTGAAAGTGCCGGGTTCGCCTTCGTCCGAGTTGCAGATCACATAATGGGGCTTAGAGGTGTCTTTAGGGATTCCGTTCCATTTGATCCACGCCGGGAACCCCGCGCCGCCGCGCCCGCGCAATCCCGATTTTTTGATTTCGTCAATCACTTCCTGCCGTTCCATTTCGACCGCTTTCTTCAGTCCAAGATAGCCGCCCAGTGATTCATAGACTTGCATTTGATAAAAGTCCGGGACATCGATATGTTGTGTGAGGAGCTTGTATTCAGCCATCCGTTTGTTTTCCCTCCGGCGCGCGCTTTAACCTGGTGATTGCGCTTGTGAATTATATCACAAAGCGCGCGCCGATGTCAAGGAATTCGGGATGGAATTCTGTCGTTGCCTTGAAAGCGATGAAAGACATGCGCGCTAAAGACAAGATTCAAGGAAAAAAGGTGTATAATCTAACAGGTATCCTTGCGAGTAGAGGCATTTCACGCGCTGGGACCTGCTTAACGTTTTGTTGACATCAATCATAGGAGGTGTGGACATATTATGAAACGTTCCGGTTTCACATTGATAGAATTATTAGTCGTTATCGCTATTATCGCAATCTTGGCAGCGATCCTGTTCCCGGTCTTTGCGCAGGCGCGGGAGAGCGCGCGGCAGACCACTTGTGTCAGCAATGACAATCAAGTGTCAAAAGCGGTCTTGATGTATGTACAGGATTATGACGAGACATTCCCTATACAGAACTATCGCCCTTGCACGGCGGCGAACTGCAACTGGCCGAACCAGAGCTGGCCGATGCTGGTGCAGCCTTATACCAAGAACTGGCAGACCTTCCGATGCCCATCGGACCCCAACGCAACCGATGCGGGGCTTTCTTTTCGCCCGTCGGATGATCGCCCTGTCGCCAACGATAACGAGCGTATTTTCGCTTGGGCTACCCGCGCCAATCGCGGCTATAATTCGCAATACCTGTCGCCTGCCGTGATTTTCCCTGGCACCGGCGATGCAATTGTTGGCACTCAGATGGCGCGCGTGCAAGCATCTGGCAGCACGATCCTGTTCTTAGACAGTATTTGGGACCGCTTAGGCGGCGCGCCGAAAGGCGGCGGCAACTGGGCATTGGACCCGCCCTGCCGCTATACCCGCGTGAATAATGTGACGGTGGATACCTTCCCGCTGCCTGCCGGTATTTCGGGCTTCTATTGGTTCGGGGGCTGGAACCCGTTCTCTCCACAAGCCTGGAATGTGTTTGGCGGTGTCTGGCCGTTCCATATGGGCGGCAACAAAGGCAACGATACCTTCCGCCGCCGTAACGAATCAAACGCGACCGTCGCGTTCTTGGACGGTCACGTGAAAGCGATGCGTATCGACCAGATCGCCAATGGTTGTAATGTCTCTAACGGATGGGGCGGCGTGATTTATGACCGCGACCTGTATCTCTGGGATTTGGAATAGGAGGCTGATATGTTGAACAAAATACCGACGCCAGTTGCGATTGCCATCGTGGTGGTTTTGGTCATCGTTGCTGGTTGGATGGGCTATCGTTCCTTCCTTGCGCCAGCCGATAACACGGTCGATGTGGAGACTGCGTTGCCGCCTCGCAATGAGGCTGCGCCCGATGTGAACCAGCAAGAAACCCAAGGGTTTGTGCAGCCGCGAACCTTGAAATAAACCTGGTTGATATCTATAATCCGGTTGTAGGCAAGAGACCGCTGCTATCCAGATACCACAGGAATAGCGGCGGTCTCTTTTTACGACCTTGTTGATGAACAGGCAGAATCGGGGGATAATGGAACCTCCCACCCGCTTTTTCCCGTCTGATAACTGGCATAAGTAAGAGATTTTGAACTCAGAAAAAAATTACTGGGATTTTTTCTGCAATTAGCAGGAATCGGTAAAAGTGGTGTATAATCTTTATACTTGTGACTATGCGTCTTGGCAGGACGACTTACAACCACCCTAAAGGCATGATTCTATGCCATGCAGGGAGAGGGTTGTTGCCATCGTTCTCCAACGCTAATTTATTCTCATAGGAGGTTCGTAAGAATCGATGAAACGATCTGGTTTCACCCTGATTGAATTACTCGTAGTTATTGCCATTATTGCTATTTTGGCAGCCATCCTGTTCCCTGTGTTTGCGCAGGCGCGAGAGAAAGCTCGTGGTATTACCTGTGTCAGCAATGCGCGACAAATCGGCACCGCCATTCAGATGTATGCCCAAGACTATGATGAGACTCTCATTCCTTGGTTCGTGTTATCTGGGCAGGTACGCAACCAGTACCGCGATGACCTTCGCAGCTGGGTTTTGAACCTGCAGCCTTATATCAAGAATGGCGAGCCTACTCGTCCTGCGGGCTCGGGACCTTTCAGCAGCGTTCGCCCCAACGGTATGATGGCTTGTCCTTCCTACAACGAGACCAAATTCCAGCAAGTGGCTAACCGTCCCGACTGTGATGCTGGCGCGTTGGACTCTAACTGGTGGACGCCTCAGCTTTACCACGCTCATTACGGTATCGGTTTCGGCGAAATCGCTAATAGCAACGGCTGCACACAAGCCGATCCCTACTACAGGTTCGCGGGCAGCGATGTGCGCGTAAGTGTGATGTCCATTGCGCGTGTGAACCGTCCTGCTGACACAGTCATTGTCACCGACGGTTTCACTGGAATTATCCGCAGTGGAGGATTTGGAACGACGATGGGCTGTGAATCGGCAGACAGCCATACCGGCGGCGGCACCCACATTTTTGTGGACGGTCATGCCAAATGGATATCCGGCAACAGCGAGCGGTACTTGTTGCAAGACCCTGCAGGCTGCTGGTATAAGCGATACTACTCGATTGACAAGGGATAATCACTATGGGTGGCAAATCTAACACGCTTGTGATTCTGTTAATTGTGGGACTGCTTTTGGCGGGAATCGCTTTTTATTTCCGCTCTAAGTCCCAAGAGCCTCCAGAGCCTTCCGCTCCCGGCTACTATACCGGCGAAATGAAGGGAAAGGGGCAGCAGCAGAACCCTGGTCAACCGCAGTAACTACTCGATAAGCGTAGCGCTCCAAGCCCAGCCAAAGGAATTCATGGCTGGGCTTGGTGATTCTTAGCGGTGAGAAAACTCCGTATATTGCTCAAGCAATTCCAGCGCTCTGCCGCTTTCTATAGCGCGTTGCGCCAGCCAAACACCTTCCGAAAGCTCTTCTACGCGCCCCGCCACCCACAACGCAGCCGCTGCGTTGGGAAGAAGGGAACGGCTCAAGGCTTCGTGGTTGCCCGATAGCGCGTCCCGGAAAAGAGCCGCTGATTCTTCTACGCTTTCACCCGCTTTGATTTCGCCGGGCAACAGTCGTTTTAGTCCCAGGTCTTCCGGCGTCCACTCTAATGTTTCGATGGTGCCGTCCGGCTTCAGATGAGCAGCCACCGTGGTTCCTACCGGCGAAACTTCATCCAGCCCATCCATGCCATGAACCACCAGCGCGTGTTCTGCGCCCAGTTTGCCCAACGCCTCCGCCATCGGTACCAGCCATTTCCAGTCAAATACGCCCAGCAGTTGACGCTTTGCGCCTGCCGGGTTGGTGAGGGGACCTAAGAGATTGAACACTGTTCGCGCGCCCAGTTCTTTGCGGACGGGGGCGGCATATTTCATGGCAGGGTGATGCTGGGGCGCAAAGAGGAAACCGATCCCCAACCGCTCAATCGCTTCTTGGACCTGTTCGGGCGACATGGCGAGGTTCACGCCGCACGCTTCCAGCACATCCGCGCTGCCGCATGCGCTGGTGACGGCTCGATTGCCATGCTTGGCGACCGGCACGCCCGCCGCCGCGGCAACAAAAGCAGTGGCGGTGCTGAGGTTCCAGGTCTTCAGTGTATCGCCCCCTGTGCCGCATGTATCTAACAGCCCCTCTTTCTGGGGATGAATCTGCTGGGCATGTTGGCGCATGGCGCGCGCAAATCCGGCAATCTCGTCGGACGTTTCTCCTCTCACCCGGAGCGCGGTCAATATGGAAGCGATCTGCGCGGGGGTCATGGCGCCGCTCATCAGCGCATTCATCGCCGATTCTGCTTCCGGTTCGGAGAGAACCTGCCCTTCCATCAAAGTTCGTATTAACGATTTCGTTTCCATGTTTGTTTATGACTCTTCAATGCCCATTTGAGAGCGCAACCACCGCGCCCGCTCAACCGCCACTTCCGCAGGTTCTGGGGGCGGGTAGACCGCCAAGGCAAAGAGCCAATGGTCATAGCGCCGGTAATCGCCGCCTGTCTCGTTTAAGAGCGCATAGAGCCGCTGTACCGCCAGAGCGCGCAATGTGGTTCCCAACGATAGAGTTTCGGTGTATTGCAGGGTGTTCATCAGTTCATGCAGTTCGTTTTGGATTTGATCCTGGCTGATTTCCGCGCGCGCCTCCCGCTCTGCTTCAATCAAGGTGATCAATGTGCCTTGCAGGCGCGCCAGCAGTTCTTCCAAACTGTCTTGGTTGCCTAACATGGAGATTTGCACATAACCTTCAAACGCTAAGCTGCCCTCACCATACAATCCGCGGGTCGCGCAGCCCAATGCCTGCAGCGCCTCTAACCAGCGCGTGATGCGATGCGCGCGCTGAAGCCCCATCAGATGCGCCAATAGCCCAAGCCTTAGACCGCTGCCCAAATTGATGGGGGAGGCGGTTAGGAACCCATGTTGGGGAAGCCTTGCCCAGCGGATATCTATACCGGCGCGCTCAAAGTTGAGCAGCCGTTCTTCCCATTGATTATGCAGCGCGCGTAGTTCTGAGGGCTGCCAGCCAGCGCGCGTGATTTGCAGGCGCAGGTGATCCTCTTCGTTGATTAGTGCAGCCGTCCCCCAGTCCGCGCTGACGAGCGCCCAACGGTGAGGCGCTCTCTCCCAAAACATCGGGCTGATGACTCGCGCTCCCACCAGTTGCGCCCTCTGTGACGCGCTTAAATCTTCCAAAGCGAAAACGCCCCCCATGCCCAATCCTGCTTCTTGCAGGCGGGGTCCCAACGCGGACGCGACCGCTTGCAGTTCTTCAGGGGCGGCACGCTGGGGGAATGGGTAGCGAATCCAATTTCTCGCCAAGCGCACACGACTGGAGATGACGACATCCATATCGGGCGCTTCTTCTCTCAGCCAGGGCAATGAGTCGGGCAGCATAGCATCAAGGGTTGATGGCGCGAAGAGCCGACTCCAGTTCCTTTTGGGTGGCAGTCATGGTCAGGTCGCCCCGCGTGCGTTCCAGCACGGCTCGGAGCGCGTCGCATGTCCGTCTGAGACCGCCCGTCAGCGCGTCGGGATAGTCGAAGGTAATCAACTCGTCGTAAATCTCTTCCATCTCATGAAAGATGCTCTCCGCATGGGTTAACTCGCCCTCTCTCAGCAGGTCCAGCGCATAACGGCGACATTCGGAGGCTGCCTCGCCCATTCCATTCAAGTAAGAGGTGAGTTCCACCCCCAACTCTTCGGGTTCTGGCAGCAGGTTCCCGGTGATAATCGCGTAGACTGCCTCCCCCTCCACATACTCTTTTTCCGCATCGATGAGAAAACCTGCGTGGTAGAGAGCGGGATAATCTTTCAATGCCATACGCGCCGATTCAAGCAGTGAACGCGCTTCGGTGAGCAGCTCTCGGCAGGCGTCAAATTCGCGCCGGTGCAAGCTGCGGATCGCTTTCGCGCATGTTTGAATCGTTTTACGGCAGCCTTGCAGTCCCGCCTCGCGCGCCGCATGCTTGAGGTCAAAGGTGTTGCGCGCGCGCTCTGCGATTTCGGACCAATGATTGTTTGCCATGGTTGTATGTTCCTCCGTGTCACATCCCTCCAATCTCCTGCCCATTGAAGGTGGTTTTAATGGTTTCTACCAAGTGTTCGCCTTCCAGCGTCGGCGATACTTCCTCCGGCTCAACGGGAACGGAGGGTGGGGGCGCCGCCGCGCCGTTCGCGCTGAATTTTAAGAGGATGTTGGGCAGATTTAGCTGCTTGGCGATGGCTTCCGCGATCACCTTAGAACGCTTGTCATCTTTTGAGAAGGTTTCCGCCGTCAGTTCGCTTCGCACCAGCAGGGTTACTTGGTTGCCTTTGTTGATCACCAACTGCGAACCTTCTAAGGCGGTTCCAAGGCGTGGGGATTTTTCTTTGGTTCGCTGAACATAGACGCTCCACCAGCGATCCAGATCGTTCTCTTCCCCAGGCTCCTCCTCACGGGCAATCGCAACGCTTACTGGTCCGGGCGCGGCAGAGAGCGTTTCTGCAGGGCGCGATGGGGCTGGCTCAGGGTCGGCATGCGTGACCACCGTCAACGAAGGTTTCTGTTGAGCGGGCTGGCTTGCCTGCGATTCACGGCGCGCGGGCGGCGGGGAAGCCATAGGCGCGGGGTCTCCTTCGCACAGGCGCAATAAGCAAAGTTCCAACAGCGCGCGCGGAGCGCCAGAGGCTCTCATTTGATTCAGCGCGTCTGTGAGCCTCTCCCACCAGTTCAGCAGCCTATGCGGGGTGACTCGTGTCGCTTGTTCATACATGGCGGCTTGCTGGGCTGGGTCATAGAAGGTCTGGCTGCCCGGCGCGTTGAGAGCAATTTGGATCAGCGCGCGTAAATGCGCAATGAACGACTCGACAAAGACTCTCGGTTCGCGCCCGCGTTTCAACTGCGCTTCCAACAGGGTCAGGACTTGGGCAGGTTGTCGCTCGTGGAGGGCGTCTATCAACTGGTGCAGGGTCTCATCTTCCACCACTCCCAGCGCTTGGTACGCCGATTCCAGCGTCAGATTGGAGTCGCTGAAAGCGATGACCTGTTCCAACGCGGTCAGCGCGTCGCGCCAAGAGCCATCTGCCGCCCGCGCCACCAGGTTCAATACGGCAGGTTCTGCCTCGATGCCTTCCGCCTGAACGACCTGCTCGATGCGCTTGACAATGTCGGTGATGGTTCCGCGATGGAAATCGAACCGCTGGCAGCGAGAGCGGATGGTGGGCGGCACTTTCGTGAATTCGGTTGTCGCCAAAATAAACAGCACGTGGGGCGGCGGTTCTTCAATCGTTTTCAGCAGCGCATCGAAGGCTTTCGCGGAAAGGTCATGCGCTTCGTCAATAATATAGATTTTGAAGCGCGCTTCCATCGGGGGATATTTCGCGTTTTCAATGACTCCGCTGCGCACATCGTCGATACTGGTTTCGGAGGCGGCGTCCATTTCCACGACATCGACCAGCGCACCCAACCGGATGGCTTCGCAAAAGCGGCATTGGTTGCAGGGGTCTGGTGTGGGACCTTGTTCGCAGTTCAGCGATTTCGCCAGCAAGCGGGCGGTGGTCGTTTTGCCGGTGCCGCGGGGTCCGCAGAACAAGTAGGCATGCGACCAGCGACCCTGGCGGATCGCGTTGCGTAAAGTGGTCGTGATGTGGTCTTGACCCATCAACTCATCAAACGCTTGGGCTCGATATCGTCTATAAAGGCTGAGGTACGCCATGGTCGTTAGAATGTTGCTATACAAAAAATTACAAAGGCGGTTGAAACTTAAGTGGCTGCGCACCGTCTGTTGACAAGTCCCTCCATGGCGTGCGGTCGCTTACAACTCCTTCTGGAGGTCCTACGGCACACGGGACGTCCGACTTACCGTTGCTTCCTTCCGGACCTGGCGGGATTCACCGTCGTTCCATTGCGCAGGTTCCAGCGATCAACACTGTCGCGCGCCGTCGTCTCATACAGGGAACGAGCCGAGAGACGGGATTCAGCCCTGCTACAGCGGGTTGCAGGTACAGGGCACCGCTACCTCCCCGCTTAGCGCAGCCATTTAACAATTGTACCCGAAAACGGGTATAATCCCGTCGATGCTGGAACAAACTATCGATTTGAATGATCCTAATCCGGAGGGGCGGAACCCGATCCCAGAATCTTATCTGCCCGAATTGATTCCGGTCTTTCAACAGATGCCCGAAGTGAAAATCGTTGTTGCGCTCACAGTCAATATTGACGATGTGCTTCAAAGTGAAGCGATGTTTGGGATTTGGGTTGAGGAATCGCTGCCACAGGAAGATAAATTAGAGGTTCTGAGGCGGCTGGGGGCTGCATTGCATGACCTCACGCACCCAAACTATTACCTGGACTTGATGTTGATGTCGCCACGTGATGAAGAATTATGGTACACTTTTTTGGGGAATGCCAATTTGATCTATGCGCAAAGCGAAACACTTTTGCGGCAGGTAGAGAACGGTGAATTGGATTACCCACCTTTTGATGACGAAGAACGCGATATCGATGTTTTACGAGTTTTGTAAGGAACTTTTCTTGAAAGAGAGTGAACAAACCCTATGCTTTGCGCGTATGGTATATTATAGATTGGTAATTTAAGACATGAGCCATAGAGATTCAGATAAATCCACCAGCCGGCGCGATTTCTTGCGAGAGGGGTTACGCTCGCTGTTGAATGCTGGTTTTGGGGGATTGGCGGGACGCTTGGAAGCTGCGGCGGAAACGATGGAAGGGAAGCCGCGCCCGTTGTCACAGGTGGTGGGCTGTGAACTGGGCTGCCTGAATCCTTTGCTGGAGGATAAATCTCAAACGATAGAGACCCTGCCTGTTCTCTTTCGCGATATGGAGATCCGCGGTATTTCGGTTCATGAGCGGTATCTTTCCTCTTGGGAGCCTCGTCATTTAGAAACTTTGCGCGATCATTTTCACCGGAATGGCCTTGTTGTGACCAGTTTGATGACTCAGACGCCTTTGCTGGCAGCTGACCCGACAGCGCAAGAAAAGTTATCTCAAGAAAATATTTTGAAGATGGAAGCGGCTGCGGTGCTGAGCGCGCCGGTTATCCGCTTTAAGATTGGGGTTAGCAGCTCAGACCGTGAAGAGGATGACACAATTGTAGAGCGCGCCGGTACAGCCATCCATCGTTTGCTGCCGATTGCGCAGCGGTTCGGGGTTCGCATCACTTTGGAGAATCAAGAACCGATTATGCAAAAGCCTGAGAATCTGATCGCGCTGATTCGCAGTACCCATGCGCGTTGGGTGGGCGCATGTTTGGATCTGGGCAACGGCAGTCCTGAAAAAATTTATGACTATTGCCGTACAGTCGCGCCGTATGCATTCCATGTGCATGCGAAAGCCTCCGAGTTCGATTCGCGGGGCGAGGAAGCGCATATCGAGTATGGGCGGATGTTGACCTACTTGAAAATGGCGGATTACCCAGGCGCGCTCTCAATAGAGTTCGTTGGGGAAGGAGAAACGCTGGAAGGCGTGCGCAAAACACGCGATTTGATCCGCCGCTACTGGCGTGGAATTTAGCGACTATTGAAATCCAACTCCTCTGCCGAATCTCCGCTGCTGAAGCAGCTCTCTGAAACCCTTCAAGGCAGGCAACTGCTTCCGCGCGCCGATAGCCTGATTTTAGTTGCCTATTCAGGCGGAGCCGACTCCACCGCGTTACTGCATGCCCTGACCCAACTCCAATCCCGCATGGGGTTTCGTCTGTATGCAGCTCACTTGAATCACTTATTGAGACCGAACGCGCATGCCGATGTGACAGCCTGCCAGGCATTTTGTGAGTCGTTAGGCGTTCCGATGGTGGTGGGAGAGGCAGATGTCGCCGCGCTGGCGCGAGAAAAACGTTTATCGATTGAAGAAGCGGGGCGGGAGGCGAGGTATGCTTTTTTCCGAACTCAGGCAGCACAGTTAGGCGCAGACCGGATCGCAACCGCGCACACGCGGGACGACCAGATTGAAACGATGTTGATCAATCTGATGCGGGGAACGGGAACGCGCGGATTACGCGGAATTCCGCTTCAACGGGATGATATCATTCGTCCATTACTATTTGTTTCCCGCGCGCAAACCCACGCCTATTGCGAAGCCCACGGGTTGCCTGTGCAATTTGATTCTACGAATTTAGACCCGCGCCAACTGCGAGGAAGAATCCGGCGGGAGTTGATGCCCCTTTTGCAAGATTTATCGCCCGGTTTTGCAGAAAGCCTGCTGCGTCTTGGCGATTTGATGGAAACAGAAGAAGATTGGTGGGAAGCGCGTTTGGAAACCATGTTGAGCAACAAGCATTTGCTCAGCCAACTTCCATCACTGCACCGGGCAGAGCAGAGGCGTGTGGTTCGAGCTTTGATTCAACAGCATTTACCGCCGGGCGAGTCTCCCTCCTTTGAGGCGGTCGAACGATTGCTGGATGCTTTGGTGAGCGGAGAATCGCTGCATTGGCACTTTCCGAATGGTTTCATCGCGGAAGTGAAAGCCGGTCAGTTAAGTTTGCAAATGCCTACGACCAAAGTATCCCGCTATACCTATGAAGTTCAGCCCGGCGCGTCTCTTTGGATTCAAGAAGCGGGCTGCTATCTTCATTCGCGGGTGGAACCGCCTCCCGAGTCGTTTTCGGGCGAGGCTGTTTGGATCGATAAGCAGGCGATTCAAGGAGCGTTGACGGCGCGCAATCGTCGCCCAGGGGATCGCTTCGAACCGTTGAACCTCCATCACTCCAAGCGACTCAGCGATATTTTTACAGACCGAAAGTGGGATCGTGTTTGGCGCGAGCGCTGTCCACTGCTCAGCGATGAGACAGGGCTTTTGTGGGTTCCGGGCTACACGATTGCGCATCGCGCGCGGGTGACGCTCACCACAAAACGATGTCTAAAATTGTGGTTGGAACGGGTGGAATGAAGGTAGTGAGGGGGAAAATTTTTATGTCATATGCCGATTCTCATTTTCTCGCGCTAATTCTAAACGCACTATTGGGATGAATTCTTCGGGTAGTAGAATTGGAAATGATACTGCTTGTTGAACTGCTGGTGGCTTGAAATGACGTCGATCCAGCGTCACAAAATAATCCACATTGGCTTGGATTGCTGCAGCCAAAATAGGCGCATCCTTAATCGGAACAAATAGGGAAGCTTGGGAGATTACCTCTTCTGTTGGCTCAGGTATAATCTCTGCATTCACAAGGGATATGATTTTCTCTAAAATTTGAGTAGCGCGAGGGAGTTTTTTGGCAACATTACGACGCGTTTCATCAAGCACTTGGTAAGAAGTAACGGGTTTCAGAAGTCCCAGAGCGCACCAATCTAAGATTTGGCGAGACCCACCCGTTGCAGAAGCCGCGCCCGCAATATAGATACCAGCATCTAAAAACACCCTATGAGGTTTCAAAAGGACTTATATTCCCTCAACGCTGTCTATTTAGGAGTTCTCGCGTTCCTGCGCTAATCCACCAAGCAACTCTTGAAGATCGACTCCTTCTTCAACCATAATCGCTTCAAATTCTTCACAAGCATCGAGGAGCTTTGAGGGTTTGGCGCGTATCGAAATCGTATCTCCAAGGTGGTAGAGGTAGACTTGGTTGCCCGTTGTGATCCCTAATTGTTTTGCCCACTCATCAGGTACTTCGATACGATTTTGTTCGCGAACGACACTTGATTTCATTTTTCCCACCTACATTATAGCGTCATATTAGCGAACTCATTATACCTAATCCATAGTTGTAAACAGGGAACCTGACCCGTATTTTTGCGTGTCATATCGTAACGCCTTGCGCATTGTGTGTATTATGGTGTATAATATAGATGCGCTAAGCGCACAGAAGGGAAATGGCAACCAATAGAACCGCGCGAAAGAAGCTTTACCGCGCTATGATGGTTTGGAGTGTTCTGTGGCTGTTCATGCTGTTGGGCGTGAATCTGCTGCATGGCGCGTTGCATACCGAATGTTGCGATCTGATGCAAGGGGCAGGGAATTGTGCCGCTTGTGTGATTGGCTCGCAAACTGCACAGCCTGGACACGACCCTGCAGTAACCGAGCGCATTTTGCCGCCTATTGAGACCACTTCTCTCATTTTCTTACCAGAACCTCCCGCGAACCTCGTCACAAGGTCCGCCACCTTTGTTGTTCCACGCGCTCCCCCTTGCTGATCCTCTCTCTCGACTTACGGTTCTATCACTCTCACACGCTCCGTCAAGCATGCGTCATTTGTTGTCATGCATTTCGGAGGCCAACCTGAATTTAATTCGCAGTGATTCACCGGTTGTCAATGCGTGTCTCTGACTGAAAATCGTTTTGTTTCCAGCGAAACATCCCATGATTCTTCATGGCTTAAAAGCACAGAGGCTGTATTTGAATGGAGGATTTTCGATGTTGAACAACGCTCTTATTTCTTTGAGCCTATTGGCTCTGTTCGCCTGCACAGTTCAGGCGGTTCATGCGCAAGGGCATGAAGCCGATATTCTTTATGGTTTTGAAAATGGGCATACGGCGGTGATGCAGCCGACGCCCCATCCGGTCAGGACAATGGCGCGTCCCCAGCCGACCGTTTTCCTACAAGATGTAGGGATGGACTTCTTCACGCCTGATGGTTGGCTGACAACGATGCTTCAGAGCTGCCGTGTGCAGCAAGTTTGGATTTCGCCGGGACTTATCGGCACAAAATCGGGATTTGGCAACGTCTTCTGCCCGTCCGGTTGCATCAATCAGTTCAGTTTGCCAACTTCGGGGACCGCGCACCATCACTTTATCTTTAGCGCATCTCAGCCCGGCGTTTATGTCTGGGATATGCGAGCGGTGAGTGGAGTAGATTATCAAGGTCGCTCTCTGCCGGATTTGCCTTATATCTATCGTATCTACTTTGTAGCGAACCCTCAAGGCAGTTCCGTCAACCGCTTGTTCGGTTCGGTGCAACCTGCCTCGCAGTATGTTGGCAGTTCCTACAACTTGATGTTGACGGTTCAGCTCAAAACGGGAGCGAGCGTCGTGGTGCAAAGCCAATTACCCCCGAACGATGCCGCAATTTATGATTATATGGTCGGCTTTACTCAGAGCGGAACCTACGATGTGGTCGCGAAACTGAATAAACATCTCTCGGTGAAAGTCTCGGGAGTCAACCTTTTGGGCGCGCAGCAGCGCGATTGGGTGTTCGGTGTCTTAGGCGATGTAAACAACGATGACCGCATTAACGATGACGACTTGCTACAAGTGCTGTTTGCATTTGGCAGCAACCAACCCCTCGCAGACCTGAACGGCGACGGCGTGGTCAACGATGTTGATCTGTTGATCGTGCTGTTTAACTTTGGGCTCATTGGCGAGGGCAGCCAGTAACACAACCAATCTATTCAAAGGAGGAATGATGATGAAACGTATCCGTAGTTGGTTTTTGATGAGCATCATTGCAGGCTTGATGAGTGTCGCATCTTTTGCAGCGGCGCAGCACGAACACGAAGAAGACTTGATGATCTCGGAAGAGAACGGTCGGGTCAAGATTATCGAACCGGACGAGATGGTGGACGAACCTTACACTCGAATTGTCGAGTGGACGGAAGTGCTTCCCGGTTCTCTGTATGTATTTGACCAGGGTTTTCGGTTGTTCAAGGCAGAGGGGGCAAACGCGCCGGTGCTGCGTTCGGTCCGCGTCTTGCAGATAGACATTTCAGATGATCTGTTCGGAATCGCGGAAGAGGGCGGTCCTGATCCGATCTTCGGACCTGGCACGCCGGGCTTTCTGGATTTAGAGTTCGACCCGAATGAACCGGACGAGTCGGACCATCAACACGTTATCTTCAGCGCGCTCGATAACCGAACCCGCATGTTCAAGTTCCGCTTAGTGAACGGTGTCTTGGCAGATGGCACGGCTTTGGCAGACTCGGTGGATTACACCTTAGTCTTTGTGCCGGAACCTGCTTCTATGGGAGCGCTGTTATCCGGGATCGGAGCGATTGCATTGCGCAGCCGCCGCCGACCCCGCGCTTGAAAGGAGAGCTCGCAGGCAGAGCCTGCGTATTGGGCGGGAGGATGCAGCCTCCCGCTCATCTCCGAGGTGAATTATGACACATAAAAACAATATTCGGTCTCATGGCTTTACATTGATTGAACTGCTGGTCGTTATCGCCATCATTGCGATTTTGGCGGCGATCCTGTTCCCGGTCTTTGCGCAGGCGCGCGAAAAGGCGCGTCAGACCACCTGCTTGAGCAATATGCGTCA
Organism: Fimbriimonadia bacterium; assembly: GCA_026129765.1. Taxonomy (GTDB): domain Bacteria; phylum Armatimonadota; class Fimbriimonadia; order Fimbriimonadales; family GBS-DC; genus JAHCHP01. The sequence continues at coordinate 119,430 of JAHCHP010000009.1, read as the reverse complement.
GATGGGGATTGGCGTGGGGATGTATGTGCAGGATTATGATGAGATGTTTCCTTTGGACAGTCATACCGGGACCAACGCGCCTTGGGTTTGGCTGAAAACATTGGAGCCTTATACGAAATCTACGCTTCTTTACAAGTGTCCCAGCGATCCGAGCATCAACTGGCAGAACCCCATGCCGGGACAGCGCACCACGCGCAAGACCTCGTATGGCACCAATTTCTGGATGCTGCCGCGCTTGGGGGTAGATGAGATGACTACGAACTGCGCGGGCTATAACTCTTTGGCATCGATCCAGTCACCTGCGAGCGTCATCTATATCGCTGAATTGAAGGAAAATGGCAGCGGCGGCGCAGATCACTTTCACCCTGCTGCTTGGAGTTATCCCAACAACTGCGGGACCTATATTGAGCCGGAAGTGGAGATGGCGCGTCTTTGGCACAGCGGCGGCGCGAACTATACTTTTTCGGACGGGCATGCCAAGTGGTACACTTTTGAGCGCACATGGAATTTTGCAGGTACGGTCGACTTGTACGATCCGCGCCGGTGAAACGGGAATCTAAGGGGCTTAACCCCTTTAGTCGGGGATTTGCAGGCGCGTCATGATAATGGCAGAGGTCGAATCGTCTAATTCGATATCGACTTGATGCAACCGGGCTAATTCTAACATCGCCAAAAAGTAGGTCAGCACTTGCAGGCGGTTGAAGGCTTCGGGCAGCAGGCTTTCAAAGGAAGCACGCCCTGCGTGCAGGTCCAGGTGTCGCAACACTTCAATCATGCGCGCTTGAACGGAAAAGGCAGGACGTTCGGGCGTGGGGACAGGCAGCGGCAACGCGCGTTCTAACAGCGATTGCAGCGCTTTCAGCAGGCGCGACGGCTCCATTGCGCCAAACGGCAAGGGGAGTTCATAGTCATTAGAGTCTGCGCTTTGCGCTCGGAAAAAGAGCAGGGAACGATCTTCTTCCCACACCCGCAGTTGGGCAGAGAAGAGTCGGTATTCCTCTGGCAGAGCAGTGAACAGGGGATCATCCGATTCGGCGATGTCTTCTTCTACCGGCGGCATCAACAGCCTCTGCGCTTTGCGTTCTGTCAGATAGGCGATTGCTGCCACCGCATCGCCCCCTTCATCTAAATCCCCTATTTCGGACCAATACTGCATGCATGCATCCGCAATGGGAGCCAACTGCAGTTCCAGCACATCTAATCGCTGCCTGCGTATTAAATTCAGCAGCCAGCCCAGCGAGCCTTCCCCATACAGTGGCAATTGAATCGGCACGCGGGGCGGCGACCATTCTGAAGAACCTAAATGAAACCTGCGCATCGCTTAAATAGTACCTGAATCGCCACTTGAAACCTGTAAATTCTTCTGTTTTGTGGATAGGTCAGCGCGATTTGGAGCCAAATGGCACGCAGATTGCAAATGTGCTTTGAGTGTAGTTCAATAGGAAGTACCACTTTTAGGAGGATAAACAAATGAACGGCATCAAGAAAAATTTTTCGGTACTTATCGCTTTTGCTACGCTGACCGCGCTCAATGCTTTCGCAGGAATTTCTGGAACTTCAGGCGACGTGCATATCTTGGCTATACCGCCCACGACAGTGATGCCAAACGCTTTTGAGAATGATCATAAGATCTGGATATTCAACGAGCAAATGAACCATTTGTTGGGCAGTAGTGTAGATGTAAACATCACTGCGCCTGGCTACTATAACTCGAACGGCAGCTTAACCCACGGGACTATTGCCAGCGGTCAACGCGTCAATGTGTATTATATGCATTTTGACCCTAAAAGGAGCAAGCGACGGAGCGGCACCGTTACCTTTGACGAGGCAATTATTGGTGTTATTGTTACCAAAGGCGATTTGACCGCAAGCAATTTCTTGGGTGCAGGCGGTACGATTTACCCCAGCAATGTGAATAACATGGGGTTGGAGATGGGTTCGGATCGGGTTCGAGTAAGCCCCGATATGAAAACATTGACAGTCGATTGGCAAGCCAGCAGCCCGGGAGACAGGATTCGAGTAATGACTGTTGTGCCAGAACCAGCCAGTATGATCGCGCTTGGCACGGGTTTGGTCAGCTTGTTTGGAATGCGAAGACGATCAAAGAAGTAAGAGATAGACTTCACTGAAAGGAGAGTAACAAAGGAGGGTGGAGGAGTTATCTTCTTGCCCTCCGTTTTACGTTTTTAGTTGGCGAAGGCTCCGAAGGTGATCGCGCGCCCATCTAAAAGAACCATGGCTTTTCGCTTTTCCGCTAATTCCAGGGCTTCCGGCGCAATACCCTCTCCTGCCGCAGCAGGGAAGGCAGTTACGCCTTTGCTGGTCAAGATGGCGGCTCTTTCATGAGCGCATTCGATGTCATCGGGATAAATCATCCAAGAGACCTCGATGGTTAATACTACCATGTCGCCAGTGGTTGGATGAACGGCAGAAAGGAGGGTGTCCAACGCGACGAGCTGATCCCATTCTTCTTTGGTGAAGGTTTGACCGGCGTCCCGAAGCTCGTCCAAAAACCGTCCAATATTAACGACTTTAGGTTTGCGCATGTAATAACCGAAAAATCCAGGAGCTCGGTCTAAGAAGCGAAGCTCTAACGCATAACCTTTCAACTTGGCAATATCGGTTTCTGCTCTTTCTGCCCATTGAACCAATCGCTGTACTATTTCCTTCAACTCCCGTAGCTCTTCCCAAAGTTGTTTTTGATTTTCATCCAATCGGTCTAATCGTTCGATGGCTTTGGCGTGGCTTTCATCCAATCGGTCAAGTCGTTCGATGGCTTTGGCGTGGCTTTCTTCCAGCTTACCTAATCGTTCAATGGCTTGGTTTTGTGTTGTTTCCAGTCGGTCTAACCGCTCAATAGCTTTGGCATGGCTTTCATCCAATCGGTCTAACCGTTCAATTGCCTGGTTTTGTGTTGCTTCCAATCGGACTAATCGTTCGATGGCTTTGACGTGACTCTCTTCCAAGCGGTCGAAACGCTCCAGCGATTGCGCATGGCTCGTTGCCAAGCGATCAAGAGTCTCTTGCAAGCGGTCAAATCTTTGGTCGAAATGTTCTTCGCTTGTTTCAAGTAAAGCCTCTCGCATCCTCGCGCGCCATTTGGGGGATTCGCTCAGAAAACGCGCAAATTCCTCCATCATTTTATCATCGAATGCCATGAAGTGGTCTCCCATCAGATTATACCTTTTGCGAAGCGTGTTCGTCACAAAGAGTTTTCAGGCAGCCTGTTATGAGGCTGATTTCGTGGGGTTCAATCGTTCGCATATCGAGCAACACCCCGCTGCCTTCTAAACGCGAAAAGATGGCAGGTTCCCCTTGCCGGAGGGCGCGCGCTAAGTCTTCTGCAGACATAGCCGAAAGGTGGATCAGGACGCCAAAACTGGGTAAGGTTTCACCTGGCAAAGAGCCACCCCCGATTTCAGCATGAGTGGGGATGACCTGGAATTGCCAACCCGTTTTGGGAGGAATCGATGATTTCAGCCTGCGCTGGAGTTGTTGGGCAAGACGCTTAAGGGTAGGGAGGTCTCTCAGCAAATATCGCCAGGTGGGAATTTGTTGGAGTGCGGTTTCTGTATCAAGATAGAGCCTCAATACGGCTTCAAGGGCAGAAAGGGTCAGTTTGCCGGGGCGAAGCACACGCATCAGGGGCGAGCGCCGCAAACGCGCTATGAGATCCGCTCGACCAATGAGTAAGCCTGCTTGGGGACCGCCCAGTAGTTTGTCACCGCTGCCCATCACTAAGTCGCTGCCTGCCTGCAGGCTTTCTGTTAGACTTGGTTCATGAGGCAGTCCCAAGGAGCTCGTATCCAACAAGCACCCGCTGCCTACATCATCCACTAAGGGCAGTTCATGTTGACGCGCAAGCGCAGCCAAGTCAGGCAATGGAGCCTCCTCCGTAAAGCCCACGATTTTGAAGTTGCTGGGATGGCAGCGAAGAATCAATGCTGTACCGGGACCAATCGCGTTTTCGTAGTCGCTGAGTCGGGTACGGTTCGTGGTTCCGACTTCGATAAGGATCGCGCCCGCTTGCCGGATTATGTCAGGCATGCGGAATGCGCCTCCGATCTCGACCAGCTGTCCCCGTGAGATGATCACTTCGCGCCCTGCCGCGAGGGTATGGATGGTTAAATAGACGGCTGCCGCGTTGTTGTTGACTACCAAAGCATCTTCCGCGCCGGTCAGTTCCATCAGCAGATGCCTGACACCCGTCTGCCGAGAGCCGCGCCGTCCTGTTTCCCGATCCACTTCCAATGTGCAGTGTCCCCGCGCAATGGTCAGAATTGCCTGGACTGCGCTTTCGGGCAGCGCGGCGCGTCCCAGATTGGTGCTGAGGATGATGCCGGTCGCGTTGACGGCAGAGGTTAAATGGGGTTGGGCAGCCTGTGTCGCTTGCTCCCAAATCGCTTCTGCCAACGCCTGTTCGCTTTGAGCCGTCTTGCCGAGACGGATGTGCTGCCGTTGTTCTTCCAAAACGGAACGCGCAGCCCGAACCAATGTTGCATGTGGGATCGACTTTGAAAGCGCGGCGAGGACCGGGTGTTGCAGAAGACGGTCGACCGATGGCAGCGCGCGCAACAAGTCTTGAGACTCAGACGATTTTTTCATGTGAGTTTCAACCGCAAGGTATCGCCGGGGGCAAGCGCGTGCATGCGGATATCCCCACAGGCTAACAAGCCTTCGTGATGACGTGGTTTGGATTGCGCTCGGACGACAATCACCTGTCCCACACCCGCCTTCAACACTCCGCCTTGATAGGTTGCCCAGGCATCTTCATCCACTCCGATACCGGTCAAGTCGGGGCTTTGCAGAATGGATGCCAAGAGGCGGATAAGGCGGTTGCGTTTCAGGAAATGTTGGTCAACAATGGCTTTGGGCAACGCTCCCAATCCCAGCGCGATAGGGTATGCGCCCATCTGCAAGCCTTCTTTGTCTGTCTCTGCGCCGGTGGGCATCCAACCGCCCATCAGCGACGCGCCCGCGCTGGTTCCGCCCACGACCCCGCCCCGCCGGTAGACATCCGCGATGGCTTGCCAAACACCGCTCGATTCGGGGAAAGTCTTGGTGAAGCGGTTTTGGTCGCCTCCAGGAATCCAAACGCCTTGCACATTCGCTAAGGCGGCTTTTAATTCGTTTGGGTCCAGGGTAGAGTATGCCTGCGCGCCCCGTCCGCCCAGTTCCCGAAAATAGTCCTGCGACCGCTGCCCGCCTGCTTTGGGGTCCGACTGGGTATAGGCTAAAATCGCGAACGGCGCATCGCTGCCCCCCGCGGCGGCAACAAAGGTTTGAACCATCGCTTCGGTGGTGCGTCCACCGCCTGCTAACAACACTGTTCCGGCTTTCATGAGCAGGAATTGTACCCCAGATAGCGAACTGAATGGGTATGACGAACTACGGATCGGATCGCCAGCAAGAAATTTACCGCGCGGGCGTTTTTGGCAAGAAGCCCGACTACCCGCTGGAACTGGGCGAACTGGAACGGCAGGCAAAATCCATTCTGAAGCCTGAAGCCTATGACTATTTGATGGGCAGCGCGGGTTTGGAAGAGACCGAGCGCAGAAACCGGGCGATGTTTAACCGGTGGCAGATCGCGCCGCGCATGCTGCGGGATGTGTCCCAGCGCGATTTGAGTCTCCAACTTTTTGGCGCATCCCTGCCTGCGCCGGTATTAGTAGCGCCAGTCGGTGTGCAATCGATTCTTCATGCAGAGGGAGAGTTGGGGACCGCGAAAGCGGCTGCTTCGGTAGGGGTTCCTTTCACCCTGAGTACCCTCTCCTCTCATTCCATTGAACAAGTGGCGGAAGCGATGGGCAACGCGCCTCGATGGTTCCAGTTGTATTGGAGCCAGAACCACGAGATCGCTGCCAGTTTGGTGAAACGAGCGGAAGCATCCGGTTTTGGCGCGATTATGGTGACGCTGGATACGCCGATGTTGGGCTGGCGCCCGCGCGACTTACAGCATGCCTACTTACCCTTTATGACCGGTGAGGGCTTGGCAAACTACTTTACCGACCCGGTTTTTCGCGCGCTGTTGGCAAGTCCGCCCGAAGAGGACCCGGCAACCGCTGTGATGACCTTCCTGCAGGTGTTTGGGAATACAGCATTGACTTGGCAGGATTTGAAGTTCCTGCGCAAGCAGACTGGGCTGCCCATCCTGCTGAAAGGGATTTTGCATCCAGATGACGCGAAACTGGCGGTGGATCATGGGGTGGATGGGATTGTGGTCTCCAATCATGGCGGGCGGCAGGTGGATGGCGCGCTGAGTTCGTTAGAGGCGCTGTCCGCGATAGCGCCACGAGTTGCCGACCAGCTAACGGTGCTATTTGACAGCGGGGTTCGAACCGGCGCGGATGCTTTCAAAGCGATTGCGCTGGGCGCAAAGGCGGTTTTGTATGGCAGACCCTTGATGTGGGGGTTGGCGGTGGGCGGTGAAGCAGGCGTTCAGAGCGTCCTGAAGAACTTTATCGCGGAATTTGACCTGACTTTAGCGCTCAGCGGGTGCGCTTCGGTCTCGCAAATTCGTTATGATTTGCTCGTTCATGCGTCATAATAGAAGATAAGAGAGAAATCGGGGGAACCTGTAAAGGCTTCCCTCAGACTATTTTACAGAGGTTAGCGCGAATGAAAATAAAGGCTTTGCACATGGTTCTTTTGCTGTTTATTATGGGAATCCCCGCCATTTTGTTGTCAGGTTGCAGCGGCAACGCGACTTTTATCCAGATTTCGGTATCGCCTGCTACGGCGACTGTGAAGAGGTTAGGGCAGCTGCAACTGCAGGCAACCGTGACCCGGACCCCCAATACGGCTGTCACATGGAGGGTGCAAGAATCGGGGGGAGGGACAGTCAGTAATGCCGGTTTGTACGTTGCCCCCAATGTGGAAGGCACTTATCATGTCATCGTGACCAGCGTGGCTGATCCGAAGCAAAAAGCGACCGCGACGATCACGGTGAGTGGCGCGCCTGAAGTTGCGATTTCCATTACGCCTGCGACTGTGACGATCCCCCGGTCCTCAACCCAGCAATTCCAGGCTATGGTGACTGGGACCTCCAATACTGCCGTAACCTGGAGCGTGCAGGAAGCGGGCGGCGGCACAGTCAGCGATACCGGGCTATACTCGGCTCCGAACACCGATGGCACTTATCACGTGATTGCAACCAGTGTGGCAGACACTACCAAAACTGCGACTGCCACTGTGACGGTCAGCGGCGTTCCTAATGTGACGATCCGGTTGGATAAAACCACGGGCGTGACCATGCAGGGCGGCAAGCTTCAATTTACTGCCACAGTGACGGGAACGACGAATACGGGTGTGGATTGGATCGTAGATAATGCAGTGATTGCAGATGGCGGTTCTGTGGATGATACCGGGCTGTTTACCGCGCCCAATTTTGAAGGCAATGTTGAGATTAAGGCAAGAAGTAAGGCGGACCCAGCCAAAGAGGTTTCTGCTCGTGTGGATGTGACGAATAACCTGCGCGCTGAATTCACTATTCAGGGCAGAGGCACGATCCGAATCGCTTTGAATACAAGCGCCGCGCCGAACACATGCCGGAATTTTGTGGACCTGATCAACAAGCAATTCTATGACGGGATCATCTGGCACCGATATGAAGTAAACTTCGTCGTGCAGTGCGGCGACCCGCAAACCAAAGAACCGGGTTGGGATATCGATGACCCTCGTACGGGAACTGGCGGACCTGGCTATACGATTCCCTTTGAGAATAACGATCTGCGGCACGTGAAATATGCCGTCGGGATGGCGCGCAGCACAGACCGGGATAGCGCGGGCAGTCAGTGGTATATCTGTCTGGATCGATTGACCAGTTTGGACGGCAGCTATGTGGTGTTTGGAATCGTGTCGGCTGGCACACGCCCAGTGGCAGATACGATCCAGCGCGGCGACAAGATCACGCGCGCGATCGTGGTGAAGTAAACTGCTTGAGAGGGGAATCCTTTTCGATTCCCCTCTTTCCCCTCCTTATGAGACGCCCTGTCTATCTTCATTATGATCTGGAAGCATTGCAGGGCGCGCTGCTTACGGCGGCGCGGATGGCGATTGCAGATCGGGGTATGTGCGCAATCGCTTTGGCAGGCGGCAGCACACCCCGCGCGTTATATGAAGCGATGGCGCAGCCCCCCATGCTCAGTGCGTTGGACTGGAGCCGGGTTGCTTTTTTCTGGGGCGATGAGCGGTTTGTGCCTCCCGATCATCCTGCAAGCAACTTCCGAATGGCGTTTGACGCTTGGTTGCGGTATCTTCCTCAATCTTCCTGTTTTCCGATGCCCACGATGGGCGTTTCGCCTGAAGACGCCTCTCATCAGTATGAACGTACCCTCCGGTCAGAGCTGTCTTTGCGCAAAGAAGAGGACCTGCCTATTTTCGATTTGATCTTGCTGGGCATGGGGGATGATGGACACACCGCCTCTTTATTCCCGGGTGATTTTGCGCTGGAAGAACAGGCGCGCTGGGTTGCCCCTGCCGTTGCTCCGTCTGAACCCGCGCAGCGTTTGACGCTCACTCTGCCGGTCATCAATGCGGCGCGTCAGGTGTGGTTCTTGGTGAAAGGCGCATCCAAGATAGATGCTCTGCATCAGGTTCTTCAGCCTGAACCTGGCAAACCGCTGCTGCCTGCCGCGCGGGTCAAACCGGTCGATGGAGAGCTGTTATGGTGGCTTGAGAAAGGGCTGGATGCGGGACTTCAGGAAAAATCTCCTCCCACTGGTGAAGACCGATTCTGAAAACAGCAAAAGTCTTCAGCAGTGGGAGGAACGTCAACGTAATCGTCGACTCAATCAGCTTGTACCTATATTATATCACATATTTCCCCCTTTGTCAAGGAATATTATATGAAATCATATATAAATTCATGCTTTTTGAATCTTTTGGGCGAGTCCCCCCAATCCACCAAAACGATGGTATAATATGAAGTCAGAATTTATAATTGATTTTATACAGGTTACGGCTGATGAGAAGAGATAAATCGCGTTCAAATATAACAGGCGAATTGATCCGGCAGGCAGTCCGCGAGGCAGGATTGAGTTTGCGGGAGCTTGCTGACCAGTTGGGGGTTTCGCATCCGACGATTTATGCCTATGTGTCCGGCGCATTGCGCGTGCCTGAAGCGAGACTGACAGAGATTGCGCGCATTGCGGGGCGAGAGGTTGGATGGTTCATCCCTGCAGCGGATGTGGATGAGCCTGCCATGAGCAGCGAATTTGCCATTGAATGGATTGACGCGCTTTTGGGTTGCCCTGACCCTGAGAAAGCGATAACAGTGGCTTTACAGGCAGCGGAAACAGGTGTGAAAGACCCCACTGAGCGCGCGATGTTGTGGCAGCGGGTGGGGAATGCGCTGACCCTTTTGGGTCGTTATCTGGAAGCGGTGACTTACTTGGAGCAGGCGCGCAGCGCGTATGCCTCAGCACAACGATGGATCGATGTAAGCGACTGCGAGCAATCCTTGGGTTACAGTTATATCAACTTGGGCGAACTGGAGAAAGCGGAACGCAGTTTTCTCAATGCCCTCAAGCATGCGCCCCAGCAAACGCTTTGGAAATCGCTGATTTCGCTGGCAGCGCTGGCGGAACGGCGCGGCGAGTTTGAGGCAGCGCAAGCGCGTTTGGACCAGATTGCGGAGTTTGACAAACTGAGCGATCCCGTGTTGACCTACCTGCGCGCCAATCAAGCCAGTTTAACCACCACGCGAGGATTTTGGAAGGAGAGCCTTGCTTACAATCTTCAAGCTTTGAAACATGCCCAAAAATCGGGATTTCAAGACCAAATTACCGAGCGCATGATACAGGTGGCGCGCGCCTATTTGAAGCAGGGTCAGCGGGAGCAGGGCAGCCTGTGGCTGATGCGCGCTTTGGATGCGGCGCGTATGACCCAAGATACAGCGCGAGAGACGCTGGCGCGTCTTGTTCAGGCGTCTCTTTACATCCGGCTTAACGATTTCAAGACCGCGCGCGAAATGGCGGTTCAGTCGCTTTCCATCGCGACCCGGCAACAGTATCGGCGGTCCGAGTCGTATGCGCTTCAATTGTTGACAGAGATCGCGCTGGGGCGCGGCGATTATGAAGCCGCGCGGGACTACGCTTTACAGGCGATCAGCTTTGGCGAGGCGCACGCTTATTACGTCGACACTTGCATTGCGCAGATTCACTTAGTAAAAGCGCGTCTCGAACTGGATAATAGTTCGGAGATTCAGGAGGATTTGGGGCGATTATTGAACGATTCCAAGTTCCAAATGCTGGGTGAACCGATGGCTTATGCGCGTTCAACACTGGCGCAATGTCAGGCGAATCATTCTCAATGGCAAGCGGCGGTGGAAGAGTCCCGGCGCAGTATGCAAGCGGCTGAATCTGCAGGCGCGACGGAATTCGCGATAGAAGAGTCAACGCGGCTTGCCGGATATCTAAGGCAGTCGGGAGATGCAGCAGCGGCAGAGCAGGTTGCGCAAGCAGCCGCAGGGCAGCAGCGCGCGTTGGAGCAGCAGCGGGTTTTCTTGCTGCGTGAAGATGAGATGGGGTTCAAGGTTAATTTTTAGACAGATATGCGCGGATAAGGGGATCGATAATGAAAGTTAAGGAGATCATGTTTATTCTGTTGATTTTGTTCGCTATCTCTGGATGTGGCGGACCGCCAGTTCCGCCTGATTATCCGGGTCGCGGGGAAGGTGATATTCCTTTAGGGCGGGTGCGCGGCGGCGGTCTTGTGAAGATCGCGATTCAGGAATCGAATGGCTCAGTGGATACGTTAGCTGTCAATGTGCCTGTAGAGGAGACAGCGACATTCTATCATGATCCGCTCGCCAATGGTGAAACGATCATGGCAGTGCAGTCCTCGGACCCTGACAGCGCGCCCAAAACCTACACTATTCAAACGGGCGAGACCCAGCGCTTCATCATTAATATCTCGTTCGTTCCTCCTGGTCGACGAAGCGAGGTGCGTGGTTTGCAGTTTGCGCCAGTCAACTCGAATGTGATTTCGGTGGGGACGACCTTGCGTCTCAGCTTTATTATTCAGGGGAGTCAGGTGCAAGGTCTGACCCCTACTGTTTGGGTGGATGGGGGGATTGGTTCTCTCAATGGCGCAAACATGTTCACGGCAGTGACACCTGGCGAGGGGGTCATCCGCGCGGAACTGATGGGTTATACCGCAGAGTTGCCGATTACCGTAACACCTTAAGAGATTATCCGCTTTTCGGGAATCGGGGATCCATTCGCATCAACCAGATTTGTCCTGTGTGGTAGCCTGCGTGCTGCGCCACGCGCACCAATCCTTCTTTGCCTGTGATGGGGTCTCCGATGGGGCTGATACTGGGCATAGCGGCTTGCGTTTCGGTCAAGTTCTCGATGAGGTTCCCGAACCGCTCAAAGGTGAAATCTAATGCCCGCCGGACTGCCTCTACGCGCAAATCTTCGGCATCAGTGAAAGGGACTTGCGCTTCTCTGAGAAATCCATCGCGCGCGGCGACTTCTAACTTGCGCTCAAACTCGTTGGCGGGGGGCTGCTCTAACAGGCGAATGACCCAGTAGTATTCTACGCCAGCGACATGGTACAGGTAATTGAAAATGGTATGCCCGCCTTCGTAAGGCTGCCAGTTCATCTGCTCTGTGTTCAGTCCCTCTATGGCTTGGTTCAAACGAACTCGAGTAAAATGCCAGACCATGGCTAAATCATTCATAGGTTTTGGAGACCTCCTATCTATTATAGCCGTTTTTTATGGGCAGGAAATTCGAACGGCTGTTCGAAAGTATAACATGAGTGAGCAGTATTTTTGGAGGACAATGATTATGCAAGATGCTTATGTCGTGGCGGCGACGCGCACAGCCATCGGGAAAGCCCCGCGCGGCTCGCTGCGCAACACGCGCCCGGACGATTTGGCGGCGGTTGCTTTGAAAGGCGCGCTAACGCAGGTTCCGGGTTTGGACCCAAAAGAGATTGAAGATGTTGTGTTTGGATGCGCCATGCCGGAAGGCGAGCAGGGTATGAATGTGGCGCGAATCGCCATTTTGCGCGCTGGACTGCCAGTAGATGTACCGGGCGCGACCGTGAATCGAATGTGCGCTTCTGGTTTGGAGGCGGTGGCGATTGAAGCGCAACGCATCCAAACAGGACAGATCGAAGTAGCGATTGGGGGCGGCGCGGAGAGCATGTCGATGGTGCCTATGGAAGGCTTTGTTTTTAAGCCGAACCCTGCTCTGGCGCGCGATTATCCCGATGCTTACCTGGGGATGGGACTGACTGCGGAGAACCTGGTTGAGCAGTATGGCATCACGCGGGAGGAAGCCGACCAGTTTTCTTATGAAAGCCATCAAAAGGCGATTAAGGCGCAGGAAGCCAACGCTTTTGACGGTGAGATCACACCGGTGGAAGTTCGTGAGCGTGTGTTGGATGATAAGGGCTACCCCAAAGAGAAGACCTTTGTATTTGACAAGGATGAGGGTCCGCGCAAGGATACTTCATTGGCAGCGTTGGCGAAATTGAAACCCGCGTTTAAGACGGACGGCACCGTAACGGCAGGCAACAGTTCTCAGCGGAGCGACGGCGCGGCGTCAGTGCTTCTCATGAGCGAACGCAAAATGAACGAATTAGGACTGAAGCCGATTGCGCGATTCGTGGGCTATGCGCTGGCGGGCGTGCCTCCAGAAAGAATGGGGATCGGTCCGGCTTTTGCGATTCCGAAGCTGCTGAACAAATTCGGCTTGAAACCTGAAGATATCGACCTTTACGAAATCAACGAGGCTTTCGCGGCGCAGGTGTTGGCGGTGGTGAAGCATTATCCGATCCCGTTAGACCGCTTGAATGTGAATGGCGGCGCGGTCGCTTTGGGACACCCGCTGGGCGCGACGGGGTCGCGAATGACCTCCACTTTGCTGAACGCGCTTCGGAAACGAGGCGGGAAGTATGGCATTGTGAGTATGTGTGTCGGTGGCGGCATGGGCGCGGCGGGTTTATATGAGATCGTGTGAGGTAGAAAAACCTACAAACTCAGCAGGAACCGACGTCATCATTCCTGCAAAGGCAAGAAGGATAGTTTTGAGGCAACTCCACAAGGGACTGCCTCAAAACTTCTCTATAAATGACAATTAGGATGGTTTCAGCAGTTGTACGATAGCTTCAATAATCGAATCCAAAGTAGTTGGTGTTAGTTTCCCTGCTGTAAAACTGCCCATGCTGCCTCCTCTTCCGGACGATTCCAATCTTCTGAGAGTACGCTTTCACTTAAGAGAGTAGTCTCCGATTCGCCTACCGGTTGATCTTCCAAAATCAGGAGAATGCCTTTTCTCGCAGTTGGTAGTTTAATCGGTTCTAAGAGATATACCTTACCTTGCTCGTCAATGATGGCTTCGATGGGTTTTGATCATAAGTTGACCTCTTTATTACCCAGAGATTTTACCATACATTGTTCATCACCAGCGATAGGATGTCTCAACAAAGAACAAGCCCGCGCCTTTTCCTGTCGGATAAACTCCTCGCGCCACACCTCCACTGCGTATCCAACTTTTGTAAGCGGAAATCTGCCATTGAGGACTAAAGGTATAAGTGAGGCTCACATCAAACATATCCGCTAACTTTCGCGCGCCATTAGAGGGGCGACCCGTGACTCCAAAGCTGCGGTTATCTGATGGTCCGCTGCCAGAGTACCATCGATCTGCCCGCTCGTCCAGGCGCAACGAATGATACTCTATGCGAGCGCTGAGTTTTGGCGTAGGGTTGAGCATTAGCTGGATGAAAGTGTCTTCCAGGTTCATGAGGTTGTAGAAGGGCGTGCGCGCATGCAGCGTGCCTGATGGCATGCCTGGGAACCAGGTCTCGTGTTTGTTGTCTCTGCTGTTTTTGTCGCCAGAACCATGGCTATAGCCTACTCGCAACCACGGTTTCCAAGGTTGATTCGTCCATTGCGCGCCCGCTTCCACCCCATAAGCATGAGCCGTGTGGCGGTGTGAACCCCAACTGCCGGTCTGAAGCCCAAAACGCGCAAGCGCGTCTATTTTAGCCTCTTTGCGCTTCCACACTTGAGACCAATCGCCACCTACCGTCCAAATTTTGATGTCGCTCATCCCAGCAGAACCGCTGTTATCGGCTTTTGCCAGTCCACGCGCATCCTGATAAAACATACTATAGATCTTGCTGGTGTGCGCTTCCTTCGCGCTGTCGCGTGTCTGCATAAAGGAAAGATAACCTATATTGACGCGGGTCAAAGCGCGGTTGGCGTCCAATTCTGCGCCGCCTTCCACTGGATGCGCCAGATAAAGGGTCCATCGTCCGCGCTGGGTGTGTTGGAGCAGTAGTCCGTCATAATGCCTTTGAGAGAGCGAAAATCGGTTCGCGCCCAGGTGTCTTTGCGCTAATCGATTCTGCCGAACCCAGTTCAGGTTTGAGTCTTTCGCGCTGAGTTCCAACCCGTCTTGAAACTCTTGACGCCCAATGCGCGCTCGCAGCGAGTCGCGATTAAACTCGTAGTAGGCTTGCTTAATAAACACGCTGCCTTTGCCATTCCCGTTCGCCGCTTTGACTGACCCCCCATCCCCCAGTCTTCCTTGGGGGTTGGGCGCGCTGGCATTAGAAGGAACGGCATAGATATAGGGAGCGGCAAGCTCAACCATGTAGTTGTCTTTCTCAACCTTCCCTTGAAGGTTCAATTTCAACAGTGAATGGGAATAGGTGTAATTGTCCTGAAAATTCGGGGTTGAAAACCAATCCCAAAGGTCATATCTTAGCCGAAAACTGCCGCGCGTCTCTACTTGCGCGACCGAAGGCAGCATAAGAACGATCCAGCCCACCAATAAAGCGAACGATTTCATTTTACTTCCTCTGTATTTAAGTTTTTGCCAATCCCCAACGTTGGCGGAAACGGTTCTCTATGGTGCCAAACACGGCGCGGTCTGCGGTTAAACCGATGGCCATGATGATCAGCATAACAGCAATGACTTGGCTCATATCTGCCAATTCGCGCCCCATCATGAGCGTGTGTCCCAGTCCGAGGCTGACAAACAGCAGTTCACCCGACATCAGGGCGCGCCAAGCATATCCCCATCCCAGCTTTGCTCCAATCAAAATGGAAGGCAAGGATGCAGGCAACAGAACCTCGGTATAGAGAGGCAGCCGCCAGGTGCCCATGGTGCGCGCGGCGCGGACATAGGTTGGCGGGATGTTTTTTACACCGTCCGTCACAGCGACGATGATCGAGACCATTGACCCCATGACGACAACGAACAGAATCGCGGTATCATTCAAGCCGAACCACAACAACGCCAGCGGCAACCAGCAAATACTGGGCAACGCTTGTAAACCAGAGACAATCATACCCAACGTCTGTTCAAGCCAATCTCGCCTCGCCATCAAAATCCCTAAAGGAATTCCAACGGCTAATGCCATGCCATAGCCCAATAATACCCGTTTCAGACTGACCAGGGTTGCAATAAAAATCGATCCGTCCGAAACCATAGCGGACAACCTTTGGATGACTTGCAATGGACCTGGGAACAGCGTTTTGTTCCAAAGCCCGCTCATAGCGATCAGCTGCCACAAGAGAAGGAGTCCCACCACGAAAATGATTCGCCTTACCCAACTTTTATCCATAGAGCAGTTCCTCCGGGTGGTGTCCATGTTCACCTTTGATCGCGCGTGAGATTTGTTGAGCCAATCGCGCGACATCTCCATCATCAATATGACGGGGACGTGGAATCTCGATGTTAAACTCTGCGTGAATTCTCCCTGGTCTCGCCGACAATACAATGACACGGTCACCCAAACAGATTGCCTCCCTGACGTTGTGGGTGACAAACATAATGGTGGTGTTGATTCGCTGCCAAATCTGCTGTAGGTCTTCACACAAGGATTCCCAAGTCATTGCGTCCAAGGCAGAGAAAGGCTCATCCATCAGCAATACTTGTGGTTCCACAGCCAGCGCGCGCGCAATGGCGACCCTCTGGCGCATTCCACCCGAAAGTTCATGGATGTAATTGTCTTTGAACTGGGTTAGTTGCACCATTCCCAAATAATGTGCCGCGCGTTCGGTTCGTTCTTTGGGAGCCAGCCCGATTCTTCTAAGCCCGAACTCGACGTTCTTTTGCACGCTCAACCAGGGGAAGAGCGCGCCGTCTTGGAACACAACACTGCGGTCAGGACCGGGCTTCTTCACTTTTTTGTTATCTGCCAATACGGTTCCTTCGGTCGGTTTTTCTAATCCGGCTACGATATTCAGCAAGGTCGATTTACCACAGCCAGAGGGACCCACAATAACTAAGAACTCGCCTTTGTGAATTTCCAGAGAGACATCCTTCAATGCCCAGACCTCGCCCCGCGTGCCATCAAATCGCTTACTGATTCCTTGAATCGATAATTTTGACATGTCGTTTCTCCACAGGTAAAAAGCGTTTACTTGGACTTTTGCAGGGCATTTTTTAGAGGCTGAGGATCGAACATATTAGAGACATCGGAGTCTTTAATTTCAATATAGCCTGCATCGATGGCTGCCTGTACAAACGCCTCTATACTTGATTTCAATGGGTCAGTTAGGAACTCCATACGTCCCCAAGAGCTTTGAAGCACTTTCTCAGACAGCGCTTTGCCTGTCAGTCGTTTGATTTCCTCATTCACGAGGGTCTGCGCTTCAACGGCATTGGCATTGAGCCATTCCACCGATTTTACGTGCGCCCCCAGCATTGCTTCCACAATCTCGGGATGCTCTTCCAAAAAGGCTTTACGAACAACCACAACAGTCGTGATAAATTGCCTATTCTGCCAAAGATCGCGTTCATCGACCACGACTTTTGCGCCCGCTTCTTCTTCCAAGCGGCTCATCCAAGGTTCGGGAACCCACGCGGCATCCAACTCTTTCTTTACAAAGAGCGCAAGAATGTCTGGATTTTTGATGGGTAGAATTTCAACGGTGCCGCCTTTCTCGCGTGGTTTTAAGCCCTCTTTCATCGTAAACGAACGGCAAGAGACATCTTGTGTATTACCTAACTGGGGGATTGCTACTCGTTTCCCGCTTAAGTCTTTGATCGAGTTAATTGCCACGCCCTGCCGCGCCACTAATCCAGCGCCACCGCTGCATGCGCCCGCCAAAACCCGGAGCGCGCTGCCTTCAGATTTGATGTAGGTATTAATGGCGGGACTGGGACCGACATAAGACATATCGATTTCGCCTGCTAAGAGCGCGTTCATCGCTTCGGGTCCGGCATTAACAACAAAAGTTTTCAACTCGCCTTTATCACCCAAAGCCTCCTCAAACAACTTCTTGGATGTTCCCACCAACGCGGGAGCATGGGTGACATTGGGGAAATAAGCCAAACGAACCGTTACTTTCTTCTGCGCGCCTGCCGCTCCAGAAGAGTCAGCGTTTGTTTGACATGCCGTCAAAACGAATGGAAGACTGAATGCGCCAAAAAGCGCAACAAAGGTTACTTTGAATCTGAGATGAGTTTTCATGGGGTTTTCCTGTTTAGTTTTTTGTGGAGGAGTTTTCGTCATCCATGATCGTTGCAATCATGGGATCTTGCCGAAGCAAGTCTTGTAGTTGATGCTGGTTATCCCGGATCATGGTGAAGGTCGTGCCATCTAAAACATCGGCAATAGCATTGCGCGCCTCTTTCCAAGCTAATCGCAATCCACAAGTGTCTGGATGAGGGCAGCCACATTCACTATAGCCAGAGATGCTGACACAACTCATGGGGGCAAGAGGACCATCCATGGCTCTTACCACCGCGCCTAAAGTGATGTCGTCAGGTGAGCGCGAGAGATGGTAGCCTCCCCCGGGACCTTTGCGGCTCATGACAAAACCCGCCACCTTCAGCAGCAGAAGAATTTGTTCCAGATATTTTACTGGGATATTCTGCCTGTGAGCGATGTCTTGGATCTGCACAGGTCCTTCTTCATAATGAAGGGTCATATCCAATAAAGCCCGGGTTGCGTACTTTGCGCGACTTGATAACATGCGAATTCCCTATTTAGTCTACTAAATCAGTAGACTAAATATACCACATGATTTGGCGGTTTGTCAAGGGGGAAAGATAAAATCTGGCGATTTTACCTTTTGTTCTCTCAAAATGACTTGTCGCGCCCACCTCTTTGGCAGGATTCATGCAATCCACAAGAAAGAATCGACACTATGCAAAAGCTTCGATTTGGCGTTGTGGGGGCATGCGGGCGCGGGGGCAACTACCAACCGGCGTTTGAGATTATCAAACGAAAAGCGGTTGTTGAGGCGGTGTGCGACCTGAATAAAGAAGCGTTGCCAGAAGCCGCTGCACGGATGGGCGCGAGCGAGCAATATACCAACTATGAACAGATGTTGGAACGAGCCGATATCGACGCGGTTCTAATAGGCACGCCCCAGCATTTACATTCAGAGCAGGCGCGTATGGCTTTGGAAAGAGGGCTGCACGTTTTGAGCGAAGTGCCTGCCGGAGTTGATATCGAGGAGTGCCGCGCGTTGGTTTTGGCTGCGAGCCGCTCTTCGGGGGTCTATGGGATGGCAGAGAACTATCTCTACCTGCCTGAAAACATGGTTGTGTGGAACTACGCGCAGAAGGGGCTGTTCGGTAAAATTTATTATGCGGAAGCCGAATACTTGCATGAGCTGAAAGAGTTAGTGGAGAAGACGCCGTGGCGGCGACGGTGGCAAGTGGGGATTCCTGGCAACACCTACCCCACCCACAGCCTGGGACCTTTGCTTCTGTGGATGGGAAACGACCGTGTGACAGAAGTTTGTTGTGTGGCGAATGGGCAGCATTATTTGGATCCGCGGGGTGAACCCTATGAAAATGTGAACAGTGTGACGCTCTGCAAGACCCGTTCAGGCGGTTTGATCAAGCTGCGCTTGGACTTGGTATCGGAGCGTCCACATGCGCTGACCAACTATCTGATTCAAGGCACTGAGGGCGCGTATGAATCGTCGCGCTCTCCGAATGAGAGAGAAAAACTCTGGATAAAAGCGCAGTCCCATGGACGCATGGAATGGAGACCATTTCGGGATACGGAATATTACCCGGATTGGTGGAAACGCGGTTCTCGTAAGGCACACAATGTGGGGCATGAGGGGAGCGATTACTTCTCGTTGTCCCGTTTTGTGGCTGCGGTCTTGTCGGGCAAAAAGCCCGATGTAGATATTCATTTCGCGATGGATATGACCTTGCCCGGTTTGGTGAGTCAGCAGTCAGCGGCGCAGGGCGGGCGATGGTTGCCCGTTCCCGATTCGAGAGATTGGGAACGGAATGAACCGTCGCATCCCCAACTTCAGATGATTTATCCGCCAGAAAAGTTTCACTCGCTGTCCGAGCCGACACTGCCCAAAGAGTATCACTTACGCCAAATAGCAGAAAGCGATTTGGATGATTATCTTGTCTTGCGCGAAAAGGCGGGATTTGGAGGATGGGATCGGGAGCAGGCGCAGCGCGCGATAAGTCATGCGCTGCCAGGCGGTTTCTTTGCGGTGGAATATCTGCCCGAACGCAAAATCGTCGCCAGCGCGATGGCGAACCATTCGCCTCATTCTCGCCATCCCAATGCCGGCGTCTTGGATTGGGTGATAGCTGATCCCGACCATGCGGGGCGTGGATTGGGCAGGGCAGTCACCGCAGCGGTGACGCGTTTGCTGATTCAGCGTGGCTATCAGCGAATCTATTTGCTGACCGATGATTGGCGTTTGCCTGCGTTGGCGGTCTACTTGCAATTGGGTTGGGAGCCGTTCATCGTTGAACCCGGTATGCAAGCGCGCTGGGACGCGGTTCGGGAGCAGTTGAAGCGATAAATCCGCCTGCGCAGGTATAATCTGGACAGTGTGAGGGGTGGAAGAATGCCCATATTGGATTTTCAAGAGGTTCTCGCCTCGTCTGTAAAGACCTATGAAGAAGGGCTCAAGTTTTTTCGAGGAAAAGGCATGCTGAATCAAGCGCTGCGCCGGTTGGCAAATGACTTGGACAAATGTGGTATCGCTTACTGCATTGTCGGCGCGATTGCGCTGAATCAACACGGCTATCGGCGTTTTACTGAAGATATTGATGTGCTACTGTCCAAGGAGGGATTAGAGCAGTTTCAGAAAGAATTGGTGGGGTTGGGGTATCGCCCGGCTGTTTCGGGAGCAACCAAGTCGTTTCGCGCGACTCAAGACAATGTGCCTATCAAGTTTATCACCGAGGGTGAGTTTCCGGGCGATGGCAAACCCAAACCTGTCCAGTTTCCGTCCCCACAGGAACATTTTGTGGAGATAGAGGGTGTACGAACCGTTACTTTGGATAAGTTGATCGAGTTGAAAATCGCTTCTGGCTTGACTGCCCCAGACCGTCTTAAAGTTTTAGCGGATGTTCAGGAGTTGATAAAACTATTATCGTTAGATCAATCGTTTGCAGAGCGTTTGTACCCTATATGTCAGGAACAAATACCGGGAGCTATGCGCGGCAGTTGAGAAAGGTAAAGAGCAAGAAGAATAAGCAGTCAACATAGGAGAGGGATCATGAAAGAAACAAAGCAGCAGTTTGAGCGACGGACCGCATGGTGGCGCGAGGCGAAGTTTGGAATGTTCATTCATTGGGGATTGTATGCGGTTCCTGCTGACAACACGAACTTGAAAGGCGACAAGGTCATCTCTGAGTGGTATCAGTCCAACAAACAGATGCAGGTATCGGAGTATGAAAAATTCGCGGCGCAGTTTAACCCGGTGAAGTTCAACGCGCGCGATTGGGTGCGGATGGCAAAGGAGGCAGGCATGAAGTATATCGTGATCACCTCCAAACATCATGATGGATTTTGCATGTTTGACACGCGCATGACCGATTACTGTATCACGAAGGCAACGCCCTACAAAAAAGACCCCTTGAAAGAGTTGGCGGCAGAATGTAAGCGGCAAGGAATCAAGCTCTGTTTCTATCACTCTATTATGGATTGGCATCATCCTGACTACTTGCCTCGCCGCCCATGGGAAAAGGATACGCGACCCGCAGGCAACGCGGACTTAAACCGTTTTATCGATTATATGAAGGCACAACTCCGCGAGTTGCTGACCAACTACGGCGAGATCGGGGTGATCTGGTTTGATGGGGGCTGGGAGCATGACGCCAAGTCGCTGCGCTCTGAAGAAGTGGTGGGGATGATCCGATCTATTCAGCCGAAAATTATCATCAATGACCGGATTCAACTGCCCGAAGACCACTCGACCCCCGAGCAGTATATTCCCGCCAACGCGCTGCCAGAAGGCAGATTGTGGGAGACCTGCATGACCATGAACGACACATGGGGCTTTGCGAAAGAAGATCACAACTGGAAATCGACGACAGATTTGATACGCAAACTGATCGATATAGCGCACAAGGGCGGTAATTTTCTGCTGAACATCGGACCCACCGCGGAAGGCGAGTTTCCGCAACCCAGTATCGACCGGCTCAGAGAGATCGGCGAATGGATGAAGCGCAATAGCGAAGCGATTTATGGAACGACAAAAAGTCCTTTCCGAAAACTATCCTTTGAAGGACGATGCTCGGTGAAAGGCAGCGCGATTTACCTGCACGTGTTCGATTGGGGCGCAGGATATCTGCATTTGGAAGGGCTGCAAACCCGCGTTCGCGAAGCGCGTTCTCTGACAGACAGCGAGAAATTATCTTTTACACAGACCGGGAAAGGGGAAGGGGCAGCGCTTCGGTTGCAGCGTCCCGCGCGATTAGACCCGATCTCCACCACGATTCGCCTCACTTTGGCGGGTAAGCCCGAAGTGATCTCGATACCGAACCTCATTCGAGCCGATTCCTCAGGCGCGTTTCTTCTGAAAGCAGCCGATGCCGAAATCGTAGGTAAACATGCGCAGTATGAAACGGGCAACGGAAAAGATAATATCGGATTCTGGACCGACAAGAGTGACTATGTGACTTGGACGGTGGAAAACGGTCGTCCGGGACCCTACCGGGTGATTCTGACTTATGCCTGCCCGCCGGATAATGATGGCGCGGTGTTTCATGTGGGGGTGGAAAAGGGCGCGCGCGTTCGCGGCCAAATCGCCTCTACCGGGTCTTGGACTGAGTTCAGAGAATTGGTATCAGAGGTGATATTGCTGCCTGAAGGTCGGTCGGTGATTTCGGTCCGAATCGCGGAAATGCCAAAATATGCCGCGATGAACCTGCGTTCTGTGCTTCTGAAACCGGAGCAGAGATAATGCGTGTCCCGGTCTATCAAGTCGATGCTTTCGCGCATGAGCGGTTTCGCGGTAATCCCGCTGCGGTCTGCCTGCTGATAGAACCTGAGACCGACGATTGGATGCAAGCATTCGCGATGGAGATGAACCTTTCGGAAACCGCCTTTCTTCATCCTGAAGCGAGCGGTTGGCATTTGCGTTGGTTTACGCCTAAAGTCGAAGTGTCGTTGTGCGGGCACGCGACGCTTGCCAGCGCGCATATTCTTTGGGAAACGGGCGCGCTTACGCTTGAGAAACCTGCAGTGTTCCAAACCTTGAGCGGCGCGCTGACCTGTGTGAGACGGGGCGCATGGATAGAGATGGACTTTCCCGCGGTTTTTGCGCAGCCTGCCGCGCCGCCCGATTTGTTGCTGACAGCTTTACGCGCTGAGCCGGTTTTTGTGGGCGTGAACAAAATGGACTATTTGGTTCAAGTGAAGACAGAAGCGGAGGTTCGCGAACTGAAACCCAACATCGCGCAATTGTCAGAACTGCCGGTTCGCGGCGTGATCGTAACGGCGCGTTCCGATTCCGACCAGTATGATTTTGTATCCCGTTTTTTTGCGCCTGCCGCGGGCGTGCCGGAAGACCCCGTCACAGGTTCCGCCCATTGCTGCCTTGCGCCTTTTTGGAGCAAACAGTTGGGCAAAACCAGTCTAACAGGGTATCAGGCTTCGCAAAGAGGCGGTTTGGTTCGGATGACTATGGCAGGCGAGCGGGTTTTGTTGAGCGGGCAGGCGGTTACGGTGCTGCGCGGCGAACTGGTTTGAGGTATAATCGCCTGCGTGAATGAGACCCGAACGATTTTAGCGGATACGGAAGCCAGCGCATCCGGTTTCGCGGTTGTTGACTCGAACGCTTCTGAGGGGGAGATCGGCATCGTGGAACCGCGCACTGTTACCTTTGAGGAAGGATTGCGGCTTCAGAACGGTTCTGTCTTAGAACCTTTGACCGTGGCTTATGAGACCTACGGGCGGCTCAGCGCGTCTAAAGACAACGTTATTCTTTTGTGTCATGCGTTGTCGGGCGGAGCGCATGCGGCGGGCAAACATGCCCCAGAAGAGCGCAAACCGGGCTGGTGGGACCTTTATGTGGGTCCAGGCAAAGCGCTGGATACCGATCAATTCTTTGTTGTGTGCGTGAATGTCTTAGCCAGTCCCTACGGAACGACTTCACCGCTCTCAGTCAACCCGCAAACAAATCAGCCTTACAAACTAAATTATCCCGCTATCCAAGTGACCGATTGGGTGGAGACCCAGCGCAAGGTTCTACAGGCATTGGGCATCGAAAGGCTTCACGCGGTGATAGGCGGTTCCACCGGCGGCATGCAGACCTTGGAATGGGCGGTTCGGTATCCTGATAAGATGACACATGCAGTGATGATCGCCTCTGCGCCGGTTGCCAGCCCGATGGTCATCGCGTTGAACCATATCCAGCGTCAAGCGATCATGATGGGATTGGAAATGGGAGAGACAGAGGGCGAACGCGGGCTCGCTTTGGCGCGTATGCTGGCTCATATCTCTTATTTGTCTGAAAATGCTCTTTGGTCTAAGTTTGGAAGAGAAACTTATACTAAAAGTGATGAATATTGGGGTTCACAATACCAGATGGAGAGCTACCTGGAATACAAGGCGCAGACCTTTCTGCAACGTTTTGACCTGTATTGTTACCTCTATATTACGCGCGCGATGGATCGTTTCGATTTGGCGGAGACCTATGGCAACGGCAGTCTAAATGATGCCTTGAGTCGTATCCAGGCACGCATGAAATTGATCAGCTTCACTTCAGACTGGCTGTTCCCGCCGAATGCGCATGAGCAAGCAGCAGAGATATTACGCGCGCAAGGCAAACAGGCAGACCATACGGTCATCGATTCGATATGGGGGCATGACTCGTTTTTGGTGGAGCGAGTAAAGCCCGATTTGAAACCTGAAATCAAACGATTTCTGGAGGACTAACCAATGAAACACGGGATTCTCTTTTTGCTGTTATGGTTGATGCCGTTGACTTTTCTTGTGGAGTCGGACGGCTTAGAGCCTCGTTCTGATGCGGCTTTGCTGCTGACCCAAGCGCGCCAGCGGATCGCGTCGGATGACCCTGTTGGATTGCGCTCATTGGGCGAGACCGACAAAACCATTGACTGGTATCGGTGGCTTCGCGGTTCGGATCGACTCTCCAACTGGAAGGCGGATATTTTCCCCGCGCCCAGAGGATGGGGAAAATCAGCCGATGAGACCTGGCTCGTGTTTCATAAGTTTCAATTGGTAGAGGAACTGTGCGACCGTGTCCACCCCATCGTTTCTAAGGAGAACGGTCCCAAGTTAGGCAGCGAAATTCGGGAAGATGTGCCGGTGCCGTTCCGAATCGAGTTCCACGACATTCAGGTTCATCTGAAACCGGAAGAAATGTTAGGGATTTTCAGCAATACTTTTACTGTGAAGCGGGTGAATTCTGAGGATAAGGCGTTGTGGATGAGGCTGAATGCGCCTTATAAAGTGACCCGAGCCGCGCTGGAAGGCAAGCCCATTCCGGTGGTGACTTTCACTGGGGAGGAGATTCCCGAGCTTCCTGATACCGATTTTTGGGTCGGTCGGGCTGGCGGCGTAGTCTGGCTGCAATCGAAAAAACCTTTGCCCAATGAATTACGCATGACTTTGGAGTATGAGGGCGTCATTTGGCAGAAACCGAACGACCGGATCGGAAGACAATACGCGCTGCTGTGTTCTTATTGGTACCCGCATATTGGGCGACTGCCCGCCAAACACCGGGTCCAAATCACGGTTCCGAAGGGCTGGGTCGCCATCGGTCAGGGTGAACTTCAGAAAGAAGAGGAGCGCGGCGAGGAGTATACCGCGACTTGGCAGAACGATTTGCCGGTCTGTTTCTTCTCCTTGGTCGCGGGACCCTATCAAATCACCGCCGAAGCGCGCTCAAAGAAGAATAACCGTCTTATTCGTATGTATCAATTGACCCCGGACAAGGCGCGGGCAGAACAGGTGGTGGAGAAAACGACGCGAGGAATGGATTTCTTCGAGGCGCGGTTTGGCGATTATCCCTACTCCCATTACTATTTGGTCGAAACACCTGATTTCGGCTATTCGGGCTTAGAAGCCTACTCATTCACATTCTTAGACCCGCCGATCATGATGTGGGCTTGTACCCATGAACTGGCGCATACTTATTGGGGGGGAATCGTGCCGAATACCTACATCAACTCTATCTGGAACGAATCGATCACCCAATATTGTGATTCGCTGCTGTTCGATGGGAACAAAGACGGAAGCCGGCAACAGGGCGCAAACACCGCTCGCGCCAGCCGTACCGTGCCGGTGGGGGCAGCGAATGTTCCGCGCGATGGGGTAATGGCGATGGCAGGCTATATGCGGGGCGGGTATGTGATGGAGATGTTGGAGCGCGAGTTGGGCGTGGACCTTCTGATGAAGACGCTGAAGACCTTTGCACAGGAGCGCAGGGGGCAAGCCAGTGAATGGAGCGATTATGAGCGCGTAGTCAACAAAGTGACGGGCAGGTCTTACCGCTGGTTTTTCCGTCAGTGGATCGATATCGCCGAGTTCCCTGAGCTCAGTATCGCTTCGGTAACGCAGCGAAAGTCGTCTAAAGGCGGCTATTTGGTGGAAGTGGCATTGAAACAGTCAGGCACGTCGTTTCCGTTCCGCTTGAGGCTGCCCCTTGAGGTGAGCAACGGCGACCGCAAGCAGACGATTGTCGCCGTGATGAGCAAAGCGACCGAAACGTTGAAACTGGAGTGCGATTTCCAAGTTAAGCGTGTCCGAGTGATTACCGACGATGGTACTACATTGCTCAAGAAAACGGCGTCTTTTGAGGTGAAGTAAGTCTTCAGTAAACAGTAGATGTCTCGGCTTCGCTCGGCATGACAAAACAGACAGATTCTGTCCATTCTGTCACCCTGAGCGCAGCGAATGGGTCTGCTTTTCAACCTGAATTGCCCGCGAACGCGGAAATACGATAGGTTTTTGAGACACCTTTCTTACGGAGGGGAATTGAAGTAGTCCCCTCTGAGACTTCTCCTAAGCACCCCTGGGAAAGACGTATTCACACAATAACCCCGTAATTTCCTCGCCTTCTATCTCACTCAATGGCACGTTTTGCGCTTCTTGTAGTTCAATACACACCTTAGCTTGGATATTTGCTCCTAAATTGGGCAGAGTAAATGCCTGCTTTTGGGTAAGTTGAAGTGGCTATCGGGTGACAAATTCTATTCATTGTGAGGTTAAAGGATATGCGGTCCAATCAATTCAATCAAATCAGCGGTCAATCGTCAAAGCGATTCGGCTTGTTCGTCGCGGCTCTTATTGTGGGAGCAACCTTGTTTGTCCCCACTAAGGCAGAAGCATTGAATATGCATATGTGGCTTTCTATGGATGATGCCAGCGATGTCTATCGCGGCAATGGCTCGGCAACAACCACTTTCTTGACCAACACAACCACTTGGACTACCCCGACCTTCTTCAGCGCGACCTTGTCCTATGGCGATTACATTTATATCGCTGGCGCAGATCAGTATGGCGTTGCGTGGGGATTAGGGGGGCATGTGAGTGTGGATGGAGGGTCAACTTTCACGGCGATTTCCGCGTCTTCGTTCACGAACTGGGATGTGGCGTACATAGACTCATTAGGCAATACCAGCTGGCCTCCCACTCAGGGGACTGTGGACAGTTGGATCACGACGGCAAACTCTATGAGCTTATGGAACGCCCCCGTTGCGGGAACCGCGTTTCCCGGCTTTGGTATGCCGACAATGTATGGCTCTCTCCCAGCAGCGAGTACCTCTGTATGGGCGAATTTACCCACCGGTGGGCAACAACCCTACATGCGGGTTCTTTTCCGCTATCAGGTTGTGCCTGAACCCGCTTCCATGATTGCTCTCGGAACAGGCTTGGCAGGCTTAGCGCTGCGAAGGCGACGCAAGTCCAGCTAAGGCTTCTTAAGACAGTAGTTATTCAGAAACAGCAGACGAGAAATTCTCGTCTGCTGTTTTTTTATTTGTGGCGCTTTCGGCGCATGCGGAGCATCGATCCTTAAATTTACGGGGTCAGGGGTTGACATTTTTGCCAGGGGTGGGGTATACTTTGCCCATAGTTCTGGCGACCGAGGTCGTCAGGGCACGAGAAAAACCAATACCAAGGAGGGAGCATATGATAAGATTTTATCATTGCTTGGCGATTATCGCCTTGCTCGTGAACCTAATAGCAACAGCCTCGGCGCAGCAGAAGCACATCACGTATACTGTACGTAAGGGCGATTCACTTTATACTATTGCTCACAAGCATAATTTGCGTTTAGGAGATGTGCTCCGGGCGAATAACCTGAGAGATCCACATGAAATCAAGCCTGGCATAACGCTGCGTATCCCTGTGAAAAGCAGTGCGTCGCAAACTCGCTCTCAAGCCCCCTCTCGACCTGTGTCGAGCGTGTCGGGCGTCAGCAGCGGGTGGGCGTCCGTAAACAAAGATAGAATTAACATCCGTCGCGCGCCGAATACAGAGGCGGAGCGTATGGAGATCGTAGACCGCTGGACCAAGGTGAAAGTTCTTTCCAATCAGGGGGAATGGAGCCGTGTTCAGTTTGACAATGGGCGTATTGGCTGGATAAAGAGCCAATATCTGGCAAAGTCAGCTGCGCCGGTTCAGGCAGCGGCGAAACCGCCTGCTCAGAAGAAACCCGCAGACACAGCCCAGAAGAAACCCGCAGTCTTAGCGCAGAAGAAACCGGTGGTTACGGCTCAGAAAAAGCCTTCCAAGCCGGTTGATAAGGAAGTCGTTGCTACCAGCGCAACAGAGGTAAAAAAGGCGGCTGCGCCCCTGCGAGCCACCCTTCCTGTTGACGAGGACAACGAAGAGGGCGAAGAGCGCGCTGGAACCGTGTACTCGCGCGATCCGCGTTTGAGTCGTCCGACGGGCGCGGCAACGCCTGCTTCTGGAACCAAAACAGCGGTTTCTCGCGAAACGAGCCGAAACAGCGGATTGATTCGCATGGCGCTGAGCTATCGCGGCGCGCCTTATCGTTATGGAGCCTCCAACGGGCGTAGCTTTGACTGTTCAGGCTTCACCAGCTATATCTATCGCAAGCAGGGCATCAGTTTGCCTCACAACGCCGCGGCGCAGTTTCAGCGTGGGCGTTCGGTAGCAAAAAGCCACTTGCAAGCGGGTGATCTGGTCTTTTTCCGAACCCGCGGGCGGCGTATCTCGCACGTGGGCATCTATATCGGAAACAGCCAGTTCGTTCATGCCTCCAGTGGAGGCGGTCGCGTGCGCGTAGATACGATTGCTTCAGGCTATTATCAGAAGCGTTATGCGGGCGCAAGGCGAGTCAAGTGATCCGTTGATGTCAGAGGATAACGCTTCTTTGGAACCTGACTGTGAATTTGAAGTCGACCTCCACCGCGTTCGTAAAGTGGTGGAGGTTTATTCTCATCGTGCTGCCAATGACCTGTTGGCGGACGAATGGATCTTGCACGATGTCTATATCGCCAATGATGGGCGTTCGTGTTATATTCTGCTGCGGATGAAGGACCTAACATGTCCACGCTGCGGCGGCGCGGCAGATATCGAGGTGCTGAGCGATGGCGAAAGCTATCGATATGTTTGCCAAAAAGAGTGCGGTTAAACTTGCATTCCCCTTTTTTCATCGGGTATAATTTTTATTCCGCTCAATGAAAGGGGCCCCATGGTCTAGCGGTTCAGGACGTCTGGTTTTCAGCCAGAAGATCGCGGGTTCGAATCCCGCTGGGGTCACCAGTCTGTTTTTTTGACTCGAAGTCGGCTGAGTTTGGCGCAAAGAAGCGACTCCGATGACACAACTCACTTCGCAATTAACGGTCGGATTTATTGGATTAGGCATTATGGGAAAGCCGATGGCAGGTCACCTGCTGAGAGCGGGTTTTCCGGTCATTGTCCATAGCCGCAGCCAGCCTCCCGTAGATGCGCTGGTATCACAAGGCGCAAAAGCGGCGCAAAACCCCGCGGAACTTGCCGCGCAATGCGATTTAACGCTTTCTTGTTTGCCGGAAGATGAGACCGTTTTGAAGGTATGGCTTCAATCGGAGCATGCCGTCCTCCCTGCGATGAAGCCCGGCTCCATCGGAATCGACCTCAGCACAGTGTCGCCTGCGACGGCGCGCCAAATCGCTGCAGATGCCAGCGCGCGCGGCATTTCGTTCTTAGACGCGCCTGTGACGGGTGGACAATGGGGCGCAGAGGCAGGCACGCTCTGCATGATGGCAGGGGGCGAAAAAGTGGCGTTTGACCGCGCGCTCCCGGTGTTGGGGGCGATGGGCAAAAAGATTCTGCATGTGGGCGAAAGCGGGATGGGGCAGATGCTGAAATTGGCAAACCAGATCGCAGTCTCCGTGAATATGCTGGCGGTCAGCGAGGCGCTGCTGTTTGCGGAGCAGGCGGGCTTAGACTTGAAAACCACGTTGGACGCTTTGGGCGCAGGCGCGGCAGGTTCCTGGGCGATGGAGAATTTAGGCAGCCGGATTGCCGACCGGAACTTTCAACCAGGCTTTATGGTGAAACTCATGCAAAAAGACCTCCGGTTAGTGATGGAGGCGGCGGCTCACCAGAAATCGCCGCTTCTGGGAACCGCCCTGATCCATCAACTGTTCCAGCACCTGGAAAACTCAGGCGAGGAGCGGTTAGGCATTCAGGCGTTGACTCTTGTGCTGGAACGATTGAGCGGGAAGCCTGCTAACGCGCCCGAAATGCCGTAATGGGCGTTAAAGCGCGCGCTGTGCCGCTATTGTTCGCAGCGATCACCACCACGTAGTGGGTTCGCCCGGATGCCAAGCGGGGACCGGAATAGACCAGCGAGGTTTGAGGGGCAGAGACCCTGGACGCGCCGGGATTATCCAAGTCCGCGGGATAGATCGGGTCGATCAGATAGTCTGGGAAACGGTCATAAATCGCGACTTGATAATAGTTTGCGCCTGAGACCGCAGACCAGGCAATTGTGAAAGGATGCCCCACCGTTTCATGGAGCGTGGGCGCGTTGAGCGTGATCTCTTGGAACGGCATCGCGCTGGCGCGTTCGCTGCGCGCGGACGCAGAACCGGGCAGATCATCCAGATAGTCGGTATTCAGCGCGACCATCTCATAGAAATAATTGACATTCGCCTGCAGTTTTTCGTCGAAGTCCGCATAAAAATCGGCTAAAGGATCGCGCAGGAAAGCAATCGCATTCGTTCGCAGTTCCGTTACGTTGCGCCCCCGGTAGATACCATAGCCCAACAGGCTGCGTTGTGCCTCGTAATCCCAATGTAGATCGATTTCAATGAAGCTGTTGCCGGTCGCGCGGGTTTTTGCCTGGGGCTTGCGATGGGGTTCCAACCATTGTTGAATCACTTCATAGGCTTGCCGGGATTGGCTGCGGGTCGCGTTGCGCGGAAAGGTCCAGGCGGTTGCGCTCAGGTTTGCGGGCGGGTTGACGCTCTCATTGATGGAGAGATTTAAGGTGAAGCTGAGAGGAACCGCGGAGCCTCGCGTGATGCGCGCATTCTGGGTGACATTGATAAAGCCCGGTTTCGAGGCGACAACCGGATAATCGTAGCCGGAAGGCAGCCCCTCTATGCGATAAAAGCCATTTTTGTCAGTTACTGCCATGGCTGCGCTCAACGCGCCTCCCGCAAACACGCGCGCGCCTTCAATGGCACGGCGGTTGAAGTCGGAGACATAGCCTTCCAACAAGCCTTGCTGGTCCAGAGGCGCGAGCATTAGGTTGATGTTTTGGCTTTGTTCACCTTCAAACACCTGCGCGATTTGACGCCCTGTGTACCATCTGCCATCAAGCTGGATTCGCGCATAGAGGGGGGTGAATCCTTGTGGCGCTTCGTTAAGATAGAAAGTGCCATTTTGAACGGTGCGCGTGATGCGCCGGGAACCATTCACCTCTGCATAAACTTCCGCGCCAATCACCGAGTTGCCATCAATGTCGGTCACTGTGCCGGAAATGGTTCCAAATTTAGTTTGGGGGGAACAGCCGGCGATGAACAGGATTAAAACAAACCAGCCGAAAATCGTTCGCCTTCTCCTCATTGAGAATCCTCCTAAGATATGGTTCAACTGCTACTGAATAAAGACGAATGTAAGGGTGTGAACGGTACAGGGAACGGAAGTGGTTGCGGGGGGAGGATTTGAACCTCCGACCTCCGGGTTATGAGCCCGACGAGCTACCAGACTGCTCTACCCCGCGGCATTAAAGTGAGAAAAGTATACCCTATCCTTTCCTCGAAAGTCAAGGGTTAAGCGTTCTCATTCTTTTTTTCTCTCAGCTTTGTATGAGCGCGAGCTTTGAGAGCGACCGCAATTGCTGGCGCAAACCGATGGGCAGCCCTTTCAAAGTGACGCCCAGATGATAGCGAGCGGTATGATTATGTATCATTCCCACCGCATGGCAAATGGCTCCTTGAACAACGAAATGAATGTTTTCATTGAGCAGCGCGCCATCCACAACGACCTGTACGGGGGTTCCTTTGTTCAGGGCAGTAGAAGCGCATATCTGCAGCCCGCGTTCGCTCACATCGATTAAATCTGCCTGTACCGCTCGCATGACCCGCTGGTCCAGCGGAATTAAGGTGACATGCCCTTCGGCTTCTAAGCGAGGGAATCGCCGTCTTTGAATTCTCTGCACAGAGCGCGGGCGATTCAAAACCCAAATCCCCATCGATTCAGCCGCTACCGAGTCAATAACATCGGCGCGGAAGCGATACTGTCCGTCTTTGCCGGGATATTGTACTTTGACGCGGGTAGGTGTTTCTGAGACGGGGGCGGTCATGAGTGAAAAGCACATTTCGTTGCCGCCAATGACTTGCCCGACGGTCGCCATCCATTCGCCGTTGTCTTCTGCTGAGCTTATGGTGACCCACGCGCGCTCTGGCGGGGTCTCATAAGAAGTCCCGCTGCCGGAACGTTCAGGCAGATCAACACGCTCTCGACAATCGACCGAGGTATAGGGTTCGATGCTCAGAATCCTGCGAATGGTGGCTAATAAGAGATCCCAATCGAAGGGCTTGAGCAGCACTGCTTCCACAGAGGGATGCAGCGACTCCGCGTTTTCCGCCTCTGATTGATAGGCGGTGAGCAGGATCGTTGGCACGCTGAATTGGGTTTTACAGAGCGTATCCAACATTTGTAGTCCGCTCATGTCTGGCAGCCGGACATCTAACAGCATCAAATCAAATGGTTCTTGCTCCAGAGTTGCAATCGCTTCCTGACCTGATTGTGCCAGAGCAACCCGGAACCCTAAGCCACGCAGCATCTCCTCAATGATACGGCTCAGTAGCGGCTCATCTTCTACTAACAGCAATTTATACCCCTGCATTCTGTGTCCCTCCTACCCTTCCTTGTGAGGGGACTTCTTATAGGCGGTGGGGCGCGCTCAAACTGTTTAAGCGTTTAAGACCCAACACCGCAGACAGACTCTCAATCCTACGAATTAAAAAACAAATAAATGAATCAGGCAATTTTACCAGTTTTTGCTTTATGAACAGCAACTTTTGTGCCATTATTCGCGTTCCTATAGGATGACTCCTTTTTTTTCTTGAAATTTGAGAAAGAGATTATTTGGTTTCATGCAAGAGGTAGGCTGGCTTTGGGTACAATAACTCTTAAGCATGCGTAAGAAAAAGGTGTTTAAGCGGCATTTTACGGTGGCGGAAGCGAACGCGCTGATCCCAGAACTCCAAAAATTGATGCTGAAATTGCAGGCGCAATTGATGCGGGCAAGAGAAGAGTATGGCGAAGAGGCGCATAAGGTCTTTACGCTTTCTTTGAGTAATGGTCATAAGGAGACTTCGGAGCCTTCATCGCTGTTAGAACAGATTCACAAAACCGTCGATGAACTGCACAACTATGGGGTTGTGCTGAAAGATTTGGAGATGGGTTTAGTCGACTTTCCTCATATGAGGGAGGGGCAGGAAGTGTTTTTATGTTGGCGGCTGGGCGAGGAGCGTATCTCCTTCTACCACGAACTGGACAAAGGGTTCAGCGAGCGGCGCTCGTTATTTGAGGATGAATGATGAACGGTCTGTACGGGACCTACGAATGGGCAGCGCGCGCGCCGGGCAGGGTGAACTTGATCGGAGAGCATACCGACTATAATGACGGCTTTGTGATGCCCTGCGCGATTGATCGGGGCATCCGGGTATCTGCGCGTGCCCGGGACGACTCGATCTGCCGTCTCTACTCGCATCAATTTCAATCGGGATGGGTTTTTGACTTGCGTGAAGTGTCGAAAGAGTCGGGCGACTCATGGGCGCGTTACCCTCAGGGGGTTGCCGCGATGCTGCAAGCGCATTCAGGCAGGCTTCTCAGCGGTATTGACGCAGAAATCGAGAGCGATCTGCCCGCGGCTTCAGGACTGAGTTCCTCAGCCGCGTTCGAGGCGGTGTTCGCGGTTCTCTGGAACGAAATCGATGGGCTGAACCTGGACCGTTGGACTCTGGCAAAATTGTGCCAGCAGGCGGAACATGAGTATGCGGGGGTGAAATGCGGGATTATGGATCAAGCCGCCAGCCTTTTAGCGCAGGAGGGCTGCGCGCTGTTTTTGGATACTCGAAGCTTGCAAACCACTTACGATCCGCTTCCAAAGACGTGGAGTTTGGTGGTGGCAGATACCGGCAAGCCCCGCGCTCTCAGCAGTTCCGCCTATAACGAGCGGCGCGAACAGTGCGAGCAGGCGGTCCGGCTGCTGGCAGGCGAGAGCGAGCCACATGCCCGCGCCCTGCGGGATATTTCGCCGGAACGCTTTCTGGAGCGTGGGGTGTTGATGCCG
Source organism: Fimbriimonadia bacterium (assembly GCA_026129765.1). GTDB lineage: Bacteria > Armatimonadota > Fimbriimonadia > Fimbriimonadales > GBS-DC > JAHCHP01. Next base: position 85,448 of record JAHCHP010000009.1, on the reverse strand, counting down.
CCCGTTATCCGCCAGCGGGCAGCGCATGTGCTGGGCGAAAACCTGCGGGTGGCTGCGTTCCGAGATGCGCTTCAGCGTGGGGACAAGTCTCTTATTGGGCGGTTGATGCGCGCTTCGCATGAGTCTTTACGCCTGGATTATGAAGTCAGCTGCGCCGAGTTAGACAGTATGCAGCGTGCCTGTGAGACTGCGCCCGGCTGTGTGGGAGCGCGCATGACGGGCGCAGGGTTCGGAGGCGCGTGTGTCGCGTTGGTAGAGCGCGCGGCTCTTAATGATTTTTTGGCGGCGGCAGAAGCGCATTACCGCGCGGATCAACCCGGTTGTGAGCCGGTTTTTCTCGCGTGTTGTCCGGCTCAGGGAGCGGTTGTGGAACGCTTATGAACCTCTTTTCTCGACGTAACCGTTCGGCTGATGAAGCGTCTATTCCCCATGAGATGGAACAGACGCATGTACTTCCTATGGACGGCTGGAGACAAAGCGACACACTGAGCCTTTCTCAGGCAACCGATGAGCTGCTGGTAGTGCGGGCTCGCCAAGGCGATGATCAGGCGATGGAAGAAGTTTTCCAACGCTATCGTCAGCCGGTGTACCGCTTCGTCTACCGGTTTGCTGCCAGCCGAGAAGAAGCCGAAGATATCACCCAGGATGTGTTCCTGAAGGTGTTCGAACATCTCCACAGTTTCCGCGAGGAGTGCCGGTTTAGCACTTGGATTATGCGAATTGCCGCGAATTTATGCACGGACCGCGCTCGCGCAAGACAGCGGAGAGATAACTTGGTGAAGCAAGAAGCCGCTCACCGCTTGGATTGGATGACGCATCCCCATCCGGCGGACCCGGTCGATAATGCGCATCGCGATGCGGTGCAGATCGCTTTTCATCAGGCGTTAGCGATGCTGCCTGAGCATCATCGAAAAACGATTATCCTGCGCGATCTGGAAGAGCGTTCTTACGAAGAATTATCGCAGATTTTACGATGTACAATGGGAGGCGCGAAATTGCGCGTTTTGCGGGCGCGGCGCGCATTGAAGGCGAAGTTAGCCCCGCTATTGAAGCAACTGGGAGAGTTACCTGATGATTTTGATTTGTAATCGTGTTCAATATTTAATCGAATTGGAGACCGCGCCGCTGCCTCACTGGGCAGAACGGCATGCGCAGGGTTGCGCCCGCTGCCAGGCAGTCTTGAAGGGGAATGTTCTTTATCAGAGCGCGCTTCAAGCCGCCAAGCAGGAGACCGCGCCTGTCTCTCAATTGGAGTGGTCGCAGGTGCGCGCCCGCTTGCAAGAACGCCAGCAGATCAAACGATCCCAGCCCGTCTTCCATCGATGGGTCTTTGCGATGCCTGTGGCGGCGACCCTGATTGTGGGCGCGTTTATTGGGCGGTTGGCGTTGACCGGCGATTTGAACTCAGGTAGTTCGGCTCCGATCTCTGTGAATGCGCCTGAAATCGAGACGGTTCCGTCGCCTGAAATCGCGCGAACGACGCCTCACCTCAACAGCCCTACGGAAACGACCGATGCAGTGAACACGACTTCGGCTCCCTCTGAGCGCAACTTGGCTGTGAACCGCGCGAACCCGATACCTGATTTGAAAGAAACCGATGTGCCTTCGCCTTCGGTGACACTCAAGAAGGAGACTGCAGCGGTGACAATGGATTCATCCAATACGCGTGGCAATCTTCGGAGTGATATGCCGGTGGAGCCGCTCAATACTGAGTTGCACGAAGTGATGGTTGCGCGGCTTTCGCTGGAAGAACAAACAAATTATGGGACGGAACTTGCCTATCATCTGGAGGACAGCGATACCAACGCTTTGCCATTGCCTTCTATCCAGACACGAACCGACTCTGCCTATTATCTTGAAGTGAGATTTACTGAGGAGTCTAATGATGTGCATTCATTCTAATCGTTTCTCTTGGTTTGCGCCCTTGGGCGTATTATTATTGTTGTTTTGGCAGGCAGCGCCCGCTCAGCCGGCAAAAGATTCAGTTCTGGAGCAAGCGGCGACCGAGGTGGAACAGGTCGTTGCCAAAACCCGAACCGCGATTGTTACCGTTCGTCTGGAGTCCTCGAACCGCAATCCCAGCCTCAACTTGGCTCCCGGCAACCGCCGCGCCACTCTGGTAAGCAGCGGGTTTGTGGTGGACTCTTCGGGCTACATCGTTTGCTCAGCGGATGGCGCTGTGGGCGCAGGACCGTTCAAGGTAGTACTGAATGATGGTCAAGAGGTAAGCGCATCCAAAGTAGGCGCGGACCGCATCACCGGCATTGCGCTGTTGAAGGTCGCCTCCCGCGAGCCGCTTTCCGCGCTTGTTTTTGGCAATTCGGACCGGGTGACGCTGGGTTCAACCGCTATTTTAATTGGCAATCGTTATGGCTTAGAGGGCAGTGTCACGGTCGGGACGATTGGAGGCATCGATCGCGCGGGCGTCCGGCAGGATGGCAAACGGCTCCTGCTGTTGCTGCAGTTCAATGCGCCCGTGGGCGCAGGCGAACCGGGCAGCCCATTGCTGAACAGCCGCGGCGAGGTCATTGGGGTGATTGTGGGCGCATTGAGCCAGGTGGAGGGCTTGGGGCAGCAGATGGTTTCCAATACCGCGTTTGCGGTTCCCGCAAATGTCGCCCGCCGGGTCGTGTCCGATTTACGCGCCCATGGGAAAGCGCGTCACCCTTGGCTGGGAGTGGACTACCGCACGCATATTAGAAGCGTTCGGGTGGATATGGTAGTTCCGAACGGTCCCGCAGAGAAGGCAGGGCTGAAAGCCAATGATGTGATTGTGCGGGTGAATGGACAGCCAATGACCGATGCGACATCTTTGACACGGTTCTTGTTCAATAGCCAGCCGAATCAAACGATTGTGATTGAGGCGCTGCGCGACGGCGCGCCGATACGCTTGTCGGTCACGTTAGGCGAGCAAATTTTAGAATAAACCCATTCAGGGCGCGGTTTTCGCGCCCTGAATCTTGGCAAGTATTATTTTAACCAGCGAACGCTTCTCAAGCTTCTATCGAAGTCCCCAACATACTGGTTATAGGAGTTGGCTAAGGAAGTGAAAGTGAAGATATAAGACCGATTCCCTCTCAAGAACCAGATCTGTTTGCCTTTCATTTTCATACCGTTGGATGTTGCGGTATAAACGTGTTCCCCCGCTTTCATTGATCCAATGGTAACTTCTCGGTAGGAAATGCGTTTGTAGTCCTCAAACATTTGTTCAAGCCCTTTCATGGCGGATTGGCTATAGGTGTTCAGGTTCATCTTTTTCGCCAGAGGCTCAACGATATAGTTGATATTCGCGCCGGTTTTAGGGTTAGGAGCCATGAAGAACACCAGATTTTCGTACTCCTGAACATTTAACCGCTTCCATTGTTTGGGGGGTGTAAACGCGAATCCCGCTTTTTTGTCGGTATGTTCGCCTGCCATCGCAGCAACAGATAAAGCCATCACCGCGGCGATCACGCCCATTTTGCTCCATCGGTATCTTTTTATCATGGTTTTCTCCCGCGTTCAATGCGGTCATGCTGCAGATTTGGCACATTTATTGGGAAAAGGCTCAGAAGGTTCAGGGCGCAGCAATCACGCCCTGAACGGGGTTGAATGACCTTACTTCAGCCAGCGAACAGTGCGAACGCTTTTGTCAAACTCGCCAATATAACGGTTGTAGGCGGTGTTCAACGAAGTGAAGGTGAAGATGTAGGTTCGTTTGCCTCGTACAAACCAGAGTTGCTTACCTTTGAGTTTCATGCCTTCGGTGCTGGCGGTGTAAACGTGTTCACCGGCTTTCATCGATCCGATTTGTACCTCTTTGTAGGAGACTCGTTTATAGTTATCCAGAACCTGTCCCATTTGCGACATAGCGGCTTTGCTATATGCGCTGAGGCTCATGGGACCGGGCAGGTCTTCGGTGACGATGTTCATATTTGCCCCTGTTTCAGGATTGGGAGACATGAAGAAAACGATCGCGCCGTACTCTGCGCCGCGTTGCTGCTTCCATTGTTTGGGGGGTGTAAACGCGAATCCCGCTTTTTTGTCGGTATATTCGCCTGCAATCGCAGCAACAGATAAAGCCATCACCGCGACGATCACGCCCATTTTGCTCCATCGGTATCTTTTCATGATGTGTCCTCCCGCGCTTGACGCGGATATTCTCTTATGCTTATTATGGCTTGAGGATCAACTTATCTGCACTTTCGATGGTTTCCACGATACGTTTAAGGAATTCAGCAGCGCCCACACCGTTAATCAGGCGGTGGTCAAACGTGAGCGCGAGATTGGCCCACGTTTCGCCGTTTTGCTCGTAGGTCGCGCCCGCGAACAGCACCGCCACCGCGGGAGCCACTAAAACCGGCACTGCGCTGGTGATGCCATACGCGCCCATATAGGTCAGAAGCAGTTGCATGCTGGCGTCGGCTTGATCCTGACCTTCGCGCGCTTTGCGGATTTGCGACTGCGCGGTTCGAACAAAAGTAAAGAAGTCATAGCTATCTGCTTCTGGAACCAGCGCGGTGACCAGCTCATCGCCCGGTCGAGCCACAGCGATACCCAGGTTCACATGGTGATACTCGCGAATGGTTTCTTCTCCCAAAAGCGTTGAGCGGAATTTGGCGTGATGCTTGACTGCCTGAGCGACACTGTAAGCAAAAACCTGGAACTCAGAGGGCTGAACCTCAGCGTTTTGCGCCCGCAGGGTGTTGACCACGTTCTGCGGCACGCTCCATCGTACAGGGCATTGAATCGTACCCGGCACGACTAATTGGCTGCTGCGTTTGACGCGGTAAGCAAAAGCTCGCTGCTGGGAGGACATCGGAGTATCAGTATACTTATCCGAAACTGCTGCCGCGGCAGGCTGGGCTGCGCTCGCCTGTTTGGCTGCGACATACTTATCCACATCTTCTGGCAGTAGTTTGCTGCTGGAAGCGGGGATCATTCGCAATTCTTCTTCCGAAATACCCAATGATCGCGCGTGCGCGCGCGTTCTGGGAGGAATCAGAACGCCCGAAGCAGGCGTGGCAGCGGAAGGTGAGGCAGGTGCTGAGGGGGCAGGGGAAGTGGGCGCGGCAGGCGCATGGTGAGCTGCGGGCGCGGAGACTTCTGCGGTGGCAGACTCCATTTTGGCAATGGGCGCGCCAATCGCCAAAATATCGCCTTCCGAAACCAGCCACTCTATTAACTGTCCATCGTAAGGCGATTCCACTTCCAGAACCGCCTTATCGGTTTCCATCTCATAGATATGTTCATCCCGCGCGATCGTATCGCCCGGTTGTTTTAAGAAGCGCAGCACGCGCACCTCTTGCAATCCCTCGCCCATTTGCGGTACAAGCACTTCGACTATGGCCATTCAAGTTCCTCCGGTGATCCTTCTGTTTTTTGAGCGTTTACTTACTCAGAATAAAGAGGTTTGAAACCCCTCCGTAAGGTTCCCCCTGCAAGCAAGGAGAACCGAATCTTACTCCATCACATGATAGATTGCGCTCAGGACCTGGTGGAGGTCAGGCAGGATCGCATATTCCAGTTCTGGACAGAAGGGGATATGCGTATCTGGGCGCGCAATCAGTTGTGGCGGCGCGAGCAACAGGTTGAACCGATCTGCGCGGGCGGTCATTTCCGTGACCACCGCTTGCCCAAACCCACAAGTGCGGTTATCTTCATGCACAACGATGAGCCTCCCCGTCTTTTGCAGGGATTGCTCAACGGTCTGCCAGTCGCAGGGAACGAGCGTTCGCAGGTCGATAATCTCAACCGAAACCCCCTCTTCTGCCGCTTGTTCTGCCGCTTGTTCTGCCAATTCCAAGCAGTTGCCCCAACTGACCAACGTTACATCGGAGCCTTCCCGTCGGATGGCGGCTTTGCCGAAGGGCAAAGGAGCAAACTCGGTGACGGGCATTTTCACGCGGAAAATGTGCTTGGGTATCAGGATCATCGAAGGGTCCTCATCCTGGAAGGCTGCCCAGAACAACCCAACGGCATCGGCAGGGGTGCTGGGAATCGCCAAGCGCAGTCCCGGCGTATGCGCCCACCAGCCGTCGTTGCTCTGGCTATGCCACATACCGCCGGCGGGCAGGTACGCTCCATAAGGCGAGTAGAGGACCATGGGGCATTTCCATTCGCCTTTGGATCGCCAGCGCAAAGTAGCGGCTTGCGTCACGAGTTGGTTGAAGCCGGGAGTAATGAAATCGATAAACTGGATTTCAAACACGGGTCGCGCTCCCACCGCTGCCAGTCCGACGCCCGCGCCGACAATGGTCGCTTCCGCCAGCGGTGAGTTGACCACTCGACCGGGAAAACGGCTGCTCAGCCCCTTTGTAAAGCCAAAGACACCGCCTTTGGGGTCTTCGATATCCTCCCCGAACATCATCATGCCGGGAATCGTTTCCAAGGCGGTTTCAAAGGTTTTGTTGATGACGGCGACCATCGTGGTGGTTTCTTCATCAGGTTGGAAGGGAACCGGCTCATGCACGATGGCGGGCGCGAAGAGATGATCCAGCACGCGCTCTTTTGCGGGGAAGGGCGTTTTTTCTGCCTGGATATAAATCTCATCCACTTCACGAACGACTTCCGCCTGCAATGCCTCAAACTGTTCGCGAGTTATTTCGCCTTGCGCGATCAGTTCATCCGCAAAGAGATGGATCGGGTCGCGGGTGAACATCTCGTCGATTTCATGCTGCGGGCGATAAAGACGGTGGTCATCTGCGCTGGTGTGCGGGCTGAGTCGGTCAATTTCGCACCAGAGAATGGTGGGACCGCGCCCTTCGCGCGCGCGTTCAATCGCCATAGCGCCTTTCTCAAAAACTTCGCGCGCATAGCGTCCGTTGATGCGGGTTACCCAGCGTTCGTCAAAAATGTTCAACTTCATGGGAAGCATATGCTCTGTCGGGGTGCTGATCCCATAGGCGTTATCTTCCACCGCAAACACGACCGGCAGATTGTCTTGAACCGCTTGACAGAAAGCCTCGTAGAACTCGCCTTGACGCGAAGAGGCATCACCCAGCGTGCAAAGCGCGATTTGTTCACTGCCCTCATGTTTGAATTTCCAGGCGGCTCCAACCGCAGGCAGGCATTGCGCGCCGGTGGGGGTCGCGACCGAAAAAACGTTTAGGCGACGCGAGGAGTAATGCGCGGGCATATTTCGACCGTTGGAACTGGAGCCGTCGCGCGCAAAGAAATCAAGCGCGATCTCCTGGGTGGTCATGCCTCGTCCCAACATAAGGGCGCGGTCCCGGTAAAAAGGGAACAGGTAATCGTCGGGACGCAGCAGGTATGCCAGCGCCGCAATGGCTTCGTGTCCCATACCGGGGACCTGGAACCAACCTTTGCCTTGTCGCATCAAAATGCCCTCGCGCCGGTCGCCCTCACGCGAAAGCAACATCGTTTTCAATAATTCAATAGCAGGTAATTGCGCTTTTTCAAATACTGCAGGCTTCATTGCCACACCTCCTCATAGTATGCTCAAAGTATGCATTGATTCAGTTTGCGCGCTTCATTGGGCGCATCAAATCCTTTCAAAAAGTCCCGCGCCTGCCATGCCCAGCGCAGCGCACATTGTCACAAGCCCATAGCGTCCTTCGCGCCGGCGCAATTCGTTCATCAGCGTCACAACTTGGCGCGCGCCGGTGCAGCCCAGCGGGTGTCCCAGCGCAATCGCGCCGCCCAGCACATTCAGGCGTTCCATGGGCAGTTCATAAATCTTTTGCGATGCCAGCACCTGCGCCGCGAACGCCTCATTAAACTCAACGAGGTCTAAGTCGGCAGGCTGTACGCCAGCCCGTTGCAGCAGTCTCGGCACGGCATAAGCGGGACCGACCCCGAAATCTTCCGGCGCTAATGCGGCAGCGGTATATCCCACAAATCGCAGGCGCGGTTGGACACCCAATTGCTGGGCGCGCGCCGCGCTCATGAGCAGCACGGCGGCAGCTCCATCGCTACGCTGGGAGGCGTTGCCTGCGGTGATAATGCCGTCAGAGCGAAAAGCCGGTCTGAGTTTCGCCAATCCTTCAACAGTGGTATCGGCTCGGGGACCCTCGTCGCGGTCTAAAGTGATCTCTTTCACGACAGGCTTACCGTCCGCATTGGTGTCTTGGACAAAGGTGGTAATCGGCGCGATTTCGGCAGAGAAGTAGCACGCCTCTTGCGCTTTCAATGCTTTTTGGTGGCTTTCAACCGAGAAGGCATCGCTCGCTTCCCGCGTGATACCATGTTTTTTGCTGAGCTGCTCGACGGAAAGACCCATGTTCAAATAGGTGTTGGGAGCATGGGTCTGAAGGTAGGGGTTGGGTTTGGTGCTTGCGCCCAAAAACGGCACTAAGCTCATGCTCTCCACACCGCCCGCCAACATGACGTCCGCGTCACCGCTCCGAATACGCTGGGCAGCGATAGCCACCGCCTCTAAGCCCGACGCGCAAAAGCGATTGACGGTCGCGCCAGGAACAGTCAAGGGCAACCCCGCTCTGAGCGCAGCCACGCGCGCGACATTCATGCCCGATTCGCCTTCCGGCATGGAACAGCCAAAGACGACATCCTCTATTTCTTGGGGGTCCACTTCAGGACACTGTTTCAACAGCGCCTGAATCACCTGCGCCGCCAAATCATCGGGTCTTGTATGCCGCAGCGAACCGCGCGGCGACTTCCCAATGGGCGAACGAATACCAGCAACAATTACCGCATCCCGATCCAACGATGCACCTCCATCCTATATGATACCCAATAGAAGGAGGTTCTTAGGGATAGATGCCGCGGATATTGGTTGCGTCAGCGACGCGCTTGACCCCGATCATATACGCGCCCATCCGCATGTCGACGCCGTTTTCTTTGGCGATCTCTTTCACCGAATGGAAACTTCGGCGCATGATCTTTTCTAAGCGACCTGTCACTTCATCCTCTTCCCAGAAGAAAGACTGAATATCCTGAACCCATTCAAAGTAAGAGACCACGACGCCGCCCGCGTTGGCTAAGATGTCGGGTATCAACATGATGCCGCGGTCTTGCAGGATGGCGTCCGCTTCAGGAGTCACGGGACCGTTTGCCGCTTCCACGACCAGCTTGGTACTTAGCTTATGGGCGTTATGCTCGGTGATGACTCCGTGAACGGCAGCTGGCACAAGAATGTCGCAGGGGACTTCCAGCAATTCCTGATTGGTAACGGTGTCGGCTTGCCGGTACGCTTGCAGGCAGCCATCGCGTCCTGCGCAGTGGATCACCTTCTCGATGTCGATGCCGTTGGGGTTGTAGATACCACCCCGGGCGTCAGAGACCGCGACCACTTTCGCGCCCGCTTTGTGCATCAGGTCCGCGGTCACAGAGCCGACATTGCCAAAGCCCTGAATCGCGACGCGCGCGCCCGCCAGATGCATGCCCAACTCTTTGCACGCCTCATGTGAGACAACCGTGACGCCGCGTCCGGTGGCTTCCATTCTGCCTTCTGAGCCGCCAATCGCGACGGGCTTCCCTGTGACAACCGCAGAGGAGGTGAATCCTTTGTGCATGGACAATGTATCCATAATCCAAGCCATGATTTGCGGGTTGGTACCAATGTCTGGCGCGGGAATGTCCGACTCTGCGCCCACCATAATGCTGATTTCGGAAGTGTAGCGGCGGGTTAAGTTTTCTAATTCGTGAATCGAGAGCCGGCGGGGATCGCATGCGACACCGCCCTTCGCGCCGCCATAAGGAATATTCGCGACCGCGCACTTCCAGGTCATCCACATCGCCAAAGCGCGGGTTTCATCCAGGTTCGTGTCCGGGTGATAGCGAATACCGCCCTTTGAGGGACCGCGCGCCAGGTTGTGCTGAACCCGGTAGCCCGTAAAGACGCGGATGGAACCGTCGTCCATTTTAACGGGGAAGTTCACGGTCAACTCGCGGCGGGGGTGCTTCAGCACCTCCAGCAAGCTGGAGTCAAGATTCAGATAATGCGCGGCAGTGACTAATTGTCCCACCGCAATCGCGTATGCGCTCGGTTCTTCGTTGACATGCTCTTCTACGAGCAGAGACTGCGCCATCGCAGTGTCCTCCTATAATTCCCAATAGTATATTGATCTAACTTCTGCTTCATTAGACTATTACTCCTGTTCCGCCGGTTCCGGTGGAATCAGACGCTTGATAATCGCATAAACAGGTAACGCCAAAACTATATTATAGACTATTTTTCCCCCGACTCGTAAAATCCAATCGACAAAATCGTTTCTGGGCGCCAACAAAAAGAGCGCGGTTTCACTGACCACGACCGCCATGATACATGCGGTCAGCGTCATCAGGATATGACTGCGCTCGAACCAGACGGGCAGCCACCCCACGATAAATCCCCCGAACACCCGGCTGAGGGCATAACTGCCCAACGTCTGCGCGCTGAGCGCGCCCTGCATCAAGCCGATAAAAAAACCAGCCGTCGCGCCAGTGGCAGGCTGGGTTTGCAGCGCGATAAAAGCGAGCGCGAGCAGCGTGAAATCGGGCGCGGCGACTCCCACCTGCATCGCGGTTGCCCAAACGCCTTGCGCAGAGACCGCAAACAGAATGATCAATGCGATCACGATGATTCGTTTGCCATCCACCCATTGGGTTGCCCGCCCCGCGATAGGCGCTCTGGTTTCGATAAATCGCTTTCTCACGCTGTTGTCCCTGTCGGCGCGCCCAACTATTGAGGCGACTTCAACACGAGCGCAACGGAAAGGTTATCCAGCCGGGCAGCGGTCTTAACGCGCGCTTCTTTCAACGAGTAGCGTTTGTCTTGCCACACCTCTTCCACCACACCGATGGGGATGCCGACCGGGTATTTGCCGCTGGTGCCAGCCGTTGCCACGCGGTCGCCCGGTTGGATGGGCGCTTCCAATGGCAGGAACCTCAGACGAGCAGAAGATTCGTCCCAGCCCTCACAAACTCCTACTGAGACTTTTGCGGGGTTCTCGACTCTCGCGCCGACCGCCATGCCGCGCGCGGTGATAAGACGCGCTACCGATTGCTTCGCGTTGACTTCGGTCACCACGCCGACTAAGCCATCGCCTGACACAATGGGCGCGCCCGTTTGGATACCGTCTTTGGAGCCTTTGTCCAGTGTGAAACTCTGTTCGCCAATTTGGGGATAGGCAGCCACGATCCGGCAGGCGACCCATTCGCCCGGCAGCCGGTCTTGCAGTTTCATCAGCGTGCTGAGTTGCTCATTTTCCTCTTTGACCGCCTGCATTTGCTCCACTTCCATCCGCAATTTTTGGTTCTCTTCCAGCAGACGTTCATGATCGCTCAGCGCGGCGCGCGCTTTGAAAATCGATTGGAAGAACTGGCTGACTCCATCGGAAGTATTGCGCATGCCGGATTGGATGGGGAAAACGACCGCGCGCACGATCCCTGTGACCGGGTCGGGTTTGTTTTGCGCCATTTGGTGATTATGATAGACGCCTATCCAGGTGCCTACCATTGCCAGCGCGCCGAGAGTGAGCCAGTATCGTTTGCGCACAACGTCACCCCTTTCTCTGCGCGTTCAGCAAAACCTTCCTTAACACCGGATTTTGATCCACTTCATCCAGTACTTTGCCTGTGCCAATAACCACGCAAGAAGTCGGATCGGGGGCGATTAGCACCGGCATGTCGGTTTGCTGTTGCAACAGTTGATCCAGCCCTCGCAGCAGCGCGCCGCCGCCGCAGAGAAAGATACCTTGATTCATCACGTCCGCCGCCAATTCGGGCGGGGTTGTTTCCAGAGTCTGCTTGACTGCTTCCACAATCGCGTTCACCGGCTCCGCAATCGCATGGCGGATTTCGTCGGAGGTCAAGGTTTCGCTTCGGGGCAGTCCACGCACTAAGTCGCGCCCTTTCACTTCCAAGCTCAGTTCGGGATCTAAGGGAAAAGCGGAACCGATCTCAATTTTGATCTGTTCGGCGGTTCGTTCGCCGATGGTGAGGTTATAGACCCGGCGCACATAGGCGATAATGGCATCGTCGATTTCATCGCCCGCGACTCGGATGGAGCGGCTGGCGACAATGCCTGCCAACGAGATAACAGCGACTTCGGTGGTGCCGCCGCCAATATCCACGACCATCGAACCAGTCGGTTCGATAACGGGCAATCCCGCGCCGATAGCGGCTGCCATCGGTTCCTCGATTAAATAAGCTTCGCTCGCTCCTGCTTTGATGGCTGCCTGCAACACGGCTCGACGCTCCACTTCGGTGACGCCGCTGGGGATTCCCACCACCATGCGCGGCGGTATCCAGGGGTGGCGAGCCACTTTGGCGGCATAATGACTAAGCATTTTTTCGGTTTGGTCGAAGTCGGCAATGACGCCGTCTTTGAGGGGGCGAATCGCGATTATGTTGCCGGGCGTTCTGCCAAGCATCCGCTTCGCTTCTTCCCCAACGGCTAACACCCGTTTCGTGTCTTTCTCAATTGCGACTACCGACGGCTCGCGCAACATAATTCCTTTGCCTTTCACATGAACCAAGGTTGTCGCTGTGCCTAAGTCGATTCCGACATCTCTCCCGAAACGCCCGAACATGCGCAAGAAAAATCTCAACACCGCTTATCTCACCACCATCAACTATAAGAATACCTGATTCAGGTACAATTTCGGTATGTCAAAACGCTTGATTTTCCCCGCCATCGCGCTTTTTGCTCTCTCTGCCGTGTTCGCGCAGCCTGCCCGCTGGCTGTTGAAGAACAATCTGGTCAATGAAAGTTCGGGCATCGTCGCGAGTCGCGCGCAAAAAGGGATTTATTGGACTCATAACGATTCGGGCGACGGTCCCAATTTATACGCTTTTGACCGGCAGGGTAACGATCGCGGAACGTTTACTCTGCAGGGGATTCAGGTGAGAGATTGTGAGGATATTGCCTATCATTTTGACAGTCGCTCGCGGAAAGGAACTCTCTATCTGGGCGATATTGGCGACAATGCGCGCAAGCGTGAAGAGATCGTGGTTTACAGGGTACCAGAGCCGAAGGCGACCGAAGGGGGGAAAACAGAGGTTCGTGATTTTGAGACGATTCGCATGAAGTACCCGGATCAAGCGCACGATTGCGAAACGATGTTTGTTCACCCACAAACCCGTGATCTTTATGTGATTACTAAGTCTTCGGATGGAGAAAGCCGCATCTACCGGCTGCCGAATCCCAAGCCCGCGCCCCAGGTCCAAACCCTGATTTATACCGGTACTTTGCGTTTGAGCGGCGGTAATCCTGCAGACAAAATGGCGACTGGCGGCGATATTTCGCCCGATGGAAAGCGCATTGTGGTTCGAACCTATACCAAAGCCTTTGAATACACACTGGAACGAGGGAAGCCGTTTAGCGCGATCTTTGCCTCTATACCCCAGGTGACCCCGTTGCCTCTGCAGGCGCAAGGGGAAGCGATTACCTATACGCCGGAAGGAAAAAACTGGATTATTACCAGTGAGGGCGTGCCTTGTGAGGTCATAGAACTGGTAAGAAAATAGGTTTGAGTGGGTATGGATAAATTTCCTTCTGGATTTTGACTACATAGGGTCAAAAACAGGTTATACTATTATTGTTAAGAAAGTGAGTGACGGCTTGTTTCCAGCGAGACAGTCGGTTCATTTTCAACAGTTTCTAACGAAAAGTTCAATAGGAGGCACTTACTATGCCCGAGTCTTACTTTTTTAAGTGGCTGTCCAAAGCCCTTTTGATTTCCCTGAGCGCGACGATAGTGATCGCGAGCCAGGCTCAGCGTGGGACGAGCCAGATGGTGTCGGTCGCGAAGCGTCCGGCTCCCAACGGCAACAGTATTCCCCAAGGGATGACCCCGGATGGGCGTTATGTGCTGTTTTCGTCGGATGCGTCCAACTTAGTTCCCGGCGATACGAATGGGTTCTTCGACCTGTTTTTGCACGATTCCCAAACAGACACGATCACTCGCGTGTCGGTGGGGACGAACGGATTACAGGGGGCGCGCAACTCACTGTTTGGCAGCATGAGCGCGGATGCCCGACTGATTTTGTTCCAGTCCCGTTCCAACAATTTTGTTCCCAACGATACCAACAACCAGGACGATATATTTCTCCATGACCGCGAGACCCGTCAGACGATCTGTTTGAGCCGTCAAGGTTTTGGAGGCAATCCGACCTCGGGTTCGCGTCCGTTCCTCAGTCATAACGGGCTATACGCCGGCTTCACTTTTAACCCCAATCCCGGTACTCCGTTCAAGCATGCTTACTTGTATAACCCGCAGACCCAGACCTACCTTTTGGTGAGTAAGAACTCGGCAGGTGAGCCTGCAAATGGGCATGGGCTGATGATGGAAATCAGCGAGACCGGGCGTTATGTGTTGTTTGCTTCCAATGCGACGAATTTAGATTCTCGGGCGGACGATGGTCAGTTCTATCTCTATCTGCATGATCGCGATGCGGATGGCGACGAGGTGTTTGACCAAGAGGGTGAGGGTCATACCTCTACAACTCTGGTTTCCTTGACCGGTGAATTGGATGCCTTAGAGCCATTCAGTTGGACGGAGGAGAACCTCGCGGTCGGCACGATGTCCAGCGATGGGCATGTGGTGGTGTTTCCTGGTCAAGGCAGCACATTGTATGTGTTCGATGCGTGGCGAATGGAAGAGTTGGCGGTTTTGAATGATTATGCGAGTCACTTGCCGACGATGGTGGCAGTCAGTCCTGATGGCAGATATGTGATGTATCCTCGGCAAGAGGCAGTGGGCGTGGAGCCGAAGCTGGTGGATCACGATCTGTTGACAGGCATGAACGAGGTTATTTCGGTGACGGCAGACGGCTATGAGACCAGTGTGAGCGTGTTAGACCAGCAGATTTTCGGCGCGCGCTCTTCCAGCAGTGGTCCTCGCAAACGTTGCTTCCCGAACACTTGGCGATCCAACGATCGTCCGATGGTCTCTTATCACACGAACGAGACGACAGAGGTGTTTGTGCGGGATATGGAGCGCAAACGCACGGTGGGCGTATCGATTTTGCTTGGCACCCAGGGCAATGATCCCAGCGGTATTCCCGCGATCAGTTTTGATGGCAGTAGAGTGGCTTTTGCGACCTATGCGACGAACCTGTTGGCAGGCGATGACAACGAGTTTGCGGACATTCTCATGGCGCAAGTGGACACGGCGAATCCCTTCACCCGTATTCCGACGGTGGGCAACGGCAATTCGTTCCATTTAGCGTTGAACATGGATGGCAGCGCGATGGTCTTCGCCTCAGAAGCGAGCAACTTTGTGGTGAACGACACCAACAACCAGACGGATGTTTTTCTGTGGAACAACGGCAACACGAAGATCGTTTCGCGCGAGCCGGGCGGGGGACCGTTAGGCAACCAAGAGTCGGTGCAGCCGACCATCAGCGCGGATAGTCGTTATGTGGCTTTCACGTCGTTGGCGAGCAACTTAGTGCCGAACGACACCAATGAGTTCAGCGATGTGTTTCTGTATGACAACTCGCAAGACACCCTGATTCGCATCCAGCGCCAAGCCATTCAACCCAACGGCAACTCGGCGGATCCCTCTCTGAGCGGGGACGGCAATTTCTTGGCGTTTGTATCGGATGCGACGAACCTGCTGCCTGTGTCGGATACGAATGGCAAATCGGACTTGTTCGTTTACAACACGATTACCGGTCAGATTACCCGGATGGGCATTCCGAACGTGGGACAGCCGAACGGCGAGATCATGAACCCGAAGATGAGTTTTGACGGGCGCTATGTGGCGTTTGTGTCGGATGCGACGAATCTGGTTCCCGACGATACCAATGGGAAGTTAGATGTGTTTGTGTGGGATCGTCAGACGGGCGAGATCAAGCGCGTGTCGGTGGACAGTTTCGGTCGTCAGGGCAACGGCGACAGCTACGGCGCGAGCATCAGCGCGACGGGCGAACGGGTAGCGTTTGTGTCGGAAGCGACGAACTTCATGGCGGGCGATACGCAAGAGACGACCCGTGTGTTTATCGCAGATACCGGTAACAACCGTTTGTATGGGATCGCCGGTCGCAACGACTTGCCAGCCGATGGTCCGAGCCATCATGCGGTGATCAGCGGCGACGGTCAGCGAGTAGCGTTCCATTCGATTGCAGAGAACTTAGTGGATGGCGACACGATGCAGGTGGGCGATGCGTTTGTTCACCAAATCGGTTGTGTGCCTCCGGGCGATGTGAATGGCGACGGCATCGTGGATGACCGCGACTTGCTGGAGGTGCTGTTTGCATTCGGTACCGAGGGCGCGTCCTTAGCGGATGTCGTGGTGGATCATATCGTGGATGACAACGACCTATTAGCGGTTCTGTTCAACTTTGGCGACACCTGTTCGGGTGGCGGCGGTGGGGCGAACCTGCGGGGTTGGTTTGGCGATGGCAGCGATCAGTTTGGCGAAGACACGGGCAAAGAGCCTGAAGTTCGTCATACAGCGGAGCCGTTTGACTATGCCGATTATCTGCGTCAGGTGCGCGAGTTGGATATGGCGCATCGGGGCGAGTGGCCGTATCCGGTCGCGGGTTATGGCAGTGAGCCATATGTGTCGATGTACGGCGATCCGCTGCTCTGGGGCGACAAGAAGTCGGGCAAAGAGGACAACGGCTTCGGCAATCCTTTCGGTGGTAGCGATTTTGGAATCGCTGCCGGTTCTTACACTTTCAGCCAGGTGAAGAGTGTTTCTTTGGGCAACAGCAACATCAATGTGTATGCCAATGGCAGCCTCTACGTGTACGTGACCTGCAACACTGGTAAAGCGGAAGCGAGGGGTGAAGCGGGTATCAACTTCTTTGGGATCAGCGCGAAAGTCGCGGAGGCTTACGCTTTGGCGGAAGTGGCGAACGGTAGCTTTAAGTTGAACGCTTACTTCAGAGTGGCTGGAAATACGCTCTGGAGCATGACCAAGAACCAACCTTTTTCTTATTCGGTGTCTGGATCGGTAGGCTCTTGGAACATCAATCGCCAGACCTCATGGACCTTCTACTTAGGAATCGTACCGATTAGGGTGACAGCAGGTTTCAATGCCTCCGCAAGCGCACCCTATGAGTTCTCGGTAAATTCTTCTCCTATGTTGTTAGCTGAGTTCAAGCCAACGGTCAGTTCGTCCGCTTATATCCAGGCAGGTTTGGCGTTCTCCTTCGGGTGTTCTGCCAGTGCCGGCGTGGGCGGTTCCATTACCTTGCTCCACGATACCTTGACTGCGCGAGTTTCAGCTTCCGTGTTAGGTTGTTGTGTTAGTACTACGTTCCAGATTCACAACACAATCAATGCGTTAAGCGGCAGTTTCTATGCGTATGCCAATGCCTGTTGCTGGGGTTTGAGCGGATCGAAGTGCGGATGGTTACGACGGTCTCGTAGCTGGACTCACACGATCTTCAGTTGGCCCGGTTATTCCAACTCAGGTTACTTGTACAACAATACTTGGATATCCTGCTTCTGAGAACCCTTCTTTGAAGCGCAACCTGAACCTCGGCTCTGATTTAGTTTCAGAGCCGAGGTTTTTTTGTGAGGCGGTTTGGAGATTCTTACCTAAACCGCCTCACGTGGAAACTACATGACGAGGCTTTCGGGTATTTTATTTTGAGGGGCATGCGAAAGCAGCCACAATAAAACTATGAAAACACGCGCTTATTCTCTCTGGATGTTGCTATTCTGCTGTCTTTGGCTGAACGGTTCGCAGGCGTTATGGGCGCAAACCAAAGCCGCCTATCGCTTCCCGCCCAACCAGCAGCGAACCTACCAATTCACTCTTGAAACCGACCAGAAACTCTATTTGACCCGCATCCTGAAAATGATGCAGGAGAGCGATCCCAGTGTGAAGCCTTCCACTCAAGCCCACGACCAGCGCTACCAGATGACCTTGAAAGGTGCGATGAGAATCTACTTGGTGGAGAAGAAGGGCAGCAACTCGATCTTGGCATATCAGTTCAACCTGAGCGATGTCCAGTTGAATGTGGACCAGCAGCCGATGAGCGAATCGGACCGTCAAGCCTTCAAAGGCATGCTGAATCAATGCGAGTTTTTTGTGGAGATGGGACCGGAAGGGCAGATTCTGCGCACCTGGCAAGCGATGACGCAGGAGATTTTTGTGATTAACACCCTGAGGGGCTTAATCAGCGCGACTCAGTGTGTGCTTTCCAAAGCAAGCACAAGCCCATGGCAAGCGAATGAGGATGCGCCAGAGGGTCGCTACCGCGCGCGTTATGAGGTGCGATCTAAAGACAAAGAGAATTGGAAGATTGCCAAAACGCGCCTCTCTTATACCGAATTGACCGATACAGGGATGGGGAAAAAAATCACGGCTCAACCGAGCGGTGCCCAGCAGTTTGTCTTTAACCTGAAATCAGGAGCTATTCAGTCGGTCAGCGGCGCGTGGAACCAGAAGAATTTGATGCAAAAGACGGTGGTGGGCGAGGGCAGCGCGCAGCTGCAAATGCGGTTGCAAAAGACTGAGCCACTCGACCCTGCTTTAATCAGCGCAACCCGAACGAAATACCAGGCTTGGGCGAAAATCTATAAGCCGTCGCGCTTATTTGGGGCGGTCAGCAACCCGGAACAAGATGCGATTGCGCAACACCGCATCGCGCTGGCAGGCGAGACCTATGACAGCCTGTTGAAAGCGACTCAGACGTTGCCCAATGATGCGGACATCACACCTTTAACCGACTTCTATTTGAAGTGGCGCGCGCTGTTCTATTTGCAGCCAGCCACATGCGAACGTGCTAAGCAGTATGTCATGAAGCAACCGCCGCTCTCCTCCCGAGCGCGCTTAATCGCCATCGCGCTGCAGGGCGCAGGAACCCCCGAGGCGCAGCGCGCTTTGATCGATTTGATGTGGGAACACCGGAAAAACAGCGAAGCGTATAGCTTTCTGGTGCCGCTGACCTGTGGTGTTCAGGAGCCAACCCAGGAGTTGGAGAACGCGCTGAAGAAACTGACGGCTGAGCGTGACCCCGACGTCGCCAATCCGGCAAGGTTAGGACTGGGGCAAGTAACAGAACAGATTTTGAAGTCGGCTCCCGCGCGCGGCAACGCGCTGGTCGATTGGATGATCCAATCCTTGAAACGCGCCTCCTCCAACAACGACCGGGTCAGTTGGTTGATGGCGTTGGGGAATGCGGGGTCCGCGCGCGCGCAATCATCGATTCTGCCCTATGCGCGCCATTCCTCTCCCAATATGCGTTATGCCGCGGTTTCTGCCTTAAGAAAAATCAAAACCTCCGAGGCGGAAGCCGCGCTCATCTACGCGATGTTGAATGAGCAAGAGATGCAGGTCCGAAATGAGGCAGCCGACGGATTGGGAATGCGCAAGATGAGCGCAAAGTCGTTCCAAGCGCATAAACAGGCGATGACGAAGGAGCAAAGTCCCACTCTGCGAATCACCATTATTACTAACCTTTGGCAGGCTCGGCAGGCATACCCTGAAGCAAAAACGATTGTGCAGCGCGCGCTCCGATCCGATGAGTCGGAGGATGTGCGCAAGGCGGCGCAAAAATTGCTCAACGGGTCTTGAACGCGGCTTAGTGTGGGTCGGTCGGTCGCTGCTGTTTGTTGCGGAGACGAATGTTCAATGCCTCGACTCCCAACGAAAACGCCATCGCGAAATAGGTATAACCTTTTGGAATTTCATACCCGAAACCCTCGGCGAACAAGTTGAAACCGATCAGTACCAAGAATGCCAGCGCCAGCATTTTCAGGGTGGGATGTTTCTCTAAGAAGTCGCTTACTTTGCCTGCGAACGCCAGCATGAAGAGAATGGAGACGACCACTGCTGCGATCATCACACCGACCTGCTTCACCATGCCGACGGCGGTAATCACCGAGTCGATAGAGAACACCAGGTCAATCAACACGATTTGAATAATAGCGGCGGTCATGCCCGTGACTTTGATGGAGGCAGTGGAACCATGCTCTTCCGTTTCTAATTTCCCATGAATTTCATAGGTCGCTTTTCCCACCAAGAACAGTCCGCCAACAATCAAAATCAGGTCGCGCCCAGAGATATCCATATCCAGCACTGTAAATAGCGGGTGTTCTAAGCGCATGATCCAAGAAATCGATAGAAGGAACAGGATGCGCATCACAAGCGCAAGCCCCAAGCCAATCATACGCGCTTTTGCCCGTTGTTCGGCGGGGAGTTTTCCGGCGATGATCGAGATGAAGACAATGTTGTCAATGCCTAACACGATTTCTAAGCTCGCCAGCGTTAGAAATCCAATCCATATTTGAGGGTCTGTCAGCCAATCCATAGGCAGAATATTATAGACGATTTTTGTGAGAATTGCGATCTAATTCGAAGCAGATAAATTTGTATTAAAACTGTATTGTTCTCATGGGACGCTGTCTTACTTTGCCCGGTTCAATGACGGTTAATGTTTGATATAAACTGTCTTCAGGAACGCTTTCTAAACCACTTTGAAAAACCTGAAGTATGGTTTCTGCATAAAGGGTATTTGGGATACGAATGATAACCATTCCCACAGGAGCAGGAAAAACATCGGGATGCATAAATCCTACATCTCGTGTTAGAATAATGCGACCTTGATGTCCAGCAAGTTTCCACAATCTACTGTCTTCCTCACCACGCCACTCGGAGGATGCAATATCTCGCTGTTGTAGCCACTCGATGACAATTTTAGGTAGCCCTTCATCGACTAACCACAGCATAGACCTTTTCCTGTTCAATAACTTCAGCAGCGTATGAGAGAGCAGCTTGTACCTGTTCTGGTGTCAGGCGATACTGATCACACACCTCAGCAACAGTCATGCCCGAAGCCAAAGAGCCGATGACTACCTGAACCGACACGCGTGTGCCTTTCAAAACTGGGGCGCCTCGTTGGATATTTGCGTCAATGGTAATTTGTTCACGCCAATCAGTCCTTATCATCAATCCCACTTGATTATAACTGCTTCAAAGCAGGGGATGAGTCAAGTTTGCCGAAAGAGCAAAATACTATGAAAATGGATGTGGAACGACTGCAGGCGGAATCGCTGAAGCAGGCGATGCGCTGGCAAGAGCATTTTAATGCTGATGGAACGCCCAAACCCCTGCGCGATCCCAGGGATACAACGCTTTGGCCAAATACGACCAGTCATGCGAATTCGGATGAATGGATTGTGAAGAATCATGACCGCATTCGACAGATGCGCCCGCGCCTGCTTTGTATCAATTTTGTCAATGGGATTGAGCCAGGAAAACCGGAAAGAATTTTTGCGGATCTGTTGACCGCCGTAAATGAAGGCAGCCGCTATCATGGCTATAAAGACCCCAGCGCGCCCCGATTTTTGGAATATTCGGTCTGGCGTTATGTCGATTTGGGAGACCCGGCAGGACCGAAAGGAAAGAACAGCCGCTTTACCCCGCGCAAAAAAGTAAAACCTGCCAATGGCTTGAACGGCAGCTATGACGGATTTTTTACCGATGAGTTTGCCGCATTGATCGGGGTCAAAGACCCGAAGAACAACAAGCGATTCCTGACCTTGAAAGAGCTGGTGGATCAAGGTTGGGTTCATGAAGTGTGGTTCAACGGCGCGGCGGACGGTGAAGTTGGCTGGTTGGAGTGTGTGGAGATCAAACCGGTGTATGACGAGCAATTCCGAAGAGTTCCGGGTCAGCATCGCCAGGCGGGAAATGGAGGCGATGATGAGCAGCGATTCATCGGTCGTTCTCTTCGGCTAAATATGTTGAACTTCGAACGTGGAATTGGGTGCGGAATGGAGAACTTGGGGCATTCGATGGAAGGGATGGCGCATAGCGGATGCATTCCCTATTTCAAGAAATATTTCTATGAATTTGGGATGTTCGATTTGGATAAGCGGTTCCCGGAACTGGGGTTCAATTCTTTCTATCCTTTATGGGGCGAGGGGAAGGGAATCGACTACCCCGATGAGAGTACCGCGATTGTGAAGAACGGGGAGAAGCAGTGGACGCTCAAAGAGTATTACGCGACCGGCGGAAATGTGCATTTTACTCCCAATGGGCGCAGTCATTACGATTTAGTCAATCCTCAACCGGTTTTGTCCACAATTGAGGATTGGCGCATCGGCAGCGGACCGGGCGGCAAGGATGTGAAGAAGCTGTGGAGTATCGATACGCTGAAGCCGTATGAGACGCTGGCTCCCGACTGTATGGGCAGGTGGCTGGTCTATTGGCGGCAAAATATTCCGGGCTATAAAAACAAGAGCAAAGATGACCAGGGCAAACCAATGAAGAATTGGTGGCCGTTCCTGTTCTATTGATTATCTGCTGGGCGCGAAGGGCGTTTTGTCGATGACTCGCGCCTTCGCGCCTCCAATCGTTAATCCTGTGCCTGCCTGTATGAAGGCGTTTCGAACGAATCCCCAAACCAAGACCCCGTTCAGCGCGGGAGAATAGACCGCGCCTGTGACCCAGCCCGCATCCGGTTTGCCCGGCGCCTCAATGGGGGTTTCCCTGAGGGGCAACGCGCCCGACGCCAGCAGTAAGGGGGTCCAAGAGCGATTGGTATGTCCCCGCGAATGGATTCGCATAATCACTTCTTGACCCGTGTAGCAGCCTTTGGTGTAGCTGACATGAGAAGATTCGAACGCTTTGCCCATTTCGGGCGCGAGAATGCGCTCGTTCATATCGACCCCGTAAAGCGGTATGCCCGCTTCATAGCGCAGGACGTCCCATAAGGCAGGTTCGATTTCCAGCGCGCCAGCGGTAATCAAGGCGGTTTTGAACTCTTCCATCACGGCAAACGGCGCATAAAGGTCATAGCCGCCAGACCCGGAGCGGTCGCGCTGAACCACCCGAATCTCAGCCCCATTCCAAAGCGCGATTCGGTGCTGCAGGGGTTCTATAGGCATGTTTTCCATCTCTATTTCTTCCAAAACATCCTGCGCCCGCGGTCCTTGCAGGCTCAAAACCCCTATCGATTCGTTCAGAGGCTCCAATTCCACCTCGTCCAAAATGATCAAGTTGTGCAGGCGCGCAAGCGTTTCGCCAAAGGTCAGTTCCGGCAGCAGAATCAACCACTCTTCGCCCGCATTAAGAATAAGCGCATCGGTCAGGAGATGACCGGTGGGCGAGCAGAAGGCGGATGGCAAGCATTTTCCAGGGTGCGCTTGGCTCAGGTCATTCGTGGTTTGTCCCTGAAGAAAGCGGGAACGGTCACTGCCTGTGACGCGGATCAAGCCCCATCCCTGTAAATCCAGCCAACCCGCATATTGGCGAACCGATTCGTAGTCTGCAGTCATATCGATTATTTTATTTTTTGAACAAGCTTTTCAGAATGAAGTAGAGATTTGCCGGGCGTTCCGCCAAGCGGCGGCTGAAGTAGGGATACCACTGCTCGCCATAAGGGACATAGATGAGCGTCCGGTGTCCTTGTTCGACCAATTGCTTTTGCGTTTCGCGGCTGATGCCATAGAGCAACTGAAACTCATACTGTTGTGGCTGCAAGTTCCGGGCGCGCGCTTCCTGTTTCGCGAATTCAATCATGCGCGGGTCATGGGTGGCGATCGCGGGTTCTTTTCCCGCTTCCAACAGTCGGGCGATCTGTTTTTTGAACTGCGCATCGACCTGTTTCTTGGAAGGGTAGGCGACCTCTTTCGGCTCGGCATACGCGCCTTTAACAATGCGAACCCGGCATCCCAAAGCGATGAGCCTTTCCAAATCATCGTCAGTGCGATAGAGATAGCTTTGCAGAACCGTGCCACTGTTGGGATAGCGCTCATAAAGGCTGCTAAAGACGCGCAGGGTTGCGTCGGTGCGCGCGCTGTCTTCCATATCGACCCAAACGAAATTGTTGAGTTCCTGCGCGGTTTTCAGCACATTTTCCAAATGCGCTTTGCAGCGATCTTCATCTAAATCTAAGCCCAGTTGGGTCAGTTTAATCGATATATTGGCGTTGACGCCTGCTTCGGCAATCCGTCTCAGCAAAAGAACCGATTGTTGGGCGGACTGCTCCGCCTCTTCTAACAGGCGCGTATTTTCGCCCAAATAGTCCAAAGAGACCAGAAAGCCGCGCTCATTCAGTTCTTTTGCGCGCGTCAGAGCCGTTTCCAGGTCTTCGCCCGCGATGAAGCGGTTGATCAGTCCCCGGGTAAAGCGGCTCTGGGTCATCCAACTTTTGAAAACGGGTATTTGAGCGATTTTCAACACCATTGTTCTTGTGAGCATCGTTGCCCTCCGCTAAATCAGCGCGTTATTTGCCCTTTTTGGTATCCACAGGCAGATCTTTCCACCAATAATCGGCGGGTTCTGAGGTGGGGTTCGGCTTGCGCGGTTCTGCCTTGGGTAAAGGCTTATCTGGGTCTGGAACGAGTTTCTTGGGTGTCACCGGATCAATGGTTTGGGGTTTGTTGGCGTCCAACTGCTTTTTCACATCCTCTTTTGAGGGCGCGGCAGCGGGCGCAGGCTGATCATTGCGCGGCTGCTGGCTGGCAGCATTTTCCCGCGCTGCCTGCGCCATCGGGGATGTGGTCCAAGAGTACCAGAAAATAAATGCGAGCATCAGCAAAAAAAGACCTATTAAACTAATTGGGAATCGGCGTTGCATGGATCGATACCTCCAAATAAATTATACCGTATTCTGGAAGGCTTTGGTTCATTTCAGGCAGGCGGATGGGCGCGTTCCCATTCAATGGTCTTTTCCAGCGCGGTTTGCAATGGCACAATTTCATCATAACCCATTTCCTCGCGCAGGCGGCGGGTGTCAACCGTTAAGTCTTGGCGGTAATCGGCATCCGAATCTTCCGATTCGTCGCTGATAACGACTTGCCCGTTCCATCCAACCGCGCGTCCGATCTGCTCTACCCATTCATGTTCGGTGAAATCCCAGGGTTCGGCTACATTATAGACTCTGCCTGCCGCTTGAGGGTTCGCGACCGCCAGCGTGATGGCATGCGCCACATTTTCGACATAACCCCGCGCCCCCCGCCACTGCGCCAATTGCGGGTCCAGGGAAATCGTTTCTACTTGCGAGTCCATTTGTTGGAGATAGCCGTGTAAGCGGTGCTGGTAGTCATAAGGACCGTAGACCATCGGCAGCCTCAAGACCGTTCCGGGCAGGTCAGGCTGGCTGAGAACATGCTGTTCGATGGGAATTTTGTCGTAGTCATCCAGTATCCGGCGTGGGTCGTCTTCTGGGCGTGGGGTTTCGCCCCGATAGGGGAATCGCTTTTCTCGCAGGGGGGCGTCTTCGGAGGCGGGCGCGGGGACTGGATCGCCCGGTTCCGATTTGATCAATCTGCCATAGGCGCGGTAGACATCGCAACTGCTGATCAGCACCACTCGCCCCGCATGTCCGCTAAAGGTTTTCGTCAACGAAATGGCGTCTTGTTCGACGACGGGTATCATATCCAAGACCACCTCCGGTTGCATTGCTCTGAGCGCGGGAATTTGGCTGTCCCATTGCCTGCGGTCACCCAGGATCTCTTGAATGCCTTCCGGCAGTTGGAGGGGCGTTGGGTTGCGGTGGAACAACGTCAGGTTATGCCCTTGCGCCGCCAATTGGCAAAGGGTGTAATAGCCGATAAAACGAGTGCCGCCAATGATTAAGATATTCATGTTTCTCCTCAACTTCCTTCACAATTTAAGGTCTGTATGCCAGCAATTTTCTTTGCCCCGACTGTTGGGTGAAAACCAAAAGAGCATCGCTGCCTTCGTTTTTGGGATCACCAATCCGCAGACTGACTGCTTCGCGCGCAGGCAGCGTTTCCTTCCACAGTTCCACAACTCCGCGCTGCGGGCGCAGTTCCACTTGAGCGAGGCGATTTTGGATAATGGCGTAAATCGCGGGTGACTTAGCGAACCGTGTGAGGGCCATTTGCTTATAACCGCCTTTGACATAAGCGCGCCATTGGTCCGCTTTCTTGGGAACCAAAAATATCCCTTGTTTAAGGGGCGGCTCCAGCAGGTTGTTTTCCCGGTAGATCGCTTCGTAGGCGTCACCCTCGCTATCTTCTGGATAGGCATACATCTTTTCGATGTCGAACTGCACCAAGCAGTGCTGCTCTCTGTCCAACTCCACGCGTCCGACTGGGAAATCGCGCGAGGGAATCCGCCGCTTCAAGGCGCGCGACGACCACTCCCAGGCGGTTCCATTGGCGAAAATCAGCGGTGTTCGCGTGGGGAAGGGCAGCACGCAATAAAGCTCGGTCATCATCATCTGCTTATCGCTCTGCTCCAGCGCGAACTGCCCCGATTTCCAGACTCGAATTTGCAGCGAATTTTCGGTCAGAATCGCGAGGCGGGTTGGCTGGCGCGGCGGCGTGAACATATCCAAAGCGACGGTGTCCGCAGGCAGAGTCTCTTGCCAGGCTAATTTAAGGGGTTGCCGTTTCATCGATTGCCAGAACATAACAGGATATTACCATGCGTCGGGTAATATTATCAACATCTACACGACCATGCCCAACAAATTCCCTCTAACGGCGATCAATTTACAGCACTTGGAACGGCTGTTGACCGAATACGGTCTATGGCAGCATACGCGCTATGGCGAGCCTGCGGAGGAACATGGATTTTCCATTGATGACCAAGCGCGCGGCTTGATTGTGGGCGCTTGGTTGAAAACGCTTCCGCTGACGGGGAGTCAGTGGCTGCAGGTGCCTGCGAGCGATTTACCGGACCGGCTGATAGAGGCATGCTTACAGTTTATTGAGCGGGCGCAGTTGCCTTCCGGAAGGTATCACAATTTTAGCGATGCGCAAGGGGAGTGGTTGGATAAAGAAGGGAGCGAGGATTCACTTGGGCGAACCGTTTGGGGATTGCGGACACTAACGCGAATGTTGCCCGAAACCGATTTTTCAACCCGCGCGCAGACCCTCTTGGCGAAATCAGACCCCACGATTTCGCGTGTTCTCTCGCCTCGCGCTTGCGCATTTTTGATTTTAGAAGAAGAGAACCCGTCACATTTGCGCGTGTTGGGACGGCGGCTTTCTGACCTCTACCGCCAAGTGCGGGAGCCTGATTGGCGCTGGTACGAGACCTACCTCACCTATGAAAACCCTCGCTTGCCCCAAGCCATGATGATGGCAGGAATGCGGCTTCAGAGCGCGGAATGGCTGGATATGGGGCGCGAATCGCTGAGTTTCCTCTTGGAAGCGACCTATACGCGAGTGGGCTATTTCTCAGCGATTGGTTCGGATGGTTGGTACTCCAAGCACAAAAGCCCCGCGCGGTATGATCAGCAACCCGTTGACGCGGGCGCGACAGTGGAAGTCTGCTTGGACGCATGGCGAATATTTGATGACAAACGGTATCTGCAACAGGCGCAGGTAGCATTGGAGTGGTATCACGGCAATAATATCGCGCAGACCCCGCTGTACGACCCGCTTTCGGGGTTAGTTTACGATGGGATCACCCCCCTGGGCGTGAACCTTAATCGGGGGGCAGAGTCGATTTTGAGCTATTTGATGGCTCGCTTGAAGTGGGAAGCAATTACGCGCTGATTATTCTTTGGTTTTCCATTCGTGACTTTTGGAGCGCGCTTCTTGCCAAGCCTGCTCGTAGAGCCTTTCGCGTTCCGCTTTACCGGGCGTTTTGCCGGTCTCATAGAACCATGCGGCGGCGCGTCCTACAGTGGCGGTCCCCGCATAAGCAATCGTCCCTTTGATCACCATGCCGATCCCGCCGGGTACAAAGCCCACCAATTCCCTCGCCAGCGAACGCCAGCCGAACGCCATACCCAGCACCGATGCCAACTCTGGCAGCCGTTTGCCCCAGTTCGGCTCGCGCCCATAAGCGGCAGCCACGCGAAGCACCATCAGCAGCTGGTTTTTCGTGAGGATCACCATGTCCGCAATCGCGGCGGGCGGCGCAAGCAGGCCCAGCAACGGGATGACCGATGGGACGGACGAGAGCATGGCGATGCCTGCATTGAGAGACGAGGAATCTTCCACGATTTTGTTGACCACCACCTGCCGGGTTCCGGGAAGAACCTTTGCGAGGGCGACCAGTGGGAAGTTCTGTTTTTGGAAGTAGTCCACAATCTGTTCGATGGCATCTTGCGGCACATCTAACACATCGCAGCTCAGAACCATATCATATTCGGCTTCCGGCGGTCCGGAGTATCGTTTCACATATTCGGCTGCCAATTGCAGCGTTTGCGCATTTGAGCCTTCGGTCAGCACCTTCCAGACCGACTCGACCCGGTCGGGCAGTCCCACCAGCGCCAAGCGGAAAGGCATCAGCATTTCTTGTTCAATCTGTTTGGGCGACAGCTCTTTGGCTAATCCCCACCAGTGTCCGACGTGTCCCAACATTTTCGATTTCAACATAGTCGTTATTTTCCTTCATTTTGTAGAGAACAGCCGCCTTTTTGTTCCCCCCTGAGGCGTCTATTCATATTGAATGTTCATAATGAGCGCGCCGGGTTCACACCCGGCGCATTTTAAGATTCGAGTGGGAGCGCATTCATCGCCGATCCCGTTGCGAGCTTTTGCTAACCGCATCGCTCACTCAGGAGTCAACAGGCATCGCCACCCCGTCAACGGGAGACTAAAATGCGACTCCCCCCTCGATATGGTAACAGTTATTCACGCCATATCACCTCCTTATCCCGGTTAGGGACATATCAATATACCCGTTTTTTACAAGAAGAGTGCCTGAAACGGTTAATTTCACCGGACCGCGCTGATTCGGTAAATGCGTCCGGTGCTGTCACAGGAGAAGAGTATGGAGCCATCGGGCGCTTCCACACAGTCCACGGGACGCGCTAACACCTTGCCATTGACATAACATCCCACGATCTTTAAGCCCCCATAAGGTTTGCCCGTCACTTTGTCAAACAGCACGCGCTCGATATGGTAGCCGTCGGGAGTTTTGCGGTTCCAGGAGCCATGAAGCGCGGCAAACAGATCGCCATCGTGATCTTGACCGAAATGACCTTTCGTCAGGAAAGTGAACCCATTTACCGCCCAGTGCGCTCCGAATTTCCAGTCGGGCAGTTCGGTTTGATCCACTAAATCGATAATGTCTTCGCGCTTGAAATGTTCCACACGCGGGATGCGATGTCCCGTCACGAAAGGATGACCATAGAATTTGCCCTCTTGATAATGGTTTAGTTCGTCAGGCGGGTTATCGTCCGTAATGGGCTGCTTGCCGATTTTGTCGCCAATAGGACCGCCAAACCAATCGCTTCCATGATCGCAGCCCCACACCTCTTGTGTGCCGGGTCTCAGCCTCAACTTCTCCGTATTGCGGATTCCGGTGGAAAAGAGCTGTTTGTTTTTGCCACTTTTATCGAACCGCCAGATTTTCTGCCGGTCGGTTTTGGTTTCATCGTTGATATTGCCTGAGTCGCCAATAGAGGTATAGATAGAATCTTGGGTCACCAGCACCGGGCGCCACCAATGCCCTCCGCCCTTCGGCAAATCGCCTTCCGGAATAACGGTCTCTATTGTATCGGCTTTGCCATCGGCATTCGTATCGCGTCCCTTGAAAATCGCGCCTGTCTGCGTGAACCAGAGCCACCCATCGGCAAAATGCAGCCCATGAACCGTCGGATAGCCCGATACGAAAGTTCCTAAAGGTTCTAACTTTCCGTTTTGCCAGCGATAGGAAAGGATATCGCCCTTATTGGGACGGCTGAGATAGAGAACGCCTTTGTCGCCAAACTCCAGGAAGCGCGCGTTGTTTACATTGTCGACCAATAGTTCTACCCGGTATCCAGGTCTGACCCAGAAATTGGGGACGCCGGAACCGCGTTCGCCCTCTTTCACTTTCTTCGCGGCGTCCCCAACAGGCTGCGCGCTGCTGTTTCTTGGGGTTTGGGCGACTAAGGAACATCCGGCAATGACCAGAATACTCAGAGAGAAAATAGTTGGAAGATAACCCTTCTTGTTCATAATGTCATACATTCTACCCGAGCAAGGCGCGTATGCGGGATTTCGAACTTATGATTTCAGGTATATTTATCTTGATGAATCCGCAGGGGACGTTGACGTTTTTATTTACCGACATTGCGCGTAGCGCAACGCACTGGGAGCGCGAACCGGAAGGCATGAAAATTGCGCTGGCGCGACATAACGCGTTGCTGCAAGGCTCGATAGAAGCATTTGACGGGCATGTGTTCAAAACGTGGGGAGATGCTTATTGCGCAGTGTACCAAACGGCTTCGGATGCGCTGCGGTCTGCTGTCTTGGCGCAGACCGCTTTTTTTCGGGAGCAGTGGACGCTTCAGGAGCCTTTGCGAGTTCGAATGGCGGTCTATACGGGCGAGGCGGAAGCCACCGAGCAGCGCGATTACTATGGTCCCACGCTCAATCGCTGCGCGCGCCTGCTGGGTTTGGCGCATGGGGGGCATATTTTAGTATGCGCCTGCACGGTTCAGATGGCGCGCGAATCGTTGCCCAGTAATACCACCCTGCGCGATTTAGGCGAGCAGAAATTGCGGGGACTTGAGCAGACCGAGCGCGTTTACCAGTTATTGCATCCCGCCTTGCCGGATACCTCACCGCTCACGGTGGGGCTGAACAATTTGACCGTTCCCGAACTGCCAGAACAGCTGAAACATATGGGCAAGCGGGTTTATGGGGTACTGACCGATTTTGTCGGGAAGCAATTGACCTCCTTGCAACAAGAGTTTGATTCAAATCGCTCTGCACAGACGGAAACGCAAACGGAGGAGATTTCGGACCCTTTCCAGCCAAAAGCGCCCGAAAGCGCAGAGCCTAAGCTGACCTTCGGCGACAGTTTTCGCGTGTTGGGACTGCCAGAGGATACCGATTTTGATACGATTCGGCGCACCTGTGAACAGTTGTTAGAGCGCTGTGATCCTTCGCGTTTCGCGCCCGGTTCCGAAGATCAGGCGCGGGCGAAGCGGTTACAAACGCGGGTGCAACAAGCCTATACGGTTTTGAAGGATTTTTTCAAGCCGGAGGAGCGATCGGTATCTTAATCCGAAACAGCGTGCCTTTGCCCAATTCACTTTCGCCTTCCCATTGCGCTTTGTGCGCCTGAATCGCCTGCCAGATAATTCTCGTTCCCAATCCTGTGCCGTTGGGCTTGTTACTGCTTGCCTGACCGTGCAGCACTTGTTGCAATTTGTGGGGAGTCATACCTTGTCCCGTGTCTTGCACTTGCACAATAAGGCATTGGCTGTTTGGATTCATCTCTTCGTTCCAAGTGGACACTAACACCGAGACCTTGCCTCCGGAAGGGGTGGCATCGATAGCATTTCTGACCAAGTTCTCGAACATGCGTTCGGCGCGGTTACGGTCTAAGGGGGTCACGGGCGTGGAGTCGATGCGATAGTCCAACTCAATACCCTTTTGCTTCGCGACCGATTCCAGCGATTTAATGCGCGATTGCGCGATTTCTGTCAAGGAGTGGGGTTCCAGGCGCGGTTCGGAGAGGGTTCCTTTCACTGCTTCCGCCACCAATTGGGTATCCCGAAACACATCCTCTGCAGCGTCATGAATGGCTTCCAGCGCCTCATGGATGATCTCGTAAGAATCGGGATGGGTCTCCTGAATCTCTTCAACCGAAGGTCGAATCGTTTCGACCCAGCCAGAGATAACGCCCACTTTGTTTTTGAGGTCATGTCCCAAGTCGCCAAGCGTTTTCGCGATATAGCCCAAGCTCGCCTCCTTTGCCAGTTCCGCGTTCTGGATGGCTAAGGCAGCCACATCTCCGAGAATCTCTAACAGCGCGAGATCATCCGCTGTGAAGTTGCCTTCTGCTTTGTTGACGACTTGCAGCACGCCCAGCGGTTTATGTTCGGGGTCTAACAGCGGCACGGTGATCAGTCCTGTGGTCTGCAGGTTGACTGATTTACCGACTTCGGGGTTGAAATTAGGGTCTTTGGAGGGGTCTATCGTCAATTGTGATATGCCTGATTTGAAAACTGCCCAAGCGATACCGGGTCCTTCGGGAAGGCTTCTTCCGGTGAGTTCTGAGGCGGTTCCCCCGACGACATAGCGAAAAACCAGCGAACCGGAAGGCGCGTCATAGAGCAGAATCGATCCGGCATTCGCCTGCACGCTCTGCATCGCATGTTGGAGGATACGCCGAAGACGCTCCTCGATATCGAGGGTTGTAAAGAGTTCCTGAGTAGCAGCGCGAATGACCGCCACGCGATCTTGGTCTTGAGTCACAGATAAAATTGTACCTGTTTTTGACTGTTGGCTTACTCCGCTTCAGGTACAATATGTATCAGGAGGCGAACTCTTGCAATGCCGTATATAATTACTGAACCTTGTGTTGGAGTGAAAGATAAGTCGTGTGTGTCGGTCTGCCCTGTCGATTGTATTTATGAGGGAGATGACCAACTTTATATTAATCCTGAAGAGTGTATTGATTGTGGTTTATGTGAGCCGGAATGCCCGGTGAGCGCGATTTATGTAGATACCGATGTGCCGCCAGAATGGCGCGATTACATCCGCAGAAACGCTGAATTCTTCCAAAAGTAGGGATCTGTGGTCTTATCTCATTTCTTTGGAGCGTTTAGAGCAGTTGGCAGAGCGTTTGTTAGAGGCGGAGAGCTGGCAAGAACTGCTCAACGATGGTTGAGACGCGTTAGGCTCAATAACGCTCGGAGAAGGGAACCGGTTCAGCAAGAAAAAAACGCGCGATCCCAAAAAGAAACCACAGAATCACAAATCCGGGAACTCCCCAGATGGCGAGCGCGGGATGGAAGCGGAACGATTTGCCCTTGAACAGAATCGAGAGGCTGTTGGCGGCAGTTCCCAACATGATGAGCAGGAAGATAATGCCAAACGGATTTGCGGTCAATGCCTGCGCGAAATTGCCTTTCAATGTCGCGCTGACGCTGGTGGTCATGCCGCACGAGGGGCAAGGTTTCCCGGTCATCAAATAGAAGGTGCATGGCGGCAGTCCCAGCTGGCGATGAGTTCCCAATCCTTTGGGGCTGGGGGAGAGGTACAACCCAACGATCAGCATGGTAAGAACCACGAGAACGAGAATCGTGTGACCCAAACGCGCTCGACGGTTAGGAGAGACTGCCTGCATTTTTAACAACGGGTACCGGGTCTGCATGGTATCAAAATTCCCAATGAATCGATGCGCCGACATAAGGCTGGGTATTCAGCACTGTCCAACGCAACTGCAGAACGGGAAGCGGCTGCCAGACCAACGCAGCGTTTAACTGCCTGGTGTCATGCTCCGCTTGAATCAAGAGCGTGTTTGTCAGTGGCGCCTCCACCCCCATAAAGAAACCTCGTATGCCGCGCGCGCCTGCTCCCAGCGTCAACCTTAAATCGCGATCCAACGGCTCATTACCCATTAACGCGACCCCGTAAGTGATTGCCAGAAAATAGCCTGTGCCTTCTGAAGTTTTGTTGAATAGGTCTCGCGCGCCAATGGCGATTCCGGGCGCGTAACCGGGAATCTCTGGATAGAGACTATAATGCAAATGCGCAGCATCAATTGTTTTGCCTGCAGCAGGCTGTGTATGCGTCCATCCTACTTCCACAAAGCCATTGATCCGAAAAACCGCGTCGGTGAAACTGCCTTTGTTCGCGCCTATCTGAGCCGCATATTCCACTTTTAATCGCTCAGGGTAAACAAAGCTGCCGGTCGGAACCCGGATGAGCCGGTCCGCCTGTGCCGAAAATGTCAGCGTCCATGCCAAAATCAGTCCTAAGATCGGTTTCATCGCGTATAGTTTACTCCAAAAATGGGCTATAATTCACTCTGAGCGAGGGAAATCGTATGGTCACAGAACAACAAAAAGCATTTTACGAGCAAACCGGCTACTTGGTGCTGCCTCAACTGTTTTCCAAAGAAGAGACGACTGCTTTCATCGAACACTTTATGCGGTTGCGCGAGCAAGGCGAACATCCGGGCGATTTCAGCGGGATCGATTTGACCAGCACAGACCCATTGAAGCGGTATCCCCGGATGATCCATATGCATCGTTGGGATGAAATCAGCCTGCGCTGGATGCTGGATCAACGGCTGGGAGAGGCGATGAGCGCGCTGCTGGGCAAACTGCCGTACGCAGTGCAAACCATGCTCTACTTCAAGCCTGCAGGAGCGCGGGGGCAAGCATTACACCAAGACCAATATTACCTGCGTGTGCAGCCCGGCACGTGTATCGCGGCTTGGATGGCGCTGGATGATTGTGATGAAGAGAACGGTTGCATGCAAGTGGTGCCGGGATCGCATACCTGGCCTGTGCTTTGCGCAACGGTGGCAGACACCACCCAAAGCTTCACCGATGTGACAGTACCGCTGCCAGAAGGCACACCCGTAACGCCCGTGATTATGAAGGGGGGCGATGTGTTGTTTTTTAATGGCCAACTGGTGCATGGCAGCTATCCGAACCAGAGCCAAGACCGATTCCGACGCGCCTTAATCGGGCATTACATTGTGGGCGATGCGCAGGCGGTGGCGCGCTACTATCATCCCGCGCTGTGTTTTGATGGCTCGATGGTCGACCTGAACGTGAGCGAAGATGGGGGACCATGCGGTGTCTGGCGCGATCTGCCGGATGGAACCGCAGAGTTGGAAATGGCGAACCGGGCATGGGCGCCGGTGAGGGAGTAAGATGCGGTTCGCGTTATGTAATGAGGTATTGAGGCATCTGCCGTGGGCGAGCGCATGCGAACTGATCGCGAAGGCAGGGTATGAGGGAGTCGAAATCGCGCCCTTCACCTTCGCGGAATCGGTGTTTGATTTGGGCGCAGAAGAGCGATCCGAGATTCGGAGCATCGCGAACGCTTATGGACTGGAGATCGCGGGACTGCATTGGCTGTTGGTTTCGCCGGAGGGATTGCATGTCGCCAGCGAGAAGCCCGAAACGCGCCAGCGAACCCGCGAGTATTTGTGTGAGTTGGCGCGGTTTGCGCATGATTTGGGCGCGCCGGTCATGGTGTTTGGGTCGCCAAAGCAGCGTTCCGCGGAACCGCCCGTCACAATGGAACAGGCAGAAACCTATTGGCTGGAAAGTTTGTCGCCCGCGTTAGATTTGTGCCGCGATTTCGGTGTGCAAATTTTGCTGGAATCGCTGCCCGCCGCCGAAACGAATGTCGCGAACCGGTTGGCGGATGCGGTTCGGTTGACACAACGCATGGCGCATCCATCTCTGAAGACGATTTTTGATGTAAAGAGCGCGCTGTCCGAAACGAACACGCCAGACGAGTTGTTGGAGTTCTACTTTCCTGAAATCGCTCATGTTCATTTGAACGATTCAAACCGGCGCGCGCCCGGCTATGGCGAAACCGATTTCGCGCCGATTTTGCAGACTTTGCAGACAAAAGGGTATAGCGGTTGGTGTTCGGTGGAACCGTTCGATTATCACCCTGACCCCGAGACGCTGACCGTAGAGACTTTGGCTTATTTGAAGGGATGTTTGGGGTAGATGATGGGAAGTTTTTAGATCGTATTTATAGGTTTGCTGCTACTGATACATGCTTGCAAAGGGATGACGCGCGCGGATGTAGCGGATGTAAGTGTTTGAAGAGAATTCGGGGGTACTTGCATTCGCCTAAATCATAAGAATGGGGCGCGAAAATCGCGCCCCGACAAACAAACAACGACTCAACGATTATTTTTAGCCGCGCTGCTCTGCCAATTTCTGCGCCAGCACGGGATCAACATGCACGCCGGGACCCATGGTGGTGGAAAGGGTGATCTTCTTAAGATAGCGTCCCTTCGCGCCGGCAGGTTTCGCTTTCAGCAGCGCGTTGAGCGCATAAGCGAGATTCTCGGTCAGCTGGTCTTCCGAAAAGGAGGCGCGTCCGATGGGCATATGCACAATGCCTGCTTTATCCACGCGGTATTCCAAACGCGAGGCTTGTTTGATTTCGCTGACGACTTTAGCAGGGTCTTGGGTGACGGTTCCCGATTTCGGGTTGGGCATGCTGGCTTTCAGGGTTCCGCCCACCTTACTGATGACCGGCATCATATCCTGTCCGGCGACAATGAGGTCAAAATTCTTCCAGCCTTTCCAGCCTTTCTGAATCTGCTCCACAATATCTTCTGCGCCCACCATGTCCGCGCCTGCCTGCTCGGCGGCTTCTGCCATGCTGCCTTTCGCAAAGACCAGCACGCGCTGTTTCTTGCCGGTGCCGTGGGGCAGGTTCACCACGCCGCGCACCATTTGGTCGCTCTTACGAGGGTCGACGCCGAGGTTGACCGCCACATCGACCGCTTCATCAAATTTGGCGGTGGCGAGCTCTTTTACCGTTTTAATCGCGTCTTCCGGTTCATAAACCTTACTTTTGTCTACTTTGCTGGTCAGCGCCTTATAGCGTTGACTGTGTTTGGCTGATTTTGCCATGTGTGGTTCCTCCTGTAATTAGGTTCGGAAACAGTGGTTTCCTCCCACGAAGTGTTGTTTATATTAGTCGATGACCTCAACGCCCATCGACCGCGCGGTTCCAGCCATGATTTTCATGGCGGCTTCCACATCGTTCGCGTTTAAGTCGGGCATTTTGCGTTCCGCGATCTGCCGGAGCTGGTCGCGGGTGATTTTGCCGACTTTGTCTTTCAGCGGATTCGCCGAACCGCCCTGGATACCGGCTGCCTGTTTTATCAGTTCCGATGCGAGCGGTTGTTTCACGATGAACGAGAACGATCGGTCTTCGTACACAGTGATTTCGGTTGGCAACACAGAGCCTTTTTGAGCGGCAGTTTGTTCGTTATACCGCTTAATAAACTCCATGATGTTGACTCCCGCCTGCCCAAGCGCAGGTCCGACGGGCGGGGCTGGAGTCGCCGTGCCCGCTGGGAGGTTCAGTTTGAGAACATTAATGACTTTTTTCGCCATGGTTGGCTCCCTCCTCAGGTGACTTTTTCGATTTGATTAAATTCTAATTCTACAGGCGTATCGCGTCCGAAGATCGAGATAAGCACCTTGACTTTGTTCTTTTCCGAGTTGACTTCTTCGATTTTACCGCTGAAATCGGCAAAAGGTCCATCGGTGATTCGCACGATGTCGCCGCGCTGCCATGTGACTCGAGGCCGCTGCTTGCTGGATTCGATGCTTTCCAAAATGTCGCTCACTTCCTGGTCGTTGAGCGGGACCGGCTTGATGCCTTTTTTCTCATCGCCGGAGCTGACGAAGCTGGTGACTCCGGGCGTTGTGCGCACCAAAGTCCACGATTCGTCAGTCATCACCATTTCAACCAGCACATACCCTGGGAACACTTTCCGCGTAATGGTCTGCTTTTTGCCCCCTTTGTTGCGCACTTCCTGTTCGGTGGGAATCAGGATGCGGAAAATATGGTCCTGCATTTGCTTCGCTTCCGCGCGCTTCTCAATTGAAGCTTTGACCTTATTTTCATGTCCCACGAGGGTCCGGACGACATACCAGGCTTTCTTCATAGCTTACCTCTGAAAACGCGACTCCAGGTTTTGCGTGATGACGGTCAGGATCGCGTCCAAAATGGCAATCCAGATGGAGAAGGTCAGAATGATCCCCAGCACCGCCACGGTCATACGCGTGGTCTCTTGCGGGGTCGGCTTCACCACTTTTTTGAGTTCTGCCCAAACCTCCCGGTACCACCGTTGAATGCGTCCTCCTAAGCCGCCGCCTTCGTTAGGCGAGGGAGAGGAGGGTGTTTGAGATTTTAACATTGACATCGTTTAACAAGCCTCACTCAGACTCTTCGTCTGCGTTTTTATTTTGGGAACTCCATGAGTATACCCCATTCTCGCGCGGTTCTGGCACAAACCATGGGGATAAAATTTTTCCGCTGGCATCGCGTTCCACATTCAACAGGGTGGTGGAACGGGTCGCGACATGCCCATCCGCCATCAACACATTGACCCCGCGCCCATGAAACGAACGCATGTTCTCCAGAGTCCAGCCTGCTTTCGGGTCATGTTTCCAGACCGAGAGCCGGGTGATATACCGTGAGCGGTCGGTCGGTCTGAAAAGGGTGTCATCTGGGGCTAAGATGAAGCCGTCGTTGCCCTCGATCAGGGGATTCGGGTTCATGGAGCCTAACTGTCCGCCTGCCAGGCTGTCGGCAATCAGAACGATTTGACCAGGCGTCTGCAGATCAGCCACGACTTGACCGCTCACGGGCGTATAAAAGCCATAAGAAAGCGATAGCAGCCGATCGGGTTCTCTGGGATGGGTCAGTTTTGTGCTGCCTTTCAGCGGGTCGCTGGGGCAGACAAACACGCGCTCGATGCTCTTTTTGACATAGCTGGAGACGGGATTGACCCATGTCAGCGGTTTGCCTCGTGAATTCAGAAGGGGTTGCCCCTGACCATCCGCATAGTAGGCTAAGGGCAGTTTGCTTTCATAATCCAGCTGGTAGAGGTTGATGGAATTGGCGATCTCTTTCAGATTGGATAAACAGTCCGAGGTCTGTTTTTGATCCAGCACTTCTTTATAGAAAAGAACGAGCGCGAGAAGAAAAACGGAAGCGAGCGCGCTGAGGGCGATTTTCTCGACTCTGGTCAAACCCGCCCTTAAGAGAGACTTTTTTCGCATAAAAGGTCCTGTCCTCAATTCGCGGTGGAGGCTTGGTTGGTTTCCCAGAACCCCAATTCGCGCATCAGGTCGCTGGCGCGTTTACGATCCACATACAGGTCAGTCGAGCGGCGCGATTCCATCACGGGCAGGGTCTCGATTCGAACGCTGCCTTCAGGCAGTTGGCGACCGAAATAGCCGATGCTAAGCAACTGCTCGTAGCCCATCGTCGTTCGCAGATGGCGTATGCCTTCATTCAAAATGTTGGGCGCTTGCAGCCAAACCCCCGGCTCCCGCAAACGATTTTTCACAGACTGAACGAACTGCTTTTGGCGGTCAATGCGCGCAAAGTCGCTGTCTGAATGGCGAAAACGCACAAATCCCAGCGCCTGTTCGCCGTTCAGCCATTGGATACCGGGCTGCAAATCCACATGCAGATCGCCCCAGTTATCGTCATACTTCATGCGTTTTTCCACATTGATTTCCACGCCGCCCATCATATCGATCATCTTTTCAAAGCTCTTATAGCTCAAGACCACGACATGATCGATGGGGATATCGCCCAACAGTTGGCTGACGGTGCGCACTGTGAGTTCGGGACCTCCCAGAGCATGCGCTGCATTGATTTTTGCCCAACCGCGGTCAGGGATTCGGACGAAAGTATCGCGCGGAATCGAAACGCCTTCGACTTTGTAATTCTTGAAGTCGAATTTCAAGACGACAATGGTATCGGTTCGCGCGCGGTTTTGGGTCACCCGCTTGCGGTTATCCCGGTCTTCGTCTGCGCCCAGCAAGAGAATCGTTTGGGTATGCGCGCCCGCAAAGGCGACATCCGGCTGAATATCGCCCCGAATGTAAGCGACCACTGCCTTTCGAACGGAGCCATCGCCCGCAAAGGTGAGATAGCCCAGAGCGGTTCCGCCTAAAACTCCCATCACCCAGATCAACGTCCAGCAGAAACCCACGAAGAATCGCTTCCATTTGTTGGAAGATTTCGCCTTTGTCGGGTGGGATGCCCGCTTCTCTGGTTTCGCTCTTCGCCGATCCGGTCTTGGTCTGCTCATACTTTCTTTCATCGGTTCCCCCGCTTATATGATACCTGTCTCTGTCGATATTTACCGGACAGGCTTGAACTCAAACTCCACTTGTAACGATTCGCCTGCCCGCGTGTCCCGGACCGCGCGCGCGGTGATTTCGGTTTTCCCGCGAATTTGCTGGGCGCGCTGCAACAGGTCTACCAATTGGTCCACATTGATTTCGCCCACAGACGGTTCCTCGCTGCCGGGGCTAAGGATGGGAATGATGCCCGATTCAATCGCAGCCTCTCGGACATTCTGCTTCAGAAATTGGAAGAGGTTGTTGAAGTTTTGCGCGGGGGTGCCAGCTGTGACGGTCGTTTTCGCAATCTCATCGCCCTGTTTGTAAACTAAGCGGTCTCGGTAGAGCAGTATTTCCATACTGACCGGCTCGCCCGCCACGCAGTTGACTAACGCTGTCGCGATGATGACTACGGGTTCAGGTGACCGCTCAATTTCGTTGGCGACGGCATCGAGGCTCATGGCTTCATTGGCGGTGATGGTGGTTCCGTCCGCATTGCGGATTGTTTTTTCGGGGATAAACACGATTCGTCCGTCTTTGCCCGGTTTCGCGCCCCGCTCGGTGGCAGTTCGCGCGGCGGCATTCAATAACTGCTGTATCGAGAGCCGAATCCGCGCTGAGTTCCATTCGTCTGGAATTCGCATGCGCGCCAGTTCTACCCCTGCCTGCAAGGTGATCGTTTTTACGCGGGCATCCGCCAGCCGGGCTAAATCTTCCGATTTTGATTCCAAATCGTCAAACTGCTTTTGCAATTCATCCAACTGCGATCTCAGAGCATCGTTGCGTTGTGTCAGCGTTTGATTGTCCGATTCCAAGTTGCGGTTTTCCGCCATCAGGCTTTGGTTTTGTTGGCTGAGTTGTGTATTCGTTGCTTTGAGCCGTTCATTTTCCGACTCTAACCTCGCGTTCTCGGAGGCAAGTCGCGTATTGAAGGCGGCGAACTCATCATTCTGGCGGCGGAGTACCGTTTGGCGGCGTTCTAAGGAGGCGATCTGCGCTTTGTTCTGTTCAATCAAGGTTTTGAGGCGTGCTTGTTCTGATTCTAACGCGCTGAGCTGGCGGCGCGAAGTCTCTAATTGATTTCGGGAAAGCGAAAGCCTTTTTTCCGCACTCTGGAGACTGTTCTCGGTCGTTTTCAACTGCGCTTCCAGCAGTTTTTGCTCCTTGATTTTTTGCTGATACTCGCTCTCCACACGCTTTAATTCTGACTGTAACTGTTGGGAGCGCGCTTGAATCTGCTCATTTTCCGCTGTCAGGGTTTTGTTGGAGGTCTGCAGTTTGTCCAGCGCGACTTGGTTCCGCTTGAGGTCAATCAATATTTGGTCGCCCCGGGTAATCCAGTCGCGAAACGATTGGTTCACCAAGGTCAGAACTCCGGCAGTCAAAATCACGATCATGCTGCCGGTCAGGGACGTGATGAGAATCGCGGTGTTGCGGGGACGGATGCCAAACAGGGTCAAGCGGCGTTTTCCGAACCATCGCCCCAGAAAGTCGCCCCCGTACGCCAGGAGACTCCCAAAGAGAGCCATCAGGCAGAAAATGAGAAACATCGTCCAAGTCATAGGCGATCTCTGGCGTTGATCTGTGGCAAGTCGCGCGGATTATTGTTGTCCACGAAAGTCTTCCCCATCCAAGGCAAGAAAAGCAGTTAACTCCCGATCTTCACTGTATTCCTTCGATAGGGCTTTTGCAGCCGATTGCAAGCGCTCTTGCTCCGCTTCAAGGTGACTTTTGTCATTTTTTCGTTGAAGATCGTTCCGCACTTCTTGCAGTATCGCTTCCGCAACCCTTAGTCGTTCATCTGTAGGCAATTTACGAATCTCATTCAGAATTTGTGAAGATGTCATGGTTGTTACCGTCTCCCATAGGCTTTCAGTATACCCTGAAATGGCATTGCGTGTATAACGAAGGAAAGCGGTCAATCCGCGCCTGCAGAAAGACCGCCCTTAGTCATGAGTCTTAAGCTTCCCAGAAGTACGGTTGGTCGTCGGTCAGCACGCGCCCGCGGGCGATGGCGTCCCGAACATAGGGGGGAATCTGGAACATGCCGAAGTGGGTTCCGGGATCGTAATAACGCAACCCTGTCACGCCGCGCTCTTCCAAACGCTTCGCGATGTCCGCTTGGGTCAGCTCCAGCGGATCATGTTTCTTGGACGCTAAGATGAAACCCCAAGGCAGCATAAAGGACGCCACAAAGCACCAGTAGGGGCGCACAATGGGGAAGACCTCTTTCAGCGTCTGCGCGATACAACCGTACAGGTGCGGGTAGAGCGGGTCGGTGCAGCCTGATTGCACGGTGAGAACGCCTTCATCGGTCAGCGCGTCGCTGATCATCTGGTAGAACTCTTTTGTGAAGAGCATCTGCGAGGGTCCTTCCTCCAGCGGGTCGGTCAAATCGGAGATAATCACGTCGAAATGGTTTCGGTGCTGCGCGATGATTTTGCGCGCATCGTCATAGACCATCGTCGTGCGGGCATCGTGGAACGAGTTTTGATGCCATTCCGGCATCCACTTGTCGCACATTTTGACCAACTGTTCGTCGATGTCCACCATGGTGGCGGCTTCCACCGTTTTGTGTTTCAGCGCGTCGCGCAGGGTGGCTCCCTCGCCGCCGCCCGCCACCAAGATGCGCTTGGGGTTCGGGTGCGTCGTCATGCCGGGCTGAACCATCGGCTCATGAAACATATACTCATCGCCCAGCGCGGACTGGATTTTCTTATCCAAAAAGAGCGCTTTGCCATAGCCTTCGAGCTCGACCACCCAAGCCAATTGATAGGGGGTCTCTTCCATATGATACACGTGTTTCACGCGGTAAACGTACTGCATCGCGTCGGTATGCGTTTCAGAGATGAGCATACCGCCGCAAACGTGGTGAGCTGCTGCCATTCGTTTCCTCCTCTCTCGGTGAATGATGTTTTAGAGCGGCACCTTTGCCAGTTCTGATTTCAAAAGATTGATAGAGTCGATATTTTCTGGGTCGACTTCGTTTAAGAAAGCCAAGTAGATGCTGACGAAGTCTGCCAAGTAGGTGATATCCATTGCGCGTTCCAACAGTGAACTACCCTCGGCTTGAACCGTATGCCACTCCGCGCTGTCGCCCACCAATTGACGAGTAACAGAAACGCGGGTTTTGATTTTTTCGATATCGTCCGGGTCGCTGAGAATGATCACACTGAGGTTGTCTGCCTGCTGCTTGCCCAGCACCCATCCCAGAATCTCGTTATGATTCAACTCAGGGAAGGTATTGGCAAAGGCGTGGATTTTCGCATTTTCGTTCAGTTGCCCTTTCCAGCGCATGGCGACGGTCGCGCGATAACCGCCTGTGCCGTAAAGCAGCGGGATTTTGCCATAAAGCTGCTGAGCCAATTGCTTGGCGGGATTGGATGAAACGGCATTGTTGGGTCCCCAAAGTTCGCGCCGCTGGGTCAATCGTCGCAGCATTTGCGCGCGCGCCTGCGATTGGTCGGGCAGTAGATTAAGTTTCTCAGAAATCACGACCAGCGGCATAAACAGAAAGCCTAACGCAGTGCGCGGAGGCTGACCGCCTGGCACTTGCAGGTGAGGGAAACCGTCTGCCTGCGCTCGCGTTTGCAATTCGCCGCCGCTGCTGATGGCGATTACCATCGCGCCGCGCTGTTTTGCATGTTGGTAGGCGGACAGAGTCTCTTCGGTGTTGCCAGAGTAGCTGACAGCAAAAAAGAGCGTGTTCTCATCCACATAATGGGGCAGGCTGTATTCACGGTTGACCGAGAGGGGCAGACTGCCATGCGCCTCGAAGAGGGCGCGAAGGAAATCGCCGCCGATCCCAGAGCCTCCCAAACCGGAAGCCACAATGTTGCGCGGCTGTCTTGGCAGGGCGGGCAGAGCCATCGCTTCAGCGCGACGGATTGCCTCTTCACATTGCGCGGGCAGGTCCAGTGTCAGCGCCATCATGCCATGCGGGTCTGCCTTTAAGAGCAGACCCGCATCGTCCAAGTTAATAGAAGGCGTTTTTGCCATCGGTTCCGCCCTCAAGATGCCACGTAGGGCAACAGCGCCAATTCACGAGAGCGTTTGATCGCGGTGGAAAGGGCGCGCTGGCATTTCGCGCAGGTTCCGGTCTGGCGTCGAGCCAGGATTTTGCCCCGGTCCGAGACGAACCGGCGCAAGCGCGGCACATCTTTATAATCGATGGGAGTCTTGTTCACACAGAACTCGCAGACTTTTCGTTTTCGTCGAAATTTCCGAACCCTTGCTCCGGAGTCTCCTCCGGCTTCCATATCTTTGTCAAATTCCATTTCCATTCTTGCCATATTGAATCGTTCTCCTTAAAGCTCTTTGAAGGGATCGTCATCCACTTCGAAATCTTCGGGGATGTCATCCACCGATACGTCGCCCGCATGCGGGTCGCCGCCAGACGCGGCAGCGGGAGCCGCAGCGCGCGCGGGTTCGCGTTCGCCCTCTTCTTCGCCGCCCATCGACTCGCGGGAGCGGTCAAGCATTTTAACGGTGTTTGCCAAGACTTCAAACCACCGGCGAGGGGTTCCATCTTGCGCCGTCCATTTGCGGGTCTGCAGACTACCTTCCACCAGCACTAATCTGCCCTTTGCGGCGTAATTTGCTACATAATCCGCAATGTTTTTGAATGCAACCACATCGAAAAAGTCAGTCGACTCTTCCCCTTTGGAATAGCGGCTGACAGCGACGGTGAATTTAACGACCGTCATCCCATCGGCGGTAGCACGGGTTTCCGGGTCACGCGTGAGCCTGCCAATTAAGGTCACTCGGTTAAAGTTCATGAGGGTTCTCCTTATTTCTCTTTCCCGCTTTTGTCTTCTACGGGTTCCTGCCGGAAGACGCGGGCGCGCAGCACTTCTTCAGTGAGGTGTAAAACGCGGTGTAATTCGTTGACGGCATCGGCGTGACCGTCGAACTCGATCAGCAAAAAGATGCCTTCGTTGACCTTGTTGATTTCGTAGGTCAACTTTCGTTTATCCCACTGTTTCGCGGTACGAATAACCGCTTGATGATCGGTCAGCGTTTTTTGAAAACGCTCTAAGAGCGCATTGACGCGCTCCTCTTCCAGGTTGGCTGGCACAATGACCATTGCCTCATAAGGTGTTGTTTGACTCATTAGGTACCCTCCTATGGACCAAAATGGGTTGGGACCTCCCGCTGGAGGTCAGAAGGGCGTTGATTGGAAATCGGTTCCACATCAGACGCTGTCTTTAATTATACCTGATTGAAGATTGGAATGTTATCGCAATCGTTCCGGCAAGCGATCCATTT
Source organism: Fimbriimonadia bacterium (assembly GCA_026129765.1). Lineage (GTDB taxonomy): Bacteria > Armatimonadota > Fimbriimonadia > Fimbriimonadales > GBS-DC > JAHCHP01. Next base: position 40,814 of record JAHCHP010000009.1, on the reverse strand, counting down.
GCGTGACTTCGGTTAGCGTTTCGCGCTGGACAATCAGGTCGGCTTGACCGTCGCGAACCAGCGCCATCGCAGGGCGGGGCAGGCGGTTATAATTGCTGCTCATGGAGGCGTTGTACGCGCCGGTGCTGAAGATCGCCAGCAGATCGCCAGGAGCCGCCTCTGGCAGCAGGACCTCAGGAATCAAGGTATCGGTTTCGCAATGCTTGCCTGCAATGCGGTAGGAAAATTGCGCGGGTTGATCGGCTTTGTTGGCTAAGATCGCGTGGTAGCGCGCTTGGTACATTTGAGGGCGGGGATTGTCGGATAAGCCCCCGTCGACCGAGAGATAGGTTCGCGCGCCCCCTTTTGGCAAGGGAGCCTGTTTAATTGCGCCGACCCGGTAGAGGGTGATGCCCGCTTCCGCCACCAGTGAACGACCCGGTTCAATCAACAACGCGGGTTCCGGCATATTCAGTTCCGCGCAGCGCGCCCGCAAGGTTCCAACGATGGTCTGGGCATAGGTTTTTAGGTCAGGCAGGCTGTCTCCGGGCAAATATCGAACACCCAAGCCGCCCCCAATATTCAGTTCGGCAGTCGCATAGCCCGTCTCATCGCGAATGTCCGCCGCGATCTGCGCCATGGTGGCGGTGGTTTCCTCAAAGAATTTCAAGTCGGTGATTTGGGAGCCTATATGGCAATGGAAGCCTGCCAATTCCAGCCGCGAATCATCCCGTACCCGGCTGACTGCCCGCAGCAGATCGCCGGTGAGAACCGCAAACCCGAACTTTGTATCGGTTTGTCCGGTGCGGATATAAGGATGGGTTTCTGGGTCAATGGAGGGCGCGACCCGCAGCAAAATGCGCAGTTCTTGTTGCGGACTCAAGAGCGACTGTAGGGTTTCCAGTTCCAAAAAATTGTCTACAACGATCGTTCCCACGCCTATCGTTAGAGCTTGACACAGTTCTTCTTCGCTTTTGTTGTTCCCATGCATTGTGATCCGATTGGCGGGAAAGGCGGCTTGCGCGGCGGTGAACAGTTCCCCCCCTGAAGCGACATCTAAGCCGAGTCCCTCCTGCTCGATGATACGGCAAACCGCTAAATTCAACAGGGCTTTGCTGGCGTAAGAGATTCCCACATCGGGTTTTAGCGTATGAAAAGCGCGCTGGTATTCGCGGCAGCGGGAGCGAAAATCCTCTTCATCCAAGACATAAAGCGGCGTTCCAAACTCAGCCGCTAACGCGACGGTGTCGATACCCCCGATTTGAAGATGACCTTGGTCGTTGATTTGTTGGGTGATGGAAAACATGGCGGTATGATTATACCGAACCGATAATAGAGGGAAGCGAGGAATTGAAATGGCTGCCAGGGGTGGATTCGAACCACCACTACTGGTTCCAGAGACCAGCGTCCTGCCGTTAGACGACCCGGCAACAGGACGTACTCGGAGCTGCGCAGAGTGGCGGCATACAAGCCTTATGACCACTGTCCTCACTTGAGCGTCTGCTGACCTCCTCCAAGTATGACACCTATGCCGCCGCAACAAAGGATCAGCGAAAAAAGTAAGGCAAGGAGAGCTGCGATAAACGAGACTAATAAGATGGCAGCCCACGAGCCTCCCACCGCTGCAATGATCTTACCGACACTCCAATCTTGCTTGCTCATAACTCCCTCATCACACAGACTGCCACTGCCAATATCTCTGTGCCAGCCGCGGGCTCCGGCGGCTCGTGGGCTGGATTGTCCGGTAGGAGCATACGCAGCCCACGAGCGATCCCGATCCGCTTAAGGGTCACATCGCCCAGCGGATTGCGCGCCAGCACGATCTTACCCACATGCGCATGCGGGGTCCGCTTGACAAAGACCGTATCGCCCGGCTCGAGAGTAGGCAGCATAGACTCGCCTTGCACGGTGACCACGCCGTCCACTGCCTTGGCAATCGAGAGCGGCACGAGATACCGTCGGGGGCTTGAGGTCTCCGGGACCCATCCCCACTGACCAGCTGGCACGCTGCCCCATAAAGGTAGATTGATCTCTTGCCAGCCTACGCCATGACCAGGGAGAGGTGCAGGCAGCAGCGGGATTAAGCGTTGCAGGATGTTGTCAGTGATAGCGTTGCGCTCATCCAGCGATAGACTTACTTGTCTCGGCTTGTCTCTCCAGTCGCCCTCAAAGTCGCCGTCTACGATAGCGCCTGCTGTTAGATTTGCCAGGCTTGCCAACCTGCTCAGTACCGATACAGGACACTCTATGCGTCCCCGCTCATACGCCGAAAGGGTCGTCTGTGTGATATCGAGTTGGTCGGCTGCCTCTTGCTGGCTCCATCCTAACTGCTCTCTAACTTGACGGATGTTGCGACCTAACGCGACTGCCACGTCTGACTTCGGCACTCGAAACGATTTGCGCGGCACAGACAGATTGTACCTAAATTTCGCGAAATTTAGAAAAAACAAGCAAAAACACTTGACTTTTCGGTAGCACTCATGGTACAATATATTATGATGAATACTAAAGCGGAACGGAATCCTAAGAGTAAGTTTGGAATCGTTTTGCCGCCGCACCTCATCGAGGCGATCCGGAGACTCGCCAGCGAGGAACACCGCACGATCAGCGGTCAGGTGGCACTAATCGTAGAGCAGTACCTGCAGCAGCAGGCACAACAAATGGAGGTCAAACAGTAATGCAAAAAGCGAACCGAGTAAGAGTAGTGGTCAAGGGCAAGTATTTTCAGACGCGCCTGTTTCGCGGTCTGTCGCAGCCCTGCTTCGTCACCGATAGCGCATGGGATAGTCTCTTAAGGCTGCCCAAGACTCGCGGTTGCTATATCATCCGCATAATCCGAGTATCAAACAAGCAGCGAGTGCTGCTGTGTCAAGTCGAGTCCCGCAAAGGCGATATTTACTACGTGTCCTATGAGGGGACAGGGTGGTCATGCGGTTGTCCTTGCTTTGCCGCGTATGGCAAATGCAAGCATGTCTATGCAGTCATCGCGCTTAAGACCGGAGACTTAGATGGCGTAGTTTCGTCGTATGGTCGCTTTGTTGAGAGCCACCGAGCCGAGTGGCATGCAAGATTAAGAGGCACGGGGGTGCAAGATGAGGACAATTGAGTGGGACTACCCCGAAGGCAGCCACTGGGCTGTCAACGACCACCTTTACACCGATTATGAGGTTGAGGAGCAGCCGTCGATGTTCGATGAGTCGTACGACCTCCTGATGGCGGGCTTGGAGCAACCCGCATGCTCGATGTGCTTTGATGGGTTGTGTATGCGCTGCGGGGGCATCCCGCCCTGCTGCGACGATTGTGGTAACGCAGGATTATGCCGCTGGTGCAACGGCACGGGGGTGCAAGATGTTTAACCCACGCGACCACCTGATCAAAGTCAAGGGCGGGCAGGAGTATTTGCCCGTCTCAGCGCGTTTAGTCTGGTTTAGAGATGAGCGTCCAGAATGGAGCATTGAGACCGAACCGCACTTGATCGACTTAGACAAGCGAGTGGCGGTCTTTCGGTCGACGGTGCGGGATGAACAAGGGCGTGTGATAGCCACTGCGACGAAGATGGAAACCGGGTCTGACTTTGGCGACTTTCTGGAGAAGGCGGAAACCGGCTCTGTGGGGCGCGCGCTCGCGATGTGCGGCTTCGGAACCCAGTTTGCGCCTGAACTACTGGAAGGCGAACGACTTGTAGATAGCCCCCCCCCGAACGCTAATAACTCGATTGACCTCGCCGTGCTGCGCAGCCACTTGCGCGGGTTAGGTATCGGCAAACTGCAGTTTGCCGAGTTTAAAGCGGCAGCATTGGCGCGAGGCTATACAGGATCGGCAATCTACCAGTCTGTGCTTGCGTGCCAGTCCAATGAGGAGTATGTCGCGCTGGAGCGCACAGTCGCAAATGGGCTTTCGACAGCGCGACGGGATATGGAGGAGAGTCAGTCATGAAGATACATCCCAATATCCAAACTGACCCAGACCCGCCAGTCTGGGACGCTGCCGAGTGGCTTTTGCTGCTCGGCATGGGCGTACTCATCATCTTGTTGATACTCACCGTTGTAGACAGTTTGCCGCTGCCAACGGAGGCGCTACGATGACGCGCCACCGTTATGCCGTCATCGTAGCGGCAGAGGCGCGGCGCGAGTTGGGTCTCAAGCCTCACCAGGCTTGGATTGGAGTCATGCGCGAGGTGCAAGGAGAGTGGTCTGCGTACTATCTTGCACAGACCACTGGCAAAGGCTGGCAGTGGGTCTTTGTCGCAGAGGGCAACATCCATAAGCCTTGCGATGTACGCTGTCTGGAGGAGACTGGCAAATTTGCCAGGCGAGCGATACAGCAAGTTGCCGCTGCGAGCTGCGCTGAGCGCAACCTCATGGCAGCGCGTTATGCGCGCTTGACCGGGCGATGCAGTGTTTGCGGGCGCGTGATGCATGGATCGCCTCAGGCGGGTCATGGTCATTGCCCCCGTTGCACCAAGCGGGCGACTTAACCCTTAACATCACTCCCATCGCCTGCTCGCCTCTCCTCCTGAGCGAGCAGGCACTTTTCGACTCATGGACGACCGATACTGGCAAGATCATGCATGGAGCGAGCAGACAGCACAGCGACTGCTGGACACTCGTTTTTACCCGCGCTTTGCGTGGCAGGGTAGGTTTGTCCGGCTGGGGTCAGACCCTCATCGTTGCGAGGGCAAAATCCAGATGCGTCTGCATGCAGATGTGCTGATGCAGCGGGATGCCTTCTCCTCGATCGCGATCGAGGAGAAGATAGTCCGCTATCCGGGCTATGACTACCAGCACCTCGTGGTGGAGACCCATGCGCAATGGGACCCACAAGACGCCGAGCCTTGCGGCGATGGTTGGATAAGGGACACCCAAGCAGAGTGCTTACTTTGGGCTTTTGAGACCCAGACCGGCGGACTCCGATTGTGGCTGTTGGATTATCCGTCGTTCCGCTCCTGGTTTTTTGACGAGTGGTACTCCTTTGCGCGCTGCGAGGTGCGCAAAGGGAGTGGGATAACAGTGTTGCGCAAAGTGCCATTACGAGCGATACCCCGCGCATTGGCGCGCTGGCGCGACCGCATAGTAGAGGAAGATTAAAATGGAAGAGTTAAAATCGAACAGAAAAAGGTTTTTCATGGTAGACAATTGTGTACACGCGATGCTGGCGCAGGGCGTGATCAATGTCTATGACTTTGCGGTCTATTGCACACTGTTGCGTATTGCAAGCCCTGAGGCAAAGGCTTTCCCATCTTTAAAGACTCTTGCCCGGAGATCGGGTATAAGTGTCTCGCAGGCTCAGAAGTCGAGGCAGCGATTACTGCAGTGCGGGCTGCTCGTCTGGGAGACACGGCAGCGCGCTGACCGTGGCGATACAAGCGCGATCTATACCGTGATCTGTCCTGAGTCGGACGATCCCGACTCCTCAGAGACAGGGGGGGGGTTACCGCAGCACGGTAACGGGGGTTACCGCAGCACGGTAACGGGGTTACCGCAGCACGGTAACCCATGTAACATGGTAACTAATAAGACCCACGTTAATAAGACCGAAAAACAAATACATGACGAGTGCGCCGAGACAGCGCGCACATCGTCCACCATGCATCAAGTCTCCGAGTCTAAAAGTCAAAAGCCCAAGCCACTCCCTGCGGACTGGGATTACCACTGGCAGGCTTTCCGGCGCGCATACCCTAAGCGCGCCGGTGATCCCAATGTCAAGCGCGGCAAGGAGATATATAAGTCATTGCTGGCGCAGGGCGTCGAGCCTGCGACCATCCTGCAGTCCCTGCGCTGCTACGCGGCTTATTGCGAGGCGAGCAACATCGTCGGCACTCCGCTCGTGCAGCAGATTAGCACCTGGCTCAACCGCCGCAACTGGGACAACGACGTCGACTATGGCTTGGTTAGCGACGAGGAGCATCGCGCTCATGTCCGGCGCGCTCTGGAGACCAAAGAGCGTAATGGGGGCGCGCAATGAGCGACTTGCAGGACGCAGTCTATGATATGCTAATGCAGTTTGCCGCGGTCTACGACCGCGGACAGCGACCAAACGCGGACCAGGTCGCTGCTTATCTGCGTCTCTTGCAGGACAACGATGTACCTGCAAGAGACGTCCCAGCTCTGACCGATGCGGTGATGAGTGTCAGTAAGTCATCGCCGAAGCCAGCAACGGTGCTGGAGGTTTGGCAGATGCGAAAGCGTGAGATGAGTCCACGCCCCGCGCGCGGGGCGTGGACTCATCTCACGCATCTGCTGGGCAAAGTCCTTCCGAGCAAGGACGGTGAGCCTGTCTATTGCTACTCCTGCTTGCAGCGTGGTCTGCGTCAGCCACTCTATGTAGTGGCTTTTACACTCCTCGACGGGTTGCCCGCGTGCGTTTTGGAGTGTCAGTACCCAGTCAACACTCAGTGGACCTGTGGGTACAGGAGTGTATACCCACAGGAGGTTTCAATCCCCATCCAGTCGTTAGACTGAATGCAACGGCGAGGTCAAAGGGGGTTGCAGGTCTGGCATGTCAAGAATATGGGGCTAAAAAAAGCAGATGTGCCCGGGCTGGCGGAGCAGCTTGAGCGCTATGGATACGAGGGCTTGACTAATCGCATGATACATGCTCTGCTCGGGGTGGGAGAGCGGACGCTGTACGACTGGCTGGAGCGATATCCGCAACTGTCGCAGTCACTGCATAGGGGTCGTGCCAGACGCGCACAACAGATACTGCAGGTCTATATGGAGCAGGTGAGCAAAGGCGACATGGAGTTAGGAGATCGATGGCTCCGGCTCTACTTTGCGGACTGGCGTGACCCTGGTGCAGTGACTGCGCGCCTGGCTGACGGCGCATCTCGTGTGTCGATACGCGAGATAGTTGTCGAGCATCCTCATGGGGACAGGGATACAGAGTAAGACGCTTTACCGCTTGGACAAGTCTGGGCGGGTGTCGCTCTGCTTACACTCAGGTCAGAGCGATGCATGGCGTAGTGATGCACGCTTTACAGCGATGATCGCCGGCACGCAGGGGGGCAAGACCTCTTTTGGTCCCTGGTGGCTCTACCGTGAGATACAACGGCACGGGTCAGGCGACTACCTTGCCGTCACCGCCAACTATAAGCTTTACAAGCTCAGTTTTTTGCCCGCATTGCGCGCGGTGCTGGAGTACGTGCTGGGCTGTGGGCGCTACTGGAGCAGTGCTAATGTTATCGAGATTGCGGACCCAGAGACTGGATTCTGGGCAAAGCGCGCAGATGATCCGATGTGGGCGCGTGTCATCCTGCTGTCCTCCGTTGCGCGCGGTGGCTTAGAGAGCGCAACGGCGTTGGCTGCTCTCATCGATGAGGGTGGTCAAGATGAGTTTACACTCGACGCCTGGCAAGCGATCTTGCGCCGTCTGTCGCTCTCACAAGGGCGCGCGCTCATCACCACGACACCCTACAACGCGGGCTGGCTCAAGCGGGACTTCTACGACCGCTGGCTCTTGGGCGATCCTGACTACCGCGTTATCCAGTTTGCCAGCGATGTCAACCCGGTTTTCCCCGTGGAGGAGATGGTGCGATCGGCGCGCACCATGAGCGCGCACCAGTACCGTATGTTTTATCGAGGCGAGTTTGCGACCCCGCCGGGTCTTATCTATGACTGCTTTGACGAGACTTACAACCTTGTTCCGCCCCACGCGCCGCCTGCCCATGCTCCGCACTTTTTGGGTGTCGACTTTGGCGGGGCGAACACGGCTAAGTGCTATGCGTACGAGGACTCAGCGACCGGCGTGATAACGGTCTATCGCTGCGACCTGACGGGTGGTATGTCCACCGCAGAGCATTGCGCGGACGCTCTGCGGGTCTTGAGCGGTCATAACTTGGTGGGCGCGTGGGGCGGTTCGACGTCAGAGACGCAGCAGAGGCTCGACTGGATACAGTCCGGTCTGCCTGTCCAACCGCCAGGCGTCGCGGATGTCGAGGCGGGCATTGAGCGGGTCTATGCAATGATCAAGACCCGCATGCTTAAGATCGCACACGATCAGCGCGGGTTGTTGGACGAGATCGGCTCTTATAAGCGTCGTCTGGACGCTAACGGTCAGCCGACCGATGAGATAGCCGATAAGCGGACATACCACCGGCTGGACGCGCTAAGGTATCTCATAGTGGGACACTCGCAGCATAGTGTCCAATACGGTCAAAGCTTATGGGGATGAGTCAGTTCATTGGCGCGTCGGTACAACAGGACGCGGCGCAGGACGAGATCCTGCGCCTGCAGCGCATGAGTACCGCCTGGCGTCGCTATTACGGCGACCACCCGGATGTCTTTAAGCGGCAGGCAGGCAGACCAAACGACAACGTCAAGATCAATTATGCGAGGCTTATTGTCGATAAGGGCGTCTCTTTCCTCTTTGGGCGCAGCGTCTCTTGGGAGTTGCAAGAGGGCGAAGAAACCCCAGAAGAGCAGTATCTGGCGCAGGTGTGGGACGCTAACCGTCGCGACCAGATACTGCATAACTTAGCTTTGTACGGTGGAATATGTGGGCAGGCTTACTGTAAGATACTGCTTACGCCCGCTCCGCGCCTCATCGCGCTCAACCCGCAGCATGTCCGTGTGTTTTGGGAGCCTCACGATGTCGGTGCAGTCTGGCGTTATCGCATCGAGTATCCGACCATAGACCGCGCCGGTCGCGCTCTGGAGATGAGGCAAGAGATAACATTAGCCGATAACCGGCAGTCTTGGGAGATAGTCGACTCCTGGCGCGAGCCTGCCAGTCGCGCATGGCACGAGACCCAGCGAGAGACCTGGCGATACCCCTTTGCCCCCATCGCCGACAGCCAAAACCTGCCTGACCCCTCAGCGTATTACGGAGTCAGTGACATCGAGGCAGATGTGCTTGGCGTTAACGAGAGCATTAACTTTGTGCTGAGCAACATGCGTAAGACACTGCGCTATCATGCGCATCCTAAGACTTACGCGACAGGCATCACCGCCCGCGACTTAGTGGTAGATGCCGACCAGACCATCATCCTGCCCAACCCTCAGGCGACCCTGCGCAACTTGGAGATGCAGTCAGACTTAACGAGCAGCCTCGAGTATTACAAGCACCTTAAGAGCGCGCTGCATGAGATTGCGCGCGTGCCGGAGGTCAGCACCGGCAAGCTGGATAATGCAGGCAGCCTGTCGGGTATCGCGCTGCAAATCCTGTACCAGACGCTGATCGAAAAGACTCTGACTAAGCGACTCTACTACGGAGAGATGCTTATCGAGCTTAACCGCAGACTGCTTGCGATTGGAGGTCACGGCGACCAGCACCGAGTGACCCTCCATTGGTCTGAGCTGATACCGAGCGACCCCAAACAAGAGCGGGAGGTCGCGCTGCTCGATGAGCAATTAGGCGTAAGCCGCGATACATTGTTGGGCAGGTTGGGCTATGACCCTGCAGCAGAGGCGGCTAAGCGCGAGGTGTCTGCGGAGCAGATGGCGGAGGATGCATTGCGCGCCTTCGACCGAGGTCTGTAGCCGTGACCATCTTTGACACGTCCGACCGCTTTCGCCGATCTCTGCTGCAGGGCGAGGAGCAAGCGCGTGAGGAGATGACCCGCGCTTATGGCATCGCGTGGAGCGGTATCCGTGAGGAGTTAGACCGCTTGACGGAGCAGATACAAGCAGCCTTAGACAGTGGTCTCACTGTCGATACCTCATATCTTTTGCAGCGCCAGCGTCTCCAGCGGTTAGAGCGCGTGGTCATAGCACAGCTGCAGCCGTGGGCAGCTGTGGCGACTGATACACTCACGGGTCAACAGCGTGCCATGCTGCGGTTAGGCGTGCGGCATGCGGTTGGTCTCCTGCATGTCTCCGAGCCATCGATATCTCTCTCCTTTGCACAGATTAACGCGGGCGCACTGCGCGAGATGGTAGGCTTTGCGGCAGATGGCAGCCCGCTCCGCGAGTTGCTCCAGTCAACTACTCGCTTTGCGGCGGACCGAGTAGTTGACTCACTCATCCGATCCGTCGCTGTTGGTCTTAGTCCGCGCCAGACAGCGGAGCGCATCCGCGACTCGTTGGCTGCCCCTTTGTCCCGCGCCCAGACCCTGGCGAGGACGGAGATGCTGCGCGCCTACCGCGAGGCGACACGACAGACTTACTTAGCTAACTCGGACGTCGTGGAGGGCTGGGTATGGCATGCCTCGCTCGATGCGCGCACTTGCGTTGCATGCCTCGCGCAGCACGGCTCGGCTCATGCATTGGATGAGCCGATGCAATCGCATCCCAACTGCCGATGCGCGATGCTCCCACAGACCCCTTCTTGGTCATCGCTCGGTCTTGCCGGCTTACAGGAACGTGAGCCAGTGGCGACCGGCGAGGCTTGGCTCAGACTGCAGTCCGCTGCTACCCAGCGTCGAGCCTTGGGTCCGCGCTGGGACGCATGGCGGCGCGGGGAGTTAAGGCTCTATGAGATGACACGAGAGGTAGCCGACCGGCGCTGGGGGACCTACCGGGTTGAGCGCAGCTTGACCGAGCTGCGTCTGCGCTGAGTTGGCATATCATCATGGAGGTGCAACATGCAAGACATCACGGTAGATACCGTCACCGACCTGGGACAGGCTCCCGACACTGAGCAGGCGGCTGGACCGGACTCCTCAGGACCGCAGCAAAACGTATTCGACGCGCACTACGTCCAGCAACTCCGGCGCGAGGCAGCGCAGTGGCGCAAGCAAGCGCAAGAGTCCGCGGACAAGATCAAGCAATACGAGGAGTCTCAACTCAGTGAGACCGAGCGGCTACAAAGACAAGCGCAGGAGGCGTTAGTACGAGCCGAGCGCGCAGAGCGGACGGCGAAAGAGGCGCGATTGCGCTCCCAGATCGAGACTACTGCCGCAATGCAGGGGGTCATCGATCCGGAGGCTGCTTACCGATTAATGGACTTAGTAAGCATCGACTTCGACCCGGAAGGCAACCCGCAAGGAGTGCAAGAGGCGTTGAGCGCGCTCTTGCAGGCAAAGCCCTATTTGGTCGCTGCTCCGGCAGGAGTATCGCAGACCAGTCCCACCCAGCCGGGCGGGGCAGGTCAAGCAGCCAGCGCGACAGGGACTTTTACACGCGCGCAACTTGCCGACCCTGAGTTTTACGAGGCTCACCGCACGGCTATCTTTGCCGCTCTGCGGGACGGGCGCATAGTCGACCACGGGTAGGGAGAACAAACATGGCTAACATTATCAAGACAAACATGGACACCATCGGGTTTATCCCCGAGATTTGGGCAAACGAAATCTTGCGGGTGCTACGCGCCAATAGCGACATTATCAATGCGATTGCCCGCGACAGCGACTTTGACACGCCACAGGAGCGCGGCGATGTCATCAACATCACTTACCCCGGCACTTTTGCAGTGCAAAACAAGGCAGAGGACACGGCAATTAGTCCCGCAGCGCCGTCTGGAGGCGCAAAGGTCGCGGTGGCTCTCAGCCAGTATAAGACCGTTGACTTCTTAGTCGAGGACTTGGCGCGGACACAATCGCGTCAGGACTTGATGGAGCGGTACACGGAGCCGGCGGTCTCCGCGATCATCGAAAACATAGCGTCTGCTGTCCACGCGCTTTATAGTGGATTTTCCCAGTCCGTTGGCGCGAGCGGCACGGACATCACGGCAGCGACCGTGCGCACAGCGGGCAGGGCTCTGGACACTGCTAAAGTGCCGCGCCGCAACCGCAGCCTCATCGTCTCGAGTAAGGATTATTACTCCCTGCTGGGCGACTCCAACTTGCAGAGTTACTTTGCTAACGCCGCGCCAGACACCATGCGCGATGGCTTAGTCGGTCGGCTGTATGGCTTTGATGTCTATCTCTCTCAGCTTGTACCTGTCGTCACTGGCTCGCCCGACTCGACTAAAAACTTGGCATTACACCGCGATGCGGCTATCTTAGCGTTTCGACCGCTCAGCGATCCACCCGCGGGCAGTGGGGCGCAGTCGATGACCATCTTTGACGAGCAGACGGGCGTCGTTATGCGCGTGTTGTCTCAGTACGACATGAGCCATCGCGGTCTGCGCGTTGCTATCGACTGTCTGTATGGTGTCGCGGAGTTGAGAGATGCAGCTGGCGTCGTAGTGTTGGCGTAAGGAGGTAGCGAGTGGCTTACATCGTTAACAAGCGGGGAGCGGTCCATAGCGTCCCGCTTGACTGGGTTGAGGGATTGCTGGCAAAAGGGATGACGCTTGCCAGCATCGAGCAGATCGAGGACTGGTACAAGGGGCAAGGTTTAAAGCCCCCGAGGGCAGTCAAAGGAAGACCGGAGGGAGCGAGTGGTACGGGCGACACTGGCGCAGCTGATCAGTGAGTGCCGCGCGCTCTTGGGCGACCCGTCGGGGGGCAGCGCGCATTATACGGATGAACATATCGAGTCGGCGTTAGACCGACGGCGCATGGAGGCGCGCCGCTGCCCCCTGCGCGCCCGCTCCGACATGACACCTACAGGCGTCTCTTACCTGGTCTACTATGCGCCTGTGGGCAACTGGGAGTCGGACGCGCTCCTGTTGGACTCCTCTTGGCAAGTCATCGATAACGCCTTTTGCGAGGCGATAGATTACTTGCGTGGCAGGTGGGAGTTTAACACCTCTACGCTCCCCCCGCTCTACTTGCGGGGCTACTACTACGATTTGTATGGCGCTTGCGCCGATCTACTCGACCAGTGGATGGCTGACCTTAAGGCAGACATCGACTTTTCGTCCGGCGACCAGTCGTTTCGCCGGTCGCAACAGCTGCAGTCGCTTGCCAGCCTTGCGCAGCAGTATCGAGCGCAAGCTTGGGTGGTGTCGGCGGACAACGTGAGGGTAGGGGACAATGCTTACTAATGCGGAGTTGACCTCGATGCGTCAGGTTATCCAGTCCATCTGCTTGGAGACCGTGCAGGTGAGACGCAAGTCGCTGGTGAGTGATGGAGCGGGCGGTTACGCAGAGACGTGGTCGACCATTGCGTCCCTGAGTGGGCGGGTCTGTAATCGCTCAAGGCGCGGTGAGCCTGTGGCGGGCGATAGCGTGCGCGATGTGAGTGAGCGCGAGATCGTCATGCCCCACAGTGCGGACGTGCGTCCAGAGGATAGGCTGCTTGTAGGCGGGGTCGAGTACGAAGTCAAAGGTGTCAATACCGGCAGGTCAGACAGTCTCTGTCTGTTTGCCGATTGTGTGGGGGTGCGATAATGGCATTAGATGTTGTCCCTTGGCAGTCGGAGGCGACTCGGCTGCGCTATGAGCAGAGTGGAGCGGAGTACGAGGCATCTGCGGAGCAGCCTTTCCCCGTTGCGCAACCGGCAGGGAGCGCAACGGGCTATGGCTACAGCAAGCGATATGTCTCGGATACATGGGAGTTTGACCGCGCCGCAATTACGGCTAACCAAGTTGGCACGAGCGAGGTCAACATCGACCCGGGTCTGACTCTCACGGACACGACACTGACCAACGCGTTGGGCTGGACGCAGATACTACTCTGCTGTGACCATGCAGCTGCGGTCGACATCCGCATCTACGGACGAGTAGATGACCGCGCCAGCACGGGCTGGACACGGTACAAGTTGCTGGCAACGCATAACCTAACCGGCGATGGCGCGGACATGATCGCGCTCATCACGAGCGAGGTCATGCGTTGTCATGACTATCGCATTACGGCGCAAGCGGCGGCGCCAAACAATGCATGCAAGTTTGTTTTGAGGGGTGTCGCAGGATGAGGGACTGGCTCGCGGAGGTTTCACTGCGCGCGCTGGTCGCAGCGCTATTATCGATCTGGCTGACCTTCCCCCATGCCGTGCAGGCACTACTTGGGCTGATGGCGTTAGACGTCATCACGGGTTTTTTTGCCGCATGGCATGCGCGAGACCTTGCCAGCGGCAAGATGGCGATGGGCGCGCTCAAAAAGAGCGGTATACTCATCCTTGTCAGCGCGCTCTTCTTACTCGAGCATGCTTTGCATGGGCTGCATGCTTTTGGTATTACACTCCAGCCTGCGGTCTGGGTCGCAGCTTACTGTTGCGTGACCGAAGTCCTCAGTCTGGCGGAGAATCTGCAAAAGATTGGTGTGCCTGTGCCGGCGTTCTTAGTCCGCCGACTGAGGGCGGCTAAGAACGAGGCAGAGGGGGCAGGCGATGCCTAACGTCTGCATTATCGTCGACAGCGCCCGCGATAGAGCGTCTGTAGTGCAGCGCATGCTGCAGATGAGTGGATTACAATCTGTTATCCTTAACCTCGTCGACATCCCGGAGGGGACAGATGGCAAGTCTGTCATTAACACATACGACGCTGCGATCTTCCTGCAGCACGAGACCAACCAAAACAGCAGCGGCAACAAGCGGTTCTATACCTGGGTGGCTTATGCGCCGGGCGACAAGCCTTTGGCGCATTTTGGCTGCGTCAATCGGCTCGCAGGCAGTAGCAGCGCAGATTACAACATAACGTTAGGCGCGTTGTCGCCCGCGTTCCCCGTCCGCCGATTCAACACGGCGGACATACCTGGCACGAGTTACCCTTATTCGGCTTGCACCTTTATCGCGCCCGGCAGCAGCACGTTTACTCTGACCTTTGGCGGTCAGACAACCGCAAGCCTCGCCTTTAACGAGACTGCTGCCAATATCCAAACCGAGATCGAGGGGCTGAGCAGTGTCGGCGCGGGTCAGGTTAGCGTCAGACCGATAGCCGGTCTCACTCGCACTTACGACATCGTATTTGCCAACCCCGCGATCACTTCGCTGTTGACTGCCTCGGCGGGGGCAGTGACGGCGATAGAGACGAGCGGGTATCGCGCAAGACTGGCTGGCACAAGAGTGCAGTTGCATGACGGCAAGTATCTTTGGTGTCGCGCATTTTCGTGGCGCAACGGGACTAACTTTGGCGCAATGCGTGTTAATCCGGCAAACTTGGATAGCGACAGGGAGGTCTTACTGCGACCGGTCATCGATGGCGTGACTGTACCGAGCGAGGCTGCATTGGGAGTGCGTTACTTTAACCGATACTTTTTGCCTTGCACCGGCACGGCGTCCAATGCTGCGATCTGCCGACCGCAGCACGAGACCAGTTACGACTGGCTACAGTCGGCGGGCTTGCATTGGGTCTGGTACTTTTTGGGCTTGGCAGGTGTCTCACCCTCTTTTCGCCTCGCGGTGGCGATGGAGCATGACCATCCCATCGATGATAACACCGCTGTCTTTGCGGGTACACTCGCGGAGCAGCGGGAGCGGAGACGGGTTACGGAGTTGGCGAGTTACGAGTGGCTCAGAGGCTGGTGCAGTGAGCATGGCATGCCCGTGCAGTTAGGAGTCAATACGGGCGGGCGGTCAAGACCGCGCTATGTCTCCAGCGACGCCAAGACTCATTGGCAAGCCATGTACGATGACGACGCTAACAACACGCAGACGGCACGGGATGCGGCGGTAGCGCTCAATACGCTGCTATCTGACAACATGTCCAATTTGCCTTGCAACGCGCACGATCACACTCGCGAAATGGGCTTCTACTATGGCGACTACCCTCGCCACACGGGTGGCAACTACGGGATTGGCAACGCATTTGGCGGTGCGTACAACGTGCTGGCTTGCAATGACGCGCAGCCCATACTCTACCCCTCCCGCTATGTCGTCACGATAACAGCGACTGGCGGGACATGGACGCTTGCTTATGCCGGCAGCGAGTCAACCAGCGCGCTGGATTACAATGCGACAGCCAGTACCGTTGAGAGCGCACTACAGTCGTTGTCGACGGTCGGCGTAGGCGCAGCGCATGTGGCGAGTGCGGGGAGTGGCGTCTACCATATCTTGTTGCGGACGCCCGCAGCGCAAGGCGCGCTGACCTTGTCCGGCGCGTCTTTGACGGGTGGATCAGGGACATTGAGCAGTTGGCTGAGTGTGGACAATCCAGAGATATTGAGGCTCCACCTCGAAGATAACTTAATGGAGATGCAGGCGTTGGGCTTTGCGAACCTGCATGGTAACACGGGACACTGTAACAACGCCCGCAATGCCAAAGCAGGCAACAGTGGCTATCGAGTATGGCTTGAGTACGGCGTGCAGTCTTTGCGTATCGCCGACAGCGCGCTGGAGAGCAGCCGGATCAAACAGATTGGCTTTGGTCAGTCATGGCGACTCTTGCGCATGCAGGAAGGCGTGGAGTTGTTTGCCACGTCATCAGCAAGCTTAGATGTTGGCAACAAGGGCTTACTCACCGACGGCGGTACGAGTGGTAACGACCTCAATGCGAATGACACTTGGTCGCTGCTGGTCGGTGTCGCTACCCCCGCGACGCCTACCGCGTCCGAGTTGACCATAGCGCGCAATCGGCTGATGAGCATTGTCGGTGACCGCATAGCGATGATGTGGCTGATGGGATATATCCCGTATCTGCATGGCTCTAATGCGCATGCCGCTGACCCTGCCGACCCGACCGCGCCCTTTGCGGGCGACCAGAACTGGAACGCCATGATAGAGATACACACTGCAGCGGGCGAGTACCTCGACGCGTTTGCCGACTGGCTTGAGCCCACTGGGAGCGCAGGGATGCGCCGGTATCGCAACCGGCTACGCAATTGGCTGCAAGAGCAAGGGGCAATACTCGCATGACAGTGGCTAATTGCAGATCAGACGAAGCCGTGCAAAGATACCTGCAAGACAGGAACGATGAGTCGTTAGCGCAAGTCATCGATTCCTATGAGTCATTGCTGTGGTCTGTTGTGCATAAGTTTGTTTGCCCTGCCGGGGTGGAGCCGGCTGACCTGTACCAAACGGCGGTGGTCGGACTAATCGAGGGACTGAGGCGAGTCGATCCCACTCGGCGGGGTGTTAATACTTACTTGTATCGGTACATGTGGGGCGCGGTCTCGCACTACTTGCGCGATCATGGCTCACTTATCCGAGTGCCAGCCAATTCGCCCCGCCTGCACTACGTGCAATGGGAGGCATGCGTTGATCGAGTTGCGGATTAAGGCGTCGGGCAAGTCCTACAGCAAGATGGGTCAAGACACGTTGCGCCTGCTATCGCAGGTGGTGCGCAAGACCGCTTTCGACATCGAAGCGGAGGCAAAAAAGCGTGTACCCGTCGATACCGGCGCGCTAAAGAATAGTATCCACACTGTAACCGACACCACCAGCGGGTGGTCCGCCGCCCGCGCCACGAACCCCCCAGACAACCCCTTCTTTGGCGAGATTCGACCCCGCCAGCCGTTGGAGGCGATCGTCGCGGTGGGTCAGCATTATGGCGCGCCAGTGGAGTACGGATCGGCAGGTCGACCGGCAAAGCCTTACCTTGCTCCTGCAACGGAGCAGATGCGTCCCGTCTTTGACCTGGCTGTCCGCGAGGGATTGCGGAGGGCGAGCCGACCATGAGCGAGACCGGCGCAATTGAGCAGTCTCTGTATACCGCATTGACCAGCGAGGCGGGCATTACGGCGGTGGTCGGCACACGGGTATATGCCTATCTTGCGCCGCAGGGCGCGGTCATGCCGTACATCGTCTATGCGCCGGTAAGTGGCGGGATCGAATCGAACTGTACGCACGAGCAACAGACCGTCGAGCCACTCTACACGGTGCGCGCTGTTAGTGAGGGGGGGAGCATGTTAGCTGTCCATGCGCTCGCCGAGTTAATCCACTCCGCCATCGGGACAACGGCGGAGTCGGTGGTGACAGGCGTACAGCTGCTCGGCTGCTACAGGGAGTCCACTGTAGAGTACGTCGAGGTCTTCGAGGGCAAACGGTACTGCCACGCGGGCGGCGTCTACCGTGTCCTGGCATATCAGATTTAGCTGGCATATCAGATATAGGAGGTTACTATGCCAACATTAAGAAAAACAGGCTTGTCAGTTAGCGCATTTAGCTCCGACAGCACAAGCTATCTCGACGATTTGGAAAATTGCACAGTCAGCATCGAGATAAGCGAGGAGGACGCACGCGCTTGTAAAGACGGTTGGGCATATGCGTGGAGCTATGCGCGCAGATGGACGATTGAGGCGGACGTCTTCGTCGCGGCAGCGGCTGCATTTATGTCCCAATCTGCCGGCGATGGATTAGTCGCGATCTCGTATAACTCTGGTGCTAACACCTATGCGGGTACGGGGGTCCTGAACGTCGACCATGTGATGGTCAGAGACGGTCTGCAAAAACAACGTGTCCGTATCTCAGGGCAAGGCGAGATCACCGTGACGCCGCCCTCTTAAGACCATGCCAAAAGATAATCCAGTCAATCCGATATTACAGCAGTTTGCCGCTCCTGACCATGTCGATGTTGCGGTAGGCGATCATGTATTCCGATTCCGCTCGCTCAAGCGAGCGGACGATCTTGCTGAATTAGAGCGCAAAGCGCGGCAGTATGTCGCCCTGCTGGAGAGCTCGCGCTGTCCACCAACATGGAAGCCATACTTACCTGTTACTGAGCGGGTAGCGCGCATGTGTTGCTATGTCAAATATCTGTCAGATGAGCCGCGTCTGACTGATATCGATGTATTATGGATGGCGGCAAATAATGGCGTGCTGCTAGCGCACTTGTATGCCAGCATTGCGGACGCTAATACTGCAGGGATCGCCAAGGTTGAGCAGGAGGCATGGGATGAGCTGGGGGAGCTCTAAAGCGCGACCCGGTGCGGCGCAACTACCTGCATATCGGGCGCGATGTCTATCACAAGCACCCCGACGCCTGGACGTCTGACGAGTGGCGCTGGGCGCGCGAGTTTTGCGCGTTAGCGCTCATTGAGCAGGAGGAGCTGCATGGCGATTAACCAGATTATTACGCGCGTGTCACTGCAAGGCGCGCAAGCCTTCGAGCGCGGCTTGTCGCACATGGGACGCGCTGTCCAGGTCTTCGAGCGTGGAGCGCAACGTGCCGGTCAATCCATCCGCAGCGCGCTGTCCAATCCCCTCAACCTCCTCGCGGGTGCGGGCGGTACTGCCGGTATCGCGCTGATGGCAAAGTCAGCGATGGACGCGAGTGGCAACTTTGAGCGCCTGACCAAGACCATGGAGGCGTTGACGGGCAGTACCGCCCGTGCAGCGCAGGAGATGGCATTTGTCGAGCGCTTTGCCGCTCAGTCCCCTTTTGAGTTTTCCGACCTCGCGGAGGCGGCAACGCTGATGCAGGCGTTTGGGCTGGAGACGCAGCGACAGATCGGCTACATCGAGTCGTTGTCTGCCGCGTTTGGTCCCACTCGGCAAAACCTCATGGAGGTTGTTAGCCTCTTTGGTCGGCTGCGCTCCGGTCAGACGGGCGAGGCTTTCGAGATTGCCCGCCGCTTTGGGCTTGGGCGCGACACGCTGGAGCAGGCAGGCTTGCGCTTTAATCGATCCGGTCAGTTAATGAGCAGCGCGGGCGAGGCGATGGCAGCGCTGGAGCGGGTCATCGAGCAACGATTTGGCGACATCCGAGAGCGGCTTGGCGGGACGCTCGTTGTCGCCGCGTCTAACTTCCGCGACGCCTGGACACGCGCTTTGCGGGTTGTGGGCGACGTCTTCCGTCCACTCGTGACGGGTACGCTGGAGCGAGTGGTCTCCTTTATCCAGTTTGCAACCGAGACGGGCAAGTTAGAGCATATCGCGCAGTCCTTTGGCAAGCTCTTTGCAGGCTTGGCGGGCAGCGACTGGATGGAGCGGCTCATGGCGTTTGTCGCGGTCTTGGCAGACATGATGCCGCAGCTGTTAGCGGTCGTCGGCGACGCGCTGCGCCAATACTTCGATAACCTTATCGCCGGGACAGAGAACGTACTTAACCGGATTATGTCGGGTATGATCGATGTTATCAACGCGGTCATAGAGCGGCTCAACATCGTGCGCGTTTATCTGCGCATGCCCGCTATCCCATTGCGGGAGCATAGCCCGCTCTCACTGGGTCAGATGGCTCGCAACCTGTTTGGCAATCTGCCAGGCGGGGAGGCTCTCCAGTCGTGGGCGGACATACTCAGCTTGCGTACCGGCGCGCTGCTCAACGAATTCCGCGGCTACGGGGGGACGCCCTCGGAGCGCGGCATGGGTCCATCGGCTGCCACTCTCCAGCCACTCCATGCGATAGCGCAAGCCAGCCGCGAGACCGCGCAGAACACCAGGGCATTAACAGACCTTAAGCAGTTTGCGCTGGGAGGCGGGGACTTAGGCGCGCTGGGCGTCACACCGGTGGAGCTGCAGCGGCTTAGCCGTGACGTTGTGGTGCGGATCGAGGGTCAAGCGGGCAGCACGATTGAGCAGCTCATCACGCAGATTGTTCAAAAAACAGTAGGGGCAATGGCTCGCAAACGGATGCTATGATAGAGACTACCGTTGACTTCGGGGAGGCGCGTCTCAAGCGCGACCGGCTCGCGCTGGTGGTCAACGGTCGCGACGGCTGGGACTTGCTGTCGAGCTCCAACGTTTGGCTCGACCCGGTGACGCAGACTCTTATGCTCACACCGCTCCCTGTCACTCAAGAGTGGCACACCACCAGCACAGGCGCATATGCGCGTATCCGCCGCAGCGATACCGACGCCAACATCCTCAAGTGGATTGAGTACCCTCGCGGGTTCGACGGCAACTACTATCTGCACTCGGTCGGGCTTGCGGACCTGCATGCGGACCGGTTGATCACGACCAGCGCGAGCTACCCAAAAAATCGACCCTTCTACTTGACGTGGCTGGCATACAACTATGGACCGGATGCGTGGGTCCAGATAGAGTGCGGCTGGGTCGCGCCCAGCGAAGATGTTAGCCTGCGTTTCTGGTCGACGGGACAAGTAGATGTCTGGCGCGGGGATAATTACCTTGCGACGCACACGTTGGCAGGCGACCGCGATGGATCCGGGGAGACGCCTTACGAGACGCAAGCCATGCGCGATGTGGTCGTCTTGCTCATCCCGTGCCGCAGGCGGTCGCTGGTCGTAGTGAGCAATGCTGGCGGCGGCTTCGAGCATGTCTTTGATGACCTCTCCCCAGATGACCCAGACCCCGACATTACGGGCGCAGGTCCGTTTTGGACTCGCGTGCCGTACGGTCAAGCAACGTACCAGTTTGCGCCGCTTAAGTACCGCGATGAGGGCTATGCGGTCAGCGCATGCCGAGACTTGCGCTTCGCGCCGACAGCGGGCGTGACCCACAGCACGATTATATACGCCGACGCACCCGGCTATGGCTTGCAGTCCATTGCCGGGGACTTAATGGAGTGCGATGGGACGACGGCTTTTGAGGCGGACGGATTACTGGACACGGCGCGGGTCCGGATCAACTTGACTGGCGACTTTAACAGCACGCATTATGTTTATGGCGCTGCCAGTCTCTTGGACGCTGTGCGAGGGAGTACGCCAGACGAGCCGGTCGAGCTTAGCGACTATATCGTACAGCACGACTTGAGTGTCGGAGAGTCACCCGACTCGGTGCAATACACTTGCGTACTCAAGCAGCCGGACACTGTGCAGACACTCGCGCCTGCGTTAGCGCGAGTAGATAACCGCCCGGTCAAGGTCGAGATTGACGGCGTACCGGCTTTCTGGGGGCGCACTCGCAAGCCGGTCAAGACCGAGGCGTGGCATGAGCAGATCGAGCGGATTACGCTGGAGTGTGATGACCTCTGGCGCGTATTGGACGCTTACCAGATACGCGAGCCTGTGCCGCTGGACGGCATGGATGTAAGCGACGCCATCGCGCTGCTTGCGACCCTCGCGGGCTTTGAGGCGGCAGACCTTGACCTGGAGCTGACGGGCTACAACTTGCCGACTATCGCGGACTCGTCACGGGGCGAATGGGCGGTGATCCCGGAAGTAGGCGATACCGCGGGGGAGTGGATCAAGCGGCTCCGGGAGACGTTTGCGCCTAACTGGGAGATTGGCTTTGTCCCGACCGTGACGGGTCGCGTCCTGCGGCTTGTCAGCCCGCACCCGCTGGGGACAACTCCAGCGCTAACGCGCTACTTGTCTTACGCAGATGCAGTCAGAGATGGCGAGCCGGGCGATGACCCGGCTCTCTGGCTGCGCTCCTTCCGGGAGCAGACACTGCCTCCTGAGTGCAATGAGATTACAGTCACGGGCTGGGACCCGCGCACGCAAAAGCCAGTGCAGGCGCGTTATGTCGATTTTCCCAGCGCGGACCCGACTCTTGCTGCGGGCGATAGACCCGACAACTGGCTGGGCGAGTTTGTACCTTACGGTCTGGTCAACCCGATGATAACGTCGACCGCGGTCGCAGAGGACGTTATCGCGCTCCTTGTGCCACGATTGACCTCGCGCCGCACAGTCGCGGACTGGGACTGTGAGTTGCTCCTGCATGAGGATGGCGTACCGCTTTGGCGCGGGGATGTCGTGCGAGTCTATCGCAAAGGCGACTACCGCATCAAGCGGCTTGATGTCTCTTTCCGCGTTGAGCATGACGCGCTCGGCATGATACGACGCTCTGCGCGTTATCATGCCGAGCGCATCGCCGACTGGGTGGAGCCGGAGGAGGAGTAATGCAGGCAGGTCGCTTGTATCACTTTGACCGGCTGCGATACCGCTGCACTCAAGACTTGGTCTCTACTCCAGACGCCGCCATCGGTCTATACTCAGCCCTCCTCTCCTGCGTCCGAGGGCTGAGTACCAGCACAGCGCAGCTGGACATCCTTATCGAAGTATTGGCTCACGTCAACAACATCGAGCCGAGGCTTAAGCGCAAGATACGTGTAATTGGCTTAGGCGATGGGGGGCTGGTCACTTATCACCATGCCACGCACGACTTTGAGACTACAACAACTGTGGAGTTGGTCTATTATGATGTGGCTCTGTACCACCAGCGCGATACACAGCAGTGGCGTGTCGTCTGTGGGGAGGTCGGTCTCACAATTGACGGTGGCAGTGAGACGCTCTTTGATGGATTCGATGTGTCTGGCACATGGCGGACTCCCGCCGGTTTACCTTTGCTCGGCATCTGTCCTGAGCTAGTGGCGAGTGCTTGCCAGCCGTATGACCCTACGTCGGATATATCGCTCATTACGTCCGACGGCTGGCTGTGTATCCCAGATACATTGCCGTCCGGCAACAGTGATAGCACGAGCCCCGCTCATGACTTGCGGACCTCAGGAGGCTGGGACTTCGATGTGGGCGACGGCTGGCAAGCACTGCCGGCATTGCTCAGTATCCACTCCTTCGACTTGGTCAACGACTGTTCTGGTGTTGTGCCTACCGACCCGATCTTGACGGTCAACGACTGTAGCGATGCGCAAGTGCAGTATTACTTGTACCAGCGGACAGCGACCGGGAGACATAGCGACAGCTATCGTAGCTATTGCGTATTTTTCCGCGACTTGCGGGTCTCGCGTGTCATCTTAACGCCCAACTTGCCCAAGCGTATTGACCGCAATGACGATTATCTTGCGTTGTGGCACTCTCTCGTTTTCCCGCTCGTGACTCACAGAGAGACGCTCGATGCGTTTCGAGTCCTCGATCCGCCCCATCCCGATTGCTCTATCGACATGGAGCAGACGGAGCATGTGCAGTACGCCGGCGCGTTAGAGTCGCGCGCGATCATCGATAACGAGAGCAGCGATTACATGCTCGCAAGGTTTGCCAACACGCCTGTCCCGCACAGTATCTACAAGCTCAAGTCTTATGTCGGCGAGAGCAGCCTGACCTTTTCGGGCGACTTCGAGCCGACCGATCTCTGTCTTGCTGATGTTGGAAAGGGGACGCTAAGAGTTATGGAGTACCCAATTGTCTCACTGTATGACGATGTGTATGGTCACACCGAGGTCGACGCGATCCGCTACCATAACAGTTATGTGCATCCACACTGGCGTCTCTACTACGACTATCCGGGCGATTCGGAGCCGGAGTGGACGCTCGGTCTCCCGCTGACCAAGGCACCAAGCTCGGACTACTGGATACCCCATCATCATCAGTACCTGACGCGCGAGGGGGTCAGCCCCTCGCTTGCGCGGCGCAACACGCTGATCGACCCGCCACTATTGAGTTGTCCGGCTAACGCAGCATGGATCGACGCGTCGATATACGACTCTGATGGGGTGCTGACGAGTTGGATAGGCATCTTGCGCTTTGCTGCTGAGCTATGGGAGCCAGTTGGCTCGGCGACCTATACAGCTGACAGCGAGGACGCCTGGAGTGTATCGGACGGGACAACAATCTATGGCGCGTCCGGTCTGACGATTACACCGAGCAGCACCTCGCTCGTTGTGCAACTGGACTTAGGTCGGTTTGACTCTGAGCCATATCAGTACCCGCACATCGCTAACCGCGTGGACTTGTATTGGTCAGGCGACACGATTGAGAGCATTACCGTCCGGATCGACAGCAACGACGGCGACTCAATGCAGATAGCGACTGAGACCGGTATAGTCTCACTCACGCCGATACAGGAGAGTGTGTATGCTGGCTCCTGGGCGCGGCACTGGCAAGCATTACTTGTGGGCTACTCCGAGACAGGGACCGATCTGCAGTCGCATGGCGTGAGCAGCGATACACTCGCTGACCCGGAGCGCGCGGCACTGTGGAGCATGCTGCTGTCCGGCAACGGCGCAACGCTGGTCTATGACATCACGTTGAGCAGCACCAGCAGCGATGTCATCATCGAGTATCCCGTTTGGCTGCGCGACCATGAGCCAGTAAAAGCCGTTACGGAGACAGCCCATAACACCGCGGTGTTATGGGAGACCGGATGCGGGATCAGACATGGGGTGTGGGATTGGTGGGACGGCAGCGCTTTGCGCGACACGCCCGCGGTGCGCGCGGCACACGAACGCGCGTCTTTGTTGGACGCGCTCTGCTCTTATCGTGTCGTCTTGCATGCAATACCTGCATCATCCGGGCTGGATGATCAGCTGAGCGATCTGTACGACAGTATGGAGTTAAGCAACCGCGCAGACGCGACGGAGGATACTTACGCGCTGGCGTGGAACGCAGTGGACCAAGAGTCGGCTGCCATTGCCAACGCGGTCCGCGTGTGGCTCGTCAACGCGGTCGCGGAAGTACCACCCCTTGCCTGTCTGCCGCTCAAGGAGCGATTACCCAGCAGTGAGATTGACCCCGCTGGGGAATGGGTGCAGGTTAGTTATGCTCGTTCCACGCCCTTACAGCGCGGGATTAACCCGGAGTCTGCTTTGCACCTGGACCGCGTGGAGTTTGACGGCGGTGGGGCTGAGGCGAGTCGGTCGCGCTTGACAACCTTAGAGCCGAGTTTTGGTCGCTGGCGCATAACGAGCCATGCCAGCGATGTCAGCAATGACGAGGTTATAACGGAGTGGGACTCTACACCAGTCAATAGCCCTCGCTGGCACTGGACTCAGAATGAGGCAGGGGATGTTGGTCGACTGACGCCTTATCATGGCGTGTCCTCTGTGGTCAGCAGCGGGGACGGCAAAAAAGGGCAGTGGCTCTCGTACGATGTGAGCGCGTCACAAAGACATGCGCGTGCATTTGTGGATGCCGGCACGATCTGGGTCGGGGTCGCAGAGCAGGTCGACCCCAGGACTTGGTCAGATATAGACACGGCTCTGGCAGGGAGCCGTCCATGCATCCGCTGGGACAAGACGGCGCGGCAGCCGACGCTGTGGCTCCTATGCGAGGAGTCAAGCGCGGTCATGCTGAGCGCGTCCAACAGCGAAGGGAGGGATTGGGCTATGCCAATAACGATTGCGAGCAACTGGGAGTACCCAACGATGTGTATCACGAGGGACGGACGGGTCTGTTGTTATGGCGTCAGAGACGGCAAAGTTAGGGGTAAAATACTCGACGTGATGGGTAACACAATCCAGTCCGAATTTGTTGCGGTTGATACGGCAGACGAGACCGCAATCGCGGTCGATGAGTATGTCATCAACTCCGGGGGCTGGCGTCTCCAGCTGCTTTATCGCGCTGGCGGGTCCATTGTGTCGGCATCGAGCGTTGACGGCGTGGAGTTTGCTTAGCGAGCAGCGCATAGATGTACTGCTCGCGATTGAGCGACTGGAGCCAAGTCAGCGGGAGGTGGTGCGATTGCGCTACTTTGACGATTGCACTGTGCGCGAGACGGCGCGGAAAATGGGACTGCCCGTCAAGTCAGTAGCCAAGATGGAAAAAGAGGCACTCGCCCTACTCAAGATGTTGCTTGAGTAGGGCAGGCAGCAGAGACTACCTGCCCCGGACCCGCGAACCGATTGCGTGGTCATCTATAGTTTACCCCAGCCGCTTGAGCGGCGATGTGTCCTCCAACAGTTTGCGCTTGTCGGACTCCGAATACTTGAGGTAGTGCCGGATGACGTCGTGGCTGCGATGTCCGACAAGCTCGCG
Organism: Fimbriimonadia bacterium; assembly: GCA_026129765.1. Taxonomy (GTDB): domain Bacteria; phylum Armatimonadota; class Fimbriimonadia; order Fimbriimonadales; family GBS-DC; genus JAHCHP01. Next base: position 14,646 of record JAHCHP010000009.1, on the reverse strand, counting down.
TACTAACTCGCTGTCCGCACCGTCCCCCAGTCGCCAGGAGATGCAAGTCGCTCGGAATCGATGACACCAAACCCGCTCACCCGCAACCGGCTGCAGCCGCCGAAACAACTTGAGGACCCCCTCCCGCGTTAGTGCTGACCGCTTTGCGCTGAGCCAGAGCGCACCCTCCGTACCCGGTCGTATCCCTGTTTGCTCTCGCAGAGCGCGGAGATACTGACGGATCGCGCGCCTCGTGCGGCTACTCAAGTGCAGCGTCAGCGTGCCGCCCCCCTTTGCGGTCACTGTTGCCCGCCCGCTGTCGACCACCGAAGCCGTCAGTTGCAGCAGCTCCCCCCGCCTGCAACCTGTCTCCAGCAGCACAAGCACGATGGCGTAGTCGCGCCGGTCGATCCAGCTCGGTCCGTCCAGCGCGGCAAGGATCGCGCGCACTTGCTCCACTGTGAGCGGTTGCGGGTCAGGCAAGGCGGGGCGTGGCAAGTCGCGTGAGCGGAGGAGGTCATCCGCGCAAGCGCCCTCCTCCGCGAGCCAGCGCAGGAATTGGCGCGTCTGGACCGCAATGCCGCGTATCGTCCACTGCGCCAGCGTGCTGTCTTGGAGCGACGCCAAAAACGCAATGCAATCGCTGCGCTGGAGAGTGTCTACTTGCAGTGAGTTGTCAAGGCAGTATCGGACAAAGTGGGCGAGCCGATACCGTGCAGAGACGATATGGCTGGGGCTACACTGGCGCGCCTTGAGCGAGTGCAGGTACTGGTCTATCCAGGAGTCCCAGACACGAGTCTTGTGTCCTGCGTTGTCTGTTGAGGCAGGGAACAGGGGATTGCGAGGCGGTCTACGCATCGGATTTGACCTCGCGCAAAGATGTTATGGCTGCCAGGGGTGGATTCGAACCACCACTACTGGTTCCAGAGACCAGCGTCCTGCCGTTAGACGACCCGGCAACAGGAACTATATTGTACCTCATTTTTAAGGCGCAAGTAAAGGAGCGCAGGGTTCCCGCGTCGAAAGTATCGATGATGCGCGCTTTGATAGGAATAGGGCTGCTTTGGGCAATGATGTTTTCGGGGTCTGTCGACCAATACTATGTGATCCGTGTGGGATTGGAACGGCAGGCGGCAGGCAAAACAATTTTTATTCGGGCAACTCAGGGCGGCATGCGGTTTGTGGACCCGGAAACGGGGAAGGCGTTGGGGATGGTTTCCGAGAACCGCCTATGGAAAGTTTCGGTCTCCAAGGATCAACTGAAAGCAGAACCTGCCGAGACAGGCGAAACAAGCAGCGCGATTCTCTCCAAGCGGTTGACGCTGGAGCCTGTGGGGAATGTGCTGTTAGAGGCGGGCGTGAACGCGCAGAGCATGCGACCTTATCGTGGTTCGTTGGAATGGACACGAGTCAAAGAGTCCCTCACTACTGTGAACTGGGTCCGGCTGGATGATTACCTCAAGTCTGCGCTGCCCGCCGAGATTCCTTCCACTTTTCATCCCGAAGCACTGAAAGCGCAGGTCGTCGCGGCGCGTTCCTACACTTTGCGGCGTCTCAACCGTCATCGCGAGCAGGGTTATGATCTGTGCGATGGCGAACATTGCCAAGTTTATATCGGCGCGCGCTCTGAAAAAGCATCTACGACACAGGCTGTGGAACAGACTCTTAACGAGGTTTTGGTGTATGAAGGCAGGGTTATCGAGGCGGTCTATAGTTCGGACTGCGGCGGGCATACCGCGTCTAATGCTGTGGCTGGGATGGGCAGGTCTCCGGTGGCTTACTTGACAGGCGCGCCCGATTGGACGCTGAGCGGGGAGTCTTATTGCGCGGGCAATCCCAACCGGCGTTGGAGTTTGACGCTGACGAAAGAGGCGGTTCAAAAGTTGTTTCCCAAGGCAGGCGAAGCTCAAGAGGTTGCTGTTTTGGAGCGCGCCACGGCAGGGCAGGTGACCCGCGTTCGTATCAAAGGGAAAAAGGGCGAGGAACGGTTGACCGGCGCGGAGTTGCGCGTGAAGTTAGGAACCACCCGGCTGAGAAGTTTGATGTTTACTTTGGAAGCGATTCCCGAAGGCTGGCAGTTGCATGGGCAGGGCGCGGGGCATGGAGTTGGGTTATGCCAATGGGGGGCGCAAGGACGCGCCCTTTCTGGGCAGACCTATGATGAAATATTGAAAGCCTATTATAAAGGCGCGAATTTGATCAAATGGACTCCGTAGTCGGCTCCTATACAGGTCTCATTTGGGTGAGAAGCGCGGACGGATATAGTCGCCAGATTGTGTCAGTTGCTTCTGTTCGCCTTCTAATGTAACCGTATAGAGTTGGCGGTTGCCCTCTGGACCGAGGCTGAACACAATTTGTTTGCCGTCGGGAGACCATGACGGATCCCATGCCTCGCCATCTATCAACTCGGTGGGCGACCCTCCATCGGACGCGATAACCATTAAACCGGTCCGTTTCAGCGCGCCGCCTTTCTCGAATTCACATCGCACATAGGCGATCCGTGTGCCATCGGGTGACCAAACCGGTTGGATTGCTGCCTCAGAATTATCTTGTGAACCCCACAGGGGCGGCGCGAGCGCGGGCTGCGTCACATTTTCGGTGAAATCGATAATGGCAAGCATGCTGACTTTGCGCGGCTGATTGGTCTGAGGATCAGGAAGGACTGCTCCAGCCGCCGCTAAGACCATTTCCGAACTGTTTTTCGACCAATCGATATCGACCCGTACGGCTTCCAGCAGGGTGACGGGCGGTGTCTCTTGTTGATAGTCAGGATGGATGTAATGGAAAATCGCTAATTCGCCGGTATCCACGCGCTGCGCTGCGCCAATCAGCCGGTGCTCGGTGGGAGCGCGCCGGGCATACCGGAAAGAGAGCTGTCCCATCTGTTCTTGCATCTGTTTTAGGAGATGGGGAGGTGGCACTAACTGCTCGGCGTGGATTCCTTTCGCATCGATTTCGGTCACAATGCCTTGCGCGATATAAAGAATGTGTTTGCCATCGATATCGTAGGCTGGCTCCAGCTTCGCGCCGCTGCCTTGAGTCAACTGGCTGATGCCTGCGCCGTCGGGGTCTACCGTGAACAACTGGTACACATTATCCACGCGATTGGACGAGAAGACGATTTTTTTGCCGTCCGGCGACCAGGCGGGCGCGAGGTCGTTTGCCTCGTCGTTGGTAATCAGAATTTCGCTGCCATCCGGCTTGATCACGCTTAAGTCGCCGTGCTCGTTTTCGTTGACTTTGATACAGGCGATCCAACCTGATGAGTCTGGCTTGAGAAAGCGCAGGTCGACCCGCCCCCACGGTTGAGAGCGAATCAGCGCGAGCGCGCCAATTAAAATCACAAGAAACAGGATGCCAAACAGCGTTTTTTGTCTTCTCATGTCGTCTAAATTGTGGCATGCTTCGTCAAGTTTCGAGCGCAAAAAACGGGTATTCTATCCCCTATGAGCGCAAATCGTCCATTCCAATTTACTATTCACAAAGACATCCGAAAGGCATGGACTCTGCCCGCGCGGTTTTATGCGGACCCGGCGGTGTATGATGTTTGCCGTTCCCAAGTCTTTGCCAAATCATGGCAGTTTGTGGGAGATATCGAGCTTGTGAAAGTGCCGGGACAACTCCATCCGCTCACCCTGCTGGAGGGCTGTTTGGATGAGCCATTGTTGTTGACTCGCGACACGAAGGATGTGGTTCGCTGCATGTCTAATGTCTGTACCCATCGAGGCAACTTGGTGATCGAAACACCGGGAAATGAACGTTTTTTGCGATGTCGCTATCACGGGCGTCGTTTCGGTTTGGACGGCAAGTTTCAACATATGCCGGAGTTTGAAGGGGTGGAGGGGTTTCCATGTGAAAAAGATGATCTACCTGCCATTCCGTTTGGCGAATGGGGACCGCTGCTGTTCGCTTCTTTGGACCCGGTCTGCTCTTTGGAAGAATTTCTTGCGCCTATGAAAGAGCGGGTTGGTTGGCTGCCGCTGCATGAATTCAAATTTGAGCCCTCTCGTTCCCGCGACTACCTCATCAAAGCGAATTGGGCGCTCTATTGTGACAACTATTTGGAGGGGTTTCATATCCCGTTTATTCATGCGGGCTTGAATGAAACCCTGGATTATGGAAACTACCGAACGGAACTTTACCCGTGGTGCAATCTGCAATTAGGTATCGCGAAAGAGGGCGAAGAATGTTTTGAGCTGCCCTCCGATTCTCCCGATTATGGCGAGCGGGTGGGCGCGTACTACTATTGGCTCTATCCGAACCTGATGTTCAACTTCTACCCGTGGGGGCTTTCGATCAATGTCGTGAAGCCGTTGTCGCATGCATTGACCCGCGTTTCGTTCCTGAGTTATGTGTGGCGCGCGGACCGCATTGGCGCGGGCGCAGGCGCGGCGTTGGACCGGGTGGAGCGTGAGGATGAGGTGGTGGTGGAAGCGACCCAGCGCGGGATCCAATCGCGATTTTATGATCGCGGGCGTTATTCGCCTTTGAGAGAGCAGGGAACGCATCATTTCCACCGGCTGTTGGCGGAGTCGTTGGGAGGTAAGGACGACGGTGGATAGCTTTTGCCAAGGTTTGAGCGCGATTGTCGGTTCAGAAGGGGTTATCTCTCAAACGGAACCATTGGCAATCGCCGAGCGTTCGCCCAAAATCGGTGTCGCTCCCCAATCGGAAGAGGAGATCAGCGCGCTGCTGGAGCAGGCGAACGGCTGCAAGGCGCCAGTGGTGGTTTGGGGGGGCGGCACGGAGGCGCAGGTGGGGCGCAGCGCGGTGGACCGCTACGACTGGGCGCTCTGCATGAACCGCATGGACGCGATTTTAGATTACCAGCCTGCCGATTTGGTGGTCACAGCGCAGGCGGGCATGAACCTGCAGACATTGCAAGCGGTCTTAAGCGAGTATCAACAAACCTTACCATGGAACCCGCCCCAGCCTGAACGATCCACTTTGGGGGGTATCATCGCCAGCGCGCGCAGCGGTTCTTGGCGGTTTGGGCATGGCGTTCCGCGAGACCGCCTTTTGGCTATGCGCGCGGTTCGGGGCGACGGCACGGCGTTCAAGAGCGGCGCGAAAGTGGTGAAAAGCGTGGCCGGCTTCGACATTCATCGTCTGTTCTGCGGTTCGCGCGGAACCTTGGGCATTATTACAGAGGTTACCTTGAAGGTTGCGCCTTTGCCCGAACGGAGCGAGCTATGGGGTATGACGGTAGATCATTATGATTTGGCAGAGGCTGCGCTGAGCGAATGGATGGCAATGGCGATTTTGCCCGATTCGCTGGACCTTCTCAACCCGGATTGCGCGGCGCGAGGGGGGCTACCCGCCAAGATAACGATATTAGCGCGCTTTTCGGGGTTTGAGGAGGCGGTTCGATGGCAGACGAACCACCTGAAAGAACGCGGTTATGCCCTTCAACCCATGCCAGAGGAGGTGGAGATGCTTCTGCAGGATATGCCGGTTTTAGGCGATCCTCTATTGCATTTGCGTCTTTCACTCAAGAGTTCCGATACAGCCGCCTGGATGGATACTTTGGAAGGAACAGGCATCTTGTACGCCCATGCGGGCAGCGGCATCTTGCATGCGATGGCGTGGGAGGAGGCGCATGCGCACCGCTTAGCCGATTATGCGTTTGCCCATGCTCCTCGCTGGCTGACCCTGCGCGCGCGGGAACCGTTCCATCATATCGCGCCCTGGAAACCGGACGCCCACTCCCGCGCATTGACTCAAAGAATAAAATCTCAATTCGATCCGCAGTCGATTTTATTGTGATAGTAAACCGTTGTTTCCTTCAAACCCACGGGCTGGGAACACGGTTCTCGTTGTCAATCGATTGTTCTATCCCCCGAATAAATTCGGGGTCTCATTGCACGCAGCCTACGTCAGCAGGCTAAATTTTAGGCGAACTGTTTGTCCTACTGCACATCAGGTGTTTTCATGTTCTTCTTCTGTACGCTCGAGTGAAGCGATCAATTTCTGGTGTTGGTGATGTGCTTCTTGTCGTTCAACATAACCCTGTACCTTTGCAATATGGCTTGAACTAATGGTTAGAACTCCGTAGCCTCGCTGCCACTCTACTCCACTTGTGAGAGATGATTCATGATTGATATGGTGGGAACTTCCACCTTTGATTCTTTTTATCACTTCCGATACTGACCATTTTGGTGGAATGCTTATCAATAAATGCACATGATCCTCCATCGCATTTAAGGCGATAACAGCACACTCGAGTTCTTGACATTTAACTCGAATGTAACTCAAAATATGTGTTTTAACTTCTCTGGACAACAGTGGTTCACTGTTTTTTGTTCGCCAGATCAAATGGTAATATGTTTTCCAGAAAACCTTCGGATTCGCATTCATTACTCTTATCAGATCACCCAATATTCAAGTGCGCTCATTAGCCCGTTTTAACGGGCTTTGTCGTAATAGACCCCGAATTCATTCGGGGGACATGGTGCGCGCGTACTATTTTTGTGTGAGTTGACTGCTCAAACCCACGGGCTGGGAACACGGTTCTCGTTGTCAATCGGTCTGAGATCGACCTGCGCGCCGAGGTCGGTGAATTGACGCATTAAGCCTTCGCCTTTCCGTCGCGGCAGGTTGGTCAAAATCACGGTGGGGAGCGAATCTAAAATCTTCTTCACGTCCGGTCGATTTAGCGTAAGCAGCGATTGCAACAGATGAATTACATCCTCTTGATGTTTGCCCGGATGGATCAGCAGCAGTTCATAGGGGGTGGGGTCATCCTGCGCTAAAGGCGTATGAGCTAAAGGAGAAACATCCGACCGAGCCACACGGGTAATCATGATTTCGCGGTTACACTGTTCGCAAATCGCGACGCTGGCGCGCGCAGAGACCTGCTCTAAGGAACCACAGTGAGGACATTTTACCGCCACTACCTCCAGTACCCGCCCATTCTCCATCGGCACGCGCTTCAGGCAATGTTCACAAGTGAAATCGGAAGTGGGGGAAGAGAGAAAAGCGGTCTCTTGGTTGCAAAAGGGGCAGGTGATAGCATGCGACTCCAGCGAGCGGAGTTGATAGAGCCGCCATCCGGCAAAACCCCACAAGCCCAACCACGCCAGCCCAAAGATGAAGGCAAGCGAAGTGAACATGCCGCCATACTTCCAAAAGATAAAGGTCCCGCCCAAACATAAAATACCGACAATCCCTAAAAGAACCGCTTGCGTATATTCGCGTTCTTGAACTTCGGAGCGCTTTACAGGTTCGTCCATGGTACGCCTCCTCCATAAATCAATATAGGGTCACGCTTTATATTTCCATTGAGCGATGAAATTCCCTGCTAAAAGGTGAGCAAGAGTTTGATGTCCTTCCTCCGAATAAAAGAGGAAGGACATCAAACAGATTTTGTTTGAAGCCTTAAGCTTCGTTTCGCTAAGTAGACGAGTTAAGGAGCGCAAGAACTCCCGAAGAGATACAATATAATCAAGAGGTCGTAATCGTCCACGATCCCATCGAAGTTCACATCTTCCAAGATACCAATCCCTTGTTCACCAAACACCAGCAGGACTCTTAACAGATCACCATCATCGATAACTCCGTTTTCGTCAAAATCTGGACAAGGGTTCAAGAAAGTGTAGGTCTTAGTGATGGAGTCGGTAGGCGGGATAATCTCACCGGGTGTATTCACCGGGACGTGATGCAGGGCAATGTTGCGGGAGATAGTGTTTGTGAACACGGGCATCTCCGGCGGCGCTGTCGGAGTGTTCGCCATAGAAACATCGCGGGAGATGGTGTTTGTGAACACGGGCATCTCCGGTACACTCAACGGCGTATGCATCAGTGTGACTTCTCGTGAGATCGCGTCGTCGAACGTCATTCCCCCGGCAGTGGAGAAATCGCCTCCACTTGTGAGCGTTCTAAAGAAGGGGTTTCCGAAGAGACGCTCTTGTTGTATCCAGCCGTCAAAAGTGGATGCGCCCGTGAGCGGTATCACCACTCCGCCAATCATCAGGCAAAACAGCCATCGTTTCATGGTCATTCTCCTTTCTTACGGCGCAAAGGCGCGCACTTGCAACGTCAACATACCGGGTGGTAAGACCAATGAAGCTTCCCACACCGAGCTTGTATCATCTCCGCTGATGCGCGTGGCATTGATGGTGAAATCATTACCTGCGAAGCGGACAATGCGCAGTTGAACCGTCCAGTTGCCCGGCACGTTTTGCGCATTTATTCTGACGGTTGTTTGCCCACTGGTGGCGGCGGTCATGTCAGGTTGATCATATCGCGCGGAAGGGTCGGTTGGCACATTCTGTTCGGCAATTTGAGTGATTTGCACACTCGGCGCGTTGGCGGGCGGCCAGATCAAAGGCGGGTTGCCAGGGGGAGCCGTGGCGAGTGAGCCGGAGACACTCCCAGTATAGGTTGCATGGTTCACCTCTATGCGGATGCGTCCAAGGCTGCCGTAGTTGCCAAAGGAACGATTGAATCCACCATTTGCTGAGATGATTCCTGTGCCTTCCAATCTATCTGCAATGAGGCGCACAGAGCCTCCGCTCCCCCCGCCTCCCCATGAACTGCTATATCCCTGTGCATCAGCATTGATGGTGCCGTTTACAACGATTCGTCCGCTTGCGACAATCAGGATGGCGCCTCCTCCGGCACCGCCGATGACACCTGGATTGCTATTGCTTCCTGCTCCTCCGCTGCCGCCGATTAAAGGCACGATTTGCGGGTTTCCGTAGGCTGTACCTCCACCTGTACCTATTCCTTGTGCTGCGTAGCCCGCATTTCCTCCAAGCTCTGATGGATAAGCGCCTCCCCCGGGGCCCAATCCTGCGGAGCCTCCCGGGCTCACGATGTTTGTTCTGGGACGCCCACCACGAAATCCGCCAGGTCCTGGTTTTACGAATGAAAATGAATCTAAAACATCCGGTGCTGTTTCCAAAAGATATAGGTTGTTGCCTGTCGTTATCATGACATCACCTTGCACAAGCCAAACGACCGGCGCGCCAGAGGGGTGGTTCAAGAATCTCAGGTTTCCGTTAATGTTCACGGAGCTGTATTTGAACACGACCGCCCACTTGTTGGGGTCATAAACGCCGTTACCATTTCCGGGCGTATTCCAGGCAGCGGTTGTTGCATTGCCCAGGTTGATCATTGTGCTGCTATTCACGTTGAGTGCTCCATCGGAACCGTCCGAAGGCACGTTAATCTGCGCTTGTACTCGCGCAACCATCACAATAATAAGGACTATGCCCCAAAACCATCGATACTTCATTTTATGTCCCTCCTTTTTAGGGGTCGTAGGATTACTGTTTGGCGTATTCCTATTGTTTGTATGTACCGTACCGAAGATCGCTTGGAAACCTATCATCTGATTAGTGAAAAAGTTCGGATAAAAAACAGTGCATTCTCCTGAACTAAACAAGTTTTCAAACAAGTTCTCGGTTAATTGCTATGTTCCTGAGGATTCAATCATATTCCTTCCGATTTTTCTAAAATTTTTAGAATTTTTAGAAACTGAAAGCTTACTAAGGGAACAAGCCAAGTTGCATCCACCGCAATCGCGCTTTTATCTGTTGGAGGCTGATGTTAAGAATCTGAAATGAAAACGAAGCAATATGATTTTAGTCCAAGTTTGAAGGGTGGAGCTACGTCTTCGCCGAAAAAGCAGACCCATTCTCTACGCTCAGGGTGACAACTGCAGTGTCATGCCGAGCGCAGCCGAGGTATCTGCTTTTCTAACAGCAGACCCATTCGCTCCGCTCAGGGTGACAGGCTGAGCAGAGTCTGCCCGCTTGTCAGCCGGACAGAGCAGATATTAGGCATCTGAGAATGGGGATGGGAATGACGGTACTCGCCTGTTTGCTTTCGACGAGGCTCTGAGTAGAATACACTACAACGAGGGCATAAAAGCGTGTCACGGCTGCGAGGGTTGTTTATCGGGTTGTGAAGCGCGCCTGAGGGTGGCTTCAAGTTCTTGATCAATGGGCGAATCAGACCCAGAGCGATGATACCCCTGTTTGTCCGAAAATTTATCCAGAAATGCAGGGTACCCTGCGCAACCGGGGCTTGAAAGCCACAATATTTTGTGGTATACTTAACGATAAGGCGGATAAATGCCATGAAAAAATCTTTTCTAACGCTCTGCGGTTTGTTGCTCACAAGCGCGCTTTACGCGCAGTCCTCTGTGCCTGCCGCGACCCAAAAGAAGATGGATGTTCTTTGGAAACGGGCAGAGTACCGGATGGTGGTCATTGGCGATCATTACTGGCACGACGGCTTTCATTACCACCTCATGCGGATGCTGTTCGTGTTGGCGGAAGTGAACCCCAAGAACGTCGAAACTTTCTCCAATTTAGGTTATATCTTGGATAGCTACGGGCAATCGAAACGCGCTTTCCAGGTCTATGACCGAGGAATCGCGGAGAACCCCAATGAATTTGACCTCTATCTCGATGCTGGCTTTTGGCAGTTCCAAAAAGGAAATTATCCGCAAGCCACGCGCTATTTGGAGAAAGCGATCACTTTCAAGAACGCGCCCGTGATTGTCTTTAAGACCTTGGCGCATACCTACGAGCGCATGGGCGAAACCGAAAAAAGCATCAAAATGTGGGAGCAGACGGTGCGCCGTTTTCCCAATGATGCTGCCTCTAAAGTGAATCTGGAACGGGTGCGTAAGAAAGCGCAGGGAGGAACTGGCACGTGAGTTGGCGGTTGGAAACGCCTGTCGATATCTTTATCATTTTGTTGAATTTGCTCACGATCTGTATTTTGGTAGAGGTCGTGCTATCGTGGATTTCGTTGGCGGGCGGGCGCGTTCCTTGGTATAATCCCGTAATCCAAGCGATCCGAAAAATCGCAGATGGCGTGTTAAGCCCTATTCGCAATGTGTTGAATCGGGCAATGCGGGGCATGTCCATTGGGGGGATGGGATTAGACCTGTCGCCTCTGGTCGCGCTAATTTTGATTCATCTCCTACGCGGCATTCTAATGAGTATACGATGAACGAGAAAACGAAACGGATGACGGTTCTCGAAATGGAGACCAAACAGTTCCCTAAGCGGATGCGCGGTTATGACCCGGTCGTGGTCAGGGCATTTTTGCAGGAGATCGCGATCTATTACGAACATGCGCTGACCGAAAATCACCAACTGACAGAAGAACTGTTGGGGTTGCGTGAAGAAGCGGAACGGTTTCGCGCGCTGGAAGGCACGTTAAAAGAGGCGTTGCTGCTGGCTCAGAAAAGCGCGGATGAAACGCGGCATAATGCGCACAAAGAAGCCGAACTGATTTTAACGGAAGCAAAACGCCAAGCCGAACAGATGGAAACCACCGCGCGCCAGAACATCGCGCATTTGGCTTCGGAAATCGAAACGCTGCAAGCGAAACGCAACGCGCTGATTATGGAAACCCGCTCCCTGCTTTTGACCCACCTGCAATCGTTAGAGGCGTTTGAAACCCACATCAACGGACATGTCAAAGCGGAAACGCCCCCGCCAAGCGCAGTCGTCGAAGTCGGTTAAAGTATCAGCCCTGTTGACACCCTAAGCGTAGCGAGCGGTTCTGCTTCTTCGGCGGAAATGGTTCCCCTTGCTTGCAGGGGGAACCTCACGGAGGGGGTAATGTTTTTGAAAAGCAGATACCTCGGCTTCGCTCGGCATGACACAATCGCTGTCACCCTGAGCGGAGCGAATGGGTCTGCTTTTTCGGCGAAACCGGTTCCCCTTGCTTGCAGGGGGAACCTCACGGAGGGGGTTTTCTACTCTCGACCTTTCAAACAAAAATCGCCCGCAAACAGTCGGCAATGTGCCTCAAACCCAGTTCGGGCAGCACGCGATAGCCCTCCACTTCGGCGGTGATATAACCGTCATAACCAATATCTTGCAACGCGGCTTTGACCCGGTGCCAGGGCAGGTCGCCTTGCAGCGGATTGGCGAACCCCTGAATGTTGCCGATGTTGTTTCGGAAGTCTTTCACATGAACGCGCCCAATCCGCTTGTTCAAGATGCGGATCCACTGGTCAGGAAAGCCATAAACCAGCACGTTCCCCGCGTCAAAATAGGCGTTGACCCATTCGCTACCGACTTCATCCAGAAAGCGCGCCATCTCCAGCGGACTGAGCAGGAACTTATTCCATACGTTCTCGACCCCCACACGCACTTTCGCTTTTTCCGCATCCACTGCCAGCGCTTTCATGGCTTCTTTGGCGCGGTCATAGGAGAGATCGTAAGGCATATCGTTGTTGACCGCGCCGGGAACCACCAGGATCGCGTCCAATCCCAACGCCCTCGCCAAACGAATTTGATTCCTGCCCAATTCCAGAGCGCGCTCTCGAACCGCAACGTCAGGATGGGTGAAGGGAACCCCCCAATAAACGCCGGTCGAAACGGAACTGATCTCGATGCCTACTTCATCGGCTTGCTTGCGCATGTCGGCGGCTTCAGCATCGGTCGTTTTGGGCGACAGGTAGCCGTCCGACTCGTTCATATTGATCTCAATGGAGTCGAAACCGGCTTCTTTGGCTTGACGAAAGCAGGTTTTCAGGTCCCAGTCTCCTGGCAGTGTCCAACGATTGATTCCTATTTTCATAATGATAAGGTTCTTTTCTTGCCGTCGGACGAAAATCCTGCAACTATCGTGATTCCCGCTCGCGTAGGAATCCGCGCTCTTAACTACCCCCTTCGTTGGGTTCCCCCCTGCTCGCAAGGGGAACCGGTTTCGCCAGTTTTGTCATGCCGAGCGCAGCCGAGGCATCTGCTTCTTCTAACAGCAGACCCATTCGCTACGCTTAGGGTGACAGTGCCTGTGTCATGCCGAGCGGAGCCGAGGCATCTGCTTTTACTGGGCAGCCACAGGGGGCTGCCCCTTACGCGCAAGGGGAACCAGTTTCGCCAGCAAAGTAAACGCGGTCTACAGGAGACGCGATGTTCGTCCGAGAACTAAAAGAGTGGGATGAACAGAGAAGCGGATGTGGTGATTGTGGGCGCGGGGTTGGCGGGGCTGATGGCGGCGCAGGAGATCGTTCGCGCAGGCAGGGAAGTGATCGTGCTGGAGGCGCGGGATCGCGTGGGGGGGCGCGTTTTCAGCCAAGAGATCGCGCCGGACGTGGTGGTGGATTTGGGCGGGCAGTGGCTGGGACCGACCCAAGACCGCGCTTACGCCCTGGTCAAAGCGCTGGGCTTAGAACTGTTCCCGACTTACCAAGAGGGCGAACATGTCGTGTTTCATCAGGGGCGGCTGAAGCGGTATCAAGGCGCGATTCCCAATATTGGTTTGCGCGCCCTATTGGATATTGGGCGGGCGCAGAAACGGTTAGACACGATGGCGGCGCAAGTGAGCCTCCATGCGCCTTGGGATTCGCCTCATGCTCGCGAATGGGATTCTATCACCTTAGAGCAGTGGGCTGCCAAAACGATGAGCACCCATGCGGGCAAGCGCGGGGTCTCGCTCTTTTCAGAGGCGGTCTTCGCGGCGGAACCGAACGAATTTTCATTGCTGCATACCCTCTTCTATATTCATTCCGGCACCAGTTTTGACAGCCTCATCAGCACACAGGGCGGCGCGCAGCAGGATCGTTTTGCGCAGGGCGCGCAAAGCCTGGCGCAGGGGCTTTCCGAACCGTTGGGAGACCGCCTCTGCTTGAACGCGCCCGTCCGCAAGATAGAGCAAACCAACGACCGCGCGCATGTTCACACCGACAGCGGAGCCTTCACCGGTAAATGCGCGATAGTGGCGATTCCGCCCACCTTGGCAGGGCGCATCGATTACAGCCCGCCCATGCCGCCCGACCGTGACCAGCTGACGCAAAGTCTGCCGCATGGCTCAGTGATCAAATGCATGAGCCTCTACGCGGAGCCATTCTGGCGCGAGCGCGGACTGAGCGGTATGGCGACCAGCGACACCGGTCCGGTTCGTCTCATCTATGATAACTCGCCCGCAAATGGCACGCCCGGCATCCTGCTCAGTTTCTTAGAAGGCGAGGCAGCGCGAACCTGCGGGCGCATGAGTCAAGAAGAGCGTCGGCAAGCGGTGATTGACTGTTCAGTCCGGTATTTGGGAGAGCGGGCGCGTCATGTGGAGGCTTTTTTCGAGCTGAACTGGAGCGCAGAGCCATGGACTCGCGGCTGCTATGGCGCGCATTTCCCGACAGGAGTTTGGACCCAGTTTGGGCATGCATTGCGCGCGCCAGTTGGACGGATTCATTGGGCAGGCACCGAAACGGCAACCCGCTGGATGGGGTATATGGAGGGCGCGTTGGAATCGGGAATTCGTGCTGCCCAAGAAGTGTTAGAAAAAATTTCTTAGCTGTGTGATTCAAATCACGGAAAAACGCGTTTGCTTTCCTGCATAATTATAGGCGAGTGGAAGCAAGGAGACGCAGCCGGTATGAAAATGACTATATCGTGGTTGAATGAATCTCACTTCCTTCTGAGTCACGCGCTGTAAACTCTATCCTAAACGAACAGCGGATGCCTCGCCTTGCCGACACTCACATAGGAAGGCAATTATATAGAAAAGTCTTACCTTCCTCCCGCCTGTCTCTAATCGGGGCATTCCGCTGCGAATGCCCCTTTTTTTGTTCATTTTGAGGTATAATAAACCCTAAACTCAAAGGCTTCCCTGCCTGAGAATTGGGAGGAGACCTATGCGCGCGCCATTACATTTGGACCTCAACGAAGTCATTCAGCACCCAAACCGGCGGAT
>JAHCHP010000008.1 GCA_026129765.1 Fimbriimonadia bacterium | reverse complement strand
ACTTGGCGACCAAGCGAATACAAGTATGAGTTCTTAGGCACTCGTCAGAAGTTTGAGTTTCTGGTGGTGAAGTTGGAGGACTTTGAGTCTCGTCGTTCGGAGTTGGAGCAGAGTCGCAATCCGTTTGCGGTGGTGTGGCTGGCGTGTTTGGAGCATTGGCGGACGCGGGGGGCTATGCGTTTACGGGTGGATGCGGTGATAGCTTTGTATCGTCAATTGTTAAAGTCGGGGTATAATAAGGAGGACATTCGCTCGTTGATGGGGCTGTTGAACTATCTGTTGTCGTTGTCGTCAGCAGGCGAGCGATTGTTAGCGCGGGAGTTAGAAGAGGTGGCGAGTGAGATGCCAGAGATAGAATTGATTCCTTGGTTTGAGCGTCGGGCGAAAGAAGAAGGCTTGACCCTGGGTCGCAAAGAAGGCTTGCAGCGTGGTGTGGAGCAAGGTTCGACAAAAGAGGCGCGTTTGTTGTTGCTGGAGGCGCTTCGCGTCAAGTTTGGTCGGGCTCCTCGTTCGTTGACATCCAAATTAAAAGGGTTAGATGTGGAGACTTTGCGCAAGTTGCATCGTCAAGCCATCTTAGCAGGGTCACTGGAAAGTTTCGAGAAAGATTTTCACGATCTTGTTAATTAACTTTCAAGTATATTCCACGAATCTACACCTATCCTTTCCACGGAAAAGCAGTCTTCGAAAGGAACTATCTACGATTTCAATAATGAAAATCCTCCAAGAACCGCCCTATCCCACACTTGTGACGAGAGAGTCACGCAAAGATAAAGCCGTGTTGACTGCTCTTGAGAAGCCGGGCAAGATTCTTTTTTCAGACGATTTTGCGACGGACGCGAGTTTCAAACATTATTTTGAGATACGCGGGCTGAAAGAAGGGCGGGTCAAAATAGAACCTCCGGGAATAGTCAAGGTCACCGCCCCTGCGAATGGGGGACAAGCTTCCGGCGCGGGATTAAGCTATTGGTTTGGTCCTGAAGGGCAGGACAAAGTCTATCTGCGCTGCTATATCAAATTTGCTGCCAACTATGATCAAGGTTCACTCAATCATACCGGTTGCAGTTTGGCGGGGGTGTCCGGCAATAACAAATGGGGCGGGATGGGACAAGCAGGTATTCGCCCCAAAGGAGATGATCGCCTGAGCGCAGGGTTTGAACCTTGGCGCGAGTGGGGACGGCATGATTCTCCGGGCTACATGTTTTTGTATACTTACTGGATGGATATGCGGCGCGACCGGGATGGCAATTACTGGGGCAATATGATGACACCGGAACCGGAGGAACGCTTTATACCGAAACGGGGTCAGTGGCACTGCATGGAAATGATGATCCGGCTCAATGAACCGGGAAAAGCGGATGGGGAAATGGCGGCATGGATCGATGGCAAGCTTTACATTCATTACAAAGGGTTTCGCTGGCGAACGAGCGATACGCTGAAGTTGAAGCGGTTCGGATTAGATGTCTACATTCATCGAGCGGCTCAAGAGAACACGGTTTGGTATGATGATGTGGTTCTCTCCACAGGATATATCGGTCCCAGAAAATAAATTATATTTATCCATCACCCCTCACAACGCGCCGCGCGCTTTGATACTGGTATAGAAATTTACGACCGATTTGACCAGGTTTTCCGGTTCGGTGTCGATGACATGCACATTGAGCCGCTCCAACGCTCTGACGGTGGCGGCTCGGTCGGTCAAAACTTGCGTGGCAACGGCGCGGGTATACATCTGCTCGGCAGCGCGCGGATATTGTGAGCTTAATCGACGAACGCGCGGGTCGGCAACCGTGACACAGACGCAAAGGTGATGGCGGGACAACCCTTTGAGCGATTGAAGCAGCGCGCGCGACGATTCGGGGTCAATCAAATCGGTGAAGACCACTACCAGCGAACGTTTGCGCCACCGGTGCCTGAGGTAAGTCACCGCTTGGAAGTAGTCCGGCTCCACCGAGCGCGGCTGTTGGTCGTGCAAAACATCCACCAAGTGAGCCACCTGTTGGCGTCCTCGTTGCGGGGGCGCAAAGGTCAAGACTTCATCCGCGAAGCTCATCGCGCCCACCTTATCATCCATCAAAACCGCCACATAAGCTAACATGAGCGCGACATTCAGCACCGTATCGAACTTGCGTATGCCCTCCACTTCAGATAGCATGTTGCGCCCTGCATCCAGCAATAAAACCACATTTTGACTGCGTTCGGTCTCATAATCGCGGACAATCGGCTTTCCGCGGCGCGCCGTCGCTTTCCAGTCGATTTTACGGAATTCGTCATCGCTGGTGTAGTCGCGCAGGGATTCGAACTCCGTGCCGGTTCCCCGCAATCGCAATTGTCGGAATCCGATTTGCCGCAGGAGTCCGCGATGTCTCAGTAATTCATATTCGCGAATCTGCAACAGGTTGGGATAGACTTTCGCGCCTTCGCGCGCAGGAATTCTATAGTGGCGTTTTACCAGTTTTAATGCGCCTTCCACCTTCAAAAAAACATCTTGGAACCGTGTTTCGCCGCGATATTTCGGCGTGAGCCAATAATGAACTGTGACAGGTTGATGAGGCAGCAGGGTAACGGGAAACAGGCGTTGGTTGAATTGGCAGTCGGGGGGCGGTTCTTCGCGCAGCTGCGCCTGGAGCAGACGGCGGGCGCGGGAAACGACTTCTAACTCGATGCGGTTTTGCGCGCCTAAAGAGAGCGCGTCCTCATGATGCCGTGTGACCTCTAAGTCGCTGGCGCGGGGCATGGTCAGCGCATCGATCAGCATGGCGACCAATAGCGCGCCATCCAGCAGGACTGCCAGCGATAGAAACAGCGGATTGCTGATTCCAACCAGAGCCAACAATCCGCTGAGAAGCAGAATCCCCCAAACAATGGGCGTAAAAACCATGAGGAATTATAGGCGAATGTAACGGTAGCACTTGCCCAGTGTGTCTTCCTCCACAACGCCTTCCATGTAAGGTCGGCAGGCGGGCGCGGTGTTCGTGCCGCATTCACGCAGATAGGGACCCTGACCCACACACCAAAGGTCGGAGCGTGTGACCCAAGGCGGATTACCCGTTCGAGGAATCGCATAAGCGCAATCGGTGCCGGGATATTTTCTGCCTTTGACCGCTTTGGCATGGCCATCCACATAGTTGACTTGAACGAACTCACTGTGGCGCGCTCGAATCGGCACAGGGAAGACGGTGTTCGCGTCGGAGGGCTTCCGCCGCATAGAAGCGCAGCTGCCCAACGGCGACAGGTCGGCTTCCAGGTTCATCGTGGTCTCAACCGGCAACGAAATTTCCGCTAAGGAGACGGTTCCCCGGCTGATAGAGCCTGCGCCCAAAGGGGTGCGTCCCGGAGGAATGATGTCATAGTTGAACATATAGCTGACCCAGGTGATACCGGAACACTCTGGCATATTCAGCACATTGCGGAACCCGTTATCCAGATGAAGCGCTTCGCGCTCAGAAGGACAGCGGTAAATATCTTTGTTTTTGACGTAAGGGTCGATGGCGGAAATCAAAGTGTACGCGCAGTTGCCTTGCGCGGGCGCATAGACCGCCATCGGTAAAGCTTCGTCGAAATCTTGGACATACATCAATGTCGCGGTTGCCAGATTTTTTAAGTTGTTCAGACATTGGGTCTGCCGGGCTTTCTCGCGCGCCTGCGCGAAGACCGGGAACAGAATCGCTGCCAAGATCGCGATGATCGCGATGACGACTAACAGTTCAATTAAAGTGAAACCCCTGCGATGTGGCATGGGAATACCTCCTAAGAATGAGAACAATGAGAATAGATTTTTATGAGCGTCTCCCTTATATTGGGCATGAAACAGGAGATTCCTGCTGATTGGACTGAAGATTTCAACGTCGGGGTTCCAAACGTGGGTATCGGATTAATCTATCTTAACTCACGTCAGTTGCGCGCTGCGGCAAAAGTCAGAGTAGGCGCACAACTTGCAATGGTCGCCGGGACGGGGCGCGATTTCCGCCTGTTCCATCTCCAGCGCGATACGCGCGATTTGATCGGAAACCTGTTTCTGGATGGCAATCCATTTGTTGTTGGGCAGGAAGTCTTGAATGTCTTTGCGCGAGCCTTCCCAATCTTCTGCCAATAACGGGGTAGTGCTTTGATCTCCCGACTTGTTATGCGGTAAAATGCGATAGCGGCGGTTGTCCGACAGCGAGTCATAAGCCAACGCGAGACGAACCTGCTTAAAAGCGTCTTGGAACGCCATCGCGTAGACCGGCATTTGAATCGATTCCCCTTCTTCCATCGCTTTCAACGTGACGGGACTGCCCGTTTTGTAATCGATCAACATTGCCAAGTCGCCTTGCGGGTTCATATCGATTCGGTCGATAATGCCGCAGACCCGCAGCGTTTTGCCATTGCCGAGTGTCAGCGGTTCCGGCTTGGAGTGGGGATCGCGCGCGCGTTCGCCTTGCTCTTCTTCATCGGCTGCGCCCTGACCAAAGGACCATTCAAAGTAGGTGGGGATCAAACCAAATTTCGGGAGATAGAGCGATTCGCGTTCAGCAAACATTTTCAGCAAGCGCGCGCAATACTCGCTGATCACCAGAATCTGCCAAGGCGCGAACTCCTCTTGCTGTTCTTGCAAAATCGCTTTCACATTGTCCAGCAGTTGTTGCGCCAGCGCGGCAGGTTCCGTGGGCAGGTTCTTGGCAGTGAAGGCGCGCCGCAGGGTATCGTGCAGAAGGGTTCCAATCTCGGTCACGTGCAGTTTGCCGCGTGGGGATCGCGCTTTGAGGCGGTACTGCGCCAAGTGCTGGAACGGACATTTCATCAGCGTTTCCAACTCGGTGACACTGAAGGCGCGGTTGATTTGCGATGCCCACTGGCGCGCGCGGGGATGATTCAACAAGGTGTCGCCAAAATGCCAATGATGGTCGGGGTTGCGCAACCCTTCATCGTAGGGGTGAAGCGTCTTAGCGGCATCGGGCTGGATTTGATCCACCGACAGGAACCGGCGCGCGATCCCTGTTTCGGGCAAGGCGCGTTCCACATCCTGCAAGTAAAAAGAGGGCAGCGCATCCGATTCGCCGCTGGCTCGGGGCGCGCTGAAAAAGAATTGTTCGCGGGCGGCGGTCGCAGCGCGATAGAACCGGAAACGCTCAGACTCCCAGTTTTCGGTCTCTGTGGTGAGGTCGATTTGGTTTTGCCATGAGGTGGTCAGCGCGATACGCTCTTCTTCACGCAGGAAGGGGTCGTCAGGATGCCTGCGCGGAAACGCGCCTTCCAACGCGCCGATAACAAACACAATCCGCGCTTCGCCCAGGTCGGCGTCCTCCGTTCGGGTCACCGGGACGCCTTTATCGCCGGTGGAGTAGCTGAACGAAGATTGCTGCCACAATTGTTTGATGTTCAGCAGATGTCCTTGCAGAGGGCGGTCGGGCAGATGTTCGATATAGGCATCCATCAAGGTTTGCGCGGTCTGCATGGCGTTCTGATCGCGGGGTTTCATCTGCTGGAGGGGAATCAGCCGTTGAATCAGCATTTTACCGTAAGCCTCCAACTGTTCTCGCTGATCTTCCGAAATCATCTGATGGCGCGCTTGGCGCATATCGAGCCACTCTTTTAGAAAATGCGCCTCTGCATGATGACCCTGCGCGCGAAGCGTTTCTAACCAGGCGCGCCAATCGTCCGGGTCTCGAAGTTTGCGCGCGCCCTGTTTCAGCATGCCAAAATGATCGCGGGGAAACATCACCAGCGGTATCCGAAGCCAATCGAACAGGGGTTCAGGATGAGGCGATTCGACCACTAAATCGATAAAGCTGATGAGCGCGCGAATGGTGGGGCTGTCGATTAAGCGCGTTCGAACCTCCATCTGCAGGGGAATTTCGTACCGCTCGAACAGAATCGGCAGCGACAGCGCATAGTTTTCAGGGGTACGCGCCAGAATCGCCATCTCTTCATAGGGGACGCCTTCGGCATGCTTTTGGATAATTTCGCGGGCGACCGTTTCCACTTCTGCCAGAACGGAGGGCGCATCGATGATGGTAATCGGCGCGGCATTGTCTAACTCCGGCGCGGCAGGCGGTGTGGGGTTCCACAATCGCGACTCCAACAGGCTTAGCATGGGATTCAAAAAACGGGACGGCGTTTCCATCCGAACGAGATCAGGTTGGAAACGCGCTTCTAACTGCGCTTTCAGTTTCAAGGTAGGAACGAACAGGTCGGGGCGCGTTTCGTCGCACGTCAACGCGATGAAGATGTCGACCGAGCGATGTTGCAGCGCGTCCAGCAGTTGGAACGTTAGAGCGGGGAGGGTCTGAAAACCGTCCAGCAGCAGCGTATCGAAGGGCAACGGCGCATGGCTTTGCGCTTTTTGAATCGCGATCTCCAGTTTTTGAGCATCGTTAAGAATGCCTGCCCTCGCGGCGCGCGCCCGGTACTTTTGCCACAGGTCGACCAACTCGCTCGTCTTGCGCAGCCACTCTTCCCGGCAGTCGGACGAATCGAGTCCGCAGGCGGTTCCTTGCGGGGACTCAGGCAGGGCTTGCGCCGCTTCGAGCAAAACCTCGGGGGTTAATCCCCTCAGTTCCCACTCTTCAAAACGATGAACGAGCCGTTGATGAAAGCTGGGTTGAGAACGCGCTTTGCCGAAGAAACTTTGGTCGTTGAGGGCGCGTTCGCAAATCCGGGCACAGAGCGCGGCGGCGCGCGCGGTGTCGGGGCGTCTCTTTTCTTGATGGATCATGCGGGCGAGCCAACCGTTCCAATCGGTCAAAAGCGTTTCGGCAGGCAGCGGTTTCTGGGCGCGAACCAGCCGTTTTTTTATCCGTTCCACCGACACGCTGTCGGGCATCCCCATGATGCAAGTCTTCGATTTCGCTCGAAGAATGCTCAGCAGGTGTTCTGTTTTGCCACTACCCGACGGTCCCAGGATCAGTTTCATCGTTCCAACGCAAAGGGATAAGGCAACAGTTCCGAGAGAGCGCGCGCAGTGATTTCGCCTTGCGCGTTCATCATCAACACCATCAGCGAGGCGGGGTCGTCCGCAAATTCTTGGATGACTTGACGGCATGCGCCACAGGGAGAGCCGCCATCTTCCGTGACGACCAAGACCATTTGGATATGTCTCGCGCCCGCCGCGACGGCTTGAAAAATCGCGTTGCGTTCGGCGCATATCGAGAGCCCATAGCTGGCATTTTCCACATTGCAGCCGGCGAAAATCGCGCCTTCGCGGGTAAGCGCCGCCGCGCCGACCGCATAGCGGGAATAGGGCGCATGAGCGTTTTGCCGGGCGTTAAGGGCAGCTTCGATCAGCGGTTGGTAATGGGCATCCTCTCTTGTCATTGTTATTTCGTTTGGACGCATAGGTTTTCCGGCGCGCCCTCTCCTATCAAAGTAAACGGAATTATACCCGTGTCCCGCGCCTTGTGTTCGATGCAGGAAACAAGCGGGTTCAACAGAATTGTTGCAAATAAGTAATTTCATCTGAATAAGGGAGCGGGCGATTTTTCAGCAGAGGAATCGCGCCCATCCCGGTTCCCCTTGCTTGCAGGGGGAACCTGACGGAGGGGGTAATTCAAAACTGGATTCCCGCCTTCGCGAGAATGACGCCGTATTGTGTCTGTCTGCTTATAGGAAATTCATAGAAAAGTTTGGCTGTAGCCGGGGTTTTACATACAAGGATGGTTAAATGATGAGCGCGTTGGCTTGGGTGATTATCGGGTTGTGTTATGCGGGCGCATTGGCGGTCGCTTCGCGGGAACGGGCGCGAAGCGGCGGCGCGATGCTGCTGATTTGGGTCTTGATTTTGGCGGCGTTCGGGATCACTCTCTTCTCTGAGCCTGAACCCTTTTTCCAATCGGGCAGCCAATTAGGTTGGGGGCTTCTGCTGGGGACCGGACTTTGGTTGATTGGCAGGTACTTCGCGTCGCTGCCAAACGCGCTCAGCCCCTTGGGCGCATTGTGTCCTTTGGCGGCTCCCGCATTGGTTTTGGCGTTATCGCCTGGCAATCCGTTTCCGGCGTTGTGGGGCGTCTTGATCAGTATTGCGATCTGCTGGAGCCTGCTCAAAGAGGACTGGCAGGAGACGCTGCCTTTGGCGGTGAGCGCGGGCGCGTTGTGCGCAGCGATTGGTCTGGCGTATCATACCGCGCTGCCTGCAGATGTGAGCAAAATCATGTGGCGGTGGGGCGCACCTGCATTCGCGTTGTCGGGTTGGTTAGCGTATGCGCTGCTGCAATGGTCTTCAAAATCAACCGAGGGGTATGCTTGGCGTTTGGCGCATCCGGTCACACTGGGGCTGTTGACGGCAGGCGCGCTCTATTTGCAGATGTTCGTGGGAGTCTCGTTTGCGCTTTGGCTAGCGTTGATCTGGGTGGCGGGCGCGACTCTGATCGCGGGTTTCAGCGCAGGTCGGGGCGCGCTGCATCCGCGGGTCAGTCTGCTGGTGGCGGTGGGTGTCTATGCGGGCGTTTTCGCGTTGGGGATGGGCTATGGCTTGGCATTGGCGGCTCTGGCGATGGGGCTGTATGCGGTGGCGATGGTACGGTCAAGCGCGCAAGACCATGTGAAAGAGGCTTATGCGGCGGGCGCGACCTTACTCATGTTGGCATCGCTGTTCCGGTTGTATACTGTGACCTATCCTTTGCGCGCGCCTCGCGCGGACCTTTACACCCATTATGTGTTGTTGAGTTTTATCGGCGCGTTGGTGGTACTGGCGATTTTGGCGGAATGGCTGAGAAGCGACTCAGAAGAGAAGCCCCGTTTGTACCCGACCCTCACCGCAGGTTTCTGGTCGGCGGCTGCGCCCGTCGCATTATCCGCGATATTTGGGGTTCGGGCAGGCGCGGGCTGGCTGGGCGGCGCATTGGCAGCAACCATGGCAGCTTATTTGTTCGCGGGTTCCTCTCGCATGTGGCGTTTGGTTGCGCCCTTGGCGTTTTGCGGGTTAGCAGCAGCCATTCCCTTCACCAGCCTGGTGGAAGCCTATGCCGACTTGCCCCGTCTGACACGCGCCTACTGGATGGGCGGATTGGGGGTCGTGTTGATCGCGCAATTGATTTTGCATAACGCATTTTCAAGGAAGACGATTTCAGATTCATGAAAAACCCGGTGTAGGGGCAATCCCCCTGTGGTTGCCCAAAAAAACAAAAGCAAGGAGCAATTTACATGCGCGATTTGTTGGATAAATTAGACCCCAAAGAGCGTTGGCAATTGATGGCGTTCGTGATGGGCGTGGCGGGTCTGGTGGCGGTATTCGCGTTTGGCTGGGGACGCAGCGCAGGCTTGGATGAACAATCTCCCCGCGGTAAGCCCGCGCCGTTAATCGCCCAAGGACCCCATCAAGAAGTGATAGATTTGCGGGGAGACCCAGCGGCTCAAGAATCTCCCTCTTCAGAAGAAACCGCTTTTGCCCCAACCGGAGAGATAAGGGTGCATGTGTCGGGCGCGGTGAAATCGCCAGGCGTCTATGCGATGAAGCCCGGGCAGCGCATTCAAGACGCGATTGACGCGGCGGGCGGCGTTGTTAAGGGAGCCGCTTTGGATGCCCTGAATTTGGCGGAGCGCGTTCAGGACGCCCAAAAAATTCATGTGCCGAAACAGGGCGAAACCGCTGCCCTTGCGCCTCTGACCATCGATCAGCCGATACCGCCTTTGCCAGCGGGCAGTTTGGAAGTATCCCCTTCGCCTTCGCCTCCCCGCTTCACCCCGCCGACCGCTATCGGAGCCGACTCCAGTTCCACCCAACGCCCCACTCGAGGCAGCCGGGAAGTCGATTCGTTGTCGCCGGGACTCATCGATATCAATCGCGCCTCCGCGACCGAATTGGAGCGTCTGCCGGGCGTCGGTCCTGCCATCGCGCAACGCATTATCCAATACCGCGCCCAGAACGGACCGTTCAGATCGGTGGATGATTTGATTTTGGTCAAAGGGATCGGTCCCAAACGCATGGCAGACATCCGCCCCTATATCCGCGTTCGGTAGAGGTGAGGGCGAATATGGGCAGACCATTGATAAAACAGAGGGCAACCACAGGGGGTTGCCCCTACGGGTGCAGGCAATTTGGTAGAGGAATACAACCCATGAAATATGATCCAGAGAAACATCACCGGCGGTCGATTCGCTTGAAGGAATATGATTACCGGTTGGCGGGCGCGTATTTTGTCACCATCGTCGCGCAGGATCGCGAATGTTTGTTTGGCGACATCGCGAATGGCGAGATGCAACCTAATGACGCTGGACAGATGGTTGAGCGTTGGTGGATAGAATTGAGGCAAAAATATCCCGACATTCTTTTGGATGAGTATGTGGTCATGCCAAACCATTTTCATGGAATCATCGGCATTACCGTACAAATGGTTCCTCGCGCGAACTCGCCAAAATCTGAATCCAGCGTAGGGGCAGACCTGCGTGTCTGCCCACGAACAACCGCATCCTTGAACGCCATGGTGCAATGGTTCAAAACCATGTCGACCAATGAATACATTCAAGGCGTGAAACAACAGGGATGGCGCCCCTTCAACCGGAGGCTTTGGCAACGGAATTATTACGAACATGTGATCCGCAATGAACAAGCCTTGGACAGAATTCGCGATTACATCGACCAGAATCCCTTGATGTGGATGGAGGACCCCGAAAATCCTGTGAACAACGGTTGATAATGTTGCCTTTAGGGGTATGTTTTTGGCATACGATTTGTAAATTCGGTCAGGCAATGTAGGGCAGGCAATGTAGGGGCGCACCTGCGTGTGCGCCCTTGTATTTGGGCAGACAATGTAGGGCAGGCAATGTAGGGGCGCACCTGCGGGTGCGCCCTTGTATTTGGGCAGACACATAGGTCTGCCCCTACGGGTGCGCCCGTGTATGTGGTCATTATATTTGGGGCATTATATTTGGGCAGGCAATGTAGGGCAGGCAATGTAGGGGCGCACCTGCGGGTGCGCCCTTGAATATGGGCAGAAAATGCAGGGCAGACACATAGGTCTGCCCCTACAAGGCGTGTGCGCCCGTGTATGTGGGCATTATATTGGGGCATTATATTTGGGTAGGCAATGTAGGGGCGCACCTGCGTGTGCGCCCTATACCGAACGCGCCTTGACCAACCGCCCTTTGACCAACGCCACGACCGCGTGGTAGCTTGAAGAGAATCTGAAACATCTAGTTATCCAGGCGATTCGTACAGCTTTTCCACCTTCCTATCAATTTCAAGTTCCCACTCCTTCACTTTGCTCGCTGCATCTTCGGGTAACGGGTGTCCATGGAGATCAAACACTTGAAGAATGTTCTCCACCAGTTTAATATATTCCAACTGTTGTTCCATAGGGATAAAAGGGATCGGAAACGATTGTTGTCGGCGCGCGCTCGCCCGAGCCGTCGCGGCGTTGCGCGGCGACTTCGGGAACTCCGCATCGCCAAGAGGCGTCCAGGCACCCGAGCTTGGTGCCCCCACTGCACCCAGATCTACCTCCGAGGCGTCTTGGTTGGCTAACAATGCCTCTAATCCGTGTGCCCTGTCCCTGGGCATCGTAGACCTTGCAACCCGCTTGCACCCGATTGACAGAACCCGCCCGCCTCACTCAATGCTTCGTAACCGTTCCAACGAGAAGAACCCCAACCGTGTCAACCGCAACGCCCCCACGGGCAACAACGCCTGTTGAAAGGCACTGCCACGACGTGCACGCGGGCAGGAGCAACTCCAGGTCCATCGCTCCCTCGACGCAACTCCCAGCGTGCCAATGACCTTAGTGCACTTGGCCCACTGCCCCCACAGCCTGCCCACTGAGCGATCAGCGCCTCCGGCAGAGGGATCACCGTACTAATCTACCGCAGACCCCTTCAAAGCGTTCCAAGAGCGAAGCACTTGGGGGTCCGTCGTCAGCGCCTGAAGAGCTTGTTAGCACGCGCTGCAGACAGTCGGCCGTCTGCGCCTGCTGCAACCGACGGTCAAGGGTTGTTTACTCAACGGAACCCCGATCGTTGCCGCCGTCTGGACCAATTCATTCAACGATGCGGTTGGATGTCCCATCCATCCGAACACAAGGGTTTGAACGAGGGTCGCCCCATCCAGCTTGCGCTGGCGTTGGACACACTGGGTCTCCCGGGCGATTTGCTGAGCCGTTGGACCCAACACGCCCTGAAGACACTGAGATAGTTGAGGTATACTGGACATAGGTTTCCCGAAATTTTCATTAGAGCATCTCCTATTATACTGCAGGAAGCTCCCATTGGCTTTATAGCTTGCCTTAAGTTGACGGACATGGGGCAACCCCCTGTGGTTGCCCAAAGGAGGAAACCCCCTGTGGTTGCCCAAAGGAGGAAACCGCGTGTGGTTGCCCAAAGGAGGAAACCCCCTGTGGTTGCCCAAAGGAGGAAACCGCGTGTGGTTGCCCACAAACAAAATGTCCAAATCGGATGCACAACCCATGAATTCCGAAGACAACATCATATCCGGTCGACCGATTGATAAAACAGAGGGCAACCACAGGGGGTTGCCCCTACGGGTGCGCGCAAATCAACTGTTTATATCAAAAACGAAAACCCAAACAACGCGCAACCAATGCAAAGACAATACGCCCAAAAAACACAGGGCAGACACATAGGTCTGCCCCTACGGGTGCGCCCAAAAAATATACAAGGCGGGTGATCACGATACCGAACGCGCCTTGACCAACCGCCCTTTGACCAACGCCACCACCGCGCGGTACACTTCCAATTGTTCCGCCTCGGTCAATCCCAACGCCTCGAATACCACCGTATCCAGAGCGCGGCGGTCCGGCAACACCCGGTCTAATGACACGTCCGCCGGATCGATGTTTCCATAATCGCGGTTCGGTCTGGGCAAACCCAATTCTTCAAAAATGTTTTGAATGTCCCGATTCGCCATCGATTCGAAAGCAGATAACAGGGTTGTTTGTTGGGAGGGAGAGAGGGTATCACTATTCAATAAAAAGATGTTTTCAACCTCATATGTTTGAACCTTCAATAACCCTCCACCAAAAGGTGTTCTACCTCCAAGCTCACAAAAGATTTGTGTGATAGGAACAGAGCAGATTGCTGCATCATTTTCTTCAATACCTCGAAGTTCCTGAAAATTGTCACTTACGAAAACACCTATAGAAGAATAGTAGAAACGCATACGGTCATCAATGAGATAATTACAATTCACCTTAGCAGCAAATCTTGCACCCAAATCCCACCACCTTTGACGCCCACTGCAAGAGGAGCGATCTTGATACCCTTGACTTTCCCCCCATTGAATATAGGCTTTGGCGAGGGGTGGCAGAGGTGTGGTGGGATCGTTCGGTCGGGCAGATCGAAGGAAGAGGAGATATTTCAAGTCGTCCAAACCGACGCGCAGTTTTCGGATTTCACGCGGGCTTTTGATGACCGGTTGCAGGAATTCGGCTTCGATTTCGCCTTCCCATCCGGCGGCGTTTCGAACGCGAATGGGCTGGGAACGGGCTTGGTCATTATTAGCGAGGGCGGCGACCTCTGCCACGCTTTTCCCGACAGGTTCTAAATAAAAGAACTCATTCGCGCCAGTCGTGAAACCACGCCGCACCTCCGCGATGTCGCCCAGCCGAACCAGTTTATCCCTGCCTTTCTCCATGATCGTGAAGTAGATGTCGG
The DNA here is from genome assembly GCA_026129765.1 of Fimbriimonadia bacterium. Classification (GTDB taxonomy): domain Bacteria; phylum Armatimonadota; class Fimbriimonadia; order Fimbriimonadales; family GBS-DC; genus JAHCHP01. Next base: position 124,761 of record JAHCHP010000008.1, on the reverse strand, counting down.
GCGCGCGCAGGTAGATACCACCCCATTTATTGCCGGTGTAGTTCCCGTTCGGGGCGGAGCCTTCCGCCAACAACTGGGCGCGGGTTCGGGACGCGATGCGCTGCGCCGCGGGGTTCAGCACCGACTCATCGAAGGCTTCGCGCAGGGAGATGAAGCGGGTTTCGGCATGGTCATCGGGCGCGCCTTTGCGTATCAGGCTGATGATGGTGTTCACATCTGCGCTGGCGAACTGTCGTTCTAACGCGGAATCGTAGATGGCGGCAACATGGGCATTTTGCAGCAGGAAACCTTGCAATTTCCCACCAAAACCCACATCGAGCCAGCTGTTGGAGCAAATGAAAACGTGCATGCCTTTCGGCTTCAGCAGCTGCAGGGCGCGGGCATAGAAGTAGACATAGAGGTCCGATTTTCCGTCGGCGGCGTCGCGGTAACGCGTCAATAACACGTCTTTGTGGACGATCTTTTCTTGGCGCACATAGGGCGGGTTCGCGAGAACGATATCAAAACCACCCTCACCGAACACCTCGGCGAATTCCACGCGCCAGTCGAAGACGTCTGCCGAACTGTGGTCAGGCAGCCAATCCCGGATTTCTTGGCTCAGTTTGTCTATCTCTTTGCGCAGGGTCTGTTTTTCCGATGCCGTATGCGCCATGAGATAGGCGGCTTTCATTTCGGCATATTGGCGGATGACTTCAGTATCGAAGCTGGAGCCTCGCGCTTGCGGGTCTGGCGCGATCAGGCTGTCGCCCTGCTCAATTTTGAAGTCGAGGTTGGGCAGCGCGACGCTGATGGCGGGGTCTTCCAAGGGGTTGCGCTCATCGTCCACCACCAAACTGAGCCACAGGCGCAGCCGGGCGATATTGACCGCGAAGGCGTCGATATCCACGCCATACAGATTGTTTTGGATGATCTCCAGTTTCTTGTCGAAGAGCGCTTCGGAGTCGATTCGCTTTTGCTGGAAGAGGGCGCGGCGCAGCTCCACCAACTCCTGCATTAAGCCGAGCAGGTACGCTCCGGAGCCGCATGCCGGGTCGCAGGCTTTGACGGCTTTGAGCGCGTCCAACACCGTTTCGGGATTACGAAGTCCATCGGTTTCACGATTATCCACGAATTGCGCGAGGGCGTCCGCTGTTTCGTTGGAGCATGCGGTTTGCAAGTAGCCCTTCAGAGCCTCCCGGCACATAAAGGCGACTACGGGGCGCGGGGTGTAGAAGCTGCCGCTTTCGTGCCTGCCCGTCACCAGCTCTTCAAACACTTTGCCCAACATTTCGGGGTCGACGGCCACTTCGATATCGAGCGGGGTGCTTTCGGTCACGGTGAAGTTATACCGGTAGAGCAGCTCGTCGATGAGCGGCTGAATCGCGCTGTCGGGAACGTTCACTTCGTCATTCTGGTCGCTCGCTTCCGCCTCAAACAACCCGCCGTTCAAATAAGGGACGTCGCCGATCAACTCTCGCAACATGCCGCCCTGGTTGATGGAATGCTGGTTCTGCTCTTGCGGGTTGTTGAGACCGCTGAAGAAGAGCAGTTTGAGCCGCTCCCGATGGAATGGGCTGTTCTGGGTGTTTTTGTCTTGGTAATCTTGCCACAAGGCGCGCAGGTAGTCGTTTTGACCCTGAAATCGCAGCCAGCCCTTCTTTTCTAAGAAGCGGATAAACAGCAGACGGTTGAACAGCTTTTGGGTGAAGAGGCGTCTGGCGTCTGTGTTCTCTCCGAACCCGGTGATGCGTTCTTCCGCTTGGTGGAAGAGTTCGCGGTACTTTTGGAAGAAGGCGTGGGTGAACCTTTCGACGTCCCATGCGCTTCGCCAGCGGTCTCGAGCCGTCTGCCAATCATATTCGCCCTGCAGGTTCTTGGCAGGCATACGCAGGGCAGGCAGGTTGAATTCGCAAAGGGTTCGAATCGCGCTGTCGTTCCGGTCCCATCCGAAGGTCTGTAATAGCGGCACCCCTTGAGGGCGTTGAAGGAAGCGCGCCCACCGAAAGCCATTGTAATCGTTGATGGCGCAAAGGAACAGGATTTCGTCTAAGGCGCGCCCTTCGTAGGCGGCTCGCTTTCGGATTTGTTCGCGAATTTGCCTCAAGATTTCGCGTAATTGTCCCCGCAGGAACCCGCCTTGAAACTCCACCAGGATAATGAGGAACGGGTCGTTGGAGCCAAAGGGGACGATGCGGCTGACGCTGGCGTTTTCGGGCAGTCTGCCCGCTTCCACCGGCACCTCATAGGTGAAAGCGTCATCTGGGTCGACCTGCCACCCCAGGTGTTCGCGCAGGAAGGCGAAGAGGCTTGAGCGGTCGCGGATCGCGTTCAAATCTGATTCAGTGATTGGGTTCATGGTTTCATCTCCATCCAACAGACTAACTGCAGGCGGTATGTGCTGGGCAGTCCGATTTCGGCAAATTCTTGGCGCGCTTTCTCGCGCAGTTTTTTGAGGCGTGTTTGTAGTTCGGCTTCATCGGAAGGGGTTCCTGAGCGCGCGCCTTGAGGGGCTTGCGACAATGTGTTAAGAATCACGCCGGCGTCCCGAATCATCGAGCCGTCCTCAGGCTCCATCACCATCACCGGTTTGCCCTCCACGTTTCCAAATCGCTGCCGGTCTTGTTCGCTTGCGCCGGCGGATGCCTGCACCGTGAACATCGCGAATAAGCCCGCTTCTGGCGCGCCTGTCCAAACCCCAAACGCGCCCAAGGGCAACTGTTCTAACACTTTTATCATCTCGTTGTCTGGCTCGTTAAACTTCTGTATGAACTGGGTCAACGCATGATCGGTTTGGGTCACCTCACCTTCATAATACTTGTTGAACTCTTTCAAAGTATCCGCCGGGTCAGTGGATTTCAGCACCGCTTGATCCAATCCCACAGCGCGGCTGATTTTGATCACTCGCCCTTCCACCGCCGCAACCAGTTTAATCGTCTCCTCGATTTCATCCGGCGGCAGCACATTGTAAATATCAAATGTTCGTTCATTTGGCGTGATGTCCGGGTTCAGGCGACGGTCCACGCGCCCGATACGCTGGATCAAGCGGACGGGGTTCCAGTGAATATCATAGTTTACGATGGCATCTGCTTCTTGGAGGTTGACTCCCTCGGACAGCACGTCGGTGGAGATCAACAGATCGATGGGGCTTGGCACGGAAGGCGCAGTAGCGCGCGGGTTGTATCCTGGACAAAAGGCATATAGAATCGCGGCGCGCGTTTTGCTGACTCGAGAGTCGATTCGCGCGATGTTTTTCTTGGGAAAGGCAGCGCGTAATTGCTGTTCTAAGTAAAGGGCGGTTCGCTGGCTTTGAGTAAACAAAAGCACTTTTTTCCCCTCATCTAATAGCTCTTTCATCAACTCTTTGATGCGCTCCAGTTTGGCGTCTGGTGTTTGACGCGCCTTGAGAATCGCTTGGTGAATCTCTTTGAGGTATTGCAAGTCTTCCAGAATATCGCTGCGCCAGCGCGCGAAGTCGTGTGTGTCTGAGGTAAAGTCTTTCAGTTTCTTGGTTAACCCTCGCTGGCGAATGGCGTGGTCCAGCCAGTCATCGATTTCCTCTCCCGACTGGTCGATGGTTTCGCCTTCAGCGGGGTCAACTTCGCCCTCTTCGCCCTCTTCGAAGTCGGTATTCAGATTCATCAGCAGAGGTTCCTGAGTCCAGTCCAAATGGGGTTGAATTTCCAATTCAACCGATTCGCCAAAGACGTGTTTAAGGCGCGCGACCAGTCCTGTGCCTAAGCTTTGAATCATGCCTTGAAAAGCGGGTGGACTGCTCTCCAATTGTTTCAAGGTGTTGGCAAATACCAACGCTGCCAAACGCACCTCATCTTGATACTGCTTGCTGCCCGGCTTGGTCTCTAACCGGTATTGCTCTGTGAGAAAGGCAGAGAGACGCAACCCGCTCTTTGTTTTTTTGCTGATTCGCTTGATGAGCCTATTCTTCTGGTCTTCTGTCAGTTCCTTGAAGCTTTTCAGTTCTTCCCGGAGGGAACTGATCAGTTCCACTCCCGGCTGGAATCGCTCCTTGGTGATCTTTAACATTTCACTAAAGGTAGGTTCTGTGATGTCATATTCCAGTACCTGCGGGTCGTTTCGTTTGGGGAACCGCAACTTTTTCCCGGAGGCTTCCGCCAATTCTTTGCAGGTGCTTCGGCTGCGTTGGATGAGGGTCTGCTCCAAAACGCGCTCTAATTTTGTGTCAGTAGATTCGAACACCAAGCCCAGTTGTCCCATGGGGTCGATAGCCGGTCCCGTGCTGTCCATCTCTTGCGCGAAACGCCGGATCTGGCTGATTTTATAACCGCCAATGGAGCCGTTCTCGTGGGTGATTAAGGCGATTTGCGCCGCTATGTCCAGATAATGGGTATTGACGGGAGTGGCTGTGAGCAGAATCACTTGTTTGGGTTTCTCTTCACGAGGTCGAAGAATCTGAAACAGATTTTGGTAGCGTTTGGAAGAGCTGGTTCGGAAGTTGTGCGATTCGTCGATAACCACAACATCGGCGCGCTCGCCCAGCGATCTTGCTAATTCATAGCGTTTCTTTTCAGCCTCTGTTTGTTCTTCAGGGTTTCCTTCCTCTGGGTCATAGCCGAATTCCGTCATCGCCATGGAACAGAGGTTTCCGAAAGGCTCTTGATACTGGCGCAGGTACACCTTGAAATAGTCGATCCAACTGTTGGTTAAGATGTTTTTTGGCGCGATCAACAGCACATTTTTACCCTGCCGGCAAAGCTGCGTCATCAATGCCAACGCAATGAAACTTTTACCTAACCCCACCCCGTCGCATACCATCACGCCGTTTTGTCTTTCCAGCATTTTCAAGGCTTGACGATAACCTACTTGTTGATGCGGGTCCAGAATTTGAAGGAGTGGATTGTTGTCATGCGACAGGGAACTTTGTCCAGCTTGTCCCCATAAATAAAGCGCTTTCAAATAGATAATGTAGGGGTCATACAGGTCGATTTGGCGTCTGATCTCTTCCAGCAAACCCTCGGTGACGTTATCCTGAACCGCCTCTTGCCACCGCTCTTCATACCACCGCGCCAGTTGGCTGGTTTGTTCCGTTGTGAGTTCGACATTCAATTCCACATTTTGGGTCAATCCCGGACGGGTGAAGTTTCCACTACCGATGATGCCCATATGTTGAGGATAGACCGGACGCAGGAATAGATAGCTTTTCGCATGGAATTTCAGTTTGGTATAGCAACGCGCCTCGATTCGCCCTTCTTGAAATAAACGCTCCACATTTCTCAGCGAGGAAAGCAAAGGCATGTTTTCGCGTTGTTTCAGCAAGTCTTCATCGGAACGCGCGCGCAGTTGTCGCATTAGTTGCAAACGCTCTTTTGCGCTGGCATCGTCTCCAAAGAGAATCCGAACCCGCTTGTAGTTCTGCAAGGTTTCAGCGATTATCATCAAGGCATCCAACGAAAAGAAAGCGGTGGCAATCCAAAGCTCTTCTCCCCCTTCGCCAATCCGCTGAATTGCATGGAGCAGCTTGTTCTGCTCGCTGTTGTCAATAATGGATGAGCGATCTGTAGTCCTCTGGTGGTCATTCACGCTCTCATGAGTTATTGATTCTGATCCGTTTTCCTGCTTTTATGATTTCTTGACCAACGGGTAAAATGCATGCCATGGCGAAGCGGTATGTGTTGGGATTGGATATTGGCACTTCAGGGGCGAAGGCGGTTCTGATTGAAGAGGGGGGCGCGTTGGCGGGCAAAGCCTCCGCTGAATATCCTCTGTTGACTCCGCAGCCATTGTGGGCAGAGCAGAACCCCAGCGATTGGTGGCAGGGCGCGAAAACCACGATTCAACAGCTGCTGTCCCAGACGGGTGTTGCGCCCAGCGAGATTGTGGGCATCGGGCTGTCAGGACAGATGCACGGCTCTGTGTTCTTAGATGAACAGCACCAGCCGATTCGTCCCGCGCTGTTGTGGTGCGATCAACGGACCGCGGAAGAGTGCGCTTGGATCACTGAAAAAGTCGGCGAGCAGAACGTTCTCAATTGGACGCTGAATCCAGTGCTGACAGGGTTTCAAGCGGGCAAGATCATCTGGCTTCGCAACCACGAACCGGCAAACTATGCGCGCCTGAATCAGGTGCTGCTACCCAAAGATTACATTCGTTTTCTGCTAACGGGCGTGTTCGCGACCGAAGTCTCCGATGCCTCGGGAACCGCGCTGTTTGATGTGCGCCAACGCGATTGGGCGTATGAGATGCTGGACATTTTAGAACTGCCCCGTGAGTGGTTCCCCAAAGCGTATGAGTCGCCCGAAATCAGCGGCAGGCTGAGCGCGTGGGCAGCGCAGGAAACGGGCTTGGCAGAAGGCACGCCGGTGGTGGGGGGCGGCGGCGATCAAGCGGCGGGCGCGGTGGGCAACGGAATCGTGGAAGAGGGCTTGGTTTCAGCATCATTGGGGACCAGCGGGGTGGTGTTCGCGCCTCTTAAAACGCCGGCGGTGGACCCGCAATACCGAACCCATACCTTCTGCCATGCGGTTCCCGGCATGTGGCACGTGATGGGCGTGATGTTGATGGCGGGAGGCGCGCTTAGATGGTTCAGGGATACGCTTTGCGCGGCGGAAATCGAGACGGCTCGCGCGATGGGCAAAGACCCCTACGATTTGATTTTGGCGGAAGCGAGCGCGGTCCCGCCTGGCAGCGAGGGCTTGACCTTTCTGCCCTATCTTTCTGGCGAACGAACGCCCTACCCGGACCCTTATGCGCGCGGCGTCTTCTTTGGGTTGACCCTGTCGCATACCAAAGCGCATATGGCGCGCGCGGTGCTGGAAGGCGTTTCATTTGGCATGCGCGACTCGTTAGAGATTTTGCAGGCGATGGGCGCGCAACCCCGTGAAATCCGAGCCACGGGCGGCGGCGCGAAGAGCCCTTTCTGGCGGCAAATGATGGCAAACATCACCGGAATCGACCACGTGACAATCAACGTCGACGAGGGTCCCGCATTGGGAGCGGCGCTTTTGGCAGGTGTGGGCGCGGGCATCTGGCAGTCGGTTCCCGAAGCCTGCCAAGCCGTTATCCAGATAACCACCTTGTCATCTCCTAATCCCGCGCATCGCGAGGCTTATGAACGCGCTCACCACACCTATCGCGCGCTCTATCCCGCCGTGCAATCGCTGTTCCCCCGACCGTTATGAAGCCTGTTGCGCCTTTGCAGATTCAAGCTGAGAGCAGCGGCATCACGCCCGAACTGAGCGAACATGTGAACCTGTTGGGCGGTTTGCTGGGAGATGTGATCCGCCAAAGCGCGGGCAGCAACTGCTTGGCGCTCGTCGAGGAGTTAAGACTGCTTTGTAAGCAGGCACAGCAGGAGAATAATCCCGCCTTGCACAAACAAGCGCAAAAACGCATCGAGACGCTGCCGTTAAGCACCCTGCGCAATTTGGTGAAAGCGTTTACGATCTTCTTTCATCTGGTCAACAAAGCGGAACAATTGGAGATCGCGCGAATCAACCGGGAGCGCGAACGGGCGGAGACCCATGAGACCCCCCGCGCCGAGTCGATTGCGCAAGCGGTCTATCAACTGAAACAGCGGGGGTTGCCATTAGAAGCGCTGATGAACCTGTTGCAAACATTGGATATACAGCCAACCCTTACCGCGCATCCCACCGAAGCCCGGAGACGCAGCACGCTCTATAAGCAACAGAGCATGGCAAGCGTTTTGCAAAACTTGCGTCAACCATCCCTCACCGCGCGGGAACGGGAAAACGCCGTCGATGAGCTAAAGCGTCTCATTTGGCTGCTGTTTGCGACCGATGAAGTGCGAACCGAACGCCTGCGCGCGCAAGATGAAGTGCAGAACGGAGTCTACTTTTTAACCCATACGATTTGGGAAACCGTGCCGCTGCTATACGAAGACCTTGCAAGCGCCATAGAGACCCATTACGGCGAGTGTCCCCAAGAACTTCCGCCATTGCTGCGCTATCGTTCATGGATCGGTGGTGACCGGGACGGCAACCCGAATGTCACCCCTGAAGTCACGCGCCAAACCTTGCAGGTTCATCGACGGGAGATCATCCAACGCTACTTGCAGGAAATCGACGCGCTGCGCCACGAACTTAGCCTATCCGAAAGGCAAATCGCTCTCCCCAACGCGTTGATTGAATCGATTGCGCAGGATGCTCAACTATGGCAGATCGCCTTGCCTGGCTATTTCAGACATGAACTGTACCGGGTCAAGCTCATGTATATCTATGCAAAATTGCAAGCGGCAGCGCAGGACGATCCACGCTATGCCATCCACGATTTTTTGGCAGATTTGCAACTGCTTCGATCCTGTCTTTATCAGCAAGGGAGCGAACCTTACGGTATCTCGACCCGCTTAGAACGGCTTTACTGTCGGGCAAAGGTATTCGGGTTTCATTTGGTCGCGCTCGATATACGCCAGCACACGCGCCAACATGAAAGCGCGGTTGCGGAACTCCTCAGCCTGGGCGGTGTTACGACCGATTATCTTCGCTTGGGCGAATCTGAACGCCTTCGAATTCTGGAAGCGGAACTCAGACATCCCCGTCCTTTGCTGCCGCGACGAGCCGCCGTATCCGAAAGCACGCGCCAAGTGTTGGAGACGCTGGAGGTCATCCGCGAAGCCCTCGAATTAAATCGTCAGTCGATAGGCAGTTACATCCTGAGCATGACACACGAACAAAGCGATTTATTGGAAGCGTTGCTGTTGATGAAAGAAACCGGTTTATGGCGGATGGAACCGGAGGTTCAAGCCGATATCGATCTGGTTCCGTTGTTTGAAACGATTGAGGACTTGCAGGGATGCGGGGCGTTTATGGGTATGCTGTTTCAAAACCCTATCTATCGTCAATACCTTCAATCGCGGGGCATGTTTCAAGAAGTGATGTTGGGGTACTCCGACAGCAACAAAGATGGGGGTTATTGGATCGCGAACTGGTCGCTCTACCGCGCTCAGGAAGCGCTGGCGGATGCCTGCAACGCGCATGGGGTTCAGTTTCGCTTCTTTCACGGACGCGGAGGCACCGTGGGGCGCGGGGGCGGCAGGGCGAATCGCGCCATCCGAGCGAATCCGCCCCAAAGCTTAAACGGGCGAATCCGCTTCACAGAACAAGGGGAAGTGATCACGTTCCGGTACGCGCTCCCCGCGATTGCGCGACGCCATTTGGAGCAGATCATTCATGCGATGCTTGTTTCCTCACGCCCAGAGGTGGCGAAGGAATTGGATTCTTTGGAAGCGGCGCGCCCGCTGTTGGAACAACTCTCCGAGCGTTCGATGCGCGCCTACCGCGCTCTGATTGAACGCGACGATTTCTGGGAGTGGTACACCACCGTTACACCCATCGAATCAATCAGTCGTCTGCCGATTGCCTCCCGCCCCGTGGCGCGCAGCGGCGGCGCGGTCGATTTTGAGAATTTACGCGCGATTCCTTGGGTTTTCGCCTGGACCCAGACTCGCTGGAATGTGCCGGGATGGTTCGGCTTGGGCGACGCTGTTATCGAACTCATCCAGGAATCGCACGCGAATCTTGAGACCCTGCAAACCCTCTATTGTGAGTGGCGGTTTTTTCGGGCTGTGATTGACAACGCGCAGCAAGAGATGGCGCGCGCCCGTCTGGAGATCGCCTCCTTCTATGCGGAACTGAGCCAAAGCCTCACCCCCCAAGAAATTCAGCAGGCGTTTGAACGAACGCGGGATGCGCTGTTGCAACTCACGGGCAGCGATGCTCTCTTGGCGCATAACCCGGTGATTATGAAATCAATTCGTTTGAGAAATCCCTACACCGATACGCTGAATTTGATACAAGTCGATCTGATGAAACGCTTGCGCGCTGCTTCAGGATCGGAAAAAGAAGCGTTGGCAGAAGTGATGATGATGAGCGTGAACGGAATCGCCGCCGCGATGCAAAGCACGGGGTGAGGATAAAACGGTTCTTGCAAACTAAGTCGTCCTTATCGAGGTATAGTTTTAGTAGAGGCTGAGTTAAATGAGCAAAATTGATGAATTAGGTGGGACTGAAGGCGAATTATCGGCTGAAGCACTCAAGAGTCTGCTTGAGGCTCCGATGCGATTGCGCCGAAGCGATCTTGAGGAAACAAAAACGGACATTAGCGAGACGATTGACATTTCTCTTAGTGATCAGGAAGCCCTTCACGCATTTTTGACTTCTAAGGGAGAGAGCGGCGAATTATACCTGCTGTCCAAAATTGAGAAATCACAAGGAAATCATTCATTAGAAGTGAAGCCGGTTCGGCTGGTTTTCTTGCCTCATCAACCCAAAAATGCAGAAACATTGACACCCAATCAACGCGCCAAGCGATTTCTGGAATGGGTCCAGCAGGAACGCCCTTCTGCGCCCTCAATGACAGATGAGCAGCTCCGCCGAGAAAACCTATACGAATAATCGATGGACTATTTGATAGATACGAATGTGTTGCTTAGGTTAGTGAACCGACAGGATGTCCAACATTCTGTTGCCGTGAACGCGCTACTCCATTTACTTTCGCAAGGACACTCACTCCACGTGACGGCTCAAGTTTTAGTGGAATTTTGGAATGTAGCGACTCGCCCCACTCAGGTGAACGGATTTGGCTGGCTTCCTGCAGACGCAGAGAAAGAAGCGCAAAACATTTTATCTCAATTTCCATTATTGCAAGAAAATTCGGACATTTTCCAAAATTGGCTTAATCTTGTTGGCAGTCTTGGTGTTCAAGGGAAGCAAGTCCATGACGCACGGTTGGTGGCAATAATGCAAACCCATCAAATCAAGCATTTGCTCACATTCAATGGACAGGACTTCCAGCGATTCAATCACATCATTGTCGTTGATCCTTCCCAATTGACTTGACTTTTCGCTTCTTGTAAATAGAATTCAAATGGAATTTTCCGGTTATTGGAAGCATATCCAACGCAAACGACTGCACTCCGTCATTCCCGTTGTTCATCCTCGCGAAAGCGGGGAACGCGGGAATCCACAAAAAGCAGAATCCTTCTATAAGCATCAATGTGAAGTGAAACAGAGGGCAGATTGAAACCCGCTTATACTCAAGAACTTATTTTGAGGACGATGCTTGCTGAGAGTATCTTTATAATCGCCAATCACTCAGGCTGATGGGAAGGGTATAATTCAAGGGTCATGCAAACCTATAAAATTCTCACCTGGGGCTGCCAGATGAACGAAGAGGACTCCGAACAGATTGGGCTGTACCTGCAGGAGCGCGGGCTTGCGCCTGCCGAACAGCTGGAGCAAGCCGATGTGATCCTGCTGAATACCTGCTCGGTGCGAAAGAAGCCCGAGGATAAAGTGTTCAGCGTGCTGGGCGAGCTAAAGACCCACAAACAACGACGCCCGAACGCGGTGATTGGGGTTTGCGGATGCATGGCGCAAATCCGGGCAGAGGAGATTCGAAAGCGCGCTCCCCATGTGGATATGATTATCGGGACAGCGCACATCGCCAAAGTGGGCGCGATGATCGACGAAGTGTTGCAGAAACGGCGGTTCGCGCTCAGATTGGAACTGCCCGAACGCCGCGGCAACGTCGTCACCGACTTGCCCCAACGCAAAGTGGACCGCGCGCCCAAATTAAAAGCCTTTGTGCCGATCCAATATGGTTGCGACAAGTTTTGTACCTTCTGCATTGTGCCATCCACCCGAGGGCGCGAGCGCAGCCGACCCACCCAAGACATTCTGGACGAAATCAAACGCTTGGCAGAATTAGGAACGAAAGAAGTGACCTTGTTGGGACAGACGGTCAACTCTTACGGCAAAAATCTGATGGAGGGCAGAGTGCCGTTTGCGCGCCTGCTGGAAATGATTCAAGCGATTGACGGTATTGAGCGCATCCGATTCACCTCGCCCTACCCCCGCGATTTCAAAGAGGACGTCATAGAAGCCATCGCGTCCTTGCCGAAAGTGATGGAACATGTGCATTTGCCGCTTCAATCGGGCGACCCAGAAGTGCTGCAAGCCATGAAGCGCGTTTATACGATTGAGCAGTTTGAAGAGATCGCTCAGCGTCTGCGTGACCGGGTTTCGGGCATTGCCCTCACGACCGACCTGATTGTGGGGTTTCCGGGCGAGACGGAGGAGCAGTTCGAAAACACGCTGAGAATGGTGGAGCGGATGCGTTTCGATGGCGCGTATATGTTTGCCTATAGCCCGCGCCCGAACACGAAAGCGGCGGAGATGGAGAATCAGGTTCCCAGCGAGGTGAAAAAGGAGCGGTTAGCGCGCCTGATTGCGTTGCAAAACGGGATATCTTGCGAAATCAACGCGAGCCAAGTCGGACAAACCTTTGAAGTGCTGGTGGAAGGACCCAGCCAAAAAGACCCTGCCAAACTGGCGGGCTATACTCGACATTTCAAAATGATGCACTTTGAGGGTTCGCCGGAACTGTCAGGATACTTAGTAAAAGTGCAATCGCAGACCGCGAAATTGTGGGGTTTAGCAGGAAAAATCATATCTTGAAGCAATTTGCGCAATTTTTTTCGCGAAAACCTTGACAACAGCCTCAAAAATGTTGTATACTTAAAGTGAACAACAAACTTTTGGGGTGGCAGGCTTTGCTCTCCTTTTCCTGTCACCCCGCTTTTTTGGCGGCTTTTTCCCCCAAAACAGCTGTTGTTCCCAACGCGATCAAACAAAAACTGACCCCAATCACAAAGCCCAATGCTGCTGGTTCGCCTAAGCGGGTGACGCCAAACACAATGAATAACAGCAAGGGATATTTCACAATGCCGCCCAAGAGGAGAATTCGTTGGAACACGCCAGGCGCGACATGGGGGCGCGCATAAGATCGGGCAATTCGTCGATATAAAGCGATAATGAGATAAATGGTGCCAGCGCCCACGCCGTAGCCAATGCCCATCGTTGTATGCCCCATCATCCACAGCACCGCGACTCCCAGCAGTCCCATGCCCGCCATCGCGTTGTTACCCCTCTTCCAAAACAGCGCGGGGTCGTGGTGATCGCCTTTTGTCACCGCTTGCGCTCCTCTTCGCGATTCAGGCGATTGAGTAAGCGAAACATCTGAGCAAATCCGATGACCACCCCCAAAAGCAGCAGAATCAGCGCGAAAATCGGCGTCGTCCCAAAGCGGTTATCGAGCCAAGCGCCGCCAAGCGCGCCCGCGACAATCGGCACAACCAGCGAGGTGCTGACCGACATCGCAATCCCAAAAGAGAGCGCAGGGTTGCCTCTGTCGGAGGAAGGCTCGCGCGTCTTTTCGGGCGGTCGCTCGATTTTCATCTCTGGCACAGGGGGCAGCTCTGGCGAGGCAGGCACTTCCGGTACCGGCTGCTCCTCAAAAGGCTCATCAGTAGGCTGAGTAAAGCGCGAATCGGTCATGGAGAAGTTTCACCGCCCTTCCAACTTCACTTTCGGGAATGATACAAGACAAGGAGAGTTCCGAGTCTGCCGACTGCCAGACAGGAATGTTGGCTTCTGACAGGGTTTGCAGAATCGTTGCGAAGACGCCCGCTTCGCGACTATAGCCATGCGCGATGACAGAGACCATTGTGCATCCTTCGACAAAGGTCGCTGTAAGAACCCGAAGCGACTCGCCGCTGATGCCTGCTTTTTCCAGCATGCGCCGCTGGGTTGCGCAAGTTTCGCTCATTTGTTCGCCCATCTGAAATAGGTAGAAGACCCGACCGCCATCGGACTGTTCGATGGGAACCAAAAGTCCGTCAAACAGAGCTCGCACTGCCTGATGATGTTCACGGGGAAACGCAAAGCCGATGTTTTGTTCGTCCAGGCTGATGACATGGATATTGACCCTCGCTTGTCCCATCAACCGGTAGATCTCCAGTTCCAGATGCGCTTTGTGTTCTGGGTAGGGGATATGCAGGTTGGTATAAATCAATTTTCCGGTATGCGTGATGCCTGTGACCCGGCGGCTGGCGACCTGATCCGCTTTCTTCACTTGGGTTCCGGGCGCATCGTTGAACGCGCTCTTGACCCAGAGCGGAATGTCATAATCCATCGCGACTTCAGCAGCTCGCGGGTGCAGAACGCGCGCTCCCTGATGGGCAATCTCCGCGACTTCGCTGTAGGTGATTTCGCTGAGGGTGGGGGCGTCTTTCACAAAATCAGGGTCTGCGGTTTTCACGCCGTCCACATCGGTATAAATCTCCACTGCATCGGCTTTCAATGCCGCGCCCAACGCCGCGGCGGTGGTGTCGCTCCCCCCTCGGCCCAAAGTGGTTAAGGAACCGTAAGGGTAGATCGCGTCGGGGCGTGTGATGCCTTGAAAGCCCGCAACGACCGGCACCAAGCCTCGTTCTAAGCAGCGGCGAATCGCGTCTGGATGGATTTCCAAAATGCGCGCCGCTCCAAACTCGTTGTCCGTCACGATGCCTGCATGTCCGCCTGTCAGCGCGACCGCCGAATGTCCCAAAGCGCGCAAAGTCTGCGCCATCACAACCGTCGAAATAATTTCGCCGCACGCCATCATCAGGTCGGTTTCACGAGGCTGTGGTGGGACGGTGTTGTCGATGGCGCGTAGGAAATCGCGCAAAGTATCGGTGGCATAAGGCGCGCCACGCCGCCCGATGGCAGAGACCACTACCACCGGACGGTAGCCGTTCTCGATCGCTTGTAACACTTTGCGCGCCGCCAACAGGCGATGATCTTGCGAGTCGACGCTGGTGCCGCCAAACTTCATCACAACGATTTTCAAGCGCGTTTACTCCCCCATTTAATCGCGAATTCGCTCAAGCCGAACGCTTTGCGCAGGCGGTCAACGGCGTTGGGCGCGCGTTCTGCGTCAATCAAGCAGATCACCCGGTCGTGGGCATCGCCAATCTGCTCGATGGGCGCGCCCGCTTGATACAGGGTTTCCGCTAAGGTTGCCATCACTCCAAACATCTCTCGCATGTTTTGCGCAAAGACAGAGACCATCACCCGGTTCTCTCTCAATACCAGCCCATAGCCCATCTCTTCGATCCGCGCGCGCGCCTTTTCAACATTGGAAAGCGCGATGCCGAAACTGATTCCTGAAGGCTGAATTTTTATCAAAAAGAGGCTGATCTCTTCTTGGCGCATGGCTTCCAGCACCCGCATTCGGTGGGGCGCGGGATCATCACTCGCTGGCACACTCACAAAGAGATAGGCGATTTCGGGGGTAACGCGGATTTCGGAGATTCCACGTTCACGTTCAAAACTGACCTGTCGAGGCTGTTCTTCTGGCAGCATACGATGAATCAGTATACCTAACCTAAGAAAGTCCCCTGCATCTGCCAGTTGACGGGACCTTCCAGATGGACCGGTTCCCCCGGCAGCCAGCGAACAGTGAGAGTTCCGCCTTTGGAAACGACTTGCAGCGGGTTATGGGTCTTCCCCTCGCGCTGAGCGATGGCAGCAATCGCGGCTGCGCCTGTACCGCAACCATAGGTTTCCCCGACTCCACGCTCCCATATGCGAACATGCGCGACAGAAGGCGACTCGAGCACCACCCACAGTACGCTGGTTCTTTCCGGGAACAAGGAGTGATGTTCTAATAGCGGACTGATTCGGAAGAAAAGGTCATCGCCGGGCAGCGCATCCATGAAGATCACGGTATGGGTGGTTCCTGTGTTTGCGGTATGAATAGGGAAAGTTTGCCCATCAATTTCTATGGGATAGTCGCGAATTTCCGGCGTTTGCGCAGTAGACGGCAGGCGCTCGGTTTGGAATTCTGGCGACGCCAACGCAATTCGGGTCGCTTCCACTGCGCCTAAATCGTTCAAAAGAACCTGCACAGGCACGATGGCTCCATTCATCGCCTCGATAGCGAAAGTGGTTTGATCGGTGAAGTCTTTGTCATAAGCATAACGCGCTGCGCACCGCAGACCGTTCCCACAAAAGTCTTCGGTTCCGTCCGGGTTGAACATGCGCATCCGCAGTACGGCGCGCTCGGACGGCTCAAGAACGAGCAATCCATCGGAACCTAAGCCGAAGGGACGCGAGCAGAGCCGCTTTGCCAGCGCGGCATAGTCGCAGACCGGCGTATGATCCGCCTCGATGAGAATGAAATCGTTCCCCACCGCTTCCATTTTCGCGACGGGGAACGGTTGAATGGCGCGTTTGATGTTCATTTACTTCTTCATTGCCTCAAGCACTGCTTTCTCAAAGGTCGCGAAGGACTGAGACCCGGTAAAGGTTTTGACAAGGCGTCCCTGTTTGTCGTAAATGTAAGTCTGCGGGATCGCGCCGCTCCATTTGGGGTCAAATTCGTTGATAAACTTCTGAATATCGCTGCCGTCAAAAATCAGGGCGGGAAACTGCGCTTTCTGGTTCTTTAGGAAGGGAACAACTTTTCCCTTCAGGTCGCCGCGATCATCCATAGAGACTGCCATGACCACCAGCCCGTTGTTTTTGTGCTTGTTATAGAGCTTAACAATGTCCGGGAACTCTTCCACGCACGGACCGCACCAGGTCGCCCATAGGTTGACCATCACCACCTTGCCTTTTTGCTTGGCAATGGCTTGCTTCAGCGATTTTCCGTTGACGGTCGGCACCTTAGGGTCTGCCGCGATTGCGCTCAAGGTCAGACCAACTACCGCCGCCAATAGGGTTAATTTCATCATCATAGGTTCTCAATCCTCCTCTTTATCAATTATACCCCCCTCGCTTGATTTCTGTTCCTGAAGGTTGGTTTCCCGCGTGCGTGGGAATGAAGGATATGACTGTTTTTTCTATTGAAATACTCCAAACTTATCGAAACCTTCTTGTTGAACCCCCTTTACCTCTTTTTTCGTCTATAATTATGCGAGAGGTGAAATGCTCACATGAAGAAGATAATGTTGTTAGGCGGCGCGTTGAGCGCGCTGATGTTAAGTGGCTGCGGAAATTCGGGCGTGCAGGTGAACGATCCGACCCGTGACGCCAGTCAGAACCGCGGCGTGAAACGCCCGACCAGTAACCAAAAAATGGAACCGAAAGAGATACAGAGTATAACCGAGGCGCATAATGCCTTTGGGATTCAATTTTTTCAGCAGACGCTTGCCGACAGCCGGGGCGGGAACCTTTTTCTGTCGCCTATCAGCGCATCTTTTGCGCTGGAGATGACCTATAACGGCGCTGCAGGCGAAACGAAGACCGCGATGGGCAATGCGCTCAAAGTCGGTTCGCTTCCCCTCACGCAGCTGAATGGCGCGAACGCGCTGTTGAGCCAATCGCTGACCCAGCCGGGACCGGGTGTTCTGTTGTCGATTTCTAACTCCGTTTGGCTGGGCAAGGGATATGAATTCAAGCCCGACTTTGTGGCGCGCAACCAGCAGTTCTATGGCGCGGAGACCCGCAATATCGACTTCACGGAACCGAATGCCCACGATGTGATCAATGCTTGGGTCGCCCGCAGCACGAACGATATGATCAAAGACCTGCTCAGCCCGCTGCCTAACGATACCTCGATGGTGTTGGTCAATGCTATCTATTTCAAAGGGCAATGGAAAGAGCCGTTCGACCCGAAAAACACCCAGTCCATGCCGTTCAAATCAGCAGATGGCAGCGCATCGACGGTGCAGATGATGTCACAGGGCGGCGAGTTCCTGCATTTGCGCGAGGACGATTTCCAGGCAGTCAGTTTGGAATATGGCGAAGGGCGTATGCGGATGGATCTGTTCTTGCCGGACGAGGGTGTCGCATTGGGCGACTTCTTAAAGCGGTTGAACGCGGAAAGTTGGAAATCTTGGACCAGTTCGTTCCGCATGGGACCGGGGCGGGTGCAAATTCCGAAGTTCAAGATGGAGTTTGAAAAGGAACTGAACGACATTTTGAAAGCGATGGGCATGGGAATCGCGTTTGAGCCCAACCGCGCCGATTTCAGCGGGATGTCCCCTAAGCCGTTTTACATTGGCAAAGTGAAACAGAAAGCGGTCATTGAGGTGAATGAAGAAGGTTCTGAAGCGGCGGCAGCGACCTCCGTGGAGATGCGCGCAACCGCTGCGCCCATCGATGAGCCTTTCGTCTTCAAAGCGGACCGCCCCTTCTTCTTCGCGATTCGGGATACTCAAACCGGCGCGATTCTCTTTATGGGGACTTTCAATCGCCCTGCAGACCAAAATTAAACAGCACAATCAATAAGTCGACGTCATCTACTTGCCCGTCGCCATTCAAGTCGGCGGGCGGGTTCTGCATCCCGAACGAGAACAACACTTCCAACAGATCGCTGTCGTCGATGCGGTTGTCGCGGGTCGCGTCGCCATTGATCAAACTGAAATTTAAGGTGGCAGGCTGACCGCCTAAGACGACATTCAGACGCTTCGCTAACCATCCGGGCGCGTAGGCTTTCACGCTGACCGCGCCTGTGAATTTGGCGGTCAAGGCATAGTTGCCGTTCGCGTCCAAGGGCGCGCTTGTGAGGTCGGTCTGCGCGCCCTGTTCGAGAGTAAACTCAACGACTTTGTCCTGAAGATTCCCCGCATAATCCTGTAACTGAACTTGCCCCTGCAAGCGCGCGGGTGGCAGCAACCGGATAATCCCAAATGCGCTCTTGCTGTCGGATTGAGTGACTTGGCTCAGCAGGTAGAGGCTTTTATCGGGCGCTTGGACGAGAGTTACGGGTTCTTCATCGCTGTTGCCCAGTCCACCCTGCGCGCTTTCTAACATCAATCCGCCCTCATAACGCCACGTCTGCAGAACAGGTTTCCATCGTTCATTCACGCTGTCAAAATGTCCCATCAGCAGGTAGGCTGCGTGGAAATCGTTCGCGATAGCGCGGATCGGTCTTCGCAAAGCGGCAGAGAGGCTGCCTGTGCCGAACAGCGAGCCATCCGCACCATAAAGCCCTGTCCAAGCGCGCCATTGGAACGATTCTTGCACCGCCGCGCTGATCAATAGGCGATTGCTCAGAGGAGTCATCACATCCGGCACATAATCGCCCTGCTCCACGGGGTGGCTGTCCCATTGAGTTAGAACAGCGCCGGTTTGCGCATGGACCTTGCAGGCGCGCAGTTGCATAGTCTCCATGCTGGCGTTCCAGTAGCCGCCCACCATCCAAAGGTTGCCTTCTGAATCGCGCTCCAGCCCGTTGGCTTCCAGCGGATAAAGTGACTCCTGCAGAATTACGCCGTCGTTTCTCATCCAGAGCAAGCGCGTTCTGGGAGAGGCGAACAGGTTGCCCGGTTCATCCATCATTTTGACTGCGATGACCGTGGTATTGGCATTTAGGCGAATCATGCCGACCCCATACTCATTTTGCGCTAGTGTCGCGGGCGGCTCATAGAGATGGGTCGCGATGACCGCGCCTTGATTGCTGACCAGCAAACGCGCCACATTCATGCCGATGCCTTCGGTGTCAATCAGAAGTTCTAATTGGTTGGTAGCGGTGTTGAAGGTCATCTGTTTGACATCATCATAGCCTGCGCTGGGGTTCAGGAACTGCTGCCAGAGCAAGGTTCCCGCGCTGGACCATCGCTGCAAGAAGATTTGCGGGTCACTTTGTGCGCGGCGCATGGCAAGGTAGATGGAGTTATCGGGACCGATGGCGATGGCGCATGGCAGTTCTGATCTGCCAGAGTTGCCGATTTGACGATCCCACAGTAGTTGTCCGCTGGAGGAGTATTTGACCAGCACCGCGTCGTAATCTTCCACCGTTGTGGGGATGAGACGCCCCGCGGCAATAATGCTGGATTGGGAGTCGCAAGCCGCGACATCGGGAATCACCCCGCGCGAGTCGCGAAAATAGAGGCGCGTCCAGTCTTGTTGCTGAGCGCAGCCGATTCCCAGTAATAATATAAGTCCCCAAAAGCCGCAGATCGCTTTCATGGTCTCTCCTCTCAAATTCCGCACACCATATTATAACCCAGAATGGCGGGAGTTGGTTCAGGTAAAATTGGATGATTTTCACGGGAGGCTTTCAATCATTCATTCTGACAAATCGAAGCTGACATCCAAAGGCACATTGTATGTGGTGGCTACGCCTCTGGGGCATCTGGACGATCTCAGTCCGCGCGCTTTGGAGACGCTGCGCGAGGTGGACCTGATCGCTGCGGAAGATACACGGCATACAAAGAAACTATTGATGCGGTTCGAGATAGAGACGCCGCTGACCAGTTTTCATCAACATTCCCGCGATTCCAAACGAGACCATTTGCTGGATCGCTTGCTGGACGGCGATTCTGTCGCGCTGGTGACCGATTCAGGCACGCCTTGTATCTCAGACCCTGGCGCGAATTTAGTGGCGGAAGCGCATACGAAAGACGTTCCCGTGTCACCTATCCCGGGTCCCAATGCGGTGGCGGCGGCATTGTCGGTTTCTGGGTTTTGGGCGCAGCGTTTCCGGTTTGAGGGCTTCCCGCCTCGAAAAGCGGGCGAACTGAAGCGATTTTTTGAGCGTTTGCAAACCGAGGACGCGCCGGTTGTTTTCTATGAGTCGCCCTTCCGACTGTTGAAAACGCTGCAAGCGGCGCAAGCGGTTTTGGGCGAGGATCGCCCGGTGGCGGTTTGCCGCGAGTTGACCAAGCAGTTTGAACAGGTGTTTCGCGGCTCGTTGTCGGAAGCCATTGCGCTTTGGGAACAGAAGCCTCCAAAAGGGGAGTTCACGCTGGTGCTGGGACCTGCGCCGAAAGTCAAATGAGCCGTTTGGAGGTTGATACGCTTGACTTTTGGGGATAGAATAGGCTATAATTTATTTTGCGTTTGACGGGCGCGGGTGGTGGAATTGGTAGACACGCATGGTTGAGGGCCATGTGGGCATAGCCTGTGAGGGTTCGAGTCCCTCCCCGCGCACCAAACCAAAATTCGTTTAAGAAGGGCAGTTAGCTCAGTGGTAGAGCACTTCGTTCACACCGAAGGGGTCAGAGGTTCGAATCCTCTACTGCCCACCATTTCCTCTCATGTTTAAGCCTCTTGTTTCACCAGGATCAGTTCGTTGTGAGCAAAGTTAAACGCGGCATCGTAATACCGGAAATAGTCGTTGCCCAAAACACCTGTCGCGGTTGTCATCCGTACCATCCACTGCAAAATAGCCGGTAAATGCCCTGCTTCGATGAGGAACTGTTCGCTTCCCATCGTGATCGGCACTTCATAGATGGGGGTTTGAAAGCGTCCTAACAAAGGATAAAAATCCTCGCGTTTATCCACTTGGGTCATGCCCGCTGTTAAGTCGCGATTGAGGTAAGAAATATGCGCGCCTGTGTTCAAAACGGTTTTGCAGGTTCTGCCTGCCACTTCTATATCGAGAAGGGGTATATTCATCATAAAGTGGATCGGAATGCGTTCTCCGGGTAAATCAAAAGGAGTCGAGGAAAATTGAATGGTTTTTTGTCGCCACCTCACCAGAAAATTTTGTTGTTTGAGTACATCATTTCCCAGTAAGGCATGCAGTTCAGTGCCAAGCAGATCAGCGACACTGTCTAAGTTAAAGCTCAAGAATCCATCCATGAAGTCGTAGGTCTCATCCAAAAATTGGAACTCGTTGCCATCCCCAAAGCTGTGCGTTGCGCCGGTATCTAACAGCGCGCGTTTGTCCCCTACTAAGAGAATGATGTGATTGTTGAACACGTCGATTTCATAAATTGCCATCTTTAGCCTCGCATTTGGAATGCATCAATAGTAGCATAATAAGGAGAACAAAATCAAGAGGCTGGTTAGAGCAACGGGGAGTCGCGGATATCGACATCCCCGTTCTCATTTTGGGTATTGATGTGAGGTGAAAGGACTCAATAAAGCAGTCTCACTGTGTCGCTCCAAAGCAGGCGGCGGATCGACTCGCGAATTTGCGCGGTGATCTCTTGAGGCGACTTGCCATAGTAAACGCTGTCTGAATCGGTGATCCGAGCCAACTCTTCGCCTTTCACAAGAACGGCTGTTCCATCGCTGCTGATCCGCACCTCAAACATCTCGATCCCATCATCCAACAGTGTATTGAGGCGGCTTGCCATCTGCTCAGCGCGCTGCTTAGAGTCGGTCGCGGGCTTGAAGATTTGGATGCCGTCGTAATAAACCTCATACACACTGTTGGCATCCTCTTCCGATTCGGGGCGAGCCACCACCCGAAGCGAGGGTGAAATCTCCCGGCGGCGAATGGGAATGTTCGCTTCTTGCAGTCCCTTGCGCAATGCCCCCACGCGCTCTTTGGAGGGCGGGTGCGTGCGGTAAATGCCCCAATCGATTTGGGGCTTACGCCGTTCTTCTACCGCCAGACGCTCCATAAAAGTCAATAGTCCAACAGCACTATAAGGCGACTTCTTGAGGTATTCCATCGCGGTCAGATCGGAATCGGTTTCCGCTTCCTGTCCAAAACTGTTCATTTTCGCGATGCGATAGAGTTGGGTTCCCGCCAGCAGCGTCATGGTGTCGTTGGCAGGCACGCGCCCCAGCAGCGCGCCCAGCAGAACCGGCAACATCACTTGGCGGCTCACTTTGCCGTCTTCCCGCACTAAGGTCATCACATGGCGGTGCGCGGCGTGCGCGATTTCGTGCGCCAAAACGCCCGCCAATTCGTGGTCGCTGTTGACAAAATCGAGCAACCCTTTATGCACAAAGATAAACCCGCCCGGAATGGAGAAAGCGTTCACATCCTTATCATCAATGATTTTGAAGCTGTATTCGAACGGGGGAGAACCCGACTCGCCCCAGTGCGCTTCGGTCGGCGTGTTGCGCGCGATTTCTGCCAATATTTGACCAATTCGGTTCACGCGTTCGTTTAAGGCAGGGTCATCGATGATTTTATACTCTTTCAAAACCTGTTCGACGATCTTTTTGCCATACTCCACTTCGTCGCGGTCGCGCTCACTCAGTTCCGGCTTCGGCGTTTCGGTGGGTGGCTGCCCCTCTCCTTGAACGGCAGGCTGCGCCGGCACAGGCGTTTCTTGCTGCGCCAAGACCGTTGATAAGTTCCCCAATCCCAAGATGAAACCGGCAATCGTTAGCCAGATCATTTTTTTCATATTCTCATTTCTCCATTCAGAGCATCTTTCATGTTATACGATTCGATTCTGGTATCGCTTACATGTTAGACGCCCAAATCGTGGTTCCTGTTCTCATTTTTCCGGTAAGATTGCCGGGAAGGTATACTTTGTCGCGATGAAACCACAGAAACCGCTGGTTTATGATACCTACGAATCG
Organism: Fimbriimonadia bacterium; assembly: GCA_026129765.1. GTDB lineage: Bacteria > Armatimonadota > Fimbriimonadia > Fimbriimonadales > GBS-DC > JAHCHP01. The sequence continues at coordinate 101,749 of JAHCHP010000008.1, read as the reverse complement.
ATAGCGGAAGCGTATGCTGCCGCGATTGAAACAAAAACGTACAACGCGCATTTAGACCGCCCGTCCCTGTTTGCGCTGCTACCTGAGGACCTCCAGGGCAAGTGTGTTCTGGACGCGGGCTGTGGTCCTGGTTTCTATTCAGAGCAACTTTTGAGCCAAGGCGCGGAGGTAATAGCGATTGACGCCAGTCCCAAAATGATCGAGCTGACCCAAAAGCGTTTAGGCGACCGGGTTCGCGCCTTGACCGCCAACTTAGAGGAACCGCTTGCATTTCTGCCCGATGAGTCGGTCGATCTGATCGTGAGCGGCTTAGTCATGCATTATTTGCGCGATTGGTCTTTCACTTTGAGCGAGTTCTATCGGGTTCTGCGCGCGCCCGGATACCTGGCGTTTTCTACAGGCGATCCGGCTTGCGAATATGTGTTGTTTCCGGGAAACAGCTATCACGAGATAGAACTGGTCCATGATCGCTGGGAAAATCCAGCGGTAGAGATGACTTTCTACCGGCGACCCTTCAGCGCAATTGTGAACCCGCTGATTGAGGCGGGCTTCCGAATCGCGCGCGTTCAAGAATCGCTGCCAACCGAAGCGTTTCGGCTTTCCGACCCCGCGGGTTATGAAAAAGTAAGCAGACACCCCACCTTCCTCTGTATACGCGCTGAGAAGGCGTGAGTTCCAGCATCACTGACAAACATTAACCTGAAGTTTTTTGTCACGTTTGCCTATAATGGTTTACGAAGCACGGAAAGGCTTTCTTTTGCGTAAGGACACGGCAGGAGAAGAGAATGCGCTCGATCAAAACCTGGCACCTGGGAACTCTGATTTTTCTAATCGCGATGCGATGGGCAGCCGCGCAAACCCCTTCCGAACTCGCAAGATTTCAGCAATTGACCGGATTACCTGCCAGCTCCGTTGTTCATTTCCAACCCCATCCTACAGAAGCTGAGCATGGGTTGTTTTATCTCAAAAACGGCATGGTTTGCTGGATAGACGGTCCGAACCAGCGATTTGCGCTGGCGCGTTCGGGCGCGCTCACATTCCCCCGGCGCGCGCGTTTATTAGATTCGGAGCCACCCTCTTCTGAAGTGATAGCTCAAGCGAAACGGTTATGGGGAGCGCGCCGCCAGCCCGGAACCCAGGGAGTGATGCAATGGGAAGTGGAACTGCTGCCCCAAGGAAAAGCGTACCGTTTTCGATTCGAAGAGCAGATTCCGTCCAATCGCGCGCTGACCGGTAATCTATATGAAGTTTCGCTAACCCCTGAAGGCGAGCGAAACGATGAGTTTTCGCGCATACAGAACAAGAACCTGAAAAACATCCCCATGCCTCAACTCAATCTTCAACAGGCGATTCAAAAGACAATGAAAACCCTGCCGAACAGAAGCTATTTGGATCACCGATCCGCCGCTTTGCGGTGGGAACAGAACCGGTTGGAGTGGCATTTTCAACTGCGTGTTGTGGATGATGAATCTGGGACGGTGGCGCGTTATCAGGCGAGTGTCAACGCTTTGACCGGACAGACTCACCTGCGCAAATCGCCCATGTTGCAGTGCGCGCAGCCGCCTCGCCATCGCTTAATGATCGCTCAAATGCCCATAGATTCGGGTTGGGGACCTTGGCGAATCGACGGGCGTTGGTATGTGTCTGCGCAAGTGGTGGAAGTTTTGGGGGGGCATCTCATTCGCGCTGAGGGTGGAGCGGAATTAGTAGGTGACAATACCCATGTTTTGAAATCGGGCGAATGGCAGGAACGCGGGGGGAAAGTGTTGGTCTGCGCATTCGCTGTGCAGCGCGCTTTTCCGAAAACCCTCGCGTTTATGCAGTGGGATGTCCGGCGGAGCGCGTTGAACCTGATTTGCGATAGGGAAAGCGTGGACCTTTGGCAGCGAGAGAACGCTCTCATTTTCACAAAACCGATTTCTCAAATGCGGGTAAACGCGATTCAGCGAGAAGTGGCGTTTGTAACCGCGTCTCAGAAACCGCCTGTTTTGAATGCGGCTTCACTGCGCGAAGCCGAAGCGACAGGTCATAACGCGCGCGGATGGTGGTTTGGCTTGTTCAGCCTGTTATTTGGCATGGCGCTCATCACCCGCCGCAGACGCCGCCGTTGGTTTATGCGCCATGTGTGACCGGCTTTTCCAACAGTTCACGCGCATGCTGAAGAGCCGTGTCGGTGGGTTCGCCCGCCAACATGCGCGCTAATTCCAGCACCCGCTCCTCATCAGATAGCGGTCCCACTTGCACCAAAGTGCGTTCATCTTCGGTCAGTTTCGTGATCTGGTAATGCTGCTTCGCTTTGCAGGCGATTTGCGCAAGGTGAGTGACACAGATGATCTGGAAATCGGTTTGCAGGTCCGCGATTTTTTCGCCCACTTTCAGCGCGGTTTTACCGCCCAGTCCCGCATCCACTTCATCAAAAATGAGGGTCGGCACCGGCGAGGTATGGGATAAGGCAGTTTTAAGCGCAAGCATCACCCTTGACATTTCACCACCGGAAGCGATTTTGTTGAGGGGCTTCAAGGGTTCGCCGGGGTTGGGCGTGAGTAGAAACTCTATCTTATCTTTGCCGGTGGAGTCAATGGATTGAGCCTGAATATTCGCCTCGAACAGCGCGCGATCCATTGCCAGGTCATGCAGTTCTGCTTGAACCAGTTCGCTGAACCGTTTCGCGCCTTGATGACGGTGCTGGCTTAACTCTTCCACTAAAGCGTCCAGCTCCTTTTCAGCGGAGACGCGCTCGGCTTCTATTTCTTCGCGCCGCGCCTGCTGGTTCGATAGATCGTCTAATTTTCGCCTTAATTCTTCGCCGAAATTAATCACCTCTCCCAGCGTATCGCCATACTTGCGCTTGAGCCGTTTAATTGTCTCAATGCGCGCAACCACCTCTTCCAGTCGTTCGGGGTCATATTCCACATTTTCCAGATAGTCGCGCAGGGCGCGCCCCGACTCTTCGATTTGGATCAGCGCGCCTTGCAGTTCCTCGCGCTGGGGTTCCATACTGGGGTCGATTCGCGCGATTTCCTCCAGGTTTCGGAGCGCTTCCGCAACTCGGTCATACGCGCCCGATTCGCCCATCAAGCTTTCATAACCTGAGCCTGACAGGTTCCTCAATTTTTCGGCATGGGTCAGCCGCCGTTCTTCGGTCAGCAAAGATTCTTCTTCGCCCGGTTGGAGTTGCGCGTTTTCGATTTCGGCGATTTGGAATTGGTACAGGTCCAACAGTTGTTCGCGTTCGCGCTCGCGCGCGTTCAACTCGTCCCATTCGCGTTGCAAGGCATGAACCCTTTGGACGCTTTCCCGCGTTTTGGCGCGCAAGCTCATCACATGTTCCCCCAGCCAGCGGTCTAAGAAATCGAGGTGGGTTTGCGTTCTGAGCAGCGATTGATGTTCGTGCTGCCCGTGCAGGTCGACCAGCGCATCCCCCAACGCTTTGACGACTTGCAGCGGTACCGGCTGACCATTCACGCGCGCGATGGAGCGTCCCGAAGCGTGGAGTTCACGGGTGAGGTAGAGAAGCCCCTCTTCCAGCTCAATGCCGCTTTCTGACAGCAGATCTCCCATATCGTCGGGGTACTGACTGAGGTCGAAGACCGCTTGAACCAGGGCGCGGTTTGCGCCTGCCCGAACCATATGCGGGTCGGCGCGGTCGCCCAGCACCAATCCAATCGCGTCCAGCAGAATCGATTTGCCTGCGCCGGTTTCGCCCGTCAACACATTGAAGCCTTCACCAAACGTTAGGTCTACGCGCTCAATAATCGCCAAATTCTCGATATGCAGTTCCAAAAGCATATGTCAAAGGTTATACCCGACATTTGAGAAAGATATGAAAACCGTTTGTGTATTTTTGACATGAATCGTCACCGAAAACGGTAGATTAATGGCATCGGACATAAAAGGCGATGATGTGAAAAATGGAAAACCGCAGATGCCTCGGCTCCGCTCGGCATGACTTTTCAATTGTGGCAACCACAGGGGGGATTGTCCCTAACCTATGCTGCCACCCTGAGCGATGCCGAGGGGTCTGCTTATGAAAAGCGGAATTCCCGTGTTCCCCGCGTTCGCGAGGATGACCAACGGGAATGACGGTGTGCGGCTATTTACTTTCGGATAACTCCTCGATACACGGAGGATTCTTTTGAATTACTTCTCAATACCAGATTCCTTACTCAAAAATCGCTCGCTTTAAGGTATGATTCTTTCTTGAGGTGATAGCGTGATTGTTGTTATGCAGCCGGGAGCGACCCAAGAGCAGATAAAGGACGTTGAGGAACGCATTCTTCATTTTGGATTTGAAATCCACCCGATTTATGGCGTGGAGCGCACGGTCATTGCTGCCGTGGGCGCGCCAGAACTGGATCGGAGCGAGGCGAAGGAGCAGTTAGAATCGCTCAACTATGTTGAGTCGGTGACCTTAGTACTGAAACCTTACAAGTTCGTGTCGCGCAAATTTCGCGACCGTACCGTTATCCCGCTGGGCGATGTGGAGATTGGGGGGGATACCTGTGTGATAATGGCGGGTCCCTGTACGGTCGAGAGCGAACAGCAAATTTTGGAGGCGGCGCAGGCAGTCAAGGCAGCGGGCGCGCATATTTTACGGGGCGGCGCGTATAAACCCAGCACAAGTCCCTATTCGTTTCATGGCATGGGAATCAAGGGGCTGGAACTACTGGCAACCGCGCGTGACGCGACCGGCTTGAAGGTGATTACGGAAGTGATGGACCCCCGGAATGTGGAGCAAGTCTGCGAATTTGCCGACATTTTACAGATCGGCACACGTAACATGCAGAACTATGACCTGCTCCGCGAGGTAGGGCGCGCGAAAAAACCCGTGATGCTGAAGCGGGGCATGTGGGCGCAATACGAAGAGTGGCTCCAGGCGGCGGAATATATCTGGATTGGGGGCAACGAGCAGATCATTCTCTGCGAGCGAGGAGTACGCACCTTTGAGACCTACACGCGCAACACGCTGGACCTGAATGCGGTTCCCGCCATCAAAGAGTTGTCGCATTTGCCGATTATGATCGACCCCAGCCATGGAACCGGCAGGGCGAGTTTGGTTCCCTCGATGTGTAAAGCCGCGCTGGCAGCTGGCGCAGACGGCTTGATGGTGGAGGTTCACCCCAACCCCGCCAAGGCGATAAAGGATGGCGCGCAGTCGTTGACGCAAGCCGCATTCCATCAGTTGGTGGACGAGTTAAAGGTCTTGGCGGACGCATTGGGCAGAACGATTTGAGATTGAAGCAGCGCGCCGGTTCGTAAGCCGGGTTCTGTTTAAGCAGCGATCTATCTGCGACGCCGGTCGCCCGGACGCCTGTAGCAGCCTACCCGGAGGGTCCGCGGGCAGCCTCAACCCCTCCCTATTTGGCCTTGCTCCTGGTGGGGTTTGCCCAGCCGCGCCGTTACCGGCGCGCTGGTGCGCTCTTACCGCACCTTTTCACCCTTACCCCTCATCGGGGCGGTATCGTTTCTGTGGCACTTTCCGTCACTGGATGGCCCAATGCCCAGACGTTATCTGGCACCATGCCCTGTGGAGCCCGGACTTTCCTCTCCCGAATCTGGGAGCCGCTGCCCGACCGGCGCGCTTCTGATATACAATTATACTTGTTTCGCGATGATTTTGTCCCATGAAAGGTATAATTGAGAGGTAATACAACTGAATGAGGGAGAAAACCAATGATTCAATTTCCTGAGAATCCAGAAGCGTATACCGATGAGATCGTGCGCTTGATGGAGCAGCATGTGAATCCCGGTTTGGCGCGCGTGATGCGCTTTGCAGGGCTGGGAGTGGAGTTTTACGCGGAAGGCTGTTATGTGTGGGACGCAGAAGGCAAAAAGTTCCTGGATTGTTTGGGCGGGTACGGCATGTTCGCGTTGGGACACCGCCATCCCAAAGTCGTCGAAGCGGTCAAGCAGCAATTAGATCGCATGCCGATGCCCAGCAAAATTATGTTCAACGCGCCTCAGGCGCGGCTGGCGGAAAAAATGGCGCAGGTGCTGCCCGGCAACTTACCGTTCACCTTCTTTTGCAATTCGGGAACCGAGGCGGTGGAAGGCGCGATTAAATTGGCGAGAAAGTATACCGGCAAACATAAAATGATCAGCACGGTCGGCAGCTATCACGGCAAAACGATGGGCAGCCTGTCTGCCAGCGGACGCGAAATCTATCGCAAACCGTTTGACCCCTTGCTGCCCGGATTCGAGCATGTGCCGTTTGGCGATTATGCCGCCGCGGAAGCCGCCATGACCGATGAGATTGCCGGTATCATTTTGGAGCCGATTCAGGGCGAGGGCGGTATCCGTATTCCCGATGACGATTATATGCCCCGGCTGCGCGCGCTGTGCGACCGCTACAACGCGGTGCTGGTGGTCGATGAAGTTCAGACTGGTCTGGGGCGCGTGGGAAAATGGTTCGGCGTGGATTTGTTTGGTGTTCAACCCGACATTATCACCTTGGCGAAGTCTTTGGGCGGCGGCGTGATGCCCATTGGCTCGTTCTCGGCATCGGAGGCGATTTGGGTCGAGGCGTTTGGCGATAATCCGCTGATTCATACCAGCACCTTCGGCGGAAACGAGTTGGCATGCGCGGCGGGAATCGCGACCGTAGAGGTGATTGAATCGGAAGGCTTGGTCCAGCAGTCTCACGAGATGGGCGACTATTTTATGCGCGGTCTGCGCGACATCCAGACCCAGCATCCAGACTTTGTGAAGGAAGTTCGCGGGCGAGGTTTGATGATTGGCGTGGAGTTTCACGAAGCCGATTACGGCGAATTGACCATCACGGGCATGATCCAGCGCGGGGTCATCGCGGCGTACACGTTGAACAATCCGAAGGTCATCCGCATCGAGCCGCCATTAATGATTTCACGCGAGGAGATCGATTTCGCTTTGCATGTCTTTGCGGAGTCGGCTCAGGCTGCGAAGGAACTGCTGGTGGAAGTGATGGCGTAGTCGAAGCTATGAGGTAAAGGTCTGCACTCCGTCATTCCCGTTGGTCATCCTCGCGACAGCGGGGAACACGGGAATCCACGAGAGACAGGCTTGTTCGAGAAGCGTCCAGCCGAAGCGCATTTGTGGACAATGCTATGCGATTTTAACTTTTAATAGTAGCCATATGGAATAATCGGTTTATGGGCTCAATAAAATAGTTCCTTAGAAACCACCGTTTTTCTGGATACCCGCGTTCGCGGTATGACGGAGGCGAGCTTCTGCTTGCTTTCCTCGAAGTCTTTTGCTGTTGTCAATGCCTTTATCCATCCTCGCCTTTCACCCGCTCACTCTTCGCCCTGCTGTCCGAAGTTGAACAGAACAATCAGGAGGTCTTCGTCGTTCACTTCGCCGTCGCCGTTCAGGTCAGACAGGGAACCGCCGAAATTGAATAGCACCCCCAACAGGTCTTGGTCATCGATACGGTTATCGCCGTTCATATCGCCGTTCCAAGTCAAAGGCAATCGCAGGAAAACATAGCCTCCTGAGGAAACGCTCACATTGTCGAAACGCTTGCTGAGCCAACTGCCGGCTTTTGCGATGACAGTATAAGTTCCCGCGTTGTTCAATCGGACAGAGAACTTCCCGAAGGCGTCAAGTGTGGTGTTGATCGTCTGCACGGTGGTATTCCCGTTTTTAATCGTGAGACGCAATGGAACGTTCAAAGGGATTCCGCTGAAGTTGGCTAAGCGGCTGTCGCCATGGATAATCGTCGGCGGGTTGATTGGACGCACCCGCAAGATACGGTTGGTGTAGATGGAACACATATAGAGATAGCCGTCGGGTCCGATTTGATGGTCGACCGTGACGCTAAAGGACTGCCCAAAGGTCAGCAGATTGCGCTCATCGGTGGAATCTGCCACTAAATCGGCTAACACGCCTGTCAGAGAAAACCCATCCCGAGCCGCGTTCATCGGCAGCATGTGCAGCCTCGCGAAGTTGGTTTCCCCCACGATACATTGATCGCGTGTGCCGGTATCAAAGCGCGCGCTGCGAAGAAATGTGATGCCAGACACGCCCACCGGTTGGAGCCAAGAGAATTGGGGATCGCCGTAGTATGCGCCTTCCAACATCACCAAGTCCGAAACGCCGCGCGGCGTGAACTGGTTCCAATCGCCCACCGCGTCGCGGCTGTCCGGTCCCATGATCATCGAGTGACCCCCATTCATCCCTTTTCCGATCAGGTTCACCTCATCGTACTGATCCGGTCCGTTATCGGTGTGCCAAAGCCGTCCCGTGAGCGGGTCAAACGTCAGCCCGAACCCATTCCGAAGCCCATAGGCCCAAAGCCGTTGAATAGCGGGCAGGGGATGGTTGATAAAAGGGTTATCGGATGGAACTGTGCCGTCGGGATTCAGCCGAAAGATGCCGCCCACTCCTGCCGCATTGACGCTGCCCGTATTCTGTTCGATGCGGGGATTGCTGAATCTGCCGCGGGTCAAATCGCCCGTGATTCCGTACAACTTGCCATCAGGACCAAACGCCATCACACCGCCGTTGTGCGAAGGTCCGTTCGGTTGGGTGGGATCACGGGGAAAAGCGATGATCAGGGTTGGTTCCACCAGCGCGGTGCCTGTCCATCGGTAGCGTTCTAAGCGGTTCTCCAACCAAGTGCCGCCTTCAAACCCGGTGTTGGAGTAGTAGAAATAGACGAAGCCGTTTTCTTCAAAGCGCGGGTCTAACACCATCCCCAGCAAACCTCGCTCGTTGGAGTTTTCGACGGGAAAATCTAACAGGGTCGCCGCGACCACGCCATTGACCAAATACTTCACGCGCCCAGTGCCTTTTTCGCAGACGAAAGCCTCGCTGGTGTTGGCAGGGTTCAAAAATTTGAGATTGATCGGCTGCGAAACCCCCGTTGACAGGAAGGTCTCCGCGGTCAACGTGGTATCGCGCAGGGTTTGCGCGTTCCCTGCGCAGAGGGTGAAGGCAAGCGTTGTGATTCCCATAATCCAACCGGTTGTTTTCATGTTTAGGCTCCTTTTGCGTTTCAATACTCTCGCTTAAATTATACATCGGGTTTGGGCGTTTCGGGTATGAAAACCGGTACAGCAGGTATAATTCGTTGAATGCGAGTGGTGGCGATTGATTATGGGGAGAAACGGATCGGCGTGGCGGCGGGCGACACTGGGGTCGGCATCGCGTTTCCAGTAGGAGTATTGGCGTCAGAGGTCGAGGCTGTGGCGAAATGTATCCGGGAACAGTCGGCAGAGCGCGTGCTGGTGGGCATGCCTTATCGTTTGAGCGGCGAAGAGAGCCGGCGAAGCGCGCAAGTTCAGCAGTTCATTCAAGAGTTGCAGAGCCTCGTGGATGTGCCGGTAGAACATTTGGACGAACGTATGACCACGAAAGAAGCGGAACGCCGGTTGATTGAGGCAGACTACAGTCGTCAAAAGCGGCGGCAGGTGCAAGACGCGCTGGCAGCTACCCTGCTGCTGGAGACTTACTTTTCGCGTCAGAAATCTTCGGAGGCAACCCATGGCGTGGACGATTGTTGAAGACTCGTTGCGCATGCGCGAGCGTTTTGTCTTAGTGGTTCAAACCGATACGGTATGGGAAGCGGCTTGGTTAAAAAGCATGCTGATCGCTTCGCGCATACAAGCCATTGAAGTGCCTGCCGGGCTGTCCGCCATCATTGCGCGGGGTGAGGTCTGGGTTCCGTTAGAGAAACGCGAGGCAGCGATTCAAGTCCTAAAGGAACTGGAAGATTCAGCTCCGGTTTCTGACGATTGGCATGAGGAGGTCCCCTCATGATCGCGGTATTGGGCGCGGGGTCTTGGGGAACTGCGCTGGCAGTGATGCTGGGGCGCCAGAACCATGCGGTCACGTTGTGGGGGCGCGATCCAGATCATATCGCCCGTTTGAAGCAGGAAGGGGTCAATGCGCGTTATCTACCTAACGTAGAGCTTCCCGCTTCAGTCACTCCTTACAGCGATCTCCAAGAGACCCAGAGCGCGCAGATAGTAATTTTGGCAGTTCCCGCAGGCGCAGTCGGTCCTTTGTTAGACACTTTGCCCCCTTTGGCTCCCGACACGATTTGGACGCTGGCAGCGAAAGGTCTGGAGCCTACTCGCGGCATTTTGTTGACGGAGCTGCTCAGCGAACTTCGTCCAAAAGCGCAGGCGCAAACGGTCGCCCTCTCCGGTCCCAACTTAGCGGTCGAATTAGTCAAGCATGTGCCGACAGCAACGGTGGCTGCCTCCCGCAACCCCGAAGCGGCAGCTCGCATCCAAGAACTGTTCATGAGCCCGACTTTGCGTGTCTATACGAACCCGGATGTGATCGGCGTGGAGTTGGGCGGCGCGCTGAAAAATGTGTACGCGATTGGCGCAGGAGTCAGTGACGGCTTGGGGTATGGCGACAACACGAAGGCGGTTCTTTTGACTCGGGGGCTGGCGGAAATGATGCGCTTTGGCGTGGCAATGGGCGCGCAACCCCAAACCTTCACTGGTTTAACCGGAATCGGCGATTTGATCGCGACCGCTTCCAGCCGTCTGAGCCGGAACTACAGATTTGGTAGGCTGCTGGCGGAGGGTAAAAGCGCGCAAGAGGCGATGACTGCCTTGGATCAGGTCGTGGAAGGCTATCCGACCGCGCTGATTGCCGCTGAACGCGCGCGCGCCTTGGGCGTGGAAACTCCGATTTTGAATACCCTGTCCGATTTAATGCAGAACCGTGCCTCTCTCACCCAATCCTTGCAATCGCTCATGACGCGCCCCCCTCGCGGCGAACATGAGTTTACTTTTTAGGCAAGATTTCATCTGCGACTGAATTTGCTCTTAGTCTTTACGCAAGGACGCAAAGGGCTTGTAGGGGCTGCCCGACCGCATTGTCATGCCGAGCGTAGCCGAGGCATCTGCTGTTGGAGTTTTGAGAAGCAGACCCTTCGGCTTCGCTCAGGGTGACCGTCATGGCAGTTGGTCGAGCCTAAAGGATTATTAGCAGGCTGGGAAATGCGTCGGGAAGTTTTTCGTTTGAAAAATTCAGGTGTAGATGAGAAGATGCTTAACAGAGTCATGTCAGCCAAGTCTTTGGGCAGGAAAGCCTCGCGCGGGAACGAATCAGCACTCTATGTTAGCTGAATTAGGACTGATGATGACCATGCAACGCGCTACCTACCAAGTTCAACCCTTTCTACAGGATCGTTCTGCCTTTTACACAACTCAGCAGGGACTGCCCTCTAACCAAGTACTGGCGATGGTTCGTTCGGGTGATTCGCTTTGGGCGGCAACCGACCAGGGGATTGCCCGCTTGAAATTGCCCGCCGGTTCCGATGCGCGTTGGGAAAAAACCTCCCCCGTGAAGGCGCGCGCGCTGTTGCCCGATGGCGGTTCAGGCATCTATGCCGCTGCCGAAAACGGGGTGCAGCGCATTTTGGCTTCGGGCGAAGCGACTCCGGTTTCGGGATTGGAGTCGGCGCGCATACAGCAGTTGGCTCCCGCGCAAGGCGGTGGCTTTTTCGCGCTCGCGTCGGACAAGATTTATCATTGGCAGCAAGGCATCGCCAAAACTTATGATCCGCCAAAGAACCGCGCTTTCACCTTCTGCGTTCAAGACTTGAAAGGGCGGCTTTTCGCGCAGGTGGTGGGCGAATTAGAACAACTGATGTTCCGGTGGGAGGGCGAGAACTGGCAGCGGGTCGGTATCAAGGATAACCGGGGCAGATATTACGAAGACACTTTTTATAGCGCGATTGTGGACCCGATTGGGCATCTGTGGGTCGCGACAAGGGGCGGGATTCTCATTGCCGATGGCGACGGTTGGTGGCTGCCGATCAATGGTAAAGAAGGGCTGCCGTATGACGATGTTCGAACCCTCACCCTCGCATCTGGCGGCGACTTGTGGGCAGGCAGCGAAGAGGGCGCATGCCGCCTGCGGGACGGCAAATGGTCCTACTTTTGGGGCAAACGCTGGCTGCCCGGCAACCGGGTGCGAGCCATCGCGGTCGATGACCAGAACAACGCTTGGCTGGCGACCGATCAAGGCATCAGCCGAATCGAATCGGTGAAGATGACGCTCGCCGAGAAAGCCGAACATTACGAAAAAATCATCGCGGAACGGCATAACCGGAACGGGTTTGTGACGATCTGTGAATTCACGAACCCGGAGGACACCAGCACCTGGCAAATCGAAGCCAGCGATAACGACGGCGGTTGGACGACTTGCTATGCGGTGGCGCAATGCTTCCAATATGCGGCGACCAAAGACCCAAAAGCCCGCGAACGCGCCCGCAAGTCGACCTACGCGATTATGGACCTGGAGCGGCTGACCGGTATTCCCGGCTTCCATGCGCGCAGTATCATTCGTAAAGATGAAAAACGCTACTTCCAATCGTCCGGCGAATGGCACGAGTCGCCTGTAGACCCGAACTATATTTGGAAGGGCGACACCTCTTCTGACGAAATCGATGCCCATTACTTCATCTACTCGGTCTACTATGACCTGGTAGCGGATGAGAAAGAGAAGGCAGACATTCGCGCGGTCGTCAAACGCAGCACGGATCACCTCTTGGATAACAATTACCAACTGATCGACAAAGATGGCAAAGTGACCCGATGGGCGATTTTCAACCCGGAGGCGATCAATGACGACCCCATTTGGGAAGAGGAGCGCGGTTTGAATTCGCTCTCAATTTTGGCGCACCTCAAAACCGCCTATCATATCGTGGGCGATGAGCGCTACCAGCAAGCCTATGACGACCTGATCAAGCGTCATCATTACTTGATCAATGCGATTATGCAGAAAACGCTGCCGCCGCTTTCCATCAACCACTCCGATGATGAACTCGCTTTCTATTGCTATTACCCGCTCATGATTTATGAGAATAACCCGGTTTACCGGCGGATGTGGATGATGAGCTTCGAACGCAGTTGGCAGATCGAGCGTCCAGAGCGTTCCGCGTTCTTTAACTTTATCTATGGCGCGGTGACGGGCAATCCGTGCGATGCGGAGGCGTCGGCGCAGACGCTGCAAGAGTGGCCTTGGGATACCCGGAACTGGCTCATGCGCAACAGTCATCGCAGCGACATCACACTGGATATCGCGAACGGGCGTTTCAACGAACCACAATCAACGCGCATCGTGCCATACAGCGAGCGGACCCCTATGTTGTGGAACGGCAACCCGTATGCGCTGGATGCGGGGGACCCGCGCGGCACTCGCGAATATGACGGCACGCCTTTCCTGCTGCCTTATTGGATGGGCAGATACTGGAAAATTATCCAGGAATAACCGAAAAAAGCCCTGCACCCTTCCTGCAGGACATACCTGTTCGCGATCAACTACTTTGTGGAATGATTCCCTTGTTTGGGGAGGATGTCTATAATGAAACTGTTCATCGCAACCGGTATCGTTTGGCTTTGGGGGTATGCTGCGGCGTGGTCGGATGATATCGAACCGCTTCATACGCGCACGTCTTTGGGCGATTTGCGCGCGGAGACGGTGCTTTCATTGCAGGCTTATGCCTTAAGTGCTGAATTAGACTACTCGATGGTTGCCGTTTCAGAGATGGCGAACATTCAAATCGGGCAATTTGCTGGGTTTGAACTTCTGACCTGGATGGAGAACGCTTTTTCGGTCGGCACTGCCGGAGCGATGTTTCCCTTCGTTGTCACGAATACGGGTAACGGCGATGACCAATTGTCGATGCAGATGCTCCAGATGGAATGGGGCGACCAAAACCGTTGGACCATTGAGCTGTTTGAAGACCGCAACGGTGACGGTATCGGTTCTCCCAGCGAGCGCATGAATGGCTTCACTTCGCCTTTAGTCGCGGGCGAAACTGACGCTTTTTTGGTTCGGATTGTCCCGCCCAATGACCGTGACACCGATGGCGTTCGTTTGACCACCCCCATGACATCGCTTTTAGACCCGACCCAGCAAAATCAACTGAATATTCAAGTGGGCTTGACTGCCGACGCGCCTCGCCACAGCAGCGCGACCCCGTTCAGCATTCATACGCTGCCGGTGGCTCCCGCGCTCTATCATGGGCGGCTCTACTGGATCGGGTTAGAGAACAGCACCGGGAAATCACGCCTCTTTTTCCGCAGAACGCCCGTCACCGAAACCGACAGCACGTTAGCCAATTCAGGCGATAATGTGACGGAAAACCGCAATCCTGTGGTCGACTTTGTGCCGGACAGTTTCAGCATCGTTTGTGGAACCGGCTGGTTCATGCGTCGTTCCGATGGCGCGCTGACTCGAGTGGACCTGCCCGCCATCGCAGGCGATACCGCCTTGAACTCGGCTCTCAGCGTTGTGCCTCTGCCAGCAGGCGTTACGGTTCCCGCCCAAGCGATTCCAGGCATGATGCGCAACCGGTTGTTTGTGATTGGCAGCAACAACCGCCTCTATACGGTCAATGACTTAGGACAGGTGACGCATACCAGCGATGTGATTACGAATGAAACGGTCTCTACCCCCTTGTTGGTGACGGATCGTTGGATCGGGATTGGTACCCAGGCAGGCTCCATGATCTTGATGGACATCAGTACCGGCAGAACGCTTTGGTCGCAGCGCGTTGCGGACCAGCCAATTCGTTTTCGCATGGCGAATAATACGCGACGCGGGCGCGTGATGGCAGTGATTGGCAACAATCGTATCGGCTGCTATTTGACTTCCAATGGCCTGCATCGCTGGACCTACACCGCCGAGTCGACCATTATTTCCGCGCCGGTTTATAACCCCAGTTTGGATGCGGTTCACTTTTTGACCGCGGACGGCAGGCTGCATGGGGTCAATACTCTGTCAGGTGAGACGATCTCCGGTTATCCGGTTGTTCTGAACGACCTTGGCAGCAACCTGCAAAGCGCGCATTTGGAACTGGTGACCCGCGTGGATCGCCGCGCGCCTTATCTCTATATTGTGGCACAGCAACAGGCAGAATTTCTCAACACGCAGACCCAAGGCAAATTGATGATGGTGTCTACCGTGAATCCGTTGACCCGATTTGTTGGCACTCAGATCACGGAAGGCGCGGATTTTCTTTCGACCGCGATTTTAACCGGGACCCGGATCGGGAATCTATTTTTGATTGTTCAGCGTCAGGCGCATGGAGAAAACGGGCGAATCTTGGCTTACAAGATTCGCTGATGGAGGTCGTAGAATGGATATGAGTTCTTTGGCGATTCGGGTTTCACGCACACCTGGTTTGGCGATGCTGCCCCAAATCACCCATCAGGTGCTGCGGTTGGTGGATAACCCGAACGCTTCGCCCCGGCATATGACCGCGCTGATCGAACGCGATACGGGATTGGCGGCGAAACTGCTGCGTGTGGCGAACAGCGCGAACTACGGCATGAGCGGCAAAGTGCGCACGTTGATCCAAGCGGTGAACTTGTTAGGGCTGACCTCGGTTCGCTCTATCGCGATTGGTCAAGCGTACCAGCAACTCATCACCCAGAAGGGGCATGCCGCGCGCTTTAATCGAGCCGCTTTTTGGCAACACTCTTTGGCAGTCGCGACGGCTGCCCGCCTTTTGGCGCGCTTGAAAGGGGTTAAAGACCCTGAAGAGGCGTTTATGGTGGGCTTAATTCATGATGCGGGGAAACTGGTGTTAGAGCGGTTTGTGCCGGGCGAGTTTGACCAGGCGCTGCTGTTGGCTTCGGACAGTCATATCGCATTATATGAAGCGGAAAAGGAAGTGTTTGGCTATTCTCATGTGGAGACGGGCGTTCTGCTGGCAAAACAGTGGAATTTGCCCAAGAATTTTCAAGAGGCGATTGAATTTCATCACGAGCCGGTATTCTATCAAGAGAAGCCTTTGGCGTGCTTGCTCTACCATGCCAATCTGTTGGCGCATGAAGCGGGTTTCTTTGTGGGTTCTACTACTCCCCCCTCCTTCGGTCCTGATGTGCAGGAATCGTTGGAGCTCAGCAGCGAATCTTTAGATCAGTTGAAACAAGTGTTCGCTGAGGAGGTTAAACGCACGGGCGACGCCCTGCGCGTATAGAGAGGAATGAAGAATCAACAGCTGCGCGCGCGAATCCGCGGACGGGTTCAAGGGGTCGGCTTTCGCGACTTTGCGCGTTTTGAAGCCCGGCAACGGGGTTTGACCGGCTATGCGATGAATTTACCCAATGGGGATGTGGAAGTGGTGGCGGAAGGTGACAAGGATATGTTAGAGTCTTTTTTGAACGCTTTACGTAAGGGTCCCCCTGCGGCTCGTGTCTTAGATATAGATTCTGAATGGAGCGATTCGCTGGAAGCGTTTCCATCCTTCACCATTCGTTTTTAGGCTTTGTGCTTTTACTGACATTCCATTGGAGGGCGGAGCTCCGTCTCCGCCGAAACAGCAGACCCATTCGCTTCGCTCAGGGTGACAACTTGAACCGATTTGTTCGTTCAGTCATGCCGAGCGCAACCGAACTGTCTGCTTTTTGAGTATCATGCCCCTGCAATTTTTTTGCTCCTCTCATTGCTTTGATTTCAAGAAATCTAAACTCATTTTTCAGCCTTAGTTTATAGGGAATTAAGAGATAAAATTTTGCACCTCGTAATAATACCAATCTTTTATAAATGCGTTACCAAAACCCGATTCTCTGTGTTATAATTTTCACAGTTTAGGCGTGTGCATCACACACAGACCGAAACAGACTTTTCCGTTCGGTTCGCCCCGAACGGGAGAAATCATAACAAACAAAAGAAAGGAGGACGTATATGCGACTCAACAAACTTTTTGCAACGGTTGCCGTTACCGCTTTGGCAGCCAGTATCTCTTTCGCGGGTACCGCGACCGTTCGTATCGGACTGGCAGACCCTGTGGGTGCTGCTCCGGGCTCCAGCGCAGACCTGGATGATATTACCCCTGGTAACTCGGGATCCATCGAGATCGACATCAATAATGCTTCAGCTTGGGACGGCAACTTTGCTTATGTTCCCGTGACCGTTCGCTGGGGCTATGACTTCCAGGCTGAGAATAACCGACTGGGCTTGGTCAACACTTTTGTTGATCTTCGCGGCACGGGTCTGAGCGTCCAAGAGTACAACGATGGCGACAACGAAGATGCGCGCGACAGCGCTTCCAGCCGACAAAATGGTTTCAGCGACATCGACAGCGCCGGCAACAATCTGCGCAACAACAGCGCGCAGCCTTATGGTTCCCCTGGCAACGGTATCGTTGGCGCAGCGGGCAAATCCATCTTCACCTCTGTTGTGACCCGACGAACAGAGAACAACGCTTATCTGTTCTTGGTGAAAGTTCCGATGCAGGTTGGCAGTTATCCCGTCAACTTCGGCGGCGTGGGCAGCACGGATGCCGTTGGGCTGCGCACCATGTTCGGTACCCTGCAAGCCAGCACTTTGGCGCCTACCAGCGTGATCAACGGCACCATCAACGTGGTTCCTGAGCCTGCGAGCATGATCGCTCTCGGCACGGGTCTCGTGGGTCTGTTGGCTTCTCGCCGACGCAAAGCCTAAGTTTCAGCGATGCGTTCATCAGGAATCATTTCCTGAGACAAAAATTTATATCCTTTTACCCTCCGGTCCTCCGGAGGGTTTTTCTTTTTTAGGGGGGGCTTACAGACACATACCACACGAAAAAGACGCCGCGCGCGCGTTCTTGCCAACGCCCTTCTTCCCCCGCTGTTTTCAGGAAGGGGCGTAGTTTTTCCGCGCTGAAGCCCAAGGGGCAATAGAGCAAGTGGCGCGTTTTATCGTTGTTTGGTTCTTGCAACCACCGTTCGGCGGCTTGGGTCTGCTCGGCGGTGGCATCCGCGCCATTGACAGGGGCGAAATCACGCAGGAGGTAAACCGCATACATTCCATGACCAATGCCTCCTAACACATGCAGCGGCTCGCCCGGAGCCATTTCTTGTTGCATGCGCTCAATCAACCGCTTATCAGGCGTGCGCAGGTGTTCCGCAGGTAAGAGGCTATAAATATCAGGCGTTCGTCCTGCCGATTGATTGCGTTGGTACATCAAGCCTGCCTGCGCGATGAGCGTGAAAACGGTGATGAAACTGAGCGCGGTTACCCCACGCCGGTTCAGAGGCGCAGCTGCCTCGCGCGATTTCTGAATAAGCGCAATGGCTCCCAAAATCACATAAGGGAAGCAGAGTAAGAACGTATTGACCATGTAACGCAGGTAGACATCCATCTGCTTGAAAACCGCTTGATAGAGCAGGTACGCGAAATAAAGAAAAATGAGCAGAATCAATCCCCGGTGATAGTTCTGACGCCATCCTGCTAATAAGCCCACAGGGATCAAGACAAGCACCGCTAAAGAGGGGGTCTGAAGAGGGCGCGCCAGCACTTTGAGTATCTGTTTGACGGAATCGCTGCCCCACTCAACGAACTTGCTTTTTTCCGCGACTTCGTACAACTGAAAAAGCCGGAGGGGATTGCCAAACGTTTGCCAAGAGTAAACGAGGTAAGCAAGTGGAACTACATAACCTGCGAATGCAAATAGTAGCGCGCGCGGGTCGCGCAGTTTCCAAAAAAGCGCGGCATACAGGAGGGCGGTATAAACCCACATCTCTTGACGGAAGAGACAGGCGGCATTGGTGGCAAAAATGAGCGCGAACCAGAGAAGCGAAAGGCGCGATTGCACGGGTTGTGAACGAAACAGCACGCATGCGATACCCACACTAAGCCACAGGAAAAACGAAGCGGGCGCATCCGCCAAAGACCAGACCGAGATTTCGATATGGGTGAAGTAAAGGGCAGCCAACATACCTGCCCAGAAGGCGATTTGCTGATCAAACAACTGACGGTAGACCCACAAGATAACGGGCAGCGAAAGAAGTCCGAAGAACAGGCTGAGAATGCGCCCTCCCATCACAGGGTCAATGCCCAAATGATGAAAGAAGTTGATTAAATAGAGATGGGCGGAGAGCCACGCGCCCACATGCCAGACCAGGTTAGTCCGCTGATCTAAGTCAATCGCCAAAAAGACCCGGTTCATCGAGTCAAAGTCGCTGTTATCTTTGACGACAAACGTGAACAAGCGAAGCAGGACCCCGACCAGGAGAGGCGCCAGCCACCAACGCGCCTTCATCCCAAGGTCCGTTTCAAGAAATCGCGAGTCTTTTGCCATGAGTCGGCAGCGGACGCGGGATGATAGCCGCGCGCGTTATTTTGATTAGCGAAGGCATGCCCCGCGCCTTTGTAGATGTGGATTTCCACCTGTTTTTTCAAGCGTTTCAGCGTGTCGCGGAAAGCTTCCACATCGCTGACAGGGATGCCACGATCTTGATCGCCGAACAGTCCCAGCACAGACGCATTGATCTTTTTCAAGGCAGCTTCATCCGTGACCAATCGCCCGTAGTAGATCACACAGGCTTTCAGTTTAGGTTCGTTGACCGCCAGATTGAGCGCCATGCCGCCACCCATACACCAACCCATTGCGCCGATCCGGTCTGCTCGGACACGGGCATGCTTGCTTAGGTAATTAAAAGCGGCTTTCATATCCCGTAAGGCTCGGTCTTCGGGCAGCGCGCGCATCAGTTCATGCGCCTCTTCCGCGTCTTTCGCGACTTTGCCCCGGTACAGATCACTGGCAAGACAGACATAACCTGCCTGAGCGACTTTATCCGCTTGTTCCTTGACCCAGTCGTTTAATCCCCACCACTCGTGAAGGATGATTAAAGCCGGATGCCTGCCTGTTGTTTGTGGCAGCGCGAGATAGCCCTGTACCTCGGCTGTGTTGACAACAGTTCCTTTATTTTGCCAAGCCATGATGGTTGACCTCCGTCAATTTTCTTTATCGATAACACCTTTGGAATGTTCGCTGGCGCGCGTGTTGAAGTAGAGATGGATTCCCCGGTTCGCGATCATACCGCCCACCAACGCCATGAGAGTTAGTAGTAATAACCCTCGAATACTTGCCCAAACGCCGCTGATAATGCCCTGCAGGTCCGGCGCGCTGCCTTCGGCAGGGCGAAACAGTTCGCGGGGCGGAACTTGGAACCAGAGGTAAGCTAATCGGAAGACGACCAGCAAAAGCCCAATTCCCGCCAAAAAAGTGAGAACCGCCAGCGCTCTACCAAACCAATCGGGGCGGGTGACATGTCTCATGGCTCCAGACCCTTTAATGCGCGTTCCGCGATGGTTCGAAGGTCTGGGTTCGTGTCGCGCGCTGCCTGCTCAAAAAGGGGTTTTGCTTCGGGCGCGCGCATTTGCGCCAAACCGATCAAAGCGAACTTCCGCGCGTTAGGGTCGCGCGCGACATTCAGAAGCGCGTTTTTGGCGGGGTCACCCATCTTGCTCAGCGCGCGCGCCGCATAGTACGCAGCGGTATCGTTGTTCGATTTCAGAGTGGCGGTCAGCGCGGGAATCGCGGATTCGCCCAGTTTTGATAACGCGTCAGATGCCAAGATCACTGCCTCGCCATTGGGGTGTTTCAAGGTCTCGACCAGCGAGGAAATCGCATCTGGACTGCCGTTTTCGCCCAGCGCTTTGACCGCTGTGATCAGGTGGTCCGGCGATGTTAGGGCTTGTTTCAGCATCGACACAGCCGTCGCGCTCTGGATACCCCCTAACGCTTGGAGCGCGCGATTGCGAATCACAGGGTCTCGGGGAACCGCCTGCAACGCCGGAATAGAGGCTGAGCCAGCTCTCTGCAACCCGGTAACGCAGGCATCGACGATGCGCAGGTTTGGGTCATTGAGCGACTTCACCAGCAATTGCGCTGCCTTAGGAGAACCGATTTTCCCTAATCCCAAAGCGGCTTGCACGCGGGCGTCGGCATCCTCTTCCTGATTTTGGAGCGCGCGCGACAGGTCTGCTTCTGAAGCGGGATCGCCTATCAGTCCCAACGCGCTAATCACAATCCGCCGCTTTTCAGGGGGAAGGCTCAAATATTTTTGGATAGCGGCAGTGGCGCGAGTATCGCCGATTTTGCCCAGGGTCTCGATAACGAAGAGCTTGATCGCCTCGTCTTCTGTCTTGTTTAAGATATCCAGCAATCCCGGCACACTGATTTTTCCCAATTTTGTCAGCACATCGCCTGCCGCGCCGCGCGCCGCGCTGTCTTCAATCGCTTTCAGCGCGACCGGCAGGCTGGGCGCGCCCACGGCTGCCATCACGGTGACCGCGCCATTTTTGACATTGGAGTCACCGTTTTTCAACCCGTCGATAAAAGAATCGAGATTGGGCGTCGCGATTTTCTGGAGGGCTTGTAGGAAACGTTCTCGAACGCGGGGTTCCGGGTCTCTCAACATCGCCAGTCCCACTTTTATACCTACCGGGTTATTGAGTTGTTCGACCCCTTCCGCAATCCGCAACCGCTCATCGGTGGGGCGGGACTGGAGCAGGTCGAAGAAATCCTCGCGTTCTGACAAAGTGGTCAGCGCGTTTTTCTGTGTCTCTGTCTGGCGGCTGGTTGCATTTGCCAGTAAGCGGTTCGTGCTCATGTTGTTATTGATGGCTGAACCGATGATGAGAGAGGCAACGACCAGCAGTAGAATCCAACCCATCCAACGTCCCATACTGTGGAATAGGATTCGTTCTTTGGGCGCACTTTCCTGCAGAAAGATGTCTCTAAACCTGTCGTTATTCTCACGTATGCGGGAAACCGGTGTTTGAAAATACAGATTCTTCGCTAAGCTCAGAATGACAGTGGGGCGGAATCCAAGTATCGTGTCATGCCGAGCGTAGCCGAGGCATCTGCTGTTGGAATTTTGAGTCACCTTCCTGCTGAGTTGACCTCCGACAATTGAGGTATACTCAAAAAGGGAGGAGTGAACCAATGCAGGATAACGCGCGCGCAGAACATGAACCTTTGAACGATATGGAAGAGTGGGAGGAGTTTCTTCAGGAACGGTATCCCGAAGAAGGCACGAAGCAGGCGCATGAGTTTCGAAATTATGAAGCGAACGCGCGCCCCTCGGTAAGGGAGTTTTACCGCTTGAATCACCGCTATCAAACTCTGGATTTTGTCCGGGCGAAAAAGCAGGAGTATTTGAGCCTTGACAAGCGAGTCATGGGCATTTGGGAGGCGATGGAGTTCCTCAATACGCTGGTGGATGACAGCGACCCCGATACCGATTTATCGCAGTTGGAGCATTTGCTGCAGGCAGCGGAGGCGATTCGTCAGGCGGGTCATCCGCGCTGGTTTATTCTTACCGGTTTAATCCACGATTTAGGCAAAATCTTGTGTCTCTATGGCGAGCCGCAATGGGCAGTGGTGGGCGATACCTTCCCAGTAGGATGCGCTTTTTCGGATAAGATCGTGTTCCACGAGTTTTTCCAAGAGAACCCCGATTCACAGAGACCGGAATACCAGTCAGAGATGGGCATCTACGACCTCCATACAGGGCTGGATAACGTTCACTTGTCTTGGGGGCATGATGAGTATCTTTATCATGTCGTGAAAGATTATCTGCCCGAAGAAGCATTGGCGATGATTCGCTATCACTCTTTTTACCCGGCTCATCGCGAAGGCGCGTATGATTATCTGATGAATGAAAAGGATCGCGCGCTGATGGGATGGGTGCGCGCGTTCAATCCTTACGACCTCTATTCCAAGAGCGATGAACGTCCTGATGTGACAGAACTGCGCCCCTATTATGAGGAGTTGATCGCGGAATATTTCCCTCCCAAGTTACGGTGGTGAACGGGAGATATAACGGAAATAAAAAAAAGTAAAAAAAGACAGGTTTTAAGAAGGATTATTGGCGCTGCTAATTGGCAAGGGACGTATTCTTACTCGATCACCTTTGAACACAATAGTGCTTCCACTCTCGATTGCCGAAGTCAAAGATGGTAAGTTTAGCATCAAAAGCGAGACTTGCTTCTCAGGATGTCTGGGTATATCACCACGAAACAATATCACGCTGGGGAATGCTTGCGCATGAGTTGCCAATAACGTGCTAAAATCAGTGTCTGCGGAAATAATCGTTCTTCCTTCTGATGTTGCCCTTGTCAAGATATCCTCATCATGTGCTGCCTGCATATGTAATCTCTTACGTGCACCGCATCGTACCCTGCTTGAGACAATCCTTCTGAAACTATTGGCGAGAGAGCATTGTCTACCAAAAATTTCATGACGCTTCCACCAGCGGCATCTCTCTTTCTCGTAAGGTTTCAGCAGCAAACTGTAATGCCTCAGTGATGTCATCAAAGGTTAAATCGGGATAGGCAGCGAGAATTTGTTCGCGCGTCATGCCTTGTGCCAACATTTCAATGATGGTCGCGACAGGAATGCGTAACCCGCGAATACAAAGGACGCCTGCCATCTGGTTCGGGTTGATCGTAATACGTTCATATTTCATGGATAAAAAATTCCTCTTAGAAATTATACCGCCAGAAACCGCCTATCGACTGATTTTAAGGCGAAACGCGCCGCTTTGCGCCGACAGATCCCGGTACATCGTCGCGACTTGCGCAGGCAACATGCGATACTCGCCCGGCACTTCTGCCCGCAGAAGGTAATCATATTCCAGTTCGTCGGACCAGAGGTAATGGCAATAGGCAAGCACCCGGTCATCTCGAGTCTCCTGCGCGTAAAAGTTGTTGTAGCCATACTCGGTTTCGAGACTGGTGGGTAGGTCAGCGACGGACGGACGACAGCCCGCGGGCAGCGGGTCTTCCAATATCAAGTGGCTTGCGCCTGTCTCTTTCCAGCCCTTGCCCCGAATCTTGACCCGGATCAGACTGCCTGCAGGCACAGAGTCGCCGCTCTGGAGCCGACTTTCATTGACGACAGGGTTTCCATTACGATCCGTGCCGACAGAGCGCACTAACCAGTAAGTTCGTTCCAATGTCTGTTTGCCCGAAACAACGGGCGATTCGCTTTCAGGCAAACGGCGGCTATGCATGAATTGCACTGAGACAAAGACCGGCTTTCCGCCTTTTGATTTAACTGACAGCGTGTGTTCGCCCTGCCCCAGAGAGCGTAAGTCAACCGGCAAAACCGTTTCTGGACGGAACGAGTCGCCCGGTTCCACGCGGTGGGTTCCAATCGCGACGCCGTTCAACTCAAATGTCAACTCAGCGGAACCTGCAGAGGAACCGGGCTGCCAGTAGCGCAGCGTGTATTCCACAAGTGCCTCTAATATCGCGGCGGTATCTTTGGTGGAGTACCAGCCTCCGCCCTGCCGTCGCGACAACAGCCATTCCGCCACCGATTGCAGTTCGCCGGGAGTCAGCGTGTTTAGACGCATGGCGGCGATCATCACCCAAGCGGTGGTTTCTTCGTCAGTGATCCAGCGATAGGGCTGTTCTGCGCGGGTCGAGTTCCAGTGAAGCCCAATACCCGTTCGTTCCGCGCTACGCAAGACGCTGTCCAAGATTGCCTGCGCTTGGTCGGCGCGTCCCCAACGGTGTAACGCGAGCGCGATCATCGTTTGACCATACGTCGTCATTGGGTAGCCTTTCCTGTTTTGCCATTGCAGGTACTGCGGGTTGAACCCGCCACCCGATTCGGCATAGGCGAAGAGCGCGTAGGCATAATCATCCCAGTCGAAGCGTTCGGGGTCGGAAGGATAGCTCAACGTTTGCTCGATGAGTTGTTGCAGTGCGCCCCTGCCGGTGTTGTAAACCCGGTCGTTCACGGGCGCGCCCATTCGCTGCGCCAGCGTCAACCCGCGCATCACGTAGGCGGTCATGAAGAGATTCGTGGTATCCGCTTCCCACCATCCCCAGCCGTTGGAGTAGGTTTGGAATCGGTAAAGCCTTCCCAATCCGGTTTGAACCATGTCCGGCACAACACGCTCATATTCGGAAACATCGAAGCCTTGTTCTTTGAGCGCGCGGAACGCCAGCAGAGTGGCGACAAATTGACTAATGGTCTGTTCGGTGCATCCATAGGGATAGCCGATCAGATATTCCAAGGCGCGGGCGATAGGCGAGAAGAGCGAAGGCGCGATATGCGCTTCCAGCTTGGAGTAATTTAGAACAGAGGCATCGTCGATAGTGAAACTGAATGCGCCGTTCGAGTTATTCAGCCAAAGGTTGCGGTTCACCTGTTGTTTGAAGGCGAAGGGCAGTATCGCGATTCGTTTCTCTTCGGCGTCCTGTTTGCCGCTGTCCGTTCGGGCGCGGATAAGAAGCGGAAGGGAGGCGGTCGCTTCACCCGCTTGATAGTCCCAAGTGAGCGTGACGGACTTGCCTGGCTCCACCCGGGTTTGCTGGCTGCGGGTTTGACTGCCGTCCACAAACTCAACAGTTGCCTGCTGCTCTTGTGAGCCGTTGTTGCTGAGGATCGCGCTGGCGGTCACGGTGTCGCCTTCGGTCATCACCGGGGGGATGGAGAGGCGTGCCATGAACTCTTTGGCGCATGTGAACTTGGCGGTTTGATACCCCACACTGGTGTTTTGAGTATGACCCACGGCAGTTACTCGCCATTGAGTCAGATTGTCAGGCAAACGGACCGAGGCGGAGGCGCGCCCATTTGCATCCGTCATCAATGCGGGCAGCCACAGCGCAGTATCCAGGAACTCGCGGCGAACCGTTTCCGATGTTCCTTTGTCGCCCTGCAGCGCGAGCCAGGGGAAAGAGTAGACCGTTCCGACACGGTTGGCGCGGCGGGCATAAAAGGTGTTGTAGAGCAGGTTCGGGTTGTCTTCGCGAATGGCGTAAATCGACTCGTCCACCACCGCCAATGACAAATCGGTTTGAACCGGCTTGCCGGTTTCGGTGGTTGCCTGCACCCGGATTTGAACCGTTTCGCGGGGTTCATATTGCGTCTTGTCGGTCTGAATGGATAGTTTCAATTTTTGGTCTTGGGACCCGACCCGGATGCTTTCGGTTTGACTGGAGAATCGTTTCTGGCTGACTAAGCATGCGCTGACGTAGGCGGAGGGAATCGAGCCTGCATCAATAGGGATTTCCACCATCGCTTCGCCGTTCTTCAGCGCGACGACTCTCGACTCTTTCAGCTGATCGCCTTCCAGTGTGACCCATACCCAGCCCTCTTGCACCCGGCTGCGAACGGCTAAGCGCAAGGTTTCACCGGGTTGATAGGCGCGTTTGTCGGTCTCGATCTGCAGGGCGGGCATGCTGGGCGGGCGAGGGTAGTCTCGCCTGTAGTCCGAGACCCAAAGCCAATCGCGCGTGACGATACGGTTGCCTTTTGGGTCGACCGTCGTAATTTCCACAATCCAAGAGCCTGCGCGGTCGGTATTAAACTCCCAAGCGGCTTCGCCTTTTTCATTTGTGGTTACGCTGCCCGATTGACCGCCTTGAATGGGATCCCAAAGAACCTCTTCCTGTTGACCGCGCCATTCCACCAAACCGGCTCGCCAAGTTACGGTGGTCTGCTGGGGGGCTTCCGTTTCTCTGTCGGTCACCACCAAACGGAACGTGACGGGCTGATTCGGTAAAGTGAAGGAAGGTTCGGTATGCAAGCCAATTTGCCATGCGCCCGGCACCACCTTGAACTCCGTTTTCGCCTCCACATACTCATAACCTCCCGCCTCCACCGTTGCCTGCACGGTATAGCGGTAGCCGCTGGGCGAATCGTAGGGGCTTGTTCGCTCGTTTTTCGGCTTAAGGTCGGAAGGACTGATCGAGATGAAGGCGCGCCCTTGGTCATCGGCGCGAGTTTCACCGTTCATCACATATTCGCCATAGTAGCTGTATTCGTACTCCTCCTCAAAAAAGGCAGCCTCTTCAGGGTCATATTCCATCCAACTGTAGAGGGGCATCCGGTAGAGCGTGTAGTAGACTTTCGCGCCGCCCACCGGCATCCCAAAATAGTAGTCCGCATTCAGCT
Organism: Fimbriimonadia bacterium; assembly: GCA_026129765.1. Lineage (GTDB taxonomy): Bacteria > Armatimonadota > Fimbriimonadia > Fimbriimonadales > GBS-DC > JAHCHP01. Next base: position 75,111 of record JAHCHP010000008.1, on the reverse strand, counting down.
CGATTCGCGCGCTTTCGTTGGGCAGATAGAACTTCTGAGAGGGCGTCATCTTGATTTTGAAGGTGGGTTTTCGGTAAGCAGCGACTTGGAACCTGCCATTGACTTGCCTGCCGTTCACCTGCGCGGTGACACTATATGAGCCAGATTTCGCTTCTGGATTCAAGGTTAGGCTGCCATGGAACCGGCTAAAACCTTGCAGACTCAGTTCTTTGCGGTAGATTTCGTTGTCGTTGGGATCGGTAACGCTCACTCGGACGGGCGTATTGGATGCAAGCATCCGGTAGCCGCTGCCTGTTTTTTCGCGCAGGATACCTTTGAAATGAACGGTATGTCCGGGGCGATAGACAGGGCGGTCGGAATAGATCGCGCCGTTTAGGTTTTGATCCACTCGAGGCGCGTAGGGATTCCACAATTTTACCCAAGCGACAGGCGCGCGCTGGCTGCCCATACGGGCGATCAGGTACATCTGTTGGCTGCCGTTTTGCGCTCTTCCTGCGTTGAGCCGCGCGATTCCCTCGTTGTTTGTCTGGGCTTCGGAGAGTTTGCGCGCGGTGGAGTGTCCCGCTTCGCGCTGGTCATTCCATCCCTCGACGGCGACATTCGCGATCGGTTTACCTGAACGCAGATCGGTGGTCCAGGCATAGACCGCGCCGTCTTCAGCATATTTGGAGATCAACGCGACGGAGGTGACAGAAACGAGGGCGACTTGCCTCATCGTTCCCGCGTCCAGCTCCACAAGATAGATGCCTTCGGCAGGCAGTTTGAGGGGCAGGTAATGCAGGAAAACGCCCTCCACGTCGCGTCCTTTGATGGGTGACTCTTCGACCGAAACAGTTTTGAGCAGAGGGCGCAATTTCGCGAGTTGCTTGCGCCAGCGGTCGGAGCCATACCACCAGCCGTTGCGCGTGGTTTCTAAGGTGTCGATCAAATCGTTCATGGCGACGGACATGCGGTCGGGCAGCGCAAGGCGGTATATGGTGGTTTTGAGGGTGTCGCGGTTGGGGACGAAACCGGTGATCCCGATTTTGACCTCTTCGCCGGGCAAATGAACCGCTTGCGGGTTGATGATATTGAGGAACGGCTCTTGCGGTTCCAGCGCGAGGGTCAGTTCTTGGCGTTCGCCTTCCTGCAGTTGAAAGGCTTTCAGCTCGAGGCGATGAGCGCGGGTATAAACATAGAGAGAATAAGTGCCTGCGGGCATTTCCGGAATCGAGAATCTGCCTTGACTGTCGGTTCGGAACGACCATGTGCCGCCTTCTTTGCTTTCGGCATTGAAGTTTCCCCACGCATTAGGAAGGGGTTGGTTGGTCTCTTTGGCGATGACGATGCCCGCGACTCTGCCGCGCGGGGTCTCACTCTGCACGAGGGTGATTAAGCCTGCAACTAAAAAAAGAATGAGTAACACGCTCCAAAGCGCGTCCCGGCTCAGAAAGCCGCCCGATGTCCGATCCATGAATGTATGATTCCTCCAGCCTTGCCTGTAACGCCAACATGTAACTATTGCGGACTCGGCTTCCGAGTTCCTGCTGAATAGCGTGGATTTTCTTTTGGGGGACAGGGGGAAGTTTTAGAACTTGCGATTGGATTTGCGGAGATAAAGGGTGCAATCGCTTAAGAGGTGTTACAATTGCTCACCGATTGCTCTACTTTCCAATGCCCACTCTGCGGACAATAGTGTCGCTTGTTCCAGCACTGTCTGGGTTGCTTTCGCTTGCTTGTCTGGTGGGTATCCGTGCCTCCGCAAAATGCGCTTTATCAAGACGCGGAGGTGCGCCTGCACGTTTGCGCGCATTGTCCAGTCAATCGTCACATTCTTACGCACGGTCTCGACCAGTTCCCTCGCGATGTCGCGCAGTATCTCGTCGCCAAGCACCTTGACCGCGCTGTCGTTCGTCTCTAACGCATCATAGAAAGCGAGTTCGTCCTCAGAGAGACCAAGCACCTCGCCGCGCTCGTTCGCTACCCGCATGTCCTTCGCGAACTGTATCAACTCCTCGATGACCTGCGCTGCCTCAATGGCGCGGTTCTGGTACTTGCGGATCGTCTCCTCCAGCATCTCTGAAAAAGAGCGCGCTTGTACGACGTTCTTTCTCCTCCTAAGGTCAAGTTCTCCCTTGAGGAGCTTCTGCAGCAATTCAACCGCAAGGTTCTTCTGGGGCATGCCGCGGATCTCTGCCAGGAACTCGTCCGAGAGGATTGAGATGTCGGGCTTCTCGAGTCCCGCCGCAGCAAAGATGTCCATGACACCTTCGGGTGCCACAGCGCGAGAGATGATTTGGCGAACAGCGTGATCCAGGTCCTCCTCAGGACGCGCCTCTCCCGGCGCCCGCTTCGCGAGGACTGCCTGGACCGCTTGGAAGAACGACACGCCATCGCGTATACGCAATGCCTCATCGTGAGGGACAGCCAATGCGAACGCCTGTGAAAGCTCACGCACAGCGCGCAAGTAGCGGTCCTTGCCGTTCTCCTGAGCCAATACATGCTCTTGAGCAGGAGGCAGCAGACCGAGACGCTCGGTAGGGCTTCCAGTCGTCCATCTCGACCAGCTGAACCCGTAGAAGAGAGCGCAGCACACCTCGTACTTCTCCAGCATCAAGTCGACTGCCTCCTGCTGTTCAATCGCCGTGCGCCCCGTTCCTCCGCTATCGGTGTAGATAGCCAGCGCCTGCTTTAGCTCGTGAGCCAGCCCCAGGTAGTCCACGACGAGTCCGCCAGGTTTATCCCTGAAAACTCGGTTGACACGCGCTATCGCCTGCATCAGTCCATGCCCGCGCATCGGTTTGTCCACGTACATCGTGTGCAGGCTCGGCGCGTCGAATCCCGTGAGCCACATATCGCGCACGATCACCAAGCGTAGAGTATCTGTGGGATCCCGGAAGCGGTTGGCAAGCGCCTCCCGTCTGGGCTTGTTGCGGATGTGCGCCTGCCAGTCGGGCGGGTCCGATGCCGAGCCGGTCATGACGATTTTGATCCCACCCCGTTCATCGTCCTCGCTCTCCCATCCCGGGCGCAGCTTGATGATCTCTCGGTAAAGCTCCACGCAAATGCGCCGGCTCATGCAGACCACCATCGCTTTACCGTCTATCGCTTCGAGCCGCTTCTCAAAGTGTTCGACAATATCTCGCGCCACAATCTCCAGGCGCTTTTGTGAGCCCACGACCGCCTCCAGTTGCGCCCATTTTGACTTGAGCTTCTCCTTGCGATCCACCTCTTCGCCCTCCGTTGCCTCCTCGAAGTCGGAGTCAATTTTCGGGCGCTCTGTCTCGTCGAGTGCGAGCTTTGCCAGGCGGCTCTCATAATAGATCGGCACCGTGGCTCCATCTTCGACGGCGCGCTGGATATCATATACGCTGATGTAGTCGCCAAAGACCGCGCGCGTGTTGGCGTCCTGCAGTTCGATTGGCGTGCCGGTGAAGCCAATGAACGATGCGCGAGGCAGGGCATCGCGCATGTGATGCGCATAGCCGTCAATGAAGTCGTATTGGCTGCGGTGCGCCTCGTCGGCGATCACCACGATGTTGCGCCTCTCGGAGAGCGTCGGGTACTGGTCACCCTTCTCCTCGGGGAAGAACTTGTGGATGGTGGTGAACACCACGCCCCCTGCAGCCACCGACAGCAACTCGCGCAGGTGCGCGCGCGATTCTGCCTGAACCGGCGGCTGGCGCAGCAGGTCCTGGCAGCGCGAGAACGTGCCGAAGAGTTGGTCGTCGAGGTCGTTGCGGTCGGTAAGCACCACCAGGGTTGGGTTCTCCATCGCCGGTTCCCGGACGACGCGTCCCGCGTAGAACGCCATCGTCAGGCTCTTACCTGAGCCCTGCGTGTGCCAGACCACCCCGATTCGCCGGTCACCAGTTGCGCCGCCTGGTTTCCTGCCTGCTTCGTAACAACCACCAGTTTCAGCCACATGATCCTTACGTGTCAGCTCCGCCGCGCGCAGTGTCTCACGCACCGCTACTTGCACGGCGTGGAACTGGTGGTAGCCCGCCATCTTCTTGGTTAATCTTCCACTTCCATCGTCCTCGAATACAATAAAGTCCCGCACCAGGTCGAGAAACCGGCGGAGCGCGAACACGCCCTCGATCACCACCTGCAACTCGGGCATATGAGTGTCAGCCAACGCCTCGCCGGAAATCGTCCTCCAAGGCTTGAACCACTCGCGCCCTGCGGTGAGCGTCCCGACACGCGCCTCCACGCCATCGGACACGATCAACACGACGTTGGTTGCGAAGAGCGAGGGGATCTCCGCTTTATAGGTTTGTAGCTGCTGAAAGGCGCTCCAGATCGTGGCGTCCTCGTTGGCGGCGTTCTTGAGCTCCAGCACCGCCAGGGGCAAGCCGTTGACGAACAGCACCACATCCGGCCGGCGGCTGTGCTTGTTCTCGACCACTATGAACTGATTGACCGCCAGAAAGTTGTTGTTTGAGGGATTCTCAAAGTCGATCACCCGTGCCTGCGCGCCGCGGATGTCTCCATCGGCGTCTCGGAACTCGACTGTCACACCGTTCACGAGCAAACGATGAAGGTTACGGTTCTGCTGGATTAGTTCCGTTCCCTCAGCACTCGTGAGCTTGCGAAAGGCATCTTCCAGCGCCTCGGCGGGAATCTGGGGGTTCAATTGGAAGAGCGCATCACGCAGCCTTGTGCCAAGCACGACTTCAGCGTAGTCGGTTCGTTCGGCGGCAGGCATATCCGGCGCGATGTCGGGACCGTGAGCCACATGCCAACCTCTGGCTTCAAGCCACGCGAGGGCGGCCTGCTCAACTACGGACTCGGTGAAGCCGCGTTCCATCATGGTGCGGCCTCCGGCACGGCGTTCGCGTTGCTTGCGAGTCCCTCGGCTTCTTCGACGAACTCCGCCGCGTAAATCCGGTAGCTTTCCGGCTCCATCTGATACAGGACCTCGCTGGCGCTAAACTCAAGGGCGAGGATGCGGATCGGCCCGTGCGCTTTGTCAACTGAGGAGTTGAATGCCTGGTTCGTGTCGTACAGAACCCGCGGCGACGGCGGCGTGCGGTCCTGGCGGTGCACGCGATGCAGAAACCCGACAATCGTGTCGGCGGCTTCCGCTGCCATCAACGCCTGCACGTACTCCATGGCCGGCCGCGTCTGGTCCGACCCATGTGACGCGAAGCCGCACTGGTTGCGGAGTTCGCAGATGCCTTGGATTGCCGTGCTCAGGCCATTGAGCGTCCGGGCCAGGCTCTTGCGTACTTCCGCGTCGCCGCTCGCCGTGGGCGGCAGGAACGGAAGGTTTTCTCCCACAGTCTTGAACAACTTGGGAAGGTCATCGCTTTCGCTGTAGGCGATCTTGCGCTCGGAGAGGATCGTGCGGCAAACCGCCTCGACCAGCGTCCGGGCGAGGTCGAACGCGAGGGCGGGATTCTCCACCACGGCCTGCTCTATGCTCCACACCTGCTCCTCGATGTGCGTCAGCCCAGCCGCGAGCGCGTCGCGTGAGCCGTGCATGACGAACGGAGAAGCAGGTGCGGGAGCTACCATCAGATAGCCCTCCCAATGAACTTCTCCGCATCCTTCACCCGCAGCTCGCCGGAAATGAGCTTGGGCAGCAGCGCGTCGCGTAGGGCGGCAAGAGTGCGGGATTGACAACGCATTCGAAATACTTTTTCAAATAAAGGGTCAATCGCAAGATCAAGAACCTCAAAAATTTGAGTTTTAGGTACTAAAACTTTAGCCTCACGCAAATGATGTCGCTGAATGTGTCCCATTGTGGTTGCCTTGCCAGCCGCGATATTACGAAACCGCTCTAAGTGCTGATGAATCCAGAAATAGCAAAACCACTTTGGGTAATCGCATGGAATTACCTTGAAAAGATGCTGATTCAAAGCCCCTCTACCACCCACCCAAAGAACACAGTCCAGCGAACCCGACCATGAAAACAAGATGTCACCATCTTCGACAATGTATTCCGTTGCAATTTCATCACTGGCAAGATCTGCCCTCAGAGTATGCCCGTCTCGGAGTTGAGCGATTTTGATGACTGGCAACGACTTATCGTTTTTGGGCGGATATTTTTGCAGTGCAAGTCCATTAAAAAAATCCGATATTTCATCTAAACTTACCACCTCCCAGCCCTCAGGAATCGGTCCGAGTTCCGAATTAACGAGGCGGTCGGGGAAGAGGTCGGCGTAGGGGCGGGTTCGGAACCCGTCCTTACTCAACCCGCCCCTATCAGGCATGCCCGGGTCCCTGCCCTCCATCTTGGCGCGAACCGGATCAAAATCCACGAACCACGATTTGAACAATGCCCGCGCCATCGCCTCCAATGTCTCGTTCATCCGCCGGTTCAGCTCGATCTTGTCGTCCAGCGTGCCGAGGATGTGGGCGATGGCGCGTTGTTCAGGGAGGGGGGGCAGTGGCACATAAAGATGATCGAGCGCTTCCGATGGAACGCGCTGTCGACCGGATGTACCTGTCATCTGGCTGATCGCATATCCGCTGACGCCTTCCCACTTCGTCAGGTAGTAGGCGTAGTCTGTATCGCTCACTTCATCGCGGCCACGAAGAACGATGAACTCGGTCGATCCATGCGCTATCTCACCTGGCTTACCCGCGAAGCGCGCGATCTTCCCATTCTCAAGGCATGGTGTGATGCGCGCCATCAGAGTGTCGCCTACCGCGAATCGAGAACCGCCGCCATCGAACTGCCGTTGCTCGCTCGCGTAGGCAGAACGTAAGCTGGAGCTTACTGCTCCCATGTCAACGAATGGGTAGGTCGCACCACGGGTGAGTCCCACCTTTGGGTTCACGGTTACTGCCTGACTAAACGGCATTTCTCGCCACTCACCCGCTACATCCTGATTTGGGAAAATTTCAAGATAATCCTCTTCTATCTGCCGTCTAAACTCTAAAGGCACATCATCCCAAACGTGCAAGTCTACTTCGAACGGCAAGTCGCTTTCTTCAAAGGCATCTCGCAGGTCAGAGACGGCTTGTCGATGTTCATGCATTGCGAAAACGACTAAATCCAGATCGGAGTTTGGACGTGCTCTCCATTTCACCCGCGAGCCATACGCCCATACCCGAATACCCGGAAGATACCTTTGGAACAGTTTCTGTAGCAATTGCCACTCCGAAGGTTTGAGATCAATATGGGGCATCATTCCCAAGTTTCTCCTGTCATCGTCTGGTAAAGCCCTATGGCATCATCCAAGAAGTTAGGAATGATTGCTAAGGTTTGTTCAGCTTTTGGGTAGCTATGATCATGTGCGGTCGAAGTTCTGGCATCGGCGTATTCCAGCCATTCATTAACTCGTCCTTTCAACAAATCATTGCTGTGAGCCTCTCTAATAATGGGCTTTGGTGAGTTCCGGATATCCACAACTCCCAGTTCGTCGGTCAAAAATCTTTTGAGAGTTTTCCAGAGGACATCGTATGCGGTTTCAAAACGCTGAATCGTCGACTCGGCAATCGCTTCACGATCGATTTCGGTAAGTTCCGGACGGTCCTTTGACGAACGATAATTTTCCAATTGAGCTTCCAAGTGTTTCAGCGCAGATTTAACTTTTGTATAATCTATCATTTGCTTTTTCTTATCCAGAGATTGATGAAGATTAAACTCATATCTTCCTTTAAGATCATTCAAAACTCAGCCTCGCTTGCTCCACATACGAATAAAGGAATATCTCCGGTTCGGGCAAAAGCAATGTCACGCTGTTCAACCGACCCAAGGCTACGGTCGCGCGTTCCAGCAATTGCTGGCGCGGGGCGTCGAATTTTAGCGGCGGTTGCGGCGGGAGAGGATGAGGGATGAAAGCGGCGGATCGTCTCTCCGTCTACGCTGCTTGTTTCATAGCATCCTGTCACACCACGTTGCACGATGTTGTCCTTATTCCCATTTCGTTAAATAAGCCTATTCGTTATTGACTGAAACCGACAATCTGTTTAATAAGACTTCACCCAAACCCCAGTCCCCTAAGGTTCTTCCAAATTGCTTCATCCAACCGTGCCGCCTCGGCTTGTTGCTCTCGCAGTGTCGCGACGAGCCGCTGCATCTTCTCTTCGAACGGCTCGCCGTCCTCTTCCTGCGCCTCGGAGCCGACATAGCGTCCGGGGGTGAGAACGTAGCCGTGCTTGCGTATCTCCTCCAGTGTCGCGCTCTTGCAGAAGCCGGGGATGTCGCGGTATTCTGTAGGGGCGGGTTCCGAACCCGCCCCTACAGAACCCGCCCCTACAGAACCCGCCCCTACAGAACCCGCCCCTACAGAACCCGCCCCTACAGAACCCGCCCCTACAGAACCCGCCCCTACAGAACCCATTTCCCTTTCGCCGCGCCAGGCGTGGTAGGTGCTGGAAATACGTGCGACGTCCTCGTCGGTCAGCTCGCGGTGGGTGCGGTCAACCATCGTGCCGAGCTTGCGGGCGTCGATGAACAGCACGTGGCCACGGCGGTCTCGAAAATTGCCGTTCTTGCGGTCGCGCGCGAGGAACCACAGGCACGCCGGAATCTGCGTCGAGTAGAAAAGCTGGCCCGGCAGAGCGACCATGCAGTCCACGAGGTCTGCCTCAATCAGGTTCTTACGAATCTCGCCCTCGCCCGATTGGTTGGACGACATCGAGCCGTTGGCGAGCACGAAACCTGCCACGCCCGCGGGCGCGAGGTGGTGAATGATGTGTTGCACCCAAGCGAAGTTGGCGTTGCCCTTGGGCGGCACGCCATACTGCCAGCGCTTATCGCCAGCCAGACGCTCGCCACCCCAGTCGGAAACGTTGAACGGTGGGTTGGCGAGGATGAAGTCGGCTTTGAGGTCGGGGTGGCGGTCGTTATGAAAGGTGTCGCCATGCGCGATCTGCCCGTCGATGCCACGAATGGCGAGGTTCATCTTTGCGAGCCTCCAGGTGGTGTAGTTAGACTCCTGACCATAAATCGAGATGTCTGCCTTCGGACGGGACAGTGAACCGCCTCCGTTGCCATTTCCATTCGCGTGCGCGCGGATGAACTCCACCGACTGCACGAACATGCCCGATGATCCGCAGCAGGGGTCGTACACCCTGCCGCGATACGGCTCGAGCATCTCGACCAACAGCTTGACGATGCAGCGCGGTGTGTAGAACTCGCCGCCTTTCTTGCCCTCTGCGCTCGCGAACTGCGAGAGGAAGTACTCGTAGACTCTGCCAAGCACGTCCTTGGCGCGTGCCTCCTCGTCTCCGACGCGGATGTTGCTGATCATGTCAATGATCTGGCCGAGGCGGGACTTGTCGAGTGAGGGGCGGGCATAGTCCTTGGGCAGCACTCCCTTGAGCGCAGAGTTGTCGCGTTCGATGCCAGCCATCGCATCGTCCACGAGTTTGCCGATGGTGGGCTGCCTTGCCTGTGCTTTGAGATGCGCCCAGCGCGCCTCGGGCGGCACCCAAAAGATGTTGTTGCTGCAGTACTCGTCAGGGTCTTCTGGGTCGGCTCCTTGCTCACGCTCGGCTTCCAGCTTTGCGTGCTGCTCCTCGAAGGCATCGGAGATGTATTTTAGGAAGATCAAGCCGAGGACGACGTGCTTGTACTCAGCCGCGTCCATGCTGCCTCGCAGGGTATCTGCCATTTGCCAGAGTTGGGCTTCGTATCCGACGGTGGCGCCGTTGTTCGCATTCGTTTTGTTCATGTTATTGATTCACATGCTCTTTCGGGATTAGTAAACCAGTCCGATAAGTTTCTCGCGATGGGTTGGTCTGGCTCCCTGCTTCCTATAGTCGGATTATTATAGCACACGAATGTGATTGGAAAATTGTGCTACGATTGCTGAGATCGTGAACGCAGCGGAGCGAATGCGTCTGCTTTTCAAAGTCTAAAATCCCGCGTTCGTAAGAGACTGAGGGAGGCGACAGGAACGAAGCCGTTCGCGTGGAACTGATTCGGTATGAAGTTTGTGATGGTGGTGCCGGATGGAATGGCGGATCTGCCGGTCGATGCGCTGGGGGGACGCACACCGTTGATGGCGGCTCGAACGCCAACAATGGAGATGCTCTCGCAAGCGGGCGAGGTGGGTCGAGTCTTGACCGTTCCAGAGGGGATGTATCCTGGCAGCGATGTGGCGAATATGGCGCTGATGGGCTATAATCCGCAGGTGAACTATTCCGGGCGCGGTCCCTTGGAAGCGGCAGCGATTGGGGTTCCTATGGAGCCGCGCGATGTCGTGTTTCGGTGTTCGTTAGTAAGCACCGACGGCGAACGGATGGCGGATTACAGCGCGGGCGGAATCTCGACGAAGGACGCGCAAATTCTGATCGCGCTGATCGAGGAGAAACTCAGTTCTCCTGCGATTCATTTTTTCCCCGGCGTGGGGTATCGTCATGTGATGCGCTGGAGCGGAGGACCGGTGGAGACCCGCTGTATGCCGCCGCATGAGATGGTGAATGAACCCCTGCGAGCGCACTATCCGCAGGGCGAAGGCGAGGAGCGTTTGCGCCGCCTGATAGAGGATTCGTATGAACTTTTGGACCCGCATCCCATCAACCGGCAGCGCAGGGATGAAGGTAAACCGCCCGCGAACATGACCTGGTACTGGGGGCAGGGCAGAGTGCCGCCCTTGAAGCCGTTTACGATGCGTTGGGGATTAACCGGCGCGGTGGTGGCGGCGGTGGATTTGATCAAAGGATTGGGCAAAATCATTGGATTGGAAACGCCTGATGTGCCGGGAGCGACGGGCTATGTGGAGACCGATTACCGTTCGAAGGGGCAAACGACGCTGCAACTGCTGGAGAAGCATGATTTCGTCTATACCCATATCGAGGCGCCGGACGAAGCGGGACATCATGGTGATTTGGAAGCGAAGATTTTCGCGATAGAACAGATTGATCAGCATATCCTTGCGCCAGTGGTGGAGGGACTTCGAGCGCGCAGGGAGCCGTTCCGGTTGATGGTCGTTCCCGATCATGCGACTCCGTTGGCTTTACGAACCCATGCGTCCGGTCCTGTGCCATACTTGTGTTACGATTCGCGCCTGTCTCGGCGTAACGATTTGCCATATGACGAGTCGATTCTTTCGGAAACCGGCTGTCCTTTTGTAGACGAGGGTTTTCGATTGATAGGACGACTTTTGGAGAAAGAACAATGAAACGATGGTGGATGGTGTTAGGTCTTTTGCTGGTCTTCGGGAACGGTTTCGCGCAGCCGCCCGATCCGGGTCCTGGTAAAGAGGGCGCTCCCAGCGCGCCTCAAACCGCAGAGATTGAGAGTTTGCTTCTTGCGCTGGCAGAGATCAACTGGCTGAACAATGTGAACCCGCTCAAACTGACTCCCGAGCAGTGCGATAAGTTGATGGACGCGAATCAGCGCGCGAAAAAGCGTCTGGAGCAGATTTTTCAAGAGGAGGCGAAGGAACTGCTGACTCATAAGGAGACGATTCGCAAGATGCGCGACGAGGCGCGGGAAGGGAAAGCCGTGCCGAAATCGTTTATCGATCAGATGGCAGAGCTGGAAAAGAAGTCGACACAACGCCGCTTGCAATTGCGCGTGGAGGTGGTGCGGGGCATCGGAAACGAATTGAAGCCGATCTTCACAAAGGAGCAGATGGAATACATTCACAAACGCAGCCGGGAAGTGTTAAAGGAGATGAAAATCGAAAAAGCAGAGGATGATCAGGCATATTGGTTTTTCTTTGAGAATCTGCTGTTGACAGATGCCGCGGCTGTCCTGTTGAAAGAGTTGAAAACGAGAGCGGCAAAGTGAGAGAGAAGGAGATTCCCAATGAAACCTTGTTAAACGCGCCATCGGAAAGGGGGCAGTTTAGGGGAAGGGGTGTTTAAGTTTAAACAGCAGATGTCTCGGCTTCGCTCGGCATGACAAGCAGAATCAGATGCCTCGGCTACGAACGGCATGACAAACAAAAGCAGATATCTCGGCTACGAACGGCATGACAAATCGAGCAGTATCTGTCCCTTGTCATTCTGAGCGCAGCGAAGAATCTGTTTTTTCAACCACTAAATTCCCGAGTTGTCGGGAAAGACAATTTTGGGTATAGGCTCTCAAATCATGTGAACACAACCAGAAATTATGCGCGCAGATGATGAACCACACTTGTTAAAACGGCTCTTCTGGCTTTGGTTTCCGCTGGCGGTCAGCATGACGCTGATGATGTTGGAAGCGCCGATTACCCAGACCGCCTTAGCGCGTCTGCCCGAATCGACTCTTCACTTGGCGGCTTTTGGGCTTGCATTGGGTATCTCTCTGGTGATTGAAAGCCCGGTCGTAATGCTGCTGGCGACTGCGACCGCATTGGTTCATCATGCGCAGTCCTATCGCGCTCTGTTGCGTTTCACGCTGTGGCTGTGCGGCTTGCTCACACTTTTGACCGGTGTTATCGCCTTCACCCCCTTGTTCGAGTGGATCAGCGCGCGGCTTTTGGGCGCGCCTCCAGAGATCGTCGCGCCCGCCAAGCCCGCCATGCAGATCATGCTGGTGTGGACGGCTGTCATCGGCTGGCGTCGTTTCTATCAAGGGATTCTGGTGCGTTATGGTGAGACGCGGCTGGTATCTCGCGGGACGGTGGCTCGTCTGATCGCGATGTGTGTCACCGCTTTCGGATTGATGGCGTGGGGCGAGCTGCCCGGTTCTCAAGTCGGCGCGCTCGCGTTGATGGCAAGCGTCTTGGTCGAGGCGATTGCGGTCACGATTTACGCGCAGCCAGTCCTACGCGAGCATGGATTGCTGACTCAGCCTGCGCTGGATGGCTCAGAACCGCCCTTGACTCTCAGCGCGATCACCCGTTTTCACATGCCGCTGGCTGGCACAACGTTATTGGCGTTTATGGTTCAGCCAGTGACGGCAGCCGCTTTGGCGCGTATGGCGGAACCGACCTTAACGCTGGCAGCCTGGCCGGTCGTGTTCGGCTTTTCGTTGATCACGCGCAGTTGGGGGTTCGCTATTCAAGAGATCGCGATTGCGGTCAGCCGCGACTCTGCGCTTAATCGCGCCCTGAAGCCGTTCACGCTGTTGGTGGCTATCGGCACGACGCTGATGTTCGCGCTCATCAGTTTTACGCCACTGGCATCGGTTTACATGGTTCGAGTGATGAGCCTTCAGCCTGAACTGCTGCCCTATGTGGAGTCAGGGTTGAAGTGGAGCCTGCTGATTCCCGCCTTAACCGCTTATACGTCTTGGTTGCGGGGCTTGCTGGTGGCGCAGGGCGCGACAAAGGCGGTTTCTTGGGGGATGGGGCTGAACCTGACGGTGAATGGATTGTTGTTGGCGGGGGGAGTCGCGCTGCGCATGCCGGGCGTGTTTGTGGCGATCGCTGCCTATACCATCGCCGCGATGGCGGAGTATCTGTTTATCGCGCGGCTCGCCCGCAACCGTTCGGCATTGACACCTCAAGCGGAAGCGGGCGTGGGGTGAAGGTGGGGATTATATTATTTTTATTCCTGAGCACAGCGGCTGGATACCGCGAACCAATTCGCGCCGATGAACGGCAAAGTCGCCCTGCGGCGACTCAGTCTCAAGTTTTGGCGTCTTGAGTCCGCGACGGCGGACTTTGCGTTTTTTCTGGGGGCGACTTGCTTCGCAATGCTCAAAGCAATGCATGACTTAGCAACCTCCCTTTCACTTCTAATAACTCCCTTGCAACAGAACGCCTGCGCGGGCGGGCAGGTGCAGGCGGAGGGCGCGGTTTTCGCAGGGGTAGGTCTCTTGGGTAAGGGGATTGACCCAAGTCTTGGGGAGCGGTTCCAATTTCTTCATCGGCAGGCTGCCTTGCCAGCGCGAATCGCTATTGTTGAAGATAATCAAGAATCGTTCCGATTCATTCTGCCGGACGAATGCCGCGATGCCTGCCTCGTTGTTGGAATATAGCGGAATGAACGCGCCATCTCGAAGAGCGGCATGTTGATTTCTGAGCGCAATCAGCGAACGAATAAACTCTTGGAGGGGGCGGTTCCACTGCTTCTTGTTCCAAGGGAAACAGCGTCGGCAATCGGGGTCTTTACCGCCCTCCATCCCGATCTCATCGCCGTAGTAGATGCAGGGCGCGCCGGGAATTGTCATCAACGCGAGGTAGGCTAATTGCGCACGCTGTCGATCCTCTCCGCAAAGCGTCAAAAACCGTTCGGTGTCGTGGCTGCCCAACAGATTCAACTGTGCTTGTGTGATGGGTTCGGGATACTTCTTCATCAGCCTATCCAACCGCCGCAGAAACTGGGTGGCAGTGAGTTGGGATTGCGCGAAAAAGCCCACGCATAAATCCCGAAACAGGTAATTCATCACTGCGTCAAACTGATCGCCTTGCAGCCAAGCCGATGCGTCGTGCCAAATCTCCCCAACGATGTACGCCTCCGGGTTGGTCTGTTTGACCACCGCCCGGAACTCGCGCCAGAAATCGGGATCATCAATTTCGTTCGGCACATCCAGACGCCAACCATCGATGCCCTGCTCCAGCCAATAGCGCGCGATGTCCAGCAAATAGCGGCGGACTGGCGGATGCTCGGTGTTGAATTTCGGCAGCGAACGAATCCCCCACCAGCAGTCATAATTTGCCGGTTTTTTGCCATCGTAGGGATGCAGCGGAAAGCCTTTGATATGAAACCAATGGCGGTAAGGAGAATGTTCGCCGTTTTCCAATAGGTCGTTAAATGCGAAAAACCCTCGCCCGCAATGATTGAACACTCCATCCAGAACAATCTTGATTCCCCGTGAATGCGACTCTTTCAGCAGGGCTTGAAAGGTGGTTAAATCGCCGAAGTGAGGGTCGATCTGAAAATAGTCGGAAGCGTTATACTTATGATTGGAACTGGCTAAGAAAATGGGGTTCAAATAGAGCGCGTTGATCCCTAACTCTTGTAAGTAGTCTAAACGGTCGATAATGCCCTGCAAGTCGCCGCCCATAAAGTTGTGAGGGGTGGGAATGCTGCCCCATGGCTGCGCGTTTTCGGGGTCGTTGCGGGGATCGCCATTGGCGAATCGGTCCGGGAAAATCTGGTAAAAAATGGCATGTTTCACCCAATCGGGCGTTTGGATAGGACGGTGGATGGGCGCGTTTTTATTCACATCGAAAAATTATACACGACGATTGACTACATTTGCGCGGCAGCGCGTATTTTCCTTTCCATATACCTCCTTTGCTGGGTGTTTTGGTCAGATATCGTTGCCGAATTGTTGAACGCGGCACACCCCTTGCCTATTAACCGGTATTTGACCAAACCCCTCTTTTTTCTTTTCCCTCTTTTTCCTTTCAGTGGATTTTCAGTGAATTTTCAGTGGGGTTCTATATACTCTTTATGTCGCGCAAAAACGACGAGGAGAACGAACCATGTTAAACATAACACTGAATGAGCAGTACGAAGATCAGAACTTTAACGGATACACGAATTACACCCCCGCGAGACGCGGACGAAACACGGAACCGACTTTACAAGAGATGTTGTTGTTCGCAGAGCCAATTGCCCGGCGATGGTTCAAGGGCTGGGGCTACTCGACAGTCAACTCAGACGATATCGAAGATTTATGGGCAGAAACCCAGATCGCGATTTTGCACTTCAAATTGCCCGAAGAGGCATGCGAGTGGAAACCGCTGATGGTGGGCTTCATGAAAAAAGTTTGCTGGAGGATTTATCGACGCTACACTTGCCGCGTGCCGCATCACACCGCGCTGGAAGAACTGCCGGAATGTTATCACCCGAACAGCGAGATGGAATCGTTGGACGATGAGACAGGCATCACCCGGCAAGTAGCAGAGCGATTGTTGAAATTGCCTACGATGCAGGCAGCAGCGATCCTGTTCCACCTGGACTGCGACTTAGCGCGTCTCGTGTTGGATCAGGGCGGCGAATCGCTAAAAGCGCATCTGGAACTGGATACCGCCACGATTTACCGGCTGTTGTGTCAATCGCCTTGTCCAGACTCGATTCTGGCAGAGGCTTACCAGACGACGGGGCGCGCTTTGATCGCTGCCCGGCAAAACGCGCGCAAGCGGTTGCAGAAACACCTGGGCAACTGGGCGTAAACAACTGCGCTTTTCCTCGTCTTTTTCACAGCTCTTGATGGCTGCCCCTCCTTTCTCTCTTCGAGTCTTTACCGCTAAAATACGTCCCAATCGTAACATTTTCCCCCGAAACTCGGTATAATCTATTAGTTACTATCGAAAAGACTATTCACGCCAAGCGCGAAGACGCGCTTTGGATACTGAGGGCAACGGCTTTCGCCGGTGTTTCTCACAGGAGGCGAAATTGAATCGAAACGCAAGAGTCTTCCTATTGGTGGTTATCGGGCTGTTTGTGATGATGTTCCTGTTCCAGAACGGCAGCTACGGTCTGTTTGGGGATCATCCGAAAGAGCTGAATTATCCCGAGTTCCGCCAGAGGATTCAGAACGACCAAATTGACCAAGGGCGGTTCGTTGACAACCGGTTTGAAGGGACTTTGAAAGATGGATCAAAGTTTTACACGCAGTTGGACCCTTCCGGCGCGGGACGCGACGACCTTTATAAAGAATTAAGCCAGCGAAATGTCCCCTTCCGTATCATGCAAAACCGGGCGGCGTTAGACCTGCCCCAAATGTTGACCTGGGTGCTGGCGATGCTGTTTGTCATCGGAATTATCTGGTTCCTGTTGGCGCGCACCGCGCAGGCAGGCAGCAATCAGGCGTTTTCCTTTGGCAAAGCGCGCGCGCGCCGATACAATGAGAACGTGCCAAAGATCACGTTTGGCGATGTTGCGGGCGTGGAAGAAGCCAAACAGGAATTAGAAGAAATTGTCGATTACCTGAAAAGCACGAAAAAATACCAGGCGTTAGGCGCGAAAATCCCGAAAGGCGTGCTGCTGCTGGGACCTCCCGGCTGCGGTAAAACGCTGTTGGCGCGCGCGGTTGCGGGCGAGGCGGGCGTGCCATTCTTCCATATCAGCGGTTCTGATTTTGTGGAGATGTTCGTGGGTGTAGGCGCGGCGCGTGTGCGCGACCTGTTTGAGAACGCCAAGGCGAACCGTCCCGCGCTGATTTTCATCGACGAAATCGATGCGGTTGGACGCTTGCGCGGCGCAGGCTTGGGAGGCGGTCATGATGAGCGCGAACAAACCCTGAACCAACTGCTGGTAGAGATGGACGGGTTCGACCCGAACTTGGGGATCATTGTTATCGCTGCCACAAACCGACCCGATGTGTTGGACCCCGCGTTGCTGAGACCGGGCAGATTTGACCGGCATGTGGTGGTGGATCCGCCCGACGCGATTGGACGCACACAGATTCTGGAAGTGCATATGAAAGGCAAACCGCTCGCGCCCGATGTGGACGCAGAGGTAATCGCGAAGCGCACTCCCGGCTTTACCGGCGCGGATTTAGCGAACCTGGTGAACGAAGCGGCTTTGATCGCTGCACGCCGCGAGAAGAACAAAGTCGCAATGTCCGAGTTTGAGGAAGCGATTGACCGCGTGATTGCCGGTCCGCAACGCCGTAACCGCGTGATGGACGAGAAAGAGCGTATGGTTCTGGCGTATCACGAGGTAGGACATGCGCTTGTGGGCGAAGTCGTTCCCAACGGCGACCCGGTGCATAAAGTGACGATTCTGCCGCGAGGGATGGCGCTGGGCTATACGATCTATATGCCAGAGCGTGACCGCTATATCTACCTGAAAGCGCACCTGGAAGACCGGATTACCGCCATGTTGGGCGGGCGTGTCGCGGAGGAGATTGTGTTTAACGAAGTAGGCACGGGCGCGCACGACGACCTGAAACGAGCGACGGAACTGGCGCGGTCGATGGTGACTGAATATGGTATGAGCGACAAGTTAGGACCGTTGACCTTTGGACGGCGCCATGGCAACCCGTTCTTAGGACGCGATCTGATGGAGGACCGCAACTACAGCGAGCAGGTCGCCTATGAAATCGACCAGGAGGTGCGCGCCATCATCGAACAAGCCTATGAGCGAGCGCGAGAGATTCTGGAACAGAACCGCTCGTCGCTGGATCGCGTGGTGCAGGCATTGCTGGAAAAAGAGAGCCTGAACCGGGAAGAGTTCTTGGAGTTGATGGGCGACACGGTCCCTGCAAAGTCGGGCGATGAGCCGCCTGCCAAAACTCCGATTCCCGTTGCGAACGAAGAGACGGAAGGCGGGGACGCGAAAATCGCGCCTCAACCCCGTTTGAATCCCGCCACAGGATAACACCCTGATGCTGTGGCAGGGAAAGTTGGAGTTGGGGGAGCAGACCTGTCTAAACCCCCAAACAATTCATCTCAACCATGAATGAGCGCGCCTTTGCAGAGCGTCGGAAACCGACCTGGGAACGCTTCGAACAGATGATCAAATCGGTTCGATGGGCAGGCGCGCGCCACCTCTCCAAAGAGGAGCTGAACGAGTTGGGGCGTCTTTACCGGCAGATATCCTCCGATCTTGCCTATGTCCGCACGCACGGAATCAGCCCCGCTTTGGGCGACTATCTGAATGCGTTGTTGAGCCAGGCGCACGGCGTCCTCTATCGCGCTCCGCGCCGCGGTTTCCGGCATGCCCTCTCGGTCTATTTCTACACCGTTCCCGAAGTGATCCGCCGACGCTGGAAGTATATCTTCACAAGCATCGCCATCACCTTAGGAGGCGCGTTGTTTGCTGGGGTGCTCAGTTGGAGTGATCCTACCTGGACTGCGAGACTGGTACCCGAAGGATTTCGAGATTCGTTGGAGGCTTGGAAAACGGGGCAACAGCGGGAGGCAGGCAGCGATCCGAACGCCGCATCACAAATGTCCAGTTTCTACTTCATGAACAATACGCGTGTCAGTATGTTAGTGTTCGGACTGGGCTTTTTCTGGGCGATTCCGACGGTTTGGCTCCTCTTGACCAACGGCATGATGCTGGGAGCGTTCTCGGCGGAGATGCTCCGGGCAGGCAAATTGGGTTTCTTCTACGTCTCTATCTTCCCGCATGGCGTGCCAGAGTTATCGGCGGTCTTTCTTTGCGGGGCGGGCGGGCTGATTATCGGGCGCGCGCTGCTCGCGCCGGGCGACCGCACCCGAATCGAATCGCTGCGGGAAGAGGGGCGGGACGCGATTTGGCTGTTGGGCGCATCGATTCCGCTTTTGATTCTGGCGGCATTTATCGAGGCGTTCTTTTCGTTCTACAATTTCCCCAATTCCGCGAAGCTAATCATGGGGTTCGTGGGGCTGACGATCCTCTTGTCCCACTGGCTGCTGGTTCGCCCGAAGCGCGCGCAAGCAGATCCCATCGTCGGGAAAACGCTTTAAGCCCTCCCTCGCCCAATACAGCTCCTGTTGCCGGTTTCCCCGTTTGCGCCATTGCAGCACCATCCAGCGGTAAGCATCTTGAAAACCCTCCCTCTCCCAGTCGGCAGGCTTGGATGAGTTGCCGGTTTGAATGGCGCGTTTCAGATAGCTTTCCGCTTCGGCATAAGCGACGCGCTTCACAATCAAGTGGCGCGCATATTCGGTGTTGAGGGTGATGCTGTTGGGACTGTAACGTAATCCCTCCCGTAGAAAGGCTAACGCTTCGTCCAGGCGCGTTTCATCTGCAGAAAGGATCACTTGCGCGCCCACCACGTATCCCGGCACAAAGGTCGGGTCTGCCCAAGTCATAAACCGGAACAGAGGCAGAGTTTCCCGCGAGTCGCGGTGCGTATGACCTCGCACATCAAAGTAGGGCTTGACTTGTCGTTCCAATTCGCCCCACACTCCGCGGGGGTCGCGTTCTGGCTCCGGGATCGCGCCGGTCTCATCATGATGATGATGACCGATTTCATCGCCATTGGACGCCTCTCTCGCGCCTTGCGTTTCTCGCTCCGTCATAGGACGCATATGAACGCCGCTATGCAGGTACTCATCTGTTTTCGCCCAGAGATAACCAGACAGGCTCGAGCGGAACTCGCCGGTAAGCGAGGCAGAGGCTTTCGTTCAGACACTTCAAACGCCTGCGCATGGTCGGCTCGTTTGGTCTGCTCAGTAATCGCAAACCGAACAAGCAACCCGCACATCCACAATGCGCCGATTATGCTCAATCCAAGAACGATTCTCATCAAAGCACCTGTTTTCGGAAGCGCAGCCAACCAGCCACGAGCCACAACGAACCGCTCAGAAGCGCGTAAGCGGTCAGCGCGCCCAGTACCCACCAAGGCAGCAGATCCCATTCGTAGGTGACCTTCTTGCTGAGGTCGAAGAAGTCGTAATGCGGAAACAACCCATACAGCAGGTTAAGCCAACCGGAAGAAATCCCCTCTTGCGCATGCCACATCAAAAACATGCGGTTGAACAGTCCAGAACCGAACGCCAAAATCAGACAAAGCGTGACATTCGCGCTGGGGGTCACATAAACCGAAAGACCGATGACCATTGCGCAAAGCCATCCTAAGCCCACGATTTTAAGCAGCAGGTATTGCCCGAAGATGGGATAGAGGGGGATTCCAAAGAGCGTCAACATCCCATAGCTGACCAGAGCCAGCAGCAGAAAGCAGAAGGCAGAAACCGAAAAAGCAGTTGCCCATTTGCCCAGCAGCAGTTGTCCTCGCGTAATCGGACGCGCCATCAACGGGTAGATGGTTCGCCGCTGAATCTCTTCCGGCAGTTGGCGGCTGCTGATCATCACCGCGAGGATGGTGGACATCACGCTGACCGCCGTGAAAGCCACATCTTTCAAGAAGATTTCTAAGCCGCGCACTCCGAAAGCTCTGAAGGCGTAGCCCCCGGCAATGATGAGCGCGGTCAGTATCAAGACCACATAGAGGTCTTTCCGCCGAATCGTTTCCAGCGCGCCGGTGACCAGAAATGCTCTGCACACTTGCCAATGACCGATCATGCCGCTGCCTCCTGTTCTTCAGCTCCCATCAGATCGCGCCCCGCTTGAACCACCTGTATGAAGTAATCTTCCAGCGAGCCGACGCGCCCTTCCAGCGATTGACGGGTCTGCTCCGCCACTAATTGCCCCCGGTGAAGGATCAAAATTCGGTCGCAGAGGCTGGCGACTTCACCCAATTCGTGTGAGGAGAAGAAAATCGTGATGCCGCGTTCTTGCTGCATTTTGAGCAGGGTTCGAAGTTCGCGCCTGCCCAAGGGGTCCAATCCCGAAGAGACCTCATCTAAAATCAGCAGTTTGGGGTCGCCCAACAAGGCTTGCGCGATACCGACCCGTTGCAGCATGCCTTTAGAGAGGTTCCGGTTCAAAGTGTTTCGTTTCTCTAAGATGCCGACCGCCTCCAGCAGTGTGTCGATTCGCGCTTCCAATGTGCGGGGCTTCAAGCCGTTCAGTTCGCCGTAGAATCGCAGCGTTTCTGCAGGCGTCAGATAAGGAGAATAGAGCGCGGTTTCAGGCAGAAAGCCGACCTGGAGGCGCGCTTTGGCATCGCTGACGGGTTGCCCAAACAGGCGAATCTCTCCCGATGCGGGCGGTTGGAACCCCATCATCGCTTTGATCGTGGAGGTTTTGCCTGCGCCATTCACGCCCAAAAAACCGTGCTGATTTCGCCCTGATGCACTTGGAAAGAGAGCTTGTCCACCGCCCTAAAAGCGGTTTCCTCCGCCGGGTATACTCTAACTAATTGGTTGACCTCAATAACCGTATGCATAACCTCCGCCATTCTCCCATTATCGGCAAAGTGAGCCGCAGAATGGACAGGATATTTTGGGTTATGTTGGGGGTTTGCTCTTCGCACTCGCGAAGGATGGAGTTAGCGATTTCCTTTTCGCCTGATTGTGCGTTCTGCCAAAGCATCTGGCAGTTTTCAGCCGTGCTTGCGCCGCCACTTGCTCCATGCGGTCACGTGGTCGGCGTCCATCTCTTTGAAGTCATATATCCGGCTCTTGTTCGCGTCATGCCCGATTGCTTAAAGAGGGCAGTTCGACTTTCGCCTTTGGCTTGCGCTTCCTGCGTCTGTTTCTCGTAAACCGCCCGTTTGGTCGAGTCCTCGAAGAGCCGTATGCCAACCGGCTCGGCTCCCTTTCGCCGCCGAGGATGTATTCAGAAGACCCCTTGCGCCGCTTCACCGAGGATCGCCATAGAGCCGGCGCACCGGTTCCG
Organism: Fimbriimonadia bacterium; assembly: GCA_026129765.1. GTDB lineage: Bacteria > Armatimonadota > Fimbriimonadia > Fimbriimonadales > GBS-DC > JAHCHP01. The sequence goes on along the minus strand of JAHCHP010000008.1, from coordinate 53,166 downwards.
CACCTGCGCCGGATCAATGGGCTGAGAGCGGTACGCCTCATACAACCGTCCCCATTCAGCCCTGCATCTCTCCGATAAAGAAAACGGTCGGACAATCGATCACGCTGTTAGTAGGTCTTCAACTCTTCGATCATTCGTATCGTACCTATGCGCTCATATAGCCGCCGATGTCGCCCTTACTCACCCTCCAGCGCGCGCTCCAAAAAGTCTTGGCGATTCGCGCCCCCCTTGATATACGCGCTCCACTTCATGATGTTGGAGTTCTGGCTGTTGCTGAACTCCGCTTTGAGATGTGAACCCAGACGGTCCAGAGTAGATGGCGTTCAGGAGTTCCTGGTCGTTGAGCGGGACGCCCGCGATATTGATCGTCTGGAACCACTCCTTGATTTCGGTCTCCGTGCCTTCGCACTCGTGAATCAGCAGTTTGGAGTTCGGGATCAGGTTTCGCTTGTCGGTGGGAAGGCTGTCGAAGTAGTGTGGGTTTGCCATCCTTCATGACCGCGAACTTGCCCGTAGACGAACCGCCCGATGCTGGTGATGCGCTGCTGCCGTCCAGCACCTCGAACTTGTCGCACGACTTTGTTGAAGTAAATCAATACGAGCGGATATTCCATTAGCAGCGAATGGATGACCGCCTGCTGCCGCCCTGGAATGGCATAGATGTAGTTGCGCTGGTACTCCGGCTGGATCGTGAGCTTCCGCCCAAGCCGAACAAGCCTTTGCCTTCCAGTTCGTTGTAGACGAAGCCGTCGCAGATGTGTCACGAACGATCTCGGTTCGCAGCGTGGACATGTCTTATTCCCTTCGCCGGGCGGCGGTGGCGGATGAAAATTCGCTTATAAACTCTTTATTAGTTCACCAACGCTTGTGCCGTACCACCACCCCACAATCCGTTAGAGAAACCTCTTCCTCACTTTCGGTCGCTCCCAGCTCTCGAACTGGTCGGGGTTGTATTTGTCCAGGGAAGGTGATCGGGACGCCCATCGCGCCGTCGTGGTCGCTGGGGATCGCGTCGGTGAACGGCACTTCAATCGCGTCGTAGTTGTCGTACGGCTGATAGCAGGTGGGCGACTTGCGCACCTTCGCGTTGAACTTCCGATTGTCCTCCATCGTCATCAGCTTGAAGCTATAAATGGCGCCGCTATGGTCGGGTTCGTGAACCAAACTGAAGTCGGTGAGCCCATGAAGCTTTGCCATTAGACTCTATAGCTGCTCCCTCTTTTGCCGGAGTTCAGCATGGCAGCGGCAATGTTCTTTAGATGTCGAAAGCATATCAGTTCCCATTGGCGTCTACCCATCCACAGCTTGTTTTCCTTGATGAGCGGAAGATCTTCCTTACATACGTGATCGCGTTCTTATTACCGATGATCAGGAACTTCTTCTCATGCTCCACCAACTGGGCGACCCGTATTCTCGGAAAGGCGAGAAGGGCGGGTTGGTGACGACGATGTCCGACTGTTTCAGCAGCGCGATGCACTCATCGCTGCGGAAGTCCCCGCCGCCATGCGAGGGCATGCGGGGTGGGGTGTTTTAGAAAGAGCTCGACGTCTTCGATGCCGGTTGCGCCGTCTCCCGTCCAGTCTTTCACTTCGGTCAACTGGACGGTTCAGAATTACTGGCTTCTTTCATTGCCGTTCCCCTCGTTGTACTCCTCCGGAACAACGCCTGTTGACCTGCTATGGGCGAACCGTCGTAGCTGGTGGTGATGAGCTTCTTGAGACCGAGCTTCAAAGTTGGAGGCGAAAGTATTTGAAGGATTGCTCTCAGACGGGTCGTCGCAGTTGCAGTAGACGACCTTGTCCCGGAAGGTGTCGGGGTCAGACTCCAGATATGCTTCGACCTCCTTCTGGATGTCGACGTACTGGAGTATAAAACTCATCCTGCTTGGCTTTCTTCGCGTTGGAAGCGTGCGGTTGCCGGACAACGAGCGTGTATCCACTGGCACATTACGATCAAGGCTCATGCGGGGTCCTCCTTTGTCCTCTCATTCTTCGTGGTTAGACAAGATCATGCGGTACTCGTCGGGGTGTGCTGGGTCTGCGCCATTTGCCTGTTCATTTTCGAGCTTTTCGCGCTGCTTTTCGAAAGCGTTTCGGAGATGGACGTGACGAAGTTCGAGACGAGAACTCTGTGCGTGTCCTCAGCGGTGTTTAAGGTGTCTCTCCACCACTGTGGCGCTTCGTATCCAAGCATGGCGCAGTTGATCGCATTCGTTTTGTTCATGTTGTTGATTCACATGCTCTTTCGGGATTAGCCATCCAGCCCGATTAATTTCTCGCGTTGGGGCGAAGTCAGGGTTCCCTGCGTTCTTGTGTTCGGATTATTATAGCATACGAAAGAGATTGGATGAATGTGCGACGATTAATGTACCCGAGCTTACCTTCCGCGAAGCGGGGTTTGCTCCGGCGCTACGCCGGTTGCCCCAAGCGTCGGAGGTATTAGCCAAATGGACTCCCGCATTCGCGGGAATGACGGTGGGTAGCCGTTTGACTTTTTGACGAGCTAAAGATGAAGCTCCGTTTTCAAGCGCTTCATAGCCCCAGTTCGTCCCAGATCGCGTCGATTTTCTCCTTCACTTCAGGCGACATCCGAATCACATCGGGCCATTCGCGGGTGAAACCCTCCCCGGGCAGTTTGCGGGTGGCATCCAGTCCCATTTTACCCCCGAAGCCAATATAAGGGCTGGTATGATCCAGAACGTCCAGAGGACCTTTCACAATGCAGACATCGCGTCCGGGGTCCACATTCGCGCCGATACGCCAGATCACTTCGCTGAGGTTCTGTACATCCACCTCCTCGTCAAACACCACAATGAACTTGCTGAACATCAACTGTCCCAAGCCCCAGAGCGCGTGCATCACCTTATAGGCGTGTCCTGGATACCGCTTTTTGATGCGGACAAAACAGATGTTATGAAAAACGCCGTCCACCGGCAAGTTCATATCGATAATCTCAGGGATAGTCAACTTCACGAAGGGCATAAAGATGCGCTCCACGGCTTTGCCCATCCACCCGTCCTCCATCGGCGGGATACCGACAATCGTGGCGGGATAGACCGGTTTTGAGCGGTGGGTGACGGCGGTGACATGGAACACGGGATAATCATCCGCCAAACTGTAATAGCCGGTGTGGTCGCCAAAGGGACCCTCCATGCAGGTTTCGCCGGGGTTGATATAGCCCTCGATCACGATTTCGGCATCGGCAGGCACTTTGATATCGACCGTTTTGGCGGGGGTCAACTCCACGGGCTTCTTTCGGAGGAAACCAGAGAAAAGCACCTCATCGATGGCGGGCGGCAAGGGCGCAATCGCGCTGAATGTCAAAGCCGGATCGCCTCCCAACACCACCGCCACCTGAATCGGCTGCTGCTTTTCCTGCGCCGCGCGAAAATGCTCCGCGCCGACCTTGTGCGCCTGCCAGTGCATGGCGGTCTTGTTCTTTTCCAGCACCTGAATCCGGTACATGCCGACATTGCGTTTGCCGGTGTTGGGGTCATGGGTGAAGACGAGCGGCAGCGTGATATAGCGTCCGCCGTCTAAGGGCCAGCAGTGCAGGATGGGAAACTCGAACAGATCTATTTGATCGCCGGTTTTGACCACTTCATGGCAAATTCCCTCTTTGACCGTCAGCGGGGGCGCGCTCTTGGCGACTCCCATTAACTTGCTGAGCTGGGGCAACGCGGCGGGAATCGAGCGGAGTTTGCCCAGAAATCCCGAGCCCATTTCGGGCAGTTCCGGCTTTAACAGAGACTCCAATTCTTCCGCGATGACCTCGTAATCCTCCACACCGAGCGCGAGACTCATGCGGCGTTTAGACCCCATCGTGTTAATCGCCAGCGGAATATCATAGCCTTTGGGCTTTTCTATCAGCAGCGCAGGTCCGTCGCTTTTCATCACGCGGTCCGCCACTTCCGTGATTTCTAAATAGGGGTCTAAGGGGTAGGTAATGCGCTTCAGTTCGGTCTCTTTTTCAAGCCGGTTCAGGAAATCCTGAAAATCTCGATAAGCCATCGTGCCATGATTTTACCCTCGTAACTTCACGAGTCTGGTAAATTTGACGGTTTTCTTTGAAAAAAAATGCGCGATTCATCGTGAAATTGCGGTATAATCATTCTGGCGGTATTTGCATTTCGCTGATTGCTGCCAACCATACTAAATGAAATTAGGCATGTTGCCAACAATTACAAAGGATTGGGATGGCAGCCAGATTGCTGTTCTGTTTTTCAATTTGGGAGTGATTTGCCGGAGCCAGTCAATCAAAGCTTAGACAGAAGATACCGCGAGATGGAGGAAGCGCTAAGATGAGGCTCTTACTTATGTTTTGGGTCGCCCTGATGGTCGCGAACGTTGGATTCGCGCAATCGAACGGAGGCGGGCCCTATCGAATACATATAGAGGATGTGCTATACATTACGGTTTGGAATGAACCGTCATTGAGTCAAGAGACGCCAGTCGCTCTGGATGGAAGCATTGCTGTTCCATTGATGGGGACCGTGATGGCGGCTGGAAAAACCCAAGAGGAACTGGCACAACTAATCAAAGAATTTTACAAAGAGAAAAAACTGTTTAACGATCCCCAAGTTGTCGTCACCGTTCGTCAATTTCATCGTCCCCGCGTTGCCGTTTTAGGCATGGTGAATCGTCCCGGCGTGTATGATTTCAAGCAGGGTGATCGTGTATTAGAAGGCTTAAGCTTGGGCGGCAACTTTATGCCGGACCGGGCAGATATGGAGCGCGGCAGATTGGAGCGCGCCGATGGATCGGTGTTGCCTTTGAACTTGCGCGCCTTGTTAGAAGAGGGCGACAGCAGCCAGAACGTCGAACTGAAAGATGGCGACTCGATTGTTGTGCCTGAGGACTTGAACAACAAGATTTTTGTGGGCGGCGAGGTCAACCGACCGGGACAGTTCCAATGGCGCCCCCGAATGACAGTGGTCGATGCGCTCAGCCAAGCAGGCTGGAACCGGGAACAAGGACGCTTAAGCCGGGCGTATGTGGTGCGGCAGTCGGACGATGGCGAGCCAGAGAGAATCAATGTGGATATGATCAAACTCTTGAGCAATGCCGATACGCGCCAAAATATAGAATTACAGCGCGGCGATGTCGTCTTCGTGCCAAAAACCAACACGCCTGATGTCGACAAAATTTATCGCACGCTGTCGCTTGCATGGTTGTTAAGAAACATGGGGCTTGCCCGCAGTTTATGGCGACCCTAACACTCAATGGCTGATTGAGGAGGCACTTGTATGGGATTTTGGTCTTTTTTGAACATATTGAAACGGCGCTGGTGGCTGATACTGGTTGCGACAGCGATGGTAACCAGCGTGGTTGCCTGGCGTTATCTCTCGATGCCAAAAGAGTGGGAAGGTTTTGCGACGGTGGCGGAATATCGTTCGTTGATGAACAACCGCACCGTGATTTACCCAGATACCTATTCGTTGCAGGTGGACTTGATTACGCGCCTGCAGAACATCGCGAACGTTATTGGCAGCTATACCGTTATCTTAAGCACCTGGCGCGAATTGCGCGACAGCGGACGCTGGCGACCGGCAGAACTGATCGCCCAGAACTACCCCACCAATGAACGAGATTTCGCGGGCGTTTTAGACCTCATCGGGCGTTTGGAAATTAAACCGATTCCGAACACCGAATACCTGAGCGTGGTGATCCGGGTGCAGGGCGACGAAGAGAACGCGCCTCAACAAGCGCAGTACGCGATGGAAGTTTTGCTGCGAAAGTTTGAGGAACAATATAACAGTTTGAATGAGCAGGTCGCCAAACCCTCACGCCAATTCATTGAGGCGCAGTACGCGCAGGCAAAACGAGATTATGAGCGCGCCAGCCGCAATTTAAGCGAATATATGGATCGCAATCCCGATGTGATCCAGAACGAAACGCAAACCGGCGTGTTACTGAACCAGATTTCCCGCACCGAGACCCAACTGTATGATGCCGAAGTGCAGCAGCGTTCGGTCAGCGCGCGCTTAGCGAGATTGGAACAGCAATTCAAGAGCGGCGCGGTGGGCAAGCCTCAGAAAGAACTGAGCCGGGTCGTTCGAACGAACAACCTGCGCCAACAGCTGATTCAACAGTTGGTTCAAGCGCAAAGCGAACTGGAATCGCAGCGCGCGCAAGGCAGGGGCGAAAACCACCCCGAAGTGTTGAGAGCCATGGCGCGTGTGGATGAGGTGCAAAAACAGCTGGATGTGCAGGCAGAAACGATTTTAGACTCCCAAAGCACGGGCGTCAATAACCTGTACGACAACTTGCTGCGAGAGTATCTCACGGCGATTACCGAGAACGACGCTGCCGACCGCCGGGTTCAACTTCTCAGAACCCAAGCGACTCAGATGCGTTCGCGATTGAACGGCTTACCGCTGCGCCAGCGTGAAGTGGAAACCTTGCGCCTTGAGCGGCAATTGGCGCAGGACAAGGTGACGTTGATGCAGCGCAAGATGGATGAAGCGACCGTCCGCGAGCAGGAATTGTTGGGTGGACAGTTCATCAAACGAATCGACAACGCGAACGTGCGTCCGGTGGACCGCAAAGTTCCGCTTCGTATTGGATTGGCGTTTGCGCTCAGCCTGATTCTTTCCACTGGTTTGGTCTTGCTGTTGTCACAGATGGACCAGAGCGTTTACAATCCGACCCAAGCCGCCGCGCAACTGGGGATGCCAGTGGTGGCGTCGCTGCCCCGCCTGCGACGCGCTTTGGTGGCGCGCGATCATACCGACCAGTCGCCGTTGGGCGCGTCTTATCAGATGCTTTCAACCAGTCTGCTGGGCGCGAACGGGCGGCTTCAGGGCAACACGGTCGCGATTACTGGCGCGGAGCCGAACGTGGGCAGAAGCACCGTCGCTTACAATTTGGCGGTGACTCTGGCGCGTGATGGAGTCCGGGTGGTTCTTATCGATGCCGATATGCGACAACCCAGCCTGCATACCATGCTGCGGTTAGAAAATCGTGTGGGTCTGAGCGAAGTTCTGCGCGGCGAAGTTGAACCAGAGCAAGTGGTTCAGATGACCCCTGTAGAAGGCTTGGTCTTTATCAGCGCGGGGTCTGCGCCCGACAACCCGATCCGCTTGCTCCACTCCAAACGCATGGATGATGTGCTGGAGAGGCTGGCACAAGTATCAGATTTTGTGGTGATCGATACGCCTGCCGGAAACACGTTTGCCGATGGCAGCGTAACAGCTAAGTCAGCTAAAAATGTGTTGGTAGTGCATGCGGCTGGCACGCCGGTCTCCGATTCGACCCGCGAATTCCTGCAGCGCCTGGAGCATTTAGGCGTGAACTTGGTGGGCGCGGTATTGAACAAGGTGCGCGTTGCCGACAGCGTCAGCTATCAGCAATACCAGCGCAATTACCGCAATACGCTCGCGCTCAGGAACGGTCATTCCGCCGCGCGTCCCGCCTTGACCTCGGGTCAGGTGGAGACTCAGGAACCGGAACAGACCGCGCCTCGCGATGATCAGTGATGTGGGCGAAAGAGGATGACTGCCCGAGGTGGGGCAGTCTCCTCCTTTGCTTTGGAAAAAGGAGGAATGTTTATGTCTACCAATACAGGAACGACAACGGGAACAGCCCAGAATGGCGTCGCGCGCGATGCAAGTATTGCGCACCTGTCGCCCTATGCGCGCTACATGTCGGATGTGAAAGTGCCGCATATGTTCTGGAAACGCGCCATTGATATCGCAGTGGCGGGTCTTGCGTTGCTTGTTCTGCTGCCAGTGATGCTGCTGATCGCTCTCTTGATCCGTCTGGAGTCGCCAGGTCCGGTGATTTTTAAGCAGATACGGATCGGGCGTTATGGCAAACCCTTCATTTTTTACAAATTCCGCTCGATGCGCGAAAACGCTCAAGAATTGAAGCCGCTCCTGGAGCATATGAACGAGGTCAACGGCGCGACGTTTAAGATCAAACATGACCCCCGAATTACAAAAGTCGGTCGTTTTATCCGAAAATACAGTTTAGATGAGCTGCCCCAACTGTTCAATGTGCTGAAGGGCGACATGAGCCTGGTGGGACCGCGACCGTTGACGCCTTGCGACATCAACCGGTTCGAATTGGCTTACTTTCAGCGCTTGGCAGTTCCGCCCGGATGCACGGGTTTGTGGCAGGTCAGCGGTCGAAGCAATGTGGGTTTTGACGAGTGGATGCGACTGGACCAAACGTATGTGGATAACATCTCCTTGAGTTTGGACATCAAAATCCTGTTGAAAACGATTCCCGCCGTGTTGAAAGGCGATGGCGCCTATTGATTGGGGGCTTGCCCGGCAACCTTGAAGGGTTTTCCGTTTTCGCGTTTGTCCGCAGCTGGTTGAAAGTGTTTCTCCGCCGGCGATCCGCGTTGCGGCATGCAGTTTTAGAGAACAAGGCTAAAAACGGAGGTAACCCTATGGCGCTCAGTCTGGTGACAGGTGGGGCAGGTTTCATTGGCTCGCATTTAACGCGGTTTTTACTAAAGCATACGCGCGCGCGCGTTTTGGATGACCTTTCATCCGGCACGATGGATAACCTCAGCGAGGTCGCGGATCAAATCGATTTTATTCGCGGCAGCGTGACGGACCCTGCGCTGGTGGAAGAGGCGATGCGCGGTGTGGATTACCTGTTTCATCTGGCAGCGCTGGCATCGGTTCCGCTCTCTCTGGAAAAACCGACTGAAACCTTCGAAATCAACACTCTGGGAACCCAATATCTTTTGGAAGCCGCGCGGCGTCAGGGCGTGAAGCGTGTCGTATTTATCTCCTCCGCTGCCATCTATGGCGATCTGCCCCGTCTGCCCAAGCGCGAAACGATGAAGCCCCATCCCATCTCTCCGTATGCTTGGACCAAACTGTATGGCGAGCAATTATGCCGGGATTACCATCGCGTCTATGGACTGCCCACCGTCAGCCTTCGGTTCTTCAATGTCTATGGCGCGCGCCAAAACCCGAATTCACATTACGCTGCGGTGGTGCCGCGCTGGATCACAGCGGCTTTGAGCGGTCAGCGACCGATTGTGTATGGCGATGGCATGCAGGTTCGAGACTTTGTGCATGTGGACGACATCACCCAAGCGTTGTGGTTGGCTGCCAATGAGCCGGAGGCAGTGGGCGGTTCGTTCAACATCGCCAGCGGCGAACGCTCTACCCTGTTAGAACTGCTGAGCGCGATAGAGGACGCATGCGGAAGACCTTTGAATCCGCAATTTGAGCCGCCCCGCGCAGGCGATATTCGACGTTCTTTTGCCGATATTGAAGCCGCGAAAAAGCGGCTCGGTTTTGAACCGCGTATACGTTTAGCGGAGGGAATCCGCAAAACAACCCAAGCTTATCAGGAGGCGTTCGCGGCAGCCTGACGCCAAAGACCCGTATGGATGCGACTTCTCGACCGGAACCCAATTCGTGGAGCCTCGCGCAAAGAGCGTTCGCGCTTCTTCAGGCGATGCGCCCGCACCAGTGGATCAAGAACCTGCTCCTATTCGCAGGACTGATCTTCTCGTCGCGCTTCACCGACCTGGAGCAGGCGGGCAAGGTGTCGCTGGCGTTTCTGGCGTTTTGTATCCTGTCCAGCGGGGTCTACCTGTTTAATGACTTGCGCGATGTAGAGCGGGATCGCCATCATCCCACCAAACGGGATCGCCCCATCGCTTCTGGGCGTTTGCCCGCGCAGGCAGCAGGCGTTTGGATGGTGGTTTGCTGGGTGGTGGGCTTGGGCAGCGCGTTCTTGATTGATCGCGGATTGGGCTGGGTCGCGCTCGCCTATTGGACGCTGACGATGGGTTATACGCTGGGGTTGAAAGAGACCCCCATTCTGGATGTGGCATTGATCGCGATGGGGTTTGTGCTTCGCGCGATTGCGGGCGCAGTGACGATTCAGGTCATGATATCGCCTTGGCTCATCGTCTGTACGTTCTTTTTGGCGTTGTTTTTGGGATTTGCCAAACGCCGCCATGAACTGGTGACGCTGGGCGAGAATGGCTCGAGCCACCGTGAGGCATTGGGCGACTATTCGCAGACTTTTTTGGAGCATTTGCTAACGATGACGATGACCGTAACGATCATGGCGTACGCGGTCTATACCATTTTGTCCGATACGGCAAAAGAGCATCCGGGTCTCTGGTATACTTTGCCGTTTGTGGTCTACGCGCTCTTCCGGTACTACTACCGGGTGGAGCGACATGACGCGGGCGGCGCGCCTGAGAAACTGATTTTGCAGGACCGGCATGTGCTTGTGAGCATTCTGCTGTGGATTGCCTGTGTCGGTTGGATTATGGCGCGATGAAGCGATTCTAAGGATAGGATGGGGATGCAGCAAGTGCTTGATACATTGAAAACACGGTTGAGACAGTCGCCTGCGGGTGCGCGCCAGTTCATCAAGTTTTGCATTGTGGGCGGCGCGAACACCATGATCGACTGGGTGTTAGCATGGCTTTTGATTCATTACGCGGCTTGGCCGCTGTTGGCGGCGTCGCGATTGGCAGAATGGGGTTTGCCTTTCAAACCGGAGACCATGAGCATCTGGTTAATCAAGCTGGTTTCTTCGGGAACGGCGACTTGCAACAGCTTCATTTGGAACCGACGATGGACTTTTGGCGTAAGAGGCAAACAGGGGCGCAATCGACAATTTGCGCAATTTGTGACGGTCAACGTGACGGGCATGCTGCTGAACGCGACCATCACGACCCTGCTTTTGAGGAATTTTATGCCGAAGCCGCCCTTCCTGGCATTAATTGGGGCGCAGGCAACCGCCACAGGGATTGTGGTCTTTTGGAACTTTTTTATGAATAAACACTGGACATTTAAAACAACGACATCGAAGGAGATAACTCTATGATCGGTCAGATTTATGATGAGGTCAAGGCGCTGCCGCGTCCACACCCTTTTTTGGCAGCCTTTTTCCTTGGCTTCCTCGCGATCCTGCTCTACAGTTACGTGCCGGTTTACAAAGAATTCTGGCAACCGCGCTGGGACGATGAAAACGGCTACTACTCTTATGCTTACTTAGTGCCGGTTTTATCGCTCGTGATTATTTGGATGCGCCGCGAAAAGATTTTACCGCTCATGGCGCAGCCGTCCGCTTGGGGAATCCCTGTTTTGATGCTGGCGATTGCGTTGCGATTAATGGGGCATTGGCAATGGACCCACTGGATTTCCAGCATGGGTTTCCCGCTTTTCTTCTTGGGAGCGTCTCTGATACTTCTGGGCAAGCCCATTACCCGCCATCTGCTCTATCCCATTCTGTTTTTGTACCTGATAGTTCCCATGCCGTCGGCTGTGTTTGATGAGATAACGAACCCCATCCAGGTGTGGTCCACCGATGTCGCCTTGACGATGCTCAGTCCGTTTTACCGGATTATGAAAGACAGCGATGTGACCTTCTGGATGCCGGGCGGATACCGCTTGGCAGTCGGCGTGGAGTGTAGCGGTTTTAAGGTGACCATTGCGATGTTGACCTTGCTGCTCTTTTTCTTCACCATCGTCAATTTCCCCTTGTGGAAGAAGCTGTTGCTGCCGCTGGCGCTGTTCCCCATCGTGGTTATCTCGAACGGCTTGCGTATCGCGCTCATCGCTGTTTTCGGTCATCATTATGGACCGGAAGCGGGCGACATCGCGCATAATGGTTGGAAAGTGAACATGCCGCTGTTTGGCGAAACAGATATCCCAACAACAGGCGCGCTGGAGATCCTCATTCCTCTGGTGTCCCTACTATTGATAGCGAGGTGGTTAGGATGGAGAAGGTAGAGAAAGATATCGATATGAAAATGGAAGAAAATGGCGCCGGAACCGATTTGCAAGAGACGGAACCGGTTTTGGAAACCGATTTGGATGGCGTGAACGGTCATTCGGACACGCTAACAGAGAGCGAAGTGGCTGAGGCGGAAGAACCTGCTTCGATGAACGGTTCTGCTGAAGGCGTGGAGACGGGCGAGACAGAAGCGGCGTTAGATGAAGCGGCTCCCACCGCCATCGCGGAGCCTCGCGGTCCAGTCAACATCTCTAAGTTCCGAATCCCGATGATCGCGCTGGCGATCTGCATGGCGGGCTTGGTGTTTGCGCTGCAAACCATTAAGCCTGTAGAAGCGAACAAAGGGGTGGATACCTTAGTCAAGGTCCCACGCAACTTTGGGGGCTGGTTCAATTCGGAAGACTACTCGATGTCTGAAGAAGCGAAAAAGGTGCTGATGCCAGACGAATACTTGGCGCGGGTTTATCGAAGCTCAGATGGCGCGGTGGCGGACTTCACGATTATCGCCGGATCGCATACGGCAGCGTTCCATAACCCGCAGGTTTGTTTCCGTGTTCAGCGATGGAACTTCACCGATAATCAACTCGATTCGCTGGAGGTGCCGGGCTTAGACCACTCGATCCCAGTGCGGATCGTCCGTCTGGTGAACTCCGATGATGAGCGGCGTCAGAGTGTGGGCATGTATTTCTATGCGACCCCTCTGGGCTATCGCACCGACACCTCCTCGGCGCGTATTATGTTGTTTGCGGCGCGCGCGGTCGGTATCAAGAAACGCGCCTACTTCGTCCGTTTTATTAAGGACGGTACAGGTAACGCAGAGCGCGACGCGTTGCAGCTGAAAGAGTTCGCTTCCGCCGCTTTGGCAGAAATGGTGAAGACCAATCCTGAAGTCATACACTGATGCGTTCTGAAACGATCCTGCTCAAGGCTCGCGATCTTTGCGCGGCTCCCGACAATGCGCGGGGGCTGCGCAATTTGAATTTTGAGGTCTGGGCGGGTGAAATTATCGCGGTGTTCGGTCCTTCAGGGTCTGGTAAATCGCTGCTGATTCAAGCCTTGAGCGATGAACTGGAACTGAGCGGCGGCGCATTGGAATGTGCCGATTTTGCGGTTCCTCCGCCTTTACCCGCCACTCGGATGGGGCGCCCGCCTTCGCCCGCCAATTACTTGAAGCGTTACGCCCATTCGCTTTCTCGTTCCGTCTACCTGATGGAACTGTTTGGGTTAAGCGCGCGTGCGGATCAGTCCCTTCAGAGCCTTTCGGATGGCGAACGCGCCATGTTGCAGTTAGCGGCTGCCTTATCTCAAAATAAACCACTCTACTTTTTAGATGATCCTTTTGACCGCGCCGATTTTGAACGGTTCAGACGGCTTTGGCAGGAGATGGAGGATCGTTGCCGCTTCAATTCGGCGGTGTTGTTCACGACCCGGAACCCTGAGGTGGCTGCGCGCGCGGACCGGGTTTTGATGCTGCATGAGGGACAATTGATCGCTCAGGGTGAGCCGGAGGAGTTGATGCGCGAGGCGAGCGCAAAACGCATCGAGATCGAGACAGATGAACCCGACAAGGTTTCGAAGCTGTTAGAACCGGTGGAGGTTCGAATTTTGGACCAGGGCGATCATTTTCGTTTGAGCCTGCATGCCGATGATGATCTCGCCCTGCGATTATTGAAGGAGGGGTACGGTCAAGTGCGTGCCGTCGTGATCCAGAAACCCTCTCTCAGCGACGCTTGGCATCTGTTTGTGTTGAAGAACCGGCGCGGTAAACGCGAGTAGAATTTTTTGTGATTCTTATATCCTTTTGCAAGGGTATAATTCAACGGTGGGGTAAACCATGACACTTCAAGATATTTTGGAAGATATTCATGCATTGAATGAGGATTTGCGGGTTTATGAGCGAAAGTATGGCGTTCTCTCAGAAACCTTTTATGAAGCCTATACACAAGGCGAGGAACCTGAAAATGAAGCTTGGGTGCTGGACTGGGCGGATTGGGCAGGCGCTTACAAAACTTGGCTGAGAAGAAAAGAACAGTATCATCGCGCTATTGAAGAATTACGTCAAGCGGATCAGCCATTAGTCGAGATTATTGAGAGGACATCTCGCCATGAACCCATTCCAGTCGCTTAGCGATTATGAGAATTTTGTCTACACCTTGCCTCAGAGGTACCATTTAATCCAATTGTCTACACTTGTCTTGGCTCGCAGGGGTAAGATGATGGCAACTTTACAAGGCGAGTTGTTGTTGAATGGAGGATTTCGTTTGGTTATGGTTGAGCGATTGTCTACAGATGTTCAAACTGTTGAGATAGAGGAGTATGGGTATGAAGTATGGAGAAATGGCGATCTGCTCTACTGGTACGATTCACAGCCTCATCCTCATATTCCCCATTTGCAAAGTACTCACCCTCACCACAAGCATATACCACCAGATATTAAGCACAACCGAATTCCTGCTCCAGGTTTCAGCTTTTCTAAGCCGAACCTTCCACTTCTGATGGATGAAATAAAAAATTTACTGGAAGCAGAAATTTCATAAATTATATATAGCTTCTCTAACAATCTCTATTTTATCTTGTTCTACAAGCCGGTCAATCAGCGAACGCTTCCGCGGGTGTTTGCCATGGGAATGCGCGCAGCTTGTCCATCTCCAGCGTGAGCCATTTACCTTCCTCATAGAGCGTCTGCCCATTGACCATCGTCAGGATGACATCGGGGGCTTGCGCGGCGAAGACCAACGCAGTGAACGGGTCGGGCGCGCTGCCGAAGGCGGCGCGTGAGATTCGAATCGCGCAGAGGTCCGCTTTCTTACCGGGAGTCAGGGAACCGATTTGCGAGTCGAGTCCCATCGCGCGCGCGCCTCCCAAAGTGGCGATCTCGATCCACTCTTTGGCGGCGGGCTTAGGGGTATGGCGGGTGGCTCGTTGGAGCCAAGCGGCGCAGCGAATCTCTTCAAAAAAGTCCAGACTGCCGCTGCTCACCGCGCTGTCTGTGCCTAATCCGACCGGGATGCCTGCCCTAAGAATCTCCTGTAAGGGGGCAATCCCCGACAACAATTTCGCGTTAGAACGCGGACAATGCGCCATGGCGCACTGGAATTTCGCCATCAAATTGATTTCTAAAGGCTCCACGCGCACACAATGTACCAATTGGGTTTTCGGTCCCAAGACTCCTGTGGAAGCGAGATATTCGATGGGTTGTACCCTTGGGCTGGCGTAAGGGATTTTGCGTTCATTAAACATTTGCGCGAATTCGCCTGAGCCGGCTCGAGTCAATGCTACTTCCGAATAAGACTCGGAGGCATGGAGGCTCAGGGCGAGATTGCGCTGAGCAGCCCAACCCCCAATCTGTTTCATGAGGCTGTCGCGAACCGTGTAGATCGCATGGGGCGAGATGCCCGTTTCCACACGTCCTTCGGCTCCAAAGCGTTGAATGGTGGTCTGATGGGTCTCTAACTGCTCGGAGAGGCGGTTCAAAATCGCTTCGTCGGAAGCCTCTTCGCCGATGCCAAAAAACTCTTGATAGACGCGCCCGCGCAGACCGCTTCGCGCGATGGCTTCCGCAGTCACGCCTGTATCCGAGTTATCGGCAACAAAGGTCACCCCGCTCGCCAACAGTTCCGCTGCTCCCATCATGGCAGAAGGGAGCCAATGATCCTGTGGAACCTGCGCTTTCAATGCCACTAAGTGGCGTATCCAAGGGAACAGGGGCGTTTTCTCGTCGTAGCCTCTCAAGAACGAATATTCCAGGTGGGCATGCGTATTGACCAGTCCCGGTATCAGAATCGCCTCGCCCAGATTGCGGACGTCGCTGTCTGGCAGGGACGAAACGGGGCGAACCTCTACGATTTGATCATTTTCAACAACCACTTCACCATTCTGAATAGGCTCTGCGTCGATGGGCAGTACCCAGCGCGCTCGGATTACAGCGGGACGGACCATGCGCGTCTCATCTCCTCTAACGAAATATTTTTCACATGCAAGTCAGCAAACAAACAATTATATCGGAAGGTCGGATCGGGGGGGAAATCCTGATCATTAAACAGCAAGCGCGTGCCATGCCATTTGCCCACGCCATCGAAAATCATATTAATTTCGGCGGAACGATCAAACCCGCCCACGCGGGACAGCCTAAACGCGATTTCGGTTCGGAACAGGTAGCTGCTGCCATAGCGGGCATAGGCGGAAGGGGTGGTGTCAAAAGGCAACCCCGTGAAATCTTGCACTTTGTAGCCGACATCGGAAGGGCATTTCCAAATGGCTTTACTTTTCTGATAGGGCTGCAAAACCTCATGGAGCATCGGCATAAAGGGAATAAACCGCTGCCAATAGGGATGCTCATTCCAGATTTCGGGCGTAAACCGGTCGGTGGGGTCGACCGCAAACGGGTAGATGTCATCGTAATCGGTGGCATACATCTCCATAGATAACCCTACCTGACGCAAGTTGGACACGCACGAGGTCTGCCGCGCTTTTGAGCGGGCAGTGGAGAAAACTGGAAAAATAAGCGCCGCTAAAATGGCGATAATGGCGATAACGGTCAATAATTCTACGAGTGTAAAGGCACGCGCGCGCACTTCGTTCACCTCCATAGAGACTCCAAAGCAATTTACGATTTCTGAGACGGAGAGTTCCCTATCTATTGAGTTCTTTCTTAATCTTGATTCAATTCGCGTTGGAGGCGTTCAATATGGGCGCGCCTTTCTTTGCGAAGGGCGGGATCTGTTTCAAAGCGGACGTCCAGCCAATCACCCTCTTGAACCTCAGGAGGAAGCGCGTCCAACGGCACAAGCCATTCTGCGCTGAAATCCTCCCATTCGACTCTCAGCGCGGCGATTTGCCCCCCCGCTTTTAGCGTCTCGATACGATCCACATAGATTTTCAAAAATTTAATCACTCCTGAAAGGAATTCTTTGACTCTGTGGGGAATATTATAACCGAAAGGGTGTGGTATCGTCAAGGTTCTTTCAACAAGCCTCTTGACAAACCGCTATTTTTTTGTTATAATCTTAACGCGCAGGCGCGCGCCCTTCCTTTCCAATATGAGGAGAGGGATTCCCAAACCGCGCGCTCAGAGGGGGGCTTCAAGTTTATGAAATTTTTCACAAACTTTGATTTTGAAGCCTTTCCAACCCAAAATCGATGTATAATTTTGTTGCGCGATAGGTTGCTTTGAGAACCCAACTGTTGGGGGAAGGAACTTCATATAATTGCCTGTCGTACTATCTATGGGGTAGAAACGTCTATAAACAATGCAGGGGATATGACTAAGTTTGTGAAAAATAGCACAAAGTTCGTAAGGATGGGAGCTTGGCTACGGAGGTGAATTGGATTGCCGCTATTGAATGATATGGAATTGCTCGTGGAATCGCAAGGTCGCTCGCGTAAGCGGGGGGTCTCGAGCCGCCGCATGGGCTATGATGATCCGCTGGCTTTGGAAGAGGAAGAAGAGACTTTCATTCTGGAGGAAGACGAGCCTATTGACGAGGAACTGTCCGCTCTGATGCCTGATCTGGAAGATGAGATGGCGCCAGAGGATGAGGAAGTTTATAGTTGGGGGGTGGAAGAAGAAAATCCTTATGATGAGGACAGCGTAGAACTGGAGCTGTGGATGCTTCAGACCCGTCGCTCACAGTTGCTGACGGCTGAGAATGAGTTGAAATTGGCGCGCTTAGTGCAAGAGGGCGAGGAATTCGCGAAAAAACGCAATCGGCTCAGTGATCAGTTGGGGCGAGCGCCAACTGATGCCGAATGGGCGGAGCGAGTAGGCTTGGCGACCTATGAACTGATTTTTAGAATGAATGAATCGGAAGAAGCCAAACGCCGCCTCATCGAATCGAACTTGCGCTTGGTGGTCAGCATTGCTAAGAAATATAGCGCGAAAGGGATTCCGCTGGCAGACTTGATTCAGGAAGGCAACTTGGGACTGATCCGCGCTGTGGAAAAGTTTGACCCGGACCGCGGCTTCCGCTTCAGCACCTATGCGACTTGGTGGATTCGCCGCGCGATTGCGCGCGCTATTATCAATCAAGGGCGCACGATTCGAATCCCGGTTTATGTGGCGGAACTGATCAACAAAGTCGTCAAAACGGAGCAGCGGCTCCAACAAGAACTGCAGCGCGAACCTTCGGACCAAGAAATTGCTCGCGAAATCGCGCGGGACCGTGTGACTCAGGAGCTGCGTGGCAAGCTGAAACGCGAGCCGACCGAAGAGGAGATTCAGGAGCGCGTTCAAGGGGCTATTCGATATATGCCGCCGGACCGTGTGCGCGAAATGCGCCGGGTCGCGATTGAACCGCTGTCCTTAGAAACGCCTGTGGGCGAGAAAGATAACTCGTCGCTGGGCGACTTTATCCAGTCGAACAGCCTGCCCAGTCCGCAGGACGTGACCCAGCACCTGATCCAGCGAGAGCAGTTGGAGATGATTCTGGACAAACTGACCGACCGCGAAAAAGCGGTTGTGCGATTGCGCTATGGCATGGATGATGGACGCCAGCGCACCTTGGAAGAGGTCGGCGCGGAATTGAATGTCACTCGCGAGCGCGTTCGCCAAATCGAGTTGCGCGCCATGCGCAAACTGAAAATTTTAGGCGACAAGATCGAGGATTTACGCAAGAGCTTGGGTTTAGAATTGGAGGACGCGCTGTCGCGCATTGAAATCTGAATCTATAAGGGGGAAAGAATTTCTTTTTCCCCACAACCCTTCCTTAACAGGAGCGCGCAACGATGCCAACGCCCAAACAGACGCCGATAACGCTTTCTGAGAATGACCGCGCCATGCGACATCCGACCGACTTGGACGATCATGCGCAGAACGTGCCGATTCCGACCCTCGAGCGGTTGGCAAACTATCTGCGCGTGCTGATTGAGCTGAGCGAGGCAGGCGTGCAAACCGTTTCCTCTGCCAATATCGAGTATTATAGCGGCATCAGCGCGGCGCAGTTTCGCAAGGACCTCACCTATTTCGGTAAAGATTTCGGCAAGCCCGGCGTGGGCTATTCGGTTCAGGAATTGTTGGAGCGCATCGAGCGCATTCTGAAGATTGAGCATGAACAGCCCATCCTGTTGGTGGGGGCAGGCAATTTGGGTTCTGCCTTGGTGGGCTATCCCAATTTTGAGGCGCGCCATTTCCGAATCGCGGCAGTTTTCGACAACAATTTTGCCAAGATCGGGCGCCACCTGTGGGACTTGGAAATACTGGATTTCGCTCACTTGAATACCGTCAATGCGCTAATCAAGGCGAAAATCGCCATCATCGCGGTCCCTGCTTCCGCCGCTCAGCAAGTGGCAGATGAATTAGTGGAGGCGGGCATCACCGCCATTTTGAACTTCGCGCCCTCTGCCGTGCGGGTTCCCGCGCATTGCCATGTTCGGAATGTTTCGTTCTTACAGGAGTTGGCGGTGCTTTCCTACCATTTAGCAGAAGGTGGAGAGCCAGATGGAGGCGATCCGCTCCCCTCTCCGAGTTCACCGGTTGACTCGCGCGACCCTTTGAATGACCCCATTTCCAGACAAAATCCCCTGAAACAGTTAGAAAAATTGACCACTGCCCCCACGAGCCGCGCGCTTAAACGCCCCCTGGAGCCGCTCTCCACCAACAAAGTATCTGCAAAGGGAGCTTTATGAATTGGAATATAACTATCTCGTTTTAGGCAGCGGCATTGCCGGCTTAACTTTCGCTTTGCATGCGTCCGCGCATGGCACCGTGGCGATTATTACGAAAAAACAGCGTTCCGAGTCCAATACGAACTATGCGCAGGGCGGTATTGCGGCGGCGGTGGGACAGGATGACTCTTGGGAACTTCACTTGCAAGACACCTTGATCGCGGGCGCAGGCTTATGCTATCAACCGGCAGTGGAGACACTGGTGAAGAACGGTCCGCGATTGGTGAATTGGCTCATCGCAATGGGAACTGATTTTGACCGGAATATCGAGCCAAAAGAAACCGCTCTGTCGCTGGGGCGCGAAGGCGGTCATGGGCGCAACCGCATTATTCATAGCAAAGACCGTACAGGCTCCGAAATCGAGCGCGCGCTGTTGAGAGCCATCCGCAGCCATCCCCGCATCCAGATTTGGGAACATTTTCATGCGTTGGACCTTCTGATGGAGGACGGAGTTTGCCATGGCGCCCTCGCGCTGGATACGGCAACGAACGATGTCTTGACGATTCGCGCGGGCGCGGTGATGCTGGCGACAGGAGGTTCTGGACAAGTTTATCAGCATACCACCAATCCGCCTATTGCTACTGGGGACGGCTTGGGCATGGCATGGCGCGCGGGAGCCGTCATCGCAAATATGGAGTTCATCCAGTTCCATCCCACCAGCCTTTATCACCCAGAGGCGCGTTCGTTCTTGATTTCTGAGGCAGTTCGCGGCGAAGGTGCAGTTTTGAAGCGGTTGGATGGACACCATTTTATGGCAGATTACGATTCGCGCGCGGACCTTGCGCCCCGCGATATTGTGGCGCGCGCTATCGATTTCGAACTGAAGCGAACCGGCGATCCTTATGTACTGTTGGATATGACCCATTTGCCTGCCGAAAAAACGCGCGCGCGCTTTCCCACTATTTACGAACACTGCCTGCGCTTCGGAATCGATATCACCTCGGAACCGATCCCGGTGGTGCCTGCCGCGCACTATGTGTGCGGGGGCGTATGGACCGATTTGGATGCCCGAACAACCGTCCAGAACCTCTATGCATGCGGCGAAGTGACCTGTACCGGTGTGCATGGCGCCAACCGCTTAGCCAGTAATTCTTTATTGGAGGCGTTGGTCTTTGCCGAGCGCGCTGCCATTCATGCGGCGGTATCGTTGGATGAGCCTGCCCCCCTGCCGCCCGGCGTCTGCAAGACTCTGCCCCAATGCGCTGCTGAGAGGAACCAAGATGAGTTTCGTTCGCTTCAGGCGGTTCGGGAAAGCCTGCAAAAGGTGATGTGGGAACAAGTCGGCATTGCGCGGACACAAGATCGGTTAAAACAGGCGATGGAGCAGTTGTGTTCATTGGAGACGCAGGCGGCGGTTCCGGCGGAGCCTTCCGTGGAGCATAGCGAACTGCAGAACCTGTTTTGTGCGGCGCGACTAATCACCCAAAGCGCGTTGCTCCGCAAAGAGAGCCGGGGCTTACATTATGTGCTGGATTATCCTGAACCGATGGAAAAACCGCCGTTGTGGACCCTGCTGAAGAAGGAGCCATGAAAAAGGTTGACTGCCTCATTAGACCCTACCAGTTAGAGGAGATCAAAACCGCGCTCACCGAATTGGGGGTTCAGGGAATGACCGTTTCCGAGGCGCGAGGCGCGGGCAGCTCGCCTCCCGCGAAAGAAGGAATCGGTTTGGACTATGTGATTCGACTTCCGGTTCGTATGCGCTTGGAGATGGTGGTGCCAGACGAGATGGTGGAACCGATTATCGAGGCGGTGCTTCGGCATGCGCAGACCGAACAAGCCGACGACGGCAAAATCTTTGTCTATCCAGTCGTCGATGCCGCCCGAATCCGCACGGAAGAGCGCGGCGATGCTGCCTTGTGAATGGATAAATCATTCTTGGTTAAGATGCCCAAGCCACAAGGGTAGCCAATCTAATTTCGTGGCACGGACATCCTGTTCGTGTTCTTGCAAGGTGAGATGCTTACGTCTCCTTATCGCCTAAAAACGCAAAGACTCTCCACGCAAACTAATCCCCAAAAGCAGCCCGACACTCATCACGCAAACCAACAGCATACTGCCACCCAAACTGATGAAAGGCAACGGAATGCCCACTACGGGGAACAGGCTCATAACCATCGCCAGATTCGTGAAGAGGTGAAAGGTGAAAAAGATCAAGATGCCCGCCGAGATATAGCGGAAATAGAGTTCTCTTGTCCCGACCATCACGCGCCAAACACGAACCAAGAAGAAACTAAACAGCCCTAACATCGTGAGACTGCCCACAAAGCCTCCCTCTTCCGCAATGACCGAAAAGATGAAATCGGTCTGCTGTTCGGGGATGTAACGCAGTTTTTTCTGTTCGCCGTGCAAATAGCCTTTGCCAGTGAGCTGCCCATTGCCGATGGCGAGCCGCGATTGAATCAGTTGATAGCCGCCTTCTTTTTCGTGCGCTTCTGGGTTCATGAAAGCGATCAACCGCTCTTTCTGATACGGTTTCAAGATGTCGAATTGCCACATCGCGCCAAAGGCGAAGATTCCTAACAAAGCGGTGATCGCCATATGTTTCGGCTGCGCGTTCGCCATGTAAATCATCGTGAACCAAATCACCATTAACACGATGGACGTTCCTAAATCCGGCTGCTTGAACACGAGCGCGGCAGGCAAGGCGACATAAAGCGCGGTTCTCAAAAATCCACGAACGGTTTTGATATCTTCTCCCAACCGTGTGAGCATGGCAGCCAAAGAGAGAATGAGCATCAGTTTGGCAAATTCGGAAGGCTGCAATTGATAACCGCCTGGAAGCACAATCCAGCGTTGCGCGCCTTTCCGCTCTTCACCGATGAAATCAACTGCCAGCAACATCAGCACATTGAGCCAATAGATCACCCTCGCGTACTTGAACCAAGTGAGCGGATTGATGAAGATCAACGGGATTGTAAGAGCGATTGCCAACACCAGCCACATCACCTGGCGTTTGAAAAGGGAAGGACCCCAACCGGAAGTCGCGCTGTAAAGCGCAGCCATCCCAAACCCCACTAAGAGCAGGGTTGAGAGCAACAACATCCAATCGAACTGTTTCAACCGGGAGCGATCCATAGCGGTAAACAAGACCTATCTTGATCGGAGCTGGACGACCCAAATATCCAATTCGCACGAGCGCATATCTCTCTCGATGTCCAGCGCGTGGAAGCGATCCCGGCAGAGCGCGGCTTGGGTCGAACCGCTGCCACACAGCAGGGTTTTTAACGCGCCCAACGATTTAAGACGTTTCTGGATGGGTATCAACAGTTCCCATTCAGGCAGCGCGTCGCCTTCAAAATCGTTGCAGAGATAGCCCATTAAGTTTTCAGGCGTTTCGATACGGCGACGGTCTATGCTTTGGCTCAATCGTCCGGTATGGGGACCTGCCGCCGCGAATAAGGGATCTTCTTCCATTGTGTCTGCCAAAGGGCGCTGGAGACGCCGGTATGCCTCTGCCGTCGATATACCGATACCTTTCGGTTTTGCCAAGACCCAATAGAAAGGGGGTAACGGGGGCAGTGGAACCACCGTTTCGCCCCGACCCGCGACTCGCGCGCACCCGCCCAACAGAAAAAAGGGTACATCAGAACCGATTTGCGCTGCCAATTCCATCAATGAGGGGCTGGGGACCCCTGCCTGCTGCGCCAATTGACACAGCCCTTTCAACACGCTGGCAGCATCGCTGCTCCCGCCGCCTAAGCCCGCTTCGGAGGGGATACGCTTGGTCAGGTGGATATGAAAAGGCTGTTCCCATCCGGTTGCCTGCTGGAAGAGGGCGACGGCTTTCCAAACGGTGTTGCGCTCATCCACAGGCGTTTCACAACCCTCCACCTGATCCTCCACAGAGAGGCGCATCTCGTCGGCAGGCGTCAAACGCGCCTCGTCGGCAAGGTTCAAGGTGTGGAAGATACTGCTGAGGTTATGATAGCCGTCTGCGCGGCGACCCAGCACTTCCAACGTCAAATTGATTTTCGCTGGCGCCTGAATGATGAGCACAGTTACGATTGTACCTAACGGTTCTCACTTTGGATGGGCGTTTCTCCCTGCAGGGTTTGAATAAGCTCCAATGCTAATTTTCTCGCGCCCTCTTTGTCTTCCGGGCGCAGGCTGCCTTCAATCACCGCATCGATCAGCGCGTTTTTAATGTATCCAATCATTTTGCTGGAGGGCATCTGCAACAGTTCCATAATCTCTTTCCCATCGAGCGGACTGTGCCATTGTAGGGCAGGCTCTGACTGCTCGATGGCTGCAATACGCGCCCGCAAGCCTTGAAGGTCGGGAGGCGACATTTCGGGGCGTCGCGCTTGGGCGTCCGCGGCGCAGAGTTGCAGCAACGGCTCCAGCAGATCGCCCGCATCCCGGATTAACCGCCGGACGGTGCTGTCTTTCCATCGCTTGGAATATTCGCCCGGGCGCATATGCATTCGCACTAAACGGCTGACCCACGCAATCTGCTCGTTGGAAAAGGTCATTTTGCGCATCCATTCTTTGGTCATGCGTTCGCCCACGTATTGATGTTCGTAGAAATGGACATTCCCGCGCTCATCGACCGAACGGGTTTCAGGTTTGCCGACATCATGCAGCAGCGCAGCCAATCGCAGACGCCAGTCGGCAGAGGGGGGAAGCCCGTCGATGGCTTTCAAGGTATGTGTCCACACATCGTAAAGGTGATACTGGTTCTGCTCGCAGCCGACCATCGGCAGCAATTCGGGCGCGAACTGTTCCAACAGTCCCGTCTCCAAGAGCATTTGCAGCCCTCGTGAAGCGGTCGGCTCGGAGAGTATCTTCATCAGCTCCTCACGAATCCGTTCCGCGCTGATGATTTTTAGCCGTTTCGCCTCGCTGCGCATTGCTTCGTAGGTCTGGGGCTCGATCTCGAACCCCAGTTGCGTCGCGAACCGCGCGGCTCTCATCATACGCAAAGGGTCCTCATGAAAAGTGGCTTTGGGCGGCAGGGGCGTTCGTAACAGGCGCGCTTGCAAATCTTCCAAACCTTTTCCCAAGAGGTCCACGATTTCGCCGGTATGTAGGTTTTCCAACAGGGTATTGATGGTAAAGTCCCGGCGCATAGCATCTTCTTGCAGAGTGGCGGGCTTCACTTGGACCGGCTTGCGGCTGTCTGAACGGTACGATTCGGCGCGCGCGGTTACTATCTCTACAGGCGTTCCTTGAACATTGATCATGGCGGTTCCGAACTTGGGATAGACCACCGGTTTGTGATCCGCTGCGCCCTTTTCATAGAGCAGACGCGCCAGCGCAAGCGAGTCTCCCTCCAACACGAGGTCTAAGTCGTTGGGTAAGGGACGATTCAGCAGCTTATCGCGCGCATAACCGCCCACCAAGAACACCTTATTCTCGTATTCGGTTCCTCTAAGCGCGTTTCTCAATATCTCCAGAATTGATTGCATCCGCCGGAATTATACCTTTACGCAGTAATGAGATTCTCTGTACTCCTCTCTCCTCACAATCTCTGCTATAATTTAGGTATGTCCAGTTCGGTCTGTGAAATCACGTTGAATTCGATTTTGACTCCTGAGCAGAAAGCGAAATATCAAAATCCGGCGCGTATTCAGGAGATTCTTGGAAAGGCAAGAACAATTGCTGTGGTGGGGTTATCGGCAGATCCTCAGAAGGCAAGCCATATGGTCGCGTCCTATCTCCAGTATGAGGGGTTCCGAGTGATCCCCGTGAATCCAACTCGCGATGAGATTTTGGGGATGCGCTCCTATCCCGATTTGCTCTCCATTCCGGAGCCAGTCGATGGGGTGGATGTGTTCCGTCCTGCCGAAGAGTGCGAAGCCATCGCCCGGCAGGCGGTTGAGATGGGCGCGAAATCGCTGTGGCTGCAATTGCGGATCGTCTCCCTGCGCGCGGCGGAAATCGCGGAGGCAGGCGGATTGAGCGTGGTGATGGATAAATGTATGAAGATCGAGCATGGGCGCTATGGGGGCAGCCTGCGTTGGATCGGCGCGAACACAGAAATCATTTCCGCGCGTCGTAAATCGCCTCGTTGAGAGGGCTAATTTGTGAAACATATTGTCTCGGTGAGTTTGGGCTCTTCCAAGCGCGATAAGGCGACCGAAACGACTCTTTTGGGGGAGCGGTTCCGAATCGAGCGTATTGGCACAGACGGCGATCTGAAGCGTTTCCAGCAGATGTTCGCGGAGTTGGATGGTAAAGTAGATGCGCTGGGCGTGGGGGGCGCAGACCTGCATGTGTGGGTGGAGAATCATCGTTATACTTTCCGGTCGATCCAGCGTCTCATCTCGGTCGCGAAGAAGACGCCGGTAGTGGACGGAAGCGGTTTGAAGAACACGTTGGAACGCGAAGCGGTTGAAACCTTGCAGCGCGAACAGATTTTGGATTTTTCTCAAAGCCGCGTGCTAATGGTGGCGGCGGTAGACCGGTTCGGCATGGCGCAGTCGCTGTCGCAATGCGCCCGCTCGGTGGTCTATGGCGACCTCATTTTCGCATTGGGGCTTCCTCTTACGGTCCGGTCGTATGCGGGCGTGCGGCGGTTGGGCAAGCTGATTCTGCCCATCGTGACCCAACTACCGTTCCAATGGTTCTATCCCACTGGCGAAAAGCAGGAAACCCGCTCGCCCCGCGCCGAGAAACTGTTTCATGAAGCGGATATCATCGCGGGCGATTGGCATATCATCCGCAAGTATATGCCGGACCCCCTCCCTCACAAAACAATTTTAACGAATACCTTGCGCAAAGCCGATATCGACTTCTTGGCGCAGGCGCAGGTAGCGCGGGTCATCACCACGACCCCGCAGTTTGAAGGCGAAACCTTCGCGACCAATGTGATGGAAGGCGTGATTGTTGCTTTACAGAACAAACGCCCTGAAGCGTTGACTCCTCAAGATTATTTGAACACGCTTCACGCCCTCAATTGGCGTCCCAATGTGATAGAGTTAGGCGCGCGCGTTTGAGAATCGCTTTCACTTTCTTTCAAATAGCAGGGAATTCGTTTTGCGCGTAGAAACAAAGTCAGTATGCTAAGGAAGCGCATATTGGATGTCCCCTTGGGTTTATGGATAGGGGCATTTCTCTTTGGATTGCTCTGCTACTCGTTGCGGGCTTTTTTTATTGATTGGGACGACGTTCGCCATGCGGCTGCGCTGGCGGGAGGCTTAAGCCGTGCCGATGTAGAAGCATGGCATGGTCATCGCCCGTTGGGCTTGTTGCCGCTCTGGTTGGTCACGACCCTGTTAGGCTTTGTGATGCCGGGTTCCGAAATCATCACGCGCATGCAGGTGATTGGCGCGGTGTCGGTTGCCCTCTTGGGCGTTATGGTGTATCGTTGGCTGATCAAGATGGAACTCGCCAGCAATGCCTCGCTCATCATCGTTTTCCTCTTCTACTTTGCGAACGCGACGATGGTGGCTGCCACGATGATGGGGCAATGGTCCTTAAACGCGTTGGTTTTCGCGAATCTCGCTTTTGCGGGCGCGCTTGCGCTCAAATCTTCCAAATTAGCGGCAGGCAGTCCCATGCGTTTAGGGCTTTTGGCAGGCTTCGCGACCGCGCTGAACGTGCTGGCGGCGATTCCCGCTGTGATTTTAGGCGTGTTTTTGTCTCGCAAAGGCGGCAGCGCATATTGGGGCAGTTTTCTCGCGCTGACATTGGTCGCTTATTTGGGGGTCTGGGCGTTCATTGCGCCAGAAGTGGAATTGGGCGGCTTGAAACAGCCGAAGCCCTCCATTATCAGTTGGGTGATGACCGGGCGCGGCGCGAATCCCGAGTCGCCTCCCAATTTCTCCGGGTTATATTTCAGGCTTACTGCCGAGCAGGTTCAAAACTTTGTGCTGCCTTTGGGACGCCCCATTCGCGAGCGGGACTTTTGGCAATACTCCACCTTTGGGACCTTCAATATGATTTTGAAGGTAGGATTTGGTTTGACCCTGTTGATTGCAGTGGGCATGCTGTTTGCCATTCGGAGCGGTCAACTCTATCTCCCCTTGGACGAGAACCGGCTGGCGGCGCGTTGGTATTTGGGCGGCTCTCTGCTTCTGCTGTTGTTGATGATATTGCTGGGATTTGGCGACCTGATGCCCGCGTACTATTGGCTTTGGCTTTGGATGATGGTGACGCTGGGCGCGTGGCTGGCAGGTTTTGAACCCGAAGAGCAGAGCCGAGCCTTTTTCGCATTAACGCCTTTGGTGATTATTTTGGGAATGTTCGGGCTGCAGAAAGCAATTTCTTTGCGCCAACCTTCCGCCGACCCAGAGCGTCAATTAGTCATGGGCTGGTCACAGGGACTCAAAGAAAAGGACATCGTTGTCGCGGGGATGAAAATAGTCGATTGGATTCGTTACTATTCTCCCCAAACACGGGTTGTCTCTTTAGACTTCAGCGCAGACCCGCGCAAAACGCTGAGCGATTTGATTCAGGAATCGCGGCAACAGGGCAGCCGTCTGTCGGTTTGGGACTTCGCGTTAGATGGCGATCTCTATATCAATGCCGACTATGCTAAATCGGAAGAGTGGCAGAAATCGTTGGTTGCCGCGAAAACCGCATGGGATGCGCGCAAGCCGGGATTGTTCCGTGAGTATACCTCTATCTTGTTCTATCCGACCGAAAAATATATGAAAGGCTCCATCCGGTTCTTGGAGGGTAAACCCTAAGTTGGCTGATTTCTATCGCGTGTTTTGCGGCGCGCTTTTTTCTGAGGGGACGCGCCGGGAAAAAGTTGCTCTGATCATAGAAGATGGGCGGATAGCGGCTTGGGAGTCGCTCGATGCGTTGCCTGAGCGAGTATCCTCGCCCGATGTGGATGCGCATTCGGGGGTGGTTCTGCCGGGCATGATCGATATCCATGTGCATGGCGGCGGCGGACGCGATTTGATGGATGGCGAGCCGGAAACCATCCAGTTTGTGGCAAAGCACCTCGCTAAGCATGGAGTCACTGGCTTCTTGGTCACCCCCTTAACCGCGCCTTGGCAGGCGATTCAGAAAGTGGTCGCTGCCACAGAGCAAGTTCTGACACTGGGCACAGACGGCGCGGAAGTATTGGGTTGCCACTTGGAGGGTCCTTATATCAACCTGAAGTACAAGGGCGCGCAGCCACCGGAGTACATTCTGCCCGCCCGTGTCGCTGAGTTTGAACGCTGGGTGGGCGATGGGATGGACACCATTCGCATTGTGACGCTCGCTCCCGAAATCGAGGGCGGCTACGACCTCATCCGGTTTCTCAGCCAGCAAGACATCATCGTTTCCTTGGGGCATACCGATGCCCGCTATGACGAGGTCACACGCGCCATTGACTTGGGAGCGCGCCACGTGACCCACTGTTTTTGCGCCATGCGCCCCATGCACCATCGTGACCCCGGCGCAACGGGCGCGGCGCTATCGCGTCCCGAACTCAAAGCGGAGCTGATTTGGGACAATATCCATGTGCAGCCTCCGGTCGTTCGCGTCTTGCTGGCAGCCAAAGGGTTGGAGGGCGTGATCGGTATCTCCGACGGTACGACCGGTGTGGGCATGCCGGAAGGGTATACTTTCGAATTGTTTGGACATGGCGCGGTGGTGCGCGGCGGCGTGGCGCGGTTAGCGGGGCAAGAGGAAACACTGGCGGGCAGCGCGATTGCGATGGATTCCTGCTTAATCAATGCGCAGGAAAGCGTGGGGTTGGAAGCCGCTTCTTTGATTTTGTGCGCCAATCCTGCGCGCGCTTTGGGACTGGAAGGTCAAAAAGGCACGCTGAGGGTCGGCGCGGATGCGGACTTTTTCCTTTGGAATCCCGATAAAAAACAAGTAGAAGCGACTTATGTAATGGGCAGGAAAGTGGCATGAGAGCGATTAAATCACCTGAAAAATCTCGAAAAATAGAATCTTGGCGAAAATTAGCAGGAATCGAATCGCGCATGTCAAAACATGAATCTTGCGATTTTTCAGGAGGTCATTATAACGATGTGGATGGATGAGGATCAAAAACCTGTTGACACTGGCGAAGCCAACGTCGACGCGGAAGCCGAAATGACGGCAGACGCGCCTGCGGAAGCGGAGTCGGAAACGACTGCGGATGCGCCCGTAGAGGCTCAACCGGAGCCGAATGCGCCCGTTGCAGAGGCAGAAACGCCTGCTGTGGAGGCGGACGCGCCCGAAGAAACTCCGGCTGAAGAGCCTGCGGCTCAACCTGCCCCTGCGGCAGAGATACCACCCGAAGCCGTGCCGATGGTGGCAGAAGCGGCAGAAGCCGAGGCTGCACCGACGGCGGCTTTGACAACCGCCCCCGAACCGGAGCGAGAGATGACGATGGAAAAGGCGTTCTCGATGGATGACGCCATTGAACAAAGCTTCCGCTCGCTTGAAAAGGGAGAAATTATTGAGGCGACAGTGGTACAGGTGGATCGCGAGGGTGTTTTGGTGGATGTCGGTACAAAAGCCGAAGGGTTGATTCCTCTGAACGAACTTTCCCAAGACCGCTTGACCTCGGCGGAAGGGGTGGTGGAAGTCGGGGAAAAGATCAATGTGAAGGTGATTGAGCCTTACAGCAAAGAAGGGTTCCCTGTTCTTTCCAAGAAAGGCGCCGATTTTGAAGACCTCTGGGTACAAATTGAAGACTCGCTCAACAACAAGCAAACGATGCACGCGATGGTGATTGAGCGCGTGAAAGGCGGATTAGTGGTGGATTTGGGAGTGCGCGGCTTTGTGCCTGCCAGCCATGTGGGAATGCAGTCGCACCCGCGCGATTTGGACCGCTTAGTTGGTCAGAGCCTGCCCATTAAACTGCTGGATGTCGATCGCGAAAAACGCAAAGTCATCGCCTCCAACCGTTTGGCGGAAGAGGAACTTCGCGAAGTCCGCGACCGTGAGCGCGAGCAGCGCAAGCAGCAAGTCTTCAATCAGTTGAATGTGGATGATGTGCTGGAAGGCGTGGTCAAACGCCTCGTCGAATATGGCGCGTTTGTGGACATCGGCGGATACGAAGGGCTTTTGCATGTGAGTGAGATGTCCTGGACCCGCGTGGAAGACCCGAAAGATGTGCTGAAGGTCAATGAGCGAATTCGCGTGAAGGTGCTTCGCTTAGACCGTGAGAAAGGGAAAGTCTCACTGGGACTGCGCCAAGTGCTGCCCGATCCCTGGTCCGAAGTGAAAGGGCGTTATCATATGGGGCAGACCGTGGAAGCGACTGTCACCCGCACCGTGCGCAGCGGCGCGTTTGCGCGATTGCCGGAAGGGATTGAAGCCTTTATCCCGATTGGCGAAATCTCTATGCGACGCATTAAAAAGGTGGAGGATGTGGTCAACACTGGCGATCCTGTAACGGGGTTGATTATTGAACTGGTGCCGGATCAGCGCAGAATGGTCTTGAGCCTGCGCGCCTTGTCTGATGAACCTATGATGCGTGAATCGGCTCCCGAACGTTCTTCAGGGGGCGGTCGCCGACGGGGAGGACAACAGCGAGGCGGTATGAGCGCGAGCAGTGGCAGCGGAGGCTTCAGTATCGGAGACCGCTTGCAGGGTCAGTTGAAAGGCTATCTCCAGCCGGAACATTTCGAGGATGACGACCTGTCTGACTTGGAAGAAGAGATGATGGAAGAGAGCGTGGAGACTGAAATCACCGATTCCGCCGAGACAGCAGCCGAAACTTCAGAGGTGGAAGCAGCCGCTGAGGAGACAGCAGCCGAAACTTCAGAAATGGAAGCAGCCGCTGAGGAGACAGCAGCCGAAACCTCAGAAATGGAAGCAGCCACTGAGGAGACAGTAGAGGCAGGAAATCAGGAGCCGGACGGCGAATCGGAGAATTGAACCAAAAAACGCTTCGGGTCGCGATCACGGGAAGCATTGCCGTGGGCAAAAGCGTGGCGTTAAATGCTTTTGCTTCCTGCGGGTGGCAAGTGGTCAGCAGCGACAGCGTGGTTCATGAGCAGCTTCGTCCAGGGACGGACGCATGGCGGAAGATCAAACAACAATTTGGCGAGTCGATACTGAACGAGGACGAGACAATCCATCGGGGGCGTCTTGCGTCTTGCGTTTTCAAAGACCCGTCCGCCCGGCGTCAGTTGAACCGGATTCTTCACCCAACGGTTCTTCGCGTGGTTCAACAGCGTTATCGCGCGTTTTTGGAGGCGGGTCAGCAAAATATCTTCTGTGTGGAGGTTCCTTTGCTGGTCGAAGTCGCTTGGCAGGGATGGTTCGACCGGGTGATTGTGGTTTGTGCGCCTCTCAAAGCGCAGCGGGAGCGGCTTCGGGCGCGTGGTTGGAACCCCGCACAGATACGATTTGCGCTGCAATCGCAACTTTCATCAGCAGCCAAAGTCGCCTTTGCGGATTGGGTCATCCAAGCCAACGGCGGAATCGAACGGACCGAAACTCAGGTTCAGAGAATTAACATGATACTTTTACAAGAGATAGGCGTCCATTCATGAACAGTTTAACGGTAGACAGCAAGCGATGCAATGGGGTTGGTAGAGGACGAGCAGGGTTGCCTTCCTTTCGGGAGCGCAGCCCTTTTCAGGCGCGCTGTTGTTGCCCATTCGCAATTAACGATTTAGGAGGTTCATCACCGTGCGCGGACGATACTGGTTACTAATCTTAAGTCTTTTCTTAACCATCGGGGGGTATGCGCAGACCCTTAATGGTTTGGAAGACCCTTATAAAGACAAGCCGGGCAGGCATCTGTCGAATCAACGCCCGCGGGCTATTCCCCCGCAGAATTATAGGCGGCCCACGATTCAGCCCGGAAGCGGCAATTACCGCTTCCCGAAGAGTGGGCTGAACACAGGGCGTTCACAGACTCAAACCCAGCGGCGCAAGACACGCGGTCCCCGACAGGATCGCAACTTGACGCAAGCCTCGACCAATGAAATCACACCGATTTATGCGCCTGGCGCCACAAAGATGTATTTGGCATCCAACGCGACTGCCATCGTCAATGGCAAGTTCAGCACTCCCGGCGCAGCCTTTCATATTTGGCGCGGCGATTTGGACGACGGCAACAGCGACAGCCTCACTGCGCTCTTGACCAACCTGACCCGAATCACAGGCGATATTCCAGAAGAGCAGAATGGCGATCAGATTGAACCTGCGCTCAACACGGTGGGTAATCTTCTGGCTTATGCTTCCCGCCCCAATCCGGGCATTGGCAGCTATAATATTGTGGTTCGAAACCTCACTACGGGGCAGCGCGTTCAGCTGACGACCGATAACAACAATGTGAATCAGAACCGTCGTCCCACTTTGAGCCCTGGCGGAAACTTAGTGGCTTTTTCTTCCAACCGCCAACATGATCCCAATCTTCCGCGTGATGGCAGATTCCGCATCTTCATGACCCGCGCTGACGGAAGACCGTTTGATGACGGTCAATTCTACCGCGTTATGTCAACGCCGGGTGATGGCGAAAATGACTTGGAACCCGCTTGGGCGCCGAATGGTCGAGAAATCGCCTATGCCCGAACACGGGGCGACGGCACGAGCCATGTCTATTTGGTGGATATTAACACGCGCGCCGAAACCCAATGGACCACTTTCACGGGCGCGCATGACCGCCAGCCTGCTTGGGAGCCGGATGGCGCTACCATCATCTTCGCGACCAAACGAAAGTCCATCGTAGACGGTCAGCACACAGCGGGCGCAGTCGCGACCGAAAACGGCACGATCTTTGATGTTTATCGCTATGATGGTGATTTGCCTGAAAATGGCAGCCAAGCGATTGCCATCACTGTGGATACCAGCACGACCGCCAATACAGGTACCCAGTTCCCAACTTCGGCGATCCGGGTGATTCTGAATGGCGAACAGCAGCGCCAGCGGGTCGCTTATCAATCCACGCGACCGACGCCGGATGCGATTCGTTCGGTTCCGCCCGGTCCCAACGATATCTTTGAAACCGCCACTGTGGATCAGGATGCGCCGGTTTTAGAGATTATCCCGGATGTCTATCCGAAAGAGGTCTTCCCCGGCGACACTGTTCGAGTGAAAGCAAAGGTAACAGACTTCCAATCCGGTGTCTCGTCTGTTCGGGTACAGTTTAAGGACCCCGACAGCGCTGAGCAGGACGAAGAGGGCTTGGAACATAAGCTCTACTTGCTGATTGATGCTGGCACCGCTCCGCCCAACTGGTTCTTGGCAGATCAAGCCCCCGCGTATGTGCCTTTGTTCGTGGAAATCGGTCAGCAGGCGATTCATCCGACGACTTACCAGCATGTAGACCCGTATGTATTGTTGCCTTTCGGGTTCCCCGGTTCATTAGATGATACGCTCGCTTTGAGCGCAGTGCCTGTGGAAGAGCAGGGTGAGCCGGACTGGTACCAAGTCACTTGGCGAACGCCGGAAGCCGTGGCAAGCGACTTCTATATCGATATCATCGTTCAGGACAATTCCGGCAACGAATATATCTACGACAACATCACCGGTTTCACTTCCAAGCGATTTGTGGGAGCCAATCCCATCTTGCTAGTGAACGACTATATGGCAGGGCAGATGTTTGTTCAGACCCGCGGCGACGCCGTGGGCGGCTTCGGAGTTCGTCCCACTTGGGCGCCTGTTGAAAGCTACTGGACAGATAACCCGACGGCGAAACCTCCGTTTGATATCACTCAGCCTCCTACGGGAACCCCGTTAACGATCATTGGCGATGGCGCGATTGTCGGACCTGCATTCACCATTCGCGCGGATACCTTAGGCGAAAATACCACCTACAACGACCGGTACGACTTGTGGCGCGTTCAGTGCCGAAATCCGATTACGCCTTCGGCTCTGGCAGGTTATCTGCCGAGATTCGAGCAAGAACCCATCAACCTTCAGGGCGGTTTCCGAGACAAGTTAGTCTCTGAGCGAGTCGTTATGTGGGGCAGCCCCTACACCGGTAACATCTGGGCAGGTCCCGGACACCTGCTCGATCCGGAAGTGCAAATCTTGCTCCGCAACTTCCTGAGCGGCGGTGGTCGTATGGTTGTGAGCGGACAGGATGTGGCTTGGGCGCTCGCGCTTCGCGGCGGAGTCTCCAATGATTTCTTGACCCAGGCATTGCGTGTTACCTTTGACAGCGATGCCTCAGACGACGTGATTATCGGTCCTTATCTGGGGAACCGGCACCAACTCACAGCGGTGGCTCCGCCAGCAGGCGAAGACCCGAACCCGATCGCGAATAACCCGGCAGGTCTTGGTATCTGGGTGCGATTAGAGGGCGGCGCGTTTGTTCGCGACGAGCCTGCCGATTTCCGTTTGGCGCATCCGCATGCGGTTCAACTGGATTCCGCTGGCAACTTACTCACATTTGCCCGCGTCTTCCCGCCCGGCACAACAGCGACCACCCCAACCTATTCGGATGCGGCATGGAACCAGCTGTGGCCTGATACGGTGACCGTAGACCCAACCGACCGCGCGCCTTACCGTTACAATGCGCGTGGAGCCGGACCTGGCACTTCTGACCGGGCAGGCTTCTATTACGCGAATGCGACCAACCGGTCTCGAGTCGCTTTCTTCTCGTTCGGAATGGAAGGCGTCAACACCCATTATAACGATACGGGCATCCCTGGCTTCTTGTGGGCGCGCTCCTATCGCAACAAGATACTTCACAACGCCTTCGCATGGATGACCACCGGCGTAGTTCAAGGCAATGTGCAAGCCTATGACCCTGATACGCGCACCTATCAACCGTTGGAGCGAGCCTTTGTGACCATTACAGGTCTAGCTCCCGCCAGCGTAGCGGGTGTTGAGGTAGGCTATGCGATTACCGATTCTTCTGGCTTCTACCGGATTGCGGGATTGGAACCGGGCGCGTACTTGGTCAGCGCAGAGCGACCTGGCTTTGTGACCCAACACGAAGAGTTTGTAGTCGTAGTGGGCGGCGTCAACATCATTAACTTAGTGATGTTGAAAACGCCTCCGGGACAGATTACTGGTAAAGTGATGGATATCAATAACCAGCCTGTACGCGCGGCATTGGTGCAAGCAACGAACCAGGATGATCCCACCCTCACGGTTGAAATTCTGAGCGATCCCGATGGGACCTACCTGCTGCCTCGTGTGCCGGTAGGCGATTGGTCGGTGACGGTAACAACGGTGTCTCAGGGCGGCTACACGCTCCCGCCCGTTCAACCAACACCGGACGGCGTGTTCCGAAATGTGCAAGTAGCTTCAGGACAGACCGTTGCGCTGGAGGACTTTGTGCTGGCGCCTGTGCCGGGAACCCTCAAAGGGCGCGTTTCTGATGTGGAGAACAACAGCGCGCTGGTCAATGCGCAAGTTACCGTGTTGTCTGGCACGAATGTGATTGGCACGGCTTCCACCGACGCTTCGGGCGAATACAGCCTGAGCGCGCCTGCGGGAACCTATACCGTGACAGCGGCGTCCCCTGGCTATGCCACAGGGTCGGCTTCGGTGGTGATTATCTCGGATGAGGAAGTGACCCAAAACTTCGAACTGGCGAAACTGCCGCCCGGAACCATCACGGGGCGCGTGGTGCGCAAAATCGACTCGCAGCCCGAACCCGGCGTGACAGTCAGCTTGATTTTCAATAATCAAACGCAAGCGACGGTTCAAACCGATTCAAACGGCAGCTATACCTTTGCCAATGTGCCGGTGGGAACCTATACCGTGACCGCCGCCAAATCGGGAACGACGATTACCCCGACCGCGGGCTACACCGTAACGATTGACCCAAGCGAAACGGAAACCCTCAGCAACTTCCTGTCTGAGCCTCTGCGCACCTTTGTGCAAGGCACAACGCTGGTCTCCGCGCCTTATACCTATACGAAGACCATGGCGGAGCTGCTGAACATTCCGTCCAACGAACTGAACCCGACGGACTTCCGGTTCTTCACCTGGATCACGAACCAAGGGCTTTACCAGTTCTATCCGAACGCGCCTGCCGACCGGTTCACGCTGGGACGCGGATACTTCCTGACCTCCAGCAAGAATCGCGCTCTGCTTGAAGAAGGCACCGCTGCGCCGACGGACCAGAACTTCGAGATTCCCCTGCAGCAAGGCTGGAATTTGATCGGCGATCCGTTCCTCTTCAGCCTCTTCTGGCAGCAAACGATGGTGATTGACCCCGCCAATGGGCAGGCGATTTCCAACTCGTCCGCTGTGGGCAAGGGCATCATCGCGAACAGCCTCTGGGCTTACACGTTCGGTCAGTATGAAGTGAAATCGGAAATGGATCCTTGGCGCGGCTATTGGGTCTACGCTTACCAGGCGACAACCTTGATTGTGCCGCCCAGCGCGCGTTCTCGCGCCGCGATCACCCGCTCTGTGGCAGAGCCGAAGAACGGTCAGTGGAACCTCTCCCTCGTGGCGCAGTCTGGCGACTTAGCGGATCGTGTCTATGTGGGCGTTTCTCGAGCCGCGACCGAAGGCTTCGATACGGAGCATGACCTGTTGAAGCCGCCTCCAGTGGGCGATGATTATCTGTATGTCAGCATGCCTCGAGCCGATTGGGGCGCGCACAGCGGACAGTACGGCGTGGATATGCGCCCGGCAGGGCGTTCGTCGGGTTGGGACTTCGTGGTGGAAACCCGAACCCCGAACCGCGAAATCACGCTTCGATGGCCCGACATTCAGCGACTGCCTCGCTCGGTCAATCCGGTGCTGGTAGACCTGCAAACCAACGAGCGACGCTATCTGCGAACGACAGGTTCCTATACCTTCCGCAACACGCAAAGCGGAGTCAGCCGGTTCCGAATCGAGATGGCTTCCAGCGGCGGACTGCTGAGGATCACGAACCTGCAGACCAGCGGCGGGCGCAGCACGGGCAACAATCATACGGTTGCCTTCTCATTGACGCGCGATGCGCAAATCGAGGTGAATGTGTTGGCGAACGGGCGCAAAGTGCGCAGCGTGTCTACCCAGCTCAGCCGAAGCGCAGGCGTTCAGCAAGTCAATTGGGATGGACGCGACCAGAACGGCATCACCATGCCGCCTGGACAGTACCTGCTGGAGATCAAGGCGACCAGCCCTGACGGACAGGTGGCGCGTGTAACAACGCCCGTCACACTGACGCGATAATTAACAGGAAAAAGTCGCATGAAGCCGAAAGAGTAAAAAGGAGCCGGTTAATCCCGGCTCCTTCCAACTCTGAAAATGTAAAAACAGATTCTTAGGAGGGGGCTTGGAGCCTCACGAAAAGAAAAAATAAAAGAGAACAGCTATATCCGAAGGAGGAGCGAACAGAGTGAAAACATGGAGGAAAGCGAATTGGGTGCGCAGATGGAGTATGGCGGCGGCGGTTTGCACAGTTTTAACGCCTCTGCTTTATCCATTCAGCGCGGCGCATGCGCAAAGCTTAGAGTTACCGCGCGTAGCGGTTCTGGATTTTCAGAATGAAAGCGGCTACGGTGGGAACGCGCTTGCGCGCGCAGCCAGCGACTCAATCGCCAGCGAATTATCGAAATCGGGCAGGTACGAGGTGCTGTCGCGCAATGAGGTGGATCAGCAGTTAAAAGAACTGGACTTGGTCGCGCCTCTGGATAAGGTCGGCTACCTGCGTTTGGCGCAAGCCCTGCAGGTGCAATCGATCTTTGCGGGATCGGTGAAAGTGGTGACGTTTGACGGCAGCCCGAAACAAGCCAATTTGGCTTTGTCGGTGCGTGTGGTCGATAGCGCATCCGGCGAGCCGGTCAGCGGCGCAGCGGCGACGGGCAAGAGCAATCCCCGTCCTGGCTACAGCGGCGACGATGACACCTTAGTGATTGAAGCGGTGAAGAACGCGGCTTTTGAAGCAGTTCGCACCATCAATGTCTATTCCATTCCTGAAGCCACCGTTCTCAATACCCGCGCCGCGCGCGAAGTGGTGTTGAATCGCGGCTTACGCGGCGGTATCAAGGAAGGCATGGAGATGATCGTGATTCGCCGGGGCGAGCAAGTCGGTCGTATCCGCGTGACGGATGTGGGCGACAACGACGCATCGGGCATCATTATCGAGCAGACTCGGGGCATCCAGCCAGAAGACCGCGTGCGCGCCGTCTATGCCGTGCCGGACGTGAAAGTGACCGGCGGCGGGAAAATCGTGACCAGCACCCCCAAACCCAAATCGGGCAAGAACAATGTGCTGCGTTCATTGGTTCCGCTGGCGTTAGTGGCGTTTATTGTGTTTGGAATCGCGAAATCGGCATCGGGCGGCAATACGCCTCTTCAGGACGTAACCGCAGAGCCGACTGCTGACGGCAACTTCAACCCGGCAGTGCGCGTTTCTTGGAAAACAACGCTCTTCGCGAAAGATAACGACTCGAAGTTCCAGTGGTTGATCTATCGTTCCGACCAGACCAATATCGATGGCAACGGCAACCTAATCCCGATTGGCGTGGTTCCGGGCAACCAGAACTTCTTTGTTGACACCAACCAAGATCGAACGTTCCAATATGCCAGCCCAGACCGGGCAGAACCCGGCGACCCGAACTTGACCGATGGAACCGGAACGGCTGTGGGCGCGGGCGTTTCTTATGTCTATCAGGTCGCATTGGTCTACAAAGAGCGTATCGAGAGTGGTCAAGGCGAGTCGGAGAATGTATTCCGGTTGTCTGACCGCGTGTTCTCTGGACAAGCGACCCCTATTCCGCCCGTAACGTTGAACAATCCGCCCCAGCGCAGCGAGGACGTGGATCCGCGCAGCGTGCAGTTCTCTTGGGTAATATCAGCGGGAGCGAACGCTTATCGTGTTCAAGCTTCCACCGATCCGCGCTTTGTCAACAATGTCTTCACATCGGGCGAAATTATCACGACCGATCAGGCAGGCGGATTGGCAAGCACCAACAAGGTTAACGTGCAGACCGCGTTAAATCTGCCCACCAATGTGAGCACTACCGTCTATTGGCGAGTGGGTGGACGCAATATGAACGACACACCTGGACCTGCGATGTCTGCAGGACAGCGGTATGTCTGGAGCCGGACAAACGAGTTCAAGACACCGGAACAACCGCCGAATCCCTAATATTCGGGTCAGGCACTGCATCATGACAGGTCTCTGGGGGGTAGAATCTTCCCAGAAACCTGTCAACCTGTCAGGCGTCTAAACTGGCAGAATCATTTATCGCTCTTATTCGGAAAATTAAGCGACATGCAAGTATTAAAGACTGGAGGGAATTCATCATGCGCCGCAATATGAGGCTGATCTTTTGGATAGGATGGGTCTACATCCTGATGGCAATCGCTGCTTGGGGACAGAACCGCCCCGAGCCTGTGTTTGTGCCTGGAGAAATGTTATTGACCACACGACCGGGCGTCTTAGTGAAGGATGTCAGAGCTATGGCTGAGTCTGTCAACGCAGATTCAGAGTCGATTGGCGTGCCAGATACCTATTTATTGAAGCTGCGCCAGACGGGTCTCTCCGCTGAGGAGTTGAAAGCGAAAGTCAATGAGGCGGTGAATAACCTCAAAGAGAACCCCAATGTGAAGTATATTCGCCCGCACTGGCAGGCGCAGTTGCACGATAACCCGAACGATACGCGCTATAGCGAGCAGTGGGCGTTGCGCAACATTCGAATGCCACAAGCATGGGATATCATCAAGAATTCGCCCACCATTCGCGTTGCCGTTATCGATGACAGTTTCAACACGAATCATGAGGATGTTGTGGGTCAATATGATACCGATTTAACGCGCGATTTCACAACCAATCCTCCGAATGAAAGCGTTTTACCGCCTGCAGGCGCGTACTCGCATGGAACCAATACCTCCAGTATCATCATCGCGAGAGCGAATAACAACCTGGGTATTGCAGGCATGTGTGGCTGGATTGAGGATCCAAATATTGGCGGCATGAAAGTGATCGGCTGCAAAATCGGCAGAAACCCCAACCTGAACTTGGATGGTGCGGCATTGCTGCGCGCTTACCAGCATCTGGTGGATAACTCGAATGTTGTGGACTCCATTAACATGAGTTATGGCGGTTTCTTCTTAGACCCGCAAGAGCGCGATTTGCTGCAGACCCTGCATGACCGAGGTGTCAGCTGCATCGCATCGGCAGGAAACTTCAACATCGATATCAATACCTTCCCGACTTATCCGGCTTGCCATCCCTTCGTGCTGTCCATTTCCGCCACAGGACCCGACAACACGAAAGCAGGCTACTCTAACTTTGGAAAAGTCGAGATGACGGCTCCGGGGGGAGCGGGTACCGGATTCACTTCAGCAACAGAAGTGTTGATGGCAGGCAACCAGCAGTTGTATGAAGCCAGTTCAGGAACCTCCTTCGCTTCGCCGCACGTGGCGGGAGCGGCAGGACTTCTGCGCGCGATTGGCGTGCCGAAAGGACAAGTCAACCAGGTTTTAATTGACAGCGCCAACCGCTTAGGTCAGTCGGTTGTTCCCGGTCCACAATTTGGCTATGGACTGTTGGATGTCGAAGCGGCTTTACGCGGCGCGGCGGGCGTCTCCGCTTCGATTATCGAGCCTGTGCGCGGAACCACGACCGATACCCGCGTTGTGTTGCTGCGCGCCGTCTTCCGACGCGTGAAAGACAACAGCGCTGCCAACATCACGATCACAGTGAACAATCAGGAAGTGCCTCGCGAGCAATGGCAGAACCTGCTCACCTTTAGCGCGCCGAACCGAATCTTGACCTTGAACGGTCTGGAATTGCAACTGGTGCAAGGCGACAACCAAATTGTTGTGGTTGCGCTTGGTGATGAAGAGGGCAAAATAGCGACCGCTTCAACGAGTGTCTCGGTGGTGCCTTATCGCCAATATCCTGGTTTAGCCATGTTCTCTGTGCCTTACATCATCAACCAGACGCCTGAAGAACTGTTCGGCGTCAATGTGGCGATGGCGCGCTGGATTGTGGATGAAGGCAACTCTGCGGGCGGTTATTATGCCCGTTACTTTGGCAATGGCGCGAAAGACCCGCAGGCAGGCTTCAGCCCTGTTGGAACCGGGGTTCGTCCTGTGGGCGGCACAACGGATACGCCTCCGCGCGGATTGGGCTATTTCTTGAATTCGGACAGCGAAGCGTTTATCTTGGGCGACGCGCTGCTGGATACCAATATTTCCTATATAATCCCGCTTCAGCCCGGATGGAACATGATCGGCAATCCCTTCCCGTTCGCAGTGGACTGGGCTGCCTGTGAAATAGAAACGACCGGCTTCGGCGGAATCACAAAGCGCGTTTCGATTGCTCAAGCCATCGATGATGAAACGATCAAGGCGCAGATTTTCCGGTACGTGCCTCTGAGCGCGCAATACACCTGGCGCACCGCGCCGTTGGGTCAGTTGCTGCCTTTCCAATCGCACTGGATCCGCGTGCTGAAACCTTGTATGTTGATCGTGCCGCCTTTGGGTTCACGCGATCGCTCTGCCAAAGTGGTGGAGACCAGCCGCGTTGCGCCCGGCGCGCAAGATGGTTGGATGATGAGGCTGACCGTGCGCAGCGGCAATCTGGAAGATTCCAACAACTTTATTGGCGTCAGCCGGTCGGCAGAAGACCGCGTCAGCCGTGAAGATGTGGAGAAACCGCCCTATCTGCAGAATTTTGTGAACCTGCGAATTATGGCAAACGAGGGCAGAAGCGCGTTGGCTCAAGACTTGCGAAAATCGGACCGCCGAGCCCAGAAATGGAACTTGGAAGTCACAACCGACCAGAACGACGCCGAAATGACCTTGCAATGGAGCCAGGAACTGAAAACGCCTGCGGGTATGCGCCTGACGTTGGTCGATACACTGACCGGCGCGCGCGTCTCTATGAACAAGCAGAGCGCGTACACCTTCCGGGCAGGCAATGGTACATCGCGTCAATTCGTGGTAGAAGCGCAGCCCGCCAACCGAAATCAACTGCGTCTGACCAATGTGGATGTTGTCTCCACACGCGGCAATGCGCACACGATCCGCTATGGACTGACCGATCAAGCGAATGTGCAGGTGCAAATCATGAGCGCGTCCGGCAAACCGCTGGCTCGCCTCAGTAACGCGACGCGGTCGGCAGGCGTCAATTCCGTGACCTGGAACGGTCGAACCGATGAAGGCGTCGCATTACCTGCGGGGACTTACAATGTGCAAATCACTGCCACAACCGAAGACGGCGCCATTGCGCGTGTCGTTCGACCGTTGGTGTTGACTCGATAATTGAGGAGGAAGAGAATGACAAGTAGTATGAAAAAGTGGTGTCTGAGTTTGGGGGCTTCGTTAGCGTTGCTGACCGCTGGATATGTTCAGGGATACACGCCCACTTGTGTGTGTCCTGAAGATGGCGCTGTATTTTTGAGCGACGACTATTTCCAGGTCAGCACAACCAATGGCGTTTTATCTGGAATGATTGGTGTGGCAGGGACAGCAAACTGGTCAACCGGATGCTTCCCCTTAGCCAGCGCTGCCTGTGTAACATTGGATGCCGCTGGCTCCATCCAATTAGGCACCTCCTCTGGCTCCTCGCTGTTGAACGATACCGGTATGCCCTGGACCTCTGGGCACAGCGACTTCCCGAACCAGGGCGCTGGTTTCGGCGCGTTTCCGGGCGGCATGTATCTCACGATGCGCGTGCGGCGCGGTGATGAGACCAGCACCTTCGTTTGGGGGCGCGGCGCGGAAGGACAAGGCAACCTGACCTTCAGCCAGGCTTGGCGGGGCGAGAGCGGCAGCTACTGCGCCCGAATCTTGAATTATGAGCAGTTGGAGACGGAACTTCGCATTGAATTGCGCCAATCGATAGCCAAAATCACGCTGAAGCTGAAGAACATCGGGCAGCAGACCGCGACCGTTGGAATGCGAATGGCGAGCGATGTGGAATCCGGCGGTGTGGGCGTAGGTCCTAACTATGTCTATCTTCCTGGACGACGACCCATCCGAACGGATGAGGTGTTTGTCGGGCGGGATCGATTGCCGAACGCGATTGAATTCTACAACACGCGCCAAGATTTAGTTGGCTCCAGCCGCTATATCATCAAGAAGATCACCGGTTTTGAGGATGCCTCAGAGGCAGACAAGATCGTGGTGACAAATTGGGGCTTCGCAATGGCGAACGGCACCGATCCAGGCAACATATGGGATTATGTGATTATTCCTGATACCGACTTGGGCAACGCGTCGATGCTGGCTTTCTTCGATGTTCAGCAGACTGGCAACTCGCTGAATACAGGCGGCGAGCCAACCCGCTCGCTCGGTCCCCAGCAAGAGTTCACCTATACTTTTTATGTGACCATCACGACCGTCGATGCGAACATTCAGCGACCGATTGCGTTGGGCGTGGAGACCCTGCCGGTGCTGGATGTGAACCCTGCAAATCCCAGCGAACTGTCCACGATTCAGCAAGGCACGCCGGGAGTTTTCCAAGTAACGGCGGATGTCTCCAACCTCTACTATGATGTCAACAAAGAGGTCGATTTGAAAAACGTGGTGCTTGATATCTCGTTGGATGATCGCCTCACATTGGTGAGCGGGCAAAGGCAGCAAACCATCGCCACGCTTCGTCCAAACCAAACCGCCACCGTACAATGGAGGGTACAGGCAAATCCTGAAATCGCCGGACCAGCGCAGATCAAAGTCTCTGTGCAAGCGCCGCCTGCGCCTCCCAGAACCGTTACGAGGACGATTTTGGTCGCAGCGACCTCCCATCGAACGATTAGACAAGGATTCCAGTTGACTTCGGTGCCATTCCAATCGAATCAATCCCTGCAGCCGACTCTGAATCTGCCGCCAGACAGTTTCCTCGCGAAGCGCTGGAACCCCGATAGGGAAATCTATGAGACGGTCGATACCGTGAAGCCGGGGGCTGGTTTCTGGCTCTATCTGCCGAACGACACCGCTGTCGATACCACCTATCAAGGCGTCAGC
The DNA here is from genome assembly GCA_026129765.1 of Fimbriimonadia bacterium. Taxonomy (GTDB): domain Bacteria; phylum Armatimonadota; class Fimbriimonadia; order Fimbriimonadales; family GBS-DC; genus JAHCHP01. The sequence continues at coordinate 9,061 of JAHCHP010000008.1, read as the reverse complement.
TTTGTGCCGGGCGTGTTCTCAGATAGTTTCGCCATCAAAATCTTTGAGGGCTGGAACCAAATCGGGAACCCCTATCCTTACGCGCTGCCGTTGGGGAACGTGGTCTTAGTGGATTCTCAAGACCCAAGCCGCAGCCTGAACTTCTTTGAGGCGCGCGATTCGGGCGCGATTCGCGGGGTGGTCTACTACTGGGATGAGTACGATCAGGAGTATAAATTCACCTCTGATCCCGCGACCTATATCCAGCCTCATCGCGGCTATTGGATCAAAGCCAACCGGGATGTGCAGTTCATCTTCCCGCCGGTCTTCATTCCCGGTTCGGGAGCGGGCGGCATTTCGCCGGGCGGCGCGAGCCGAAGCCGAAGCGCGCCCCCGACCGCCAATAACTGGAAACTGCAAGTCGTCGCTCGCGCTTCCAGCAACGATGACACCCAGAACTTCATTGGGATTAGTCCCAATGTGAACGAAGGGAAATCGTCGCAGGATGTGGAAGAGCCTCCGGTGCCGGTGTTCGATGTGGCGCGTCTCAGCGTGAATAAGAACAACAAGGCATTGATGCAAGATATCCGACAGGCATCGGGCAATCGATGGGAATATGAGGTGCAGGTCTCTGCGCGTCCGGGCGAGGATGTGCGACTGCAATGGCCCAACTTGCGCGAAGTGCCGAAAGAGATCGCTCTGCGGCTGACGGACCTGGGAACGTTGAAGACCATCAACCTGCGGAACGCTTCCGAGTATCGATTCGAATCGACAGGGACTCACCGGTTCAAAATCGTGGCTGAGCGACAGTCTCGAGGCGCGCCATTGATCACCAATGTCAATGTCGGCAGCGCGGGACGAGGCGTCAACAGCGTCTCCATCTCTTATTCGCTGTCGGCAGATGCTACCACGGAGGTGCGCGTGCTGGGGACCAGCGGTCGCCAGATCGCCAGCCTGGAGCGCGGACGCGCCGCCACCCGCGGAGCCAACACGCTCAATTGGTCGCTGCGCGACAATGAAGGGCGATCCGTGCCTGCAGGCTCCTACATTGTGGAGATCACGGCAACGTCATCCGGCGGCGAGCGCGCTCGCTCCGTGCGTCCGGTCGTCGTAACGCGCTAACAACTCTGCTGGGGCAGTCTCAAGAAACCGACTGCCCCAGCCCATTTGAATAACTTTGAAATTAATGTTTTTTTGCCACTGGAGGTCAACCGTGAAATTATCAAAAACCCTCGCTTTCGCAGCCCTCATCGCTTGGAGCGGTTGGATGGGAGCGGAAGCCAAGGAAACGAAAGATGTCTTTCTTTTCCCGTTTGCGAAACCTGCATCGGCGCAGGTGAGCGAAGAATTCAATCTGGAGAATGAGGTTCAGAACGCTTTGTATGCGCGCCTGAAATCGATTAAAGGCGTGAATGTAGAGCGTTTTCGCGCATCTCACCCCTCTATGCAGCGCGCGGTTATGGAGAACCGGCTCCGGCGCGACCGCATGCAGCCGCCTTTCAATGTGAAAGAGGCGGACGGGAACTGGCTCTGTGTTAAAATCGCCCGCGAAGCAGGCATGGAATATGCTTTGGCGGGTTCGATTGAAGAGTATACGTTCAATGCCGCGGACCAGCAAGTGGTTTTGACGGTCAGTCTGGACCTGATCCAGGTTTCGGATGGACAGATTCTCTTCACTTCGGCAGAAACCGGCAGGGCGCGTTCGCGTGATGAAACCCCCAATCAAAACCTGCTGGCGGTGAACGCGATCAGCGATGTTGTGAAAAAATTAGGGGATGGACTGGAGCAGCGCCTCGCCCCTGCCAGCGACACGGAGCAGAAAGCTCCGGAAAAGAAATCGCGCAATAACGCCGGTATTTTTGTGGGAGCCGCCTTCTTGATCCTGCTCAGCGCGCGATTGGCTTCTCAGAATCGCTGAGCCGGTCTTCGCGGCGATGAGGATCGTTGACCGACAGTTATTTGAGCAATGGGGGGCGCGTAGGGATACACTCCTTGCGCGCCCTTGGTTGCTTTTTCTCTGCGCATGGCTGTTGATGCCTCTCTGGGCAATGGCTGCGCCCCCCACTGGCAGCCTGCGACTCTCCTCTTATCCCGAAGCGGTTGTCGCGGACAGCATCAGCGCAGTCTCGCTCAGCGCGGAGGTTCGGGGGCGCGACGGTAAACCGCTGCCCGACGGCACTCAAATCGCCTTCACCACCACCCTCGGGACCTTTCGCGAGGTGGTCGTTCCCACTCAGGGCGGCGTTGCGCGGGCGACACTGACGTCAGGGTCCGTCTCTGGGATTGCGGTCATCACAGCAACCGCGCTGGGATTTGGTTTGGTCGGTGAAACGCAGGTTTTGTTCGCGAAAGATCAAGCGGAACTGCAAGCCGCAATCGACTATGTGACGGTCAGCGCGCCTGATTACTTAGCCTATGCCATTGATATGCGTGTCGTGGCAGCCACCGGCTCTGGGCGGAAAGCGGAGGCGCGCTACCGGTTTTCCATCCTGGAGGCGGACGACCTGCAGTTGAACTGTTCCGATATGACGGTGATTGCGCGCAATGCGCGCCTGCGCTATGGACCGGTCTCCCTGGAATATGAAGAGTTGTCTTACTCTTTGATTTCAGGGCAGGGGTTTGGCACGGCTGAGCGCGAGGGTCGCTGGCAGACCTTTCTTGTGAAAAATGGGATCGAGCAACTGCATAACGCGCCCCTTTCCCCGCAGACATTCCAGTTTAAGGATTTATCCGAGACCCAGATGCTGATCAAAGCCTCGCACCTGTGGTTTTACCCCAACGATAAAATTCAGTTCCGCCGAGCCGATTTCTATGTGGGCGATGTGAAAGCGCTTTCGATGCCGCTCTATTCGCTCAGCTTGTGGGGCAACGGGTTTAACAATGAAAGTTTGATTGGGGTCCAGAGCGGGCAGTTTTATGTGGATGTGCCGTATTACTACACGCTGACGCCTGGCGCGATTGGCGCGGTGCGTTTGCGGACGGCGCAGCGTTCCAGCCGGGGTTTCAACACATCTAAAGGCTGGTTCTTGGATTTGGAGCATGAATACCGGGGCAAGCAAGGGTCGCGGGGCGCGTTTCAGGTCTCCAGTCTTGCCCGCAAAGATTGGGGCGCGAGTTGGCGTCATTACCAACTGTTGGACCCACGCACCCGCGCCTATATCTGGCTGGAATCGCCGGCGCACAGCGGGCTGCTGGGCTTCCTGCAAATGAATCACCAGGCGCAAGAATTCTCGGTGGGAGTCAACCTATCGGCATCGCGCATTTGGGAAGGCAGTCGCGCGCGGTCCGGGCGCGCTGATCTTTTCGTCGATACGAAGTCCAAACCTGTCGGCGATTTGCCCCTGCGTCATAACTTCTCGCTGACAGGCAGCCTGTCTGAAAGCCGGGGCGGAAACCTTGTTTCCAACCGCCGCCAAGGAGCCGGTCTCCGTTCGCGCTGGACCTTGAACCCAGTATCAGTGGGAAAAGGCGCAAGCTTGACCGGAGGCTTGACGGTAGGGCGATTTGTGGGCAATCTGAGCAATGAGGGCTGGGAGACAGTCGGCACATTGAGCCTGACCCAGGGGCTGGGCGCGTTGGGTTCTGTCAATGTGACTTATGACTATTCGCAAGACCCGCTCAGCGTGGCAGGGTTGGGGCGTCATCGCCTATCCAGCAGTTTTGTTAGCGGATACGGCGAGCGTTTCTACTCCACCATTTATCTTAGCCGTTCGTTAGATGTGGATAGCAGCAGCCTGCTGGGCGACTTGTCTTACCGGCTTTCTTCCGATTGGCGTCTGGGCATGGGGCTGACTCTTCAGAACTACGAGGGGTTTCATTATCGCGACTACACTTTCACCATCGGCTACCGGCTGGGTTATCGAGAACTGGCTTTGACCTGGTCTCGCGTCACCAAGCGTTGGAGCTTCGATCTGCTAAACACCATGTTCTGAAGATTCTTTGCGACGCATATTGATGTTTTCTCAAATGGGTACTACCCAGTAGGAGTTCCATTTTTTTTGAGAAGAAGTTCCCCCCTTGACAAATCCAAACAATTGTGATATAATACTTCTGGTTTCCCACAATCGTGACAGGGTAACCTAAAACAAAAAAACAGGAGGTCTTTGTTCATGAAGCGAAGTAGCAGGTTCGGTTTGATTGAATCAGCCGCTCTCTCATCCAAATCGCGGGGGGGGGGGCAAATGGCTACGCATAAACCTCGCGAATAACTTGTTCAGAAGTTTTGCCCGACGAGTTCTCTGTTTTATCGCTCTCATGACCTGTTCTTCAATCCTTACGATATCTCAAGCGCAAAGCGGACCTCAAGACATCGGTAGATGGGATTGGCTTGTGAACGACGATGACACCGTTGCCGTTTGGCGGATCGAGTCGGCGCAATCACAAGACCAAAGTTACGGGAATAACGGTCCTAACAATGCTTGGCGAGATGTTTATGGCATTCATGCGGCGCTGCTGCCCACTACCTCTATGACGAGTAGTCTAAAACACGGATGGGTCATCCTGTGGGGCTATGGACATCAGAGGCATGTTGACGAGCAAAACCGTTTAAACGCGCCCACTGCTGACGATAAGTATCCGAGCAGTTATTTCGTGTCTCGAGTCGGCATGTCTCCCTTTCTGTTTTGGCATCCAAAAGATACGAATACCACCAACAATGCCCGCCGATATGGCTATGTGCGCTATCTGTTTGATGACGATGGGTGGAATGCCACCTATGGCGACTGGCCTATCTACAAGATGTTTTGCGCCGGTCATGCCTTCCTGCCCGATGGGAGGCTTTACTTAGCGGGCGGTGATGGTGACCTCTATGACAGTTCCAATATCGTCAAGGGTTATGTAGGTCTGCGCCTCAAAGCGATTCTTGACCCGTGGACTTTCGATCCTTTCAATACCAATCAATCGCAATCGTTATGGTCGGCGAATAACGCGATGATCGAGCCTCGTTGGTATCCGACCGTGACAGCCCTGCCTTCGGGCAAGTTGTTGATTTTGGGAGGCACCCATTATAAAATCCACAGCGATTCTGCCATCGTATCTGAAAAACATGAGATATACGATCCTTGCACCGATTCTTTGGATTCAACAGGCGTTCCTTCAAATTTCCAATCTGTTTTGGGTTTCCTTTACCCTCGCTTGCACTTAGTATCGTATATGAACAGCGCGGGGAACGGCTTGGATACTCCCAGAGTGGTCTATACCGGCTTTGACAAAAAATCCTACTGGCTAAACGCGCTTCAACCAGATTCAGATTGGCAGTATTATGGTAATGACTTACAACGTTCTCTTCATCGTACCTGGGGCAGTTCCGTGTTATTGCCAAACTCTAAAGACAATCCGCAAAGCCTCAGTCAACAAGTCCTGAACCAGGTGATGGTCGTCGGTGGAGATCACGGGACGATCACAACCAACGTCACTGAAACCACCGAGATCATGACTTTTTCAGCCAGTTCATCGGGGGGAACGGTGACAATTGCGGCTGGCTCGTCTATGGCTAATAAGCGGATGCACGTGAACACCGTCCTGCTGCCTACGGGTGATGTCTTGGCGATTGGCGGTATAAAAAAACGGGCGTCAGTTTGGGAATATAAGAATGATGTGAATGAAACAGATGAGGTTTATGCGACGGAACAGTATACGAAGAACCCATCCACGGGACAATACTATTGGAAAAATGTTGCGCCTGCACCCACAATTGACAGAAACAGTGATGGAATCAGAGATGGCATTCGGGTTTACCACTCAATTGCTTTGCTCTTACCCAATGGGAAAGTGTTAACGGCAGGTTCGGCTACCAAAGATAATAGTGCCCCCCAAAGAACGATAAACAACCGTGTCCCAACGATCTATTCGCCACCCTATTTGTTCAAACCAAATGGGGCATGTCGCTCTGAGACCGAACGCCCTCATATCACTGCCGTCTCAGCAACGGAACTGAACTATGGACAGGAGTTCGTTGTCTCGTTTGATCCCCAAAATGATAAAGCGATTGTCTCAGTCGTTTTGGCGCGACCTGGCTCCGTGACCCACTCGTTTAACTTTGAACAACGCCTCATAAAGCTCAAGTTTGATCATGAGTTGGACTATCTGAAAGTGACCTCCCCTTGGGACCCCTCCATTGCGCCCCCAGGCTGGTATATGCTCTTCTTGTTAGATGCGGAGGGAGTCCCTTCCGAAGCGGCGTGGGTCAAGATCAAGCCGCCCAACTGTGAAGGCGAAGCAGCGATGTTCATGAGCCTGGAGTTAGGGGATGTGGCAACGGAGGTGAGCGCAGAGCAAGCGGATCAGGTGGAGCAGTCGCCCATCCGCATCGAGTTCCAAGAACCTGGGTCGGGCGAAGTCATTGAACGCTACACGCTGCCGATGTTTGCGCCCGATGCAGAAGGGCGAGTATCGCTGCCAATCTACACTGACCGACAGGAGATGGAGTATGAACTTTATATCCATCCCTATCGATCGTGGTTAGGTAAACGCCTATCCGTAAACTGGTCACGCGGAGGGCAAATCATTCTCTCCTTGCGGAATGGTGATGTGAATGGCGACAACTTGGTCGATGCATTGGATTTAGCCCTCGCCTTGGAGCAGATGGGCGCGAGCGACAGCGCGTCGGAAACGGTCTGGTCTGCCGATGTGAACTTGGATGGCGTGGTGGATGAGAATGACCTCGCGATCATCGCTGAAAATCTCGGCTCGGAGGGCGACCAGTAAATAGGCATCAGGGGCAACGGCGCTTGGGCTGCTGCCCCTCACTTGATAGGAGGATACTGTATGCGATTCATCATGTGGTCTCGAGTGGTTGTTGGAAGCAGCCTCATACTTTTTCTTGTTTCCGTCTCCGTTGCCCAGCGGTTGGTTCTGATTAGTTCTCCGCCAAACACAACTATTCAGTCTTGGTCGGATATAACATATAATGGTTCCACAATAGGAGGCTCTACATATCATCGAATAAATGACCGGGAGTATCCCTTTGTGTGGTCAGAGGCTGAAGGATTTAGGTATTTGACTCCTCAAGGGGGCTACACCCAGAACCCAAACGAAGCGATCACCGGGCGGGTTTGGGGTATGTCAGGCAGCGGGGTCGTAGTAGGCAGGACAGGAAATCTCGCCTTTCGTTGGAAATCTGGACAGGGAGTGCAATATCTTTCACCTCCCTCAGGATATACCGGATCACTGGCGATAGGGTCTTCTCGGGATGGTTCCGCTGTTGTAGGCTCAATTTCTGGTCCCAACTTACATGATGCCACCCTTTGGGATGCCAACGGAATACCGAGAGTGATCATACAAGGAACCGCCTACGATGTGTCTGCCGATGGACGGGTCGTCGTGGGGGGGCTTTCTGGGGATACAGGCAGTGGAATGTTTCGTTGGACTGAAGAGACTGGACTACAACGATTGGCGTGGGGAGGGTCTGCCCGCGCCACCTCCGCCGATGGCAGCGTCATTGTTGGGAATGGATTGGTCAGTGAAGGCTCGGGCGCGATCCGCTGGACCGCGGAGACAGGCGCGCATCTGATTGCGCCTTCGCGTTTAGGCGGATGGGGGACCGCGGTTTCCGCGAATGGGCGGGTGGTGGTGGGCTCGGTGCTGATCGGTCCTCAGCGCGCCTTTCGCTGGACTGAGAGTGGTGGATTCGAGTTGTTGGGCGAGACCTATCGGAACATTCTGCCTTCAGGGGTGCGTTTGGACTATGCATCCGGCATTTCTGGGAATGGTCGGTTCATCATAGGCAATGTAGATTCTCGCAATGAGTATGGTCACTTCCTCCTGGACACCGTGCCAGAGCCGTCGGGATGGATGGTATTAGGTCTGGGTTTGGGGCTGTTGTGGAAGAGGACAAAGAGGGAGAAGAGAAGGATAATTATCAAATGAGTTGACAAACCCACCTGCCACAGGTACAATCGTAACACATGAGCGCGTTGTTGGGTCTGGATCAGGAGCTGTTTTTGAGGCTTCATTATGGGATGCAAGCGGATTGGCTGACGCCTGTGATGATCTTTTTCTCGCAGGGGATGAAATGGCTGCCGGTTCGTATCGTTGCCCTTCTTCTCTGGCTCTACCTTGTTTGGCGAGGTGGAAAAGCACGGCTCTTCGCGCTCGCTCTGCTGCCTGCGCTTGCCCTCACCAACGAGGCGTGCGACCTGCTCAAAGTCTGGACGGGACGCGAACGTCCTTGTGTCGCGCTTGATATTGAGGCATTGACGGGGAAACTGGTTTCGGGGTCTTTTCCGTCTGCGCATGCCGCGAATATGGCAGCGTTGGCTGGGCTGCTCTTTGCGGTTGTTGACAAACGCTGGGGATTGGCTTTCTTGTGGCTGCCTTTCGTTGTGGGCTTGTCGCGGGTCTATGTGGGGGTGCATTATCCGCTGGATGTGTTCGGGGGATGGCTGATTGGCGGGCTGTTTGGTTTCGGAACAGGCTACTTTTTGCAAAAATGGCTCCAGCATAGGCGTCAAAAATCAATCATAAATAAGGTAAACTACCAACAGGAGGTATCTACTCATGATTAAACATTGGATGGTTGGAATCGCCGCCGTGGCGGCATTACTCAGTCAACAAGATAATGTGGGGCATGACCAGTGTGTCATCTGCTCCAATGAAGCGAAGTGCGCGTCGATTTTGAAATCGAACCAAGGGCGCGAGCAAGTCGTCCGCTTAAGCAATGGCATCGCGTTTGTGGCTCAAGGCAAAAACGAAGAGAATGCCAAAGCGATTCAAGCGCAATATAAAGCAGCCGTTGCCGCTTGGACAGCGAAAGGCGCGAAGACCGCTCCTTGCTGCGTCGATAAGCTGAAAGCGGTTCAGACCGCTACTATCGAGGTTCTGTCCTCAAAAACCGGCGCGGTGATCCTGCTGACTGCCGAAGATCAGAACACGATTGCCGGTTTGTTCCAGTTCCTGCCAGAAACAGAAGTGAAGCCAACAGGCGTGCCTACCAATATTGCGCCCGATTCATCTCCGACTGCGCCGAAAACGCCCAAGGCGACCGATAAAGCAAAGTTGGAGTTTATCGGTAAAGGTGATGGCAAAACCACCTGCCCAGTCGCTGGCACAGCGGTCAAAGCCGATGTGACCACGACCTATATGG
>JAHCHP010000007.1 GCA_026129765.1 Fimbriimonadia bacterium | reverse complement strand
CAAGCCGCGCGCAATCGTGATCTCTAAGCCGCCAAGCGTCGCATGGAACCCTTCGTACGTGCGTTCGCCGGTTAGGAAAGGCTGGTCATACGGATCGACGTCGCTGGTCAACAGCTTCGCGTTGAGGGCATCGGTGCGCGCGATAATCACCGTCGGCACGCCCATCACATCGGCAGCAAACCGCGCCGCCACCAACTTTTGAACGAACTCGCGGGTCGGAACCAGCACCTTCCCGCCCAAATGCCCGCACTTCTTGGCTGAAGCCAGTTGATCTTCAAAGTGAACGCCTGCGGCGCCCGCTTCAATCAACGCTTTGGTCAATTCAAATGCATGCAGAACGCCGCCAAAACCTGCCTCCGCGTCGGCGATGATGGGCGCGAACCAGTGATGATCGCTTCGCCCTTGCGCGTGCTGCTTTTCGTCTTCGCGTTTGAAAGCGTTGTTGATTCGCTTGACGATCATCGGCACGCTGTTGACGGGATAGAGGCTCATATCGGGGTAGGTATGGCCCAACAGGTTTGCGTCAGCCGCCACTTGCCAGCCGCTGAGATAGATCGCCTTCAAGCCTGCCTGCACCATCTGAACCGCTTGGGTTCCGGTCATCGCGCCCAGAGCCGCAACATAAGGCTCCGTATGCATCAAATCCCACAGTCGACGCGCGCCGATATCCGCAAGCGTCTGCTGTATCAGAACGGAGCCGCGCATTCGAGCCACATCCTCCGCTTTGTAAGGGCGTGTGATGCCATTCCAGCGGGCATCAGTTGTCCATTGATTTTCTAATGATTGTGTTGTTGACATCGTCGTCCTCCTGCCTTACTATGCTTAATCGAGTTGGTCGTAAGCGATGAGCGTGATAAACTCAACAAAAGAGTCGTCGCTGATGAATTGCTTCATCAGTTTCGCGGCGTCCGCATAACGGCTGTTCGCGAAGGCTTCGCTTCCGATCTCCGATTTGATCTTTTCTAATTCATTTTGAGCCAATTCGAGCGAAAAACTTAGAGTGATTTGGCGTCCATCCTGCAATTTTGCTCCACGTTTGATCCATTGCCATATTTGCGAACGTGATATTTCCACCGTTGCCGCGTCTTCCATCAGGGAGTTTATCGCAACACAACCCACGCCCCGAAGCCAAGACTCCAGGTATCGCAGACTCACATTCAAGTTCAATCGCAGCCCCGACTCGGTGATGTCTCCTGAAGGGAAATTGAGCAGGTCTTGCGCTGTGATGACGCGCTGGGAGGGAATGCGTCCAATCTGGTTCGGTGCGGGCATGTGTTGATCAAAAATCGCTTTGACCATTGGGATCAAGCCGGGATGAGCGACCCAAGTGCCATCGTAGCCTTCCGACACTTCGCGCTCTTTGTCCGCCGCCACTTTTGCCAAAGCCGCCTCGTTGGCTTCAGGGTCATGCCGGATGGGAATCTGCGCTGCCATGCCGCCAATCGCATGAATGCCTCGCCGGTGACAGGTTTGAACGACTAATTCTGAATACGCCTTCATGAATGGCACGGTCATGGTCAGGGTCGCGCGGTCGGGCAGTATTAGGTCTGTTTTGTTTTGGAACTTGCGAATCACGCTGAACAGGTAATCCCATCTTCCGCTATTGAGACCGGCAGAATGGTCGCGCAGTTCATACAAAATCTCATCACATTCAAATGCTGCCAAGATGTTCTCGATCAACACCGTCGCCCGGATGGTTCCGTGTTGGATAGCCATCATGGATTGCGCGCTTTTGAACACCTCGTTCCAGAGCCTCGCCTCGCGATGACATTCCAGTTTGGGCAGATAGAAGTAGGGACCGGAGCCTTTGTCCATGAGGGCTTGCGCGTTATGGAAAAAGTAAAGCCCAAAGTCAAACAGGGAGGCAGACATAGGCTGACCGTCCACCAGCAGATGTTTTTCTATGAGGTGCCAGCCGCGCGGTCGCACACATAACACGGCAGGTTGATCATTCAGGCGATACTCTTTGCCGTCGGGATTGCGGAATTCAATCGTTCCGCGCACGGCATCGCGCATGTTGATTTGCCCCTCTATCGTGCCTTGCCAGGTGGGGGAATGGGAGTCCTCAAAATCCGCCATGAACACCTTCGCGCCCGAATTCAACGCGTTGATCACCATTTTACGATCCACAGGTCCTGTGATCTCGACCCGTCGATCCGACAGGTCGGGGGGCGGAGAGGCAACGCGCCAATCGCCTTGGCGGATCGACTCCGTTTCCTTCAAGAAATCGGGCATGATTCCCGCATTGATTCGCGCCTGTTTCACAGCGCGGTCTGCGAGCAGTTGCTCGCGTTTGGCTCGGAATTCGCGTTCCAGCCGGGTGGTGAACAACAAGGCTTCAGGAGTAAGAATCTCGGCAAATGCCGCGTCAACGCTGCCGCAAACTTCAATCCGCTCCGATTGAAGCAAGCGATTCAACTCAAGTTCGTTCATACAAGCCTCCACTGGTTAAAACTGACTTTAAGGCGATGGAAAGTAAAAACAAAAACCCCCTCCGTAAGGTTCCCCCTGCATGCAAGAGGAACCGGAGCCGCCTTTCACGATACATTGGGCTACTCCGATGCCTTGAGGTCAGATTGGACGCCATCGTCCAATAGTAAATAGTATAGCACGATTACCGGTATGGGTTGACAGGTAAACTGACTGGGTTCTCCATTTTTGCTGAAATTGGACATCATCATCTATAATCATGGGTGATGAAACAGCAGGTGGCATTAGTGGCATTGCAAATGGCGGCGCGTTGGGACGATTACGCCAGCGAATCGAAATTCAAGAAGCGCGTTTCTGGGTTGACCCGGCAGGCGCGCCAGAAAACCGACGCCAAACATCCCGCGCTGATCGTTTTTCCCGAAGACGTGGGACTGGGGCTGATTTTTACCGAGCATTTCGCGCAGGTTAAAGAGTGCCGAACGATTCAAGAGGCGGGCTTGCAACTGATCCAGATTCGCGCCTCGGAATTGATGCCGCTTCTTCCCAAAGAGGCGTCCCAGCCTGAGATGGTTCGCGCGCTGCTTCGATGCTCCAGTCCTTTTGTTCAACGGGCTTATTTGGACGCTTTTTCACAGGCAGCCAAAGATAGTCAATGTTGGCTGATTGCGGGCAGCGCGCCGATTGCAGGCGACGATGGACAAGTCTATAACACCACCTATTCCTTCTCTCCCAAAGGCGAATGGATTCACACGCAGCGCAAAGTGAAATTAGTCCCGTTAGAAGCCGAATCGGGTTTGAACCTGTCGCCCGCGCCTGCCCGGAATCTCTCTGTGTTTGAAACACCTTTCGGCAAGGTGGGTGTGTTGATTTGCTATGACCTCTTTTTCCCGGAGCTGGTTAAGCAAGTGGTCGATTTGGGGGCAGAGATAGTGGCGCAACCTTCCTTCAATCCGCCGCCCTGGACCGATTCTGAACGCCAGCAATGGGAAACGGGTATCTTGGCGGCGGTTCAGAAGCACCCTTCTCTGATAGGCATCAACCCTATGATGACGGGCAGTTTGTTGGACATCGCGCCCAGCGGGGTCTCTTCCATTGTGACGCATAAAGAGCGAACGCCTGACCAAAGCGGCTATTTGGTTAAGGCGAAAAGCGCGTTGAAAGAAGAGATTCTGGTCTATGTCTGGGCGCGTTAAGTAGCAGTTCTACCCAATGCCTTCGGTATCGGTTTCATACCGATTCATACCGAAGTCTGTCATAAGAGTTAATCCTTTATGGATTCGCGCGTTCGCGGGAATGACGGTGGAAAGTCCATGTCGTGTCGTCATGGGGCGTCATTCTTCGTCGACCCGCGAGAAATAGATAACCGTCACGAGGTCGGTGTCGCTGATTAAACGGTCATAAATCCGCTCCAGCAGTCCGATCACATCGTCCGTGTTTCTAAATTCCGGGTTTTCCCGCTCAATGTCGCGGGGCGTCAATTCGGCAATCGGTTTGACTTCCACCCGGTCCACAATCGCGGTGAAGAGTTTTTTTCGCCTGCCAAACCGCTGCCCAACCGTGATCCAAACGATCTGCCCGGTCTGATATTTGTCGGATTTATCGCCCAAGCGGATCGTCGCTGTTTTCCGGTAAGCGCGAAGCATATCGGCGTACAAGTCAGTATAAAAGTTAAGCGCAAACATTCTGTTTAATCCCCTCATCCATTATTCCACAAAAATGACCTTGACCTTAGGGTTCTAAGTCCAGTTCCTTTTTCAACAGCCTTTTCAATACCTTGCCCGTATTAGAGCGGGGCAATTCTTGGCGGAAAATCACTTCGCGCGGGACTTTGAAGACCGCCATGCGTTGGCGCGCAAAGGCTAAGATCTCTCGCGGGTCGGGATGGGTATCCGGCTTCGGCACAATAACCGCCAGCGGCACTTCGCCCCGTTCCGCGTCCGGTTTGCCTACCACCGCGCAATCCAGAACCGCCGGATGTTGGAGCAGGGTATTTTCTACTTCGGTCGGGTAAACATTGATACCGCCCACGATAATCATATCTTTCTTGCGGTCGACAATGAAGACATAACCGTCCTCGTCGATTTTGCCCATGTCACCCGTATGATACCAGCCGCTCCGCATCGCTTCTGCGGTCGCTTCGGGGTTCTTGTAATAGCCCAGCATCACATTTTTGCCGCGCACCACGATCTCGCCGATTTCGTTGGTGGGCAGCTCTTGGTCATTATCATCAAAGATTTTGATCTCCACGCCGGGAATGGGCAGCCCAATGGAGCCGATCTTCCGAATCCCTTTATGCGGGGGCGGGTTCACGCTGGTTACGGGCGAACATTCGGTGGGACCGTCGCCCTCCAAAATCGCCACATTAAATTTGGCTTCAAATGCTTTCTGAACGGTTTCCGGCATCGGCGCGCCGCCCGAAACACACAGCCTCAAAGAAGAGAGGTCATAACCGTGCTCCATCGGCGTGTGAAGAATTGCGGCGTACATTGCAGGCACGCCGGGGAAAATCGTCACCTTGTGTCTTTCCATCGTTTCCAGCGCAAGGTTGGGGGTGAACCGCTCCAGCAGCACACTGGTCGCGCCCACCTTCAGAATCAGGTTCATACAGACTGTCTGACCGAAGGCATGGAACAATGGAAGAATGGTCAACATCCGCTCATTGGAGTCGAACTCCAACATCTCCAGGCTGGCATCGATATCGAACAGAATGTTTTCGCTGCTGAGCATGACCCCTTTGGGGAATCCCGTTGTGCCAGAGGTGTAGATGAAAACGACGGGATCCGTGTCCGCAACCGGCGGTTTGGGAAGCGGCTCCTGCGACTTGGAGAAAACGGAATTGAGGTCTCTCGCGCCTGCTGGTAAAGGTGTATCGCCCGCCGCTGCCACCAGCACATGTTCCAGTGTCGGAACCTCCGCTTTTGCCTGCATCACGGTTTCCAGCGTCATCGGAAAAGTGACGACGACCTTCGCGCCCGCATCACGCCAAATGTAGGCGATTTCTGGGGCTTTCAATAGGGGATTCACAGGAACGGCGATTGCGCCCAATCTACCGATGGCGTGATAGGCAATGACAAACGGGGGAATGTTGGGCAGCATAATCCCCACACGGTCGCCTGCTTGAATGCCCAATTCATCTCGCAAGCCGCGCGCTAAAGACTCCACCATGCCCCACAGTTGGGCATAGGGAATCATCATATCGTGAAAAATCAAAGCCGATTTTTCAGGGTTTTTCTGCGCCGATTCGGCAATAATTTCATACAATAACATCGTTATCTCCCTCTGCCTATGGGTATTCGCAATCGTTGGACTAATTCCTGCCTTGACGCATAGAATGAAGCCGCTGTAACCCCAACACCAATCCTATGCACAAAAAGGGCATTACGGGCAGTTGGGTACGCGCGCCGCCCGCATAAGCAAAAATCAAGACCCAAACCAAAGCCCACAAGCCAAGTATCAATCCCAACTCGAAAGGCTGAGCGCGCAGGTTGGAGAACAGCCCCCATGCGGCAAGCGCAAGGAACAACCAGTAGAGAATGTCACCCGCGCGCAAGAGCGAACCCGCCAACCGGTGATTGGGATTCTGTAGACCAAACGCGGAGAGCGACAGCGCGGCTTTTTTGACCGCCAAGTGTAGATAGGATGCTGGCTCAGAGGATATCCATTTCAAGCCCAATTGCATATAGCGCCGGTCTCGATCTACGGGGTTTTCGGAAGAGGTCCAAGCGCGGTGGTCAATCGTTTCTCCTGCGATCTCCACCGTTTCTGGCAGTTCGGGCAGGAAGCCCCCATCGGCGGCGGGATTGTTCGCCCAGAAGAACACATAGCCCCCCAGCGCGATAGGCACGAACCGGTCAAAGCGCTTCTGAAGGTAACCCAAGTAAGGCGCAATCATAAGGACTGCGCCTAAGAAGAGCAGGGCTGCGCGCGGCACGCCTGCCTTTCGAAACCGCCAAACCAACGCGAGCATGGAGAGGGGCAGCAACGGCAGAAAATTGGCGCGAGTTAGGCAGAGCAGTCCCAGTCCCAGTCCAATCAAAACCCACTGATAGGTTTTCTGCGCGGTCCATAAGCCATAGAAGCACCATACGATGAGAGGCAGCGCGAGATTCTCGGTGTAGAGCCAACCACTGAGCAGAATTAACTGCGGGTGCAAAGCGCATAGACCTGCCGCCCAGTAAGCCCATTTCTCCTGTTTGAAAAAGCGGCGCGCGCACAGGTATACACCCGCAATGGTGAGCAGCCCCAACAATGCATTCAGCAAGCGCGCTGCCATCGGAGTATGTCCCGCGAGACTGTAGACGCCCGCCAGCAACCACACATAACCGGGCGCGACCTGTAAGCCTTTGGTGAATTCTAAACGCCCTTCGGAAGATAATATCCATGCCATTTCGTCATGGAACTTGGCGTCGCCGTGCAGGGGGTCTTTCTGAAGGAAGGGGTCTATCTGGGGAGCAATGAGCGCGTAGATGAGGCGAATCAGAGCAACGATAGACCAAAACAGAACCGCGCGGCGGCTCATGGCGCGCTCTCCACCGAGGTTGAACGCGCCGCTTCCAAAAAGGCGCGCACCTGTTCATTGCTTGAATGGAGAATCTCGGTAACGCTGCCGGTCTCCACGAACCGACCCTGCGCCAACATCGCAATCCGGTCCGAAACTCGAAGCACGCTGCCCACATCGTGCGAAACGACGACCGCCGTGAGGTTGAGTTCCCGGTTTAGGCGCGTGATGAGCGAGTCGATTTGATGGGTGGTAATCGGGTCTAAGCCGCTGGTGGGTTCATCAAATAGTACCGTCTGTGGATCGGTCGCCAGCGCGCGCGCCAATCCGACTCGTTTGCGCATGCCTCCTGAAAGTTGCGAAGGGTATAGGTTTTCCACATCGCTGAGACCCACCCAGTCGAGCCTTTCGCGCGCGATTTTGCGCATTTCGGAGCGTTTGATATCGCGCTGGCGCTCCAACCCAAAAATCACGTTCTGCTCAACGGTCAAGTAATCGAACAGGGCGGCATATTGAAACACGATTCCTAAGGTTCTGCGTAAAGGCGCGCGCTGGGCTTCACTCAAGACCGCCATATTCTGCTCGCCGATCCATATCGCGCCTGAAGTTGGTTTCAATAGCCCTACAATGCATTTCAGCAGAGTCGTTTTACCGCTGCCTGAACCGCCCATGATCGACAGCACCTCGCCCCTCCGAATCTCTAAATTCAACGAATCGAGAATCGTTTTGCTGTCTACCCGGTAAACCAAGTTGTCGACCCGTACCGCGTAATCTTGCGCGTTCCTCATGTTTTTGCGAACAGTAAATCTGCCAGGAAATAATTCGTGATATAAATCAGCA
The DNA here is from genome assembly GCA_026129765.1 of Fimbriimonadia bacterium. Lineage (GTDB taxonomy): Bacteria > Armatimonadota > Fimbriimonadia > Fimbriimonadales > GBS-DC > JAHCHP01. The sequence continues at coordinate 140,218 of JAHCHP010000007.1, read as the reverse complement.
CCATCGAAATCACTACCGCGCGCGTAGTGGCATGTCCCACGCCTGCCGCGCCTCCCTGCGCGCTCAACCCTTGCTGGCATCCCACCAGCGCGACAATCACGGCGAACACCGCCACTTTAATAATCCCGCCCGTTAAATCGTACGAATCGGTGAAGAGCTGCACCGCTTTGAAATAGGCGAAAGAGGGAACACCCAAAGCGGACGCGACGAACGCTCCTCCAAAAATGCCCGCAAAGTTCGCGACCACGCACAGAATGGGCAGCATCACTAATGCAGCCACTAAACGAGGGACCACTAAATAGGAAATGGGGTTGACCGCCAGCGCGCGCATCGCATCGATCTGCTCGGTTACTTTCATCGAAGCGATTTGTGCCGCAATCGCGGAACCACAGCGCGCCGCCACCATGATCGCGGTTAAGACCGGCGCGATTTCGCGCGCGATAGAAAGCCCTACAGCACCCCCTGACAGGCTGCCCGCGCCAAAACGCATCAGCAGCGACGCGCTATAGAGCGCAAGCACCGCGCCGGAAAACAGGGTTGTGATGGCGACAATCGGAACTGAGGCGACCCCAATAAATGCCATCTGATGAACGATTTCGCGCCATTCCCAGCGGAAGCTCGCCATCGACCGTAAACTGGCAGTCAGCAGCAACCCCATCGAGCCAACAAAATGCAGAACCGCAGAGACCGCCCCGCGCTTCTCAGAAACTTCCGTCCAAATCTGCTCCTCCACACCGCTATTTTACCCGCCCAATAAGCGTGCTTTTGCCATTTGTCCCAGTTCGACGAACCAATGGAACCCAAAGGTTAGGGCGGTGAGCAACGCGACACCCAATAATGCGCCCGTTCCGATGAGCAATCCGTCCCGGTTCATCAAGCCGACTGCCATCAAAATGATTAGGATGGCGGGAAGCGTATTCATAAAGGGCAGTGGGCTGAACAGTACTAATCCCAGCAGCATCACAATCGCGCCCACGATGGCTCGCGTCAATGGGGTATCCAATCCCGAGAAGCGGGGACGCGAAAACCGTTCCATGCGCTTCAATAGGTTGACCCCTTTGGATTGTAATGCCCCCTGAATTTTGGGGGAAAGGCGATAGTGACGAAATCGCGTGGGCAGCCATGGACGGGATTTGCAAAACACCATTTGCAGACCAATGGACATCAGGATCGCGCCGAAAACGCCGGAAGAACCGGGCGGCATAATGGGAACCAAATTGGGCAGCGCAAATAAGAAGAGCAGGAGACCGAATCCGCGATCAGCCACCCTGTCCAAAATCTCTTGAATCGAGACTTCGCCGTCTTGGTCCGCATCTAACGCGCCCGCAAACACGCTGGATAAAGGTTCGGAATATTCCTCTGTTTTGATAGCCATCTCTGTGAATTTTACTGGTAACTTGACTGTCTCTTTGACTTACGCAGAAGTCGATAAGTTCGTTGCATTCCTTCAGAAATTATGGCGAAATGAACAGCGTATCCTTAAGATAAGTGGAAAATAGCCGATTATATATGGAACAAATCCCAAGAGGTGATTGAGTCATGCATCGAATGCGTTTGTGGCTAAGTGTTGAGAGTTGGGCAATTATGTTGATCTGCATTGCAGACCTCCTAACGACTTTGGTATTTCTAAAACATGGGATGGCGGAAGAAGGGAACCCGGTCATGAAGTTTTACTTGGACCAAGGAGTCTGGGCGTTCATTGCCGCCAAAGCCTTGCTGGTATTGGGACCGCTGACTGTGATTGAGTGGGCGCGCCGACGGCGACCTATCACGGTGCGATGGCTTGCACGCGGCGCAGTGGCGGGTTATGTTGGAATCTACGCCTCATTGTTCTTGCACGTAAATGTGCCGCGCATCATGGCATCCGATTCAAACTCCACCGCGGAAATCGTTGTCTTGAACGAAGAATCTGTGGATGACATGCTTCATCGCGCGCCCAGCCACAGAGATTGAATCCATTTGCATAGGGCAGGTTTCTTCGTTACGGCAGGAAACTTGCCCTGAACGCCTAAATCTATTTCCATGATTGCGAAGGGGCTATTGGCGTTTATCTTTGGGCTGATTTTAGGAACTTCCACAATTTCCACTCAAAAAGAAAGCGTTTTCATGGACGCATTGAAGGGCGCTCGGCTGCCTGTGGAGCAAGTCCGGTTCGATCAAGATACGCTCAAGCAATTGTTCCAAGATCAATTTGAAAATCCATTCTTCGCCGCTTGTCTCAACCAGCCTCTGGACATACCTTTCCGGGTCAACACGCTTCATCATACCATCACAACCCAAGCGGAGTCGCCTGCCGCTTTAGTGGAAGCGGGCGCGCGCGCTTTGGGCGTTGGCACACGGCGCGGGCTTATCCGTGACCCGTTGTCTGAATTGGAAGAGAAGTCTAAACAACCCAATGCCTTAGAAAACGCGGTGCTGGAGATATATAAGCAGGCAGGTGTGCCAATGCCTGACGCCCTGCAAAAGCGCATGAATGAAGAGTTAAAAAACTGCCCCCCTTTCATTAAGCAGCAAGCCGCTTTGGTCACACTGACAGCCATCCATGCGAAGGCATGGCGCAATGCCGCTCTTGAGCCAATTTCGGATCAGACCCAATTGTTTAGGCTGTTGACCCAATCGGTCGCGGAGCAGGGAAATCAGAAGTCAGACGGCTCTCCTGAAGACCCTTTCTGGAAAGTTTACGAGGCGATGCGCAAAGTCGACATGAGGCGGTTGATGGCGGCGGGCTATGACGTAACGTTGTCTGCGAACCGGGTCGCGAATCGTCTCCGAAACGCTTCTGCTGAAGAAAAGCAGTCGTTTGCCAAAGTATTCAATGTCGGCATCGATACGCCATGGGGACGCATTAAACTCTGTGGTAACGGCGATGACAATCACCCGCGTATGCCTTACCTACTGATTATCGATACCGGCGGTGACGACCGCTATTTGGGCGGCGCGGCAACGCTGTCGGTGGCAAACTCTGTGTCAGTGTTGATCGATTTGGAGGGCAACGATGTTTACCTTTCGCCCGGCACTCTGGATAAGTCGGTGGCTGAGTTCACAGATCGCTCAAAGGGAACCAGCATGGCGTTTGCAGGCGCAGTTTTGGGCTATGCGGTCTTGATCGATGTGGCTGGCAATGACATTTACCGCGCGACAAGCGCAGGCTTGGGCGCGGCGCGATTCGGCACTGCGGTTCTTTACGATATGGACGGCGATGACCTCTACGACGGCTACCTGTTCAATCAAGGCGCGGCTGAGTTTGGGGTCGGTCTCTTAGTGGATGGCGGCGGGAAGGATCGCTATTATACATTCAACGCGGGGCAGGGCTATGGCGGCGTGATGGGCTTCGGATTGTTGCTGGATATCAAAGGCGATGACCAGTACGTGGCGAACAACACACAACTTGATTTTCCTTCACCTCAATCGCAGTCGCATAACGCGAACTTGTCGCAGGGGGTTGGCAATGGACGCCGAGCCGACTATTTGGATGGTCATTCGCTGGCGGGCGGTATCGGCATGCTGGTGGACCGGGAGGGGGACGACCGGTATGAGTGTGGCGTGTTTGGTCAAGGCGCGGGTTATTGGGGTGGTATCGGTATCTTAGTGGACTCCCAAGGCAAAGATGAGTATCAAGGCGCGTGGTATGTGCAGGGCGCGGCGGCTCATCGAGCGATTGGCTTTTTGGAAGACCGGGCAGGCAACGATGTTTACCGAGCCACGTTGAATATGGCGCAAGGCGCGGGACATGATTTCTCAGTAGGATTTTTGCATGAGTGGGCAGGGGATGACGAATACAGCGCGCCAAACTTGGGATTGGGGGCAGGCAACGCGAACGGGATCGGAATCTTTTTAGAGGTTGCCGGAAACGACCGCTACCAAGCTCCCGATCAAGCGATCAGTCTGGGTAGAGCCAGCCCTTCAGAACAGAACACACTGCGAGAGCGCGCCCTGTGCTTAGGGCTGTTCATCGATTTAGCGGGCAACGACACTTATCCCGCTGCCTATCGCAACGTGGGCAATAACCGGAGCTGGCTGAATTGGGCAAGACAAAACGAAAACCCTGCCGAAAGTCAATTCGGGGCAGGGTTAGATAAATAGACTGAATTACAGTTAAAACCTTACTTCTTAGCGGCATGAGCCTCTTTTATCCGCTCGCGGCGCAACGCTTTTGCGCGCTTGGCGCGGCGCTGGCGTCGCTGACGGATTTCGCGAATTCGCATTCTCATCGAGTGTGCCTCCTCCATTGAAACTGCATGAATTATAGCACGTTCCATCCCATTAACTGAACAAGCGTTCCAGCCAGACCTGATCCAAGCGAGGCAGTTCATCAAACGCTAAGCCGAATGCCAGCAGTCCGCCCGGTTCCAAGCGGCAATGGGTCACATGTCCGATTGCGTTCACATCGACATCATAGCCTGCGGGTTGAAAAACGACTTCCAGTTTTCCGGGCAGCGTGATGTTCTCTGCGGAGACGATTTTCATGCCGCCCAATCCGATATCAACCGCTTTCCCGTGATACCACTCATTGCCCTCTGCGCCCACTTCTCGGAATCGGGTAGAAATCTGGCATGGGTAGCGCGCCCGCCGTCGTTTTCCTAATGGCGTTGACTTTTCATCCAGAAATCGAAAGGCGCACTCGTCGCCTTGGAAGCTGGTGACTTCTGCCCGCGCTTGCTGGGTTCCTTGACGGAAATAGAGGGTCAGCATCACTTCCATGCCGGGCTGCAGCATGGTTTCCGCGCCAGGCAAGTCGGGAAGTCGCATCACCACTCCGGTCTGATCCCATTGGCTGAGCATTCCCTCCAGCCTCATCTGGGGACCTTCCAGCCATACTGCGGCTCTCTCTAAGCGATTCAGCAATTGAACCATAACGAATAGAAACCTCCGCTCCTATTATCGGCAGAGAAAGGGTATTTTCACAATGCGTCTGGTCAATCGCTGAATTTATGGGTTATAATCATGGAGTTATGCGTAAAAATGGAGCTTTGGCGATATGGGGATTATTGTTATTCTTAATGGCGTGTCTTTCTGCATGGTCCAGTCAAACCCGCGCTTTACCGGTTCGCGTATTTGACAGCGTGACGGGCGCTTGTGTCGCGGCGAGTATCCGCGTGATGAGTTTGGAAACTGGACTTATTGTGGCACATTCGGCGGGTGAACGAGCGTTGTTTGAGTTGGCGGAAGGCAGCTATGCTTTGACTGCGTCAGCAGCGGGTTATGTGCCGCTCTCCACGCAGGTATCTGTTCGGGAGGGCGAGTCTCTGCCCGCTTATGAGCTGCATATGGACCCGGTGATGGTTCCCAAGCCGGTACGCAGCGACGAATTGCAACGCTTGCATAAGCCTAACCATATGGTTTTCACGGGTTATATCACCAGCGAGGAAACCGGCAAACCGCTCGCGAATGTGGTCGTCAGCGCGCCAGCGCATAACGCGGCAACAGTCAGCGATGATTCGGGCTTTTTCGCCTTATCGGTTCCCTTGCGCGATGCTAAGCAGATCACTCAGCGCTACGTAGATTTATTGTTTGCGAAACAAGGCTACCAAACCCAGCGTCGGGAACGCGCCGAGATGTGGTCGGGCGGCGATTGGATCTACAAGATTCGCCTGATGTCGGGTGCTGGTTCGGAAACGGTGGATGAGCGTCTGCTGCGCCGCAGAGCCGAAGAGGGCGCGCCTCCCTGCGACGACTGTAATCATGAGGAGTCTGACCCGCTCCCTCAACAGCCTGATCTCATTCAACCCGTTTTGGCCCCGCGTTCCAATGATTTCGGAACGCTCTCGCCTGCGCCCATTGTGATGCCCAAATCGATACGTGTCGGTCGAAACTGTCCTACCCGTAACACTTGTACCACCGTTCAAGTCTACACCATCGATACCTATTGCAAAGGCGTGCTGCCTGCCGAATGGTACGCCTGTTGGGGCAGCGTTTCGGGCGGTATGGAGTGTTTGAAGGCGGGCGCGGTGGCGGTTCGCAGTTATGCGGTCTCTTTTGTCTATAGCCCTGCCACCAGCACTTATGACATTTGCGACACCACCTCTTGTCAAGTGTTTACAGGCAATCAAGCCTCCAACACGAACACCGCTGTCGACCAGACGACGCGCTATGTGCTGCTGACCTCTTCGGGCAGTATTGCGCGTTCGGAATACTCGGCAGAGAACAACAACGCAGGCTGTGGTAACGGCTTTTCTGGCACGGGCGGTTCTTGGCCTTGTATTTCTGACCCGGTTTGCACAGGGTTCACTTTCAACGGACATGGGCGCGGATTGTGCCAGTGGGGTTCGGCGCGTTGGGCGACCGGCAGGCGGCTTTCCAGTTCGCAGGCGTGCACTTCGGCTGCGCCGTTGCACGGCTATGGCACAAAGGATTGGCAGCAGATCTTGCAGCATTACTACGGACCGGGCGGCTATCAATTGGTTCAGGGCGCAACCGCGACCTTGCAAGGATTAACCGCCAACCCGAATCCCATCGCATCGGGCGCGACCACCACTTTGCAATACCAACTGACCGCAACCCATGAATATGCCGCGATTTTGGGCGCGACGATTGCGCCCGCTGGCACCACGAACTTCATCTCCGATACGCCTCGCGATTTGCGCGTGAATTTGGAGACGGGCGCTAACACGCCTTCACGGGGATTCTTCGTGCCTCTGGGAACAACTCCAGGGATGTATGATGTCGCGGCTTCGCTTTGGTTCGACCGCAACTCGAACAACCGAATCGATACGGGCGATTTTGTGATTGAGGATCGCGCGTTCAATTCGCTTCTCCAGGTCAGCGCGGTGCCGATTTTGCAGTTCCCCACAGCCAATGGCAGGCGCGGGCAGACGGTGAATCTGCGAGCGGTTCTGCGCGAAAACGGCACTAACGCGCCCATTCCCAATCTCAGCATCGATTTCAAGGTGCAAGGCGTTTTTGTCGGCAGCGCGGTGACCAATGCGAGCGGGGAAGCGATTTTGCCTTATACGATTCCCCTGACGCTCAACATCGGCTTCCGCCCGATGTCTGCCGAGTTTGCTGGCAACGCGCAATACAGCGCGGTCTCGAGTTCCAGCACTTTGAATGTGCGCCCAGTGATTGTGGAAGGCACGGTTCAACTGGCAAATTTCCCCAACCCGGCAGGCAGCACTATGCGCTTAGTGATCAAGCGGGGCGGCAGCCAGGAAGAGGTGGATATTTTCTTGGATGCGAGTGGGCAGTTCTCAGAAGAGACTCTGTTGGCAGGCAATGATGCGACGGTGAGCGCAGCGATTATCAACGGTACTTGGCTGCGCAAACGGCACACCGTCACGCTGAGCGATCGGGTAGTCCTCCTCTTTACGCTGCCAAACGGCGATGTGGATGGTTCTGGAACGGTGGATGACGAAGACCTGCTATTGGTGCTATTTGAGTTCGGGTATCCGCCCCAGTCGGCAGACTTGAACGGCGATGGCTCGGTGGATGATGAGGACCTGTTGATCGTGTTGTTCGCTTTCGGCTTGAGCCAAGACCCAGAGTGAGTTGTGGCGCGGGACGGGGTAAACTATGAGTTATGTCTAACCAGCGTCGTCCCGCGCTCCTTAAGGGGCATATACGAAACCTAACCTTTCGCGGTCAGCCTGCGAACCTGAGAGAGTATTGCTGGTCAAGTTTCGATGTGAATCGCGTGGAACCCTCTTGTTTAGAGTGGATGCTTCAATACGGCATGACAAATTATAAACAGCCGACCGCACGTAAGGGCAAAGAATTGTTTATCGCGAATTATGACATTCGTGCTTTACATCAGCAGCAGATGGTTTTCATCATGGAGCGCAGGGGCTGAGAGAGCAGACTGAAAGATTAAAATCACATATGTCAGCAGGAATACGCCTGCGGTTGTTAGAAGTAACGAGTTTATTATGGACGCAGGAAGAGATGATTTACAGCGCGCGCTCAACAAAGCGCGTGAAAAACTACTTGACTTGAGTTATCGTAACCGGTTGTTGAATTTCAATCCATCTGCCAAGCGTGGATATCAACTGATTATTGTTGATGAGAATATTGACCAGATATATGAAAGAATGGTTATTGACAAGAAACCAATGAGGTTCCGTCCAATAGAGACAATTGAATTGGAAAATTTGGAAGAACCTGAGTTTCATTGGGATAACTTCGAGATAGAGGAAGATGCATTACCCAACCGCCATGAAGACGAGTATTTGCAAACAAATTTGACCCTGGATAGTTTGCACACACGATTGGTCAAGTTAGAAGACCAAGCGCGCCTTGCATTGGATGAGCAAGGGATTAATATTTTTTATTTAGTACTTGGATTTTTACATTGGTTTGATTTTACTGACCCGGACAAGAAAAGAATCTCCCCGTTAATTTTGATGCCTGTTTCACTTTCGCGCACAGGCGCGCGGGCAAGATTTGAGCTTAGCTGGACAGAAGACGATCTCGTATGCAATGAGACGCTTTTTTATAAATTGAAAGCGGACTTTAATTTGGAGTTGCCTCGTTTACCTGATGATGAAGACGATTTTACCCCTTTGATCTATTTAGAACAAATCAAAAGTACGATAGCTGATCAGGCTAAGTGGTCAGTTGAGCCAGACTTGGCGCTTGGGTTGTTCAATTTCGGTAAGCTTAGAATGTGGATGGATTTGGGGACTGTTAATAAATCCTTAGCGCGCTTAGAACCTATATTGACCTCTACCCCAAGCAACGATGACAGTGATTCATCCATAGGAAATCAAGATTCGGATCACAACCTGATTGATGATGACACAGCAGATGACCTATGCTTGGTTTACGATTCGGACCCCTCGCAAACGAAAGTAATAATAGACGTTTTACAAGGAAACAGTTTGGCTGTTCAAGGTCCCCCTGGCACAGGAAAGTCTCAAACGATTGCGAATCTCATCGCTTCTCTTCTGCATCAAGGGAAAAAAGTACTGTTTGTTTCTGAAAAGATGGCTGCTCTGAATGTGGTGAAATCCAGGTTGGATCAGGTCGGACTCGGGGACTTTTGTTTGGAGTTGCATAGTCATAATACAGCAAAAACTAAGTTTCTGGAAGGATTGCGCGCAAGAACGGAACTTTATGCAACGAGCGTTGATAGGGATGAACACAAAACAAAATTAAGATCATTAAGAACAAAACTTCAAGCATATCGTTTAGCCATCTCACAAAAAATCGGGAAATCTTCCATCCGTCCAGATGAGGCAATTGGTAAAATTAATGATATCAAATTGACCTACCCTGTTGTCCGTGTCATTGAGTTAACAAAACCCTATGATTGGGAAGTTGGCGAGTTTCAGGAACGAAATGGAGCCATAAAGCTTTTTCAGGAGAGCAGTTGTTCTCTTCAAACGCATCCCATAGTTCACCCCTGGCGAGGCGTTGAACTTGAGTATGCTGATCCTTCACGAAACGATGAGATTTCCTCCGCGACGACGATGCTGCTGAATGCGTCTCGCGAGTTGTTGGAGGTTTTCAGCAAGGCTCAAAATCAGTTAGGCTTGAACTTAAGCGACAATTATGAACAAGTAAAATTAGTTAGCGATCTGGTTTGCGCGCTTGAGCTCATGCCCGCCAGCGATATCGACGCGCTGCTGAATGAGGTGTGGTCTACAATTCCGCATGTTCGATGACATCCAACGATTAAGGTCCAGATGCATAAAGATCTGTCAGACCGCGCACAACTCTCTAAGCATTTTCAATGAATTAGGCTTTCGGTAGATTTTGGAAATCTTTACCTGCTTGGTAGCGCGCAAATCAAATCCGTTTCGTTTCTTTTTTCCCGACTCACAGACAGGCATAAGCCGCTTGATTAAAGAGCATTACACTACAGGTAAGCCTCCGAGGGATATGCAAGAAAGAATCCGGCTCTTGACCGACTTATGCCAAACAAAAAGATGCTTATAACGATTGGATCACGCGAGTACAGCTGGGTAGACAGACCTTGGAACGAAGTGGACGTATCAATTCCTGACTGGATCAACTAAACCGCGTGATTCAGCGGGACATCCAGTTTATGAGTTTTCGCAAAAGAAAATCAATTGTCAGGCAGTGTTAAATGCCCTCAAATCGTTGCAAAATGATGACGCGATGTGCGGGGCAGATATGCAGCAAAAACTTTCTGTGTTTCAAGAGAAATATCGAGTATTAATATGTAATGGCAAATGGAAGAGCGAGAAGTTTAATGAGGAGGTTGCTTACCGTTCTACGGAAAGAACGATTCCGCTAAGCCCGTTTGTTTCCCAATTAGAGCGGGCTTCTAATAGCGTTCCGTTTATTCAGGAATGGATATCGTACCGTCAAGCAGCGGAGAGATGTCGCGCCGTAGGTTTAGGAGTATTTGTAGAAGAGTTGGAGGCGGAAATTCATCCAAGGATAAAATTGTTCTGACATTTGATTACTCATATTATTCCATTTTATTAAGGCATGCTATGCAAGAACATCCTTGTTTACGCGAGTTTACGAGCGCAACTTACAATCAAATCATTAAAGAATTTCGGAAAATGGATCGCGATATGCTTGAAATCAATGCAAATCATCTTAAGTTTAAGTTAATCTCCTCATCTGCTTACATTCAACCTAATACCCCTTTCAAGAAGTTGCTGTCTCGAGCATGGAAGCTACCTCCATCAGGCAAATGATGACTGAGTACGCAAACAACATTATTGATCTTAAACCATGTTTTATGATGAGCCCAATCAGTGGCTATATTTTTACCGATGAATACAATTGAGTTTGATGTTTTGATCATCGACAGCTTCTCGTGCCAAGTTAAGCCGGAAGATGCCTTGGGAGTGATAGCTCGCTGTAAGCAATATGTTATTGTCGGTGACGAGAAACAACTGCCCCCTTCAACCTACTTTGAATATGAAATAGATAAGTCGGATGATGAGTCAGACGAGCTGGATCAAATAGACGATTTGGGGGGCTATGAGAGCATATTGGAAATTGCATCCACTTGTTTCAAAGAAAGCAAACTTAGGTGGCATTACCGCAGTAGGCATGAGACTTTGATCGCATTTTCCAACCAAGAGTTTTATGACAATGGCCTCGTTATTTTCCCAAGTCCAAGTCGCGATGGCGGTGAGTTAGGAGTTGTAAGCCACTACATAGGTGATGGAGTTTATGATCGCGGGCGTTCACGAGTCAATCGTCGGGAAGCTCAAAAAATCGCAGAGCGCGTACGCGAAATTGCCTTAGAATCACCTCATTGCAGCTTAGGCGTCGTTGCGATGTCTTCTGAGCAAGCAGCCGAAATTACGATGCATGTTGAAAGGTTGCGAAGGACATGCTTAGAAGTAGATGACTTTGTTATTCGGAAGACCCACGAACCGTTTTTTGTCAAAGCGCTTGAGCATGTTCAAGGTGATGAGAGAGACATTATGCTCATCAGTGTTGGATATGGCAAAGATGATCACGGTCACTTCACCATGAATTTGGGACCAATAAATCAGAAAGGGGGATGGCGCCGTATGAATGTGTTAATCACAAGAGCGAAACTGCGTTGTGAAATCTTTCATTCTGTAAGGTCAAGTGAATTCCGAGTAGAGGTGGAATCCAGCAACGAACGAAGAGGGCTTGTCTCATTAAAAATTACATTGCTTACGCTGAGACAGGTAAGCTTGATTTTGCAAGACTTACTGAACAGTTTGAAGAGTCTCCCTTAGAGGAATCTATAACTAAGAGATTGACTCAAGAAGGGCCTGATTTACATACTCAGGTTGGAGTAGGGGCATTCAGAATAGATATTGCTTTAATCCATCCTGAGCGTCCTGGAGATTATTTATTGGGGAATCGAATGTGATGGAGCGTCGTACCACAGTTCTCTGCGCGTGAGCGAGACCGTTTGCGCCAAGAGATACTGGAAAATAGAGGTTGGATCATTCACCGGATTTGGTCGTTGGATTGGTGGAGGAACCCTGAGCAGGAGATACAAAAGGTGAAAGACAAGGTTGCTCAATTGCTCGCTTAAAACGGGTATACTTTCTGCCGTACTCGCGTACATCATTTTATCGATTCGGACAGAATTGTCGTAAGGAGGCTCCGACTTTGAGTGCCAAACTGAAAAACCGGGCAGAAACTGAGGAAGACCAGCAAGCTGCTCCGTCCTACAGAGATCAATTAACCAAAGACGACTTACTTGAAATGTACCGCCGGATGTGGCTGGCGAGGCTCTTCGACGAAACGCTGTATGACCTGAAGAAAAAAGGACGGCTGCGACGCGGCAACGTGTATGGCAGCCGGGGGCAAGAAGCGATTCTCGTCGGCACGACCTATCCCCTGCGCGCTCACGATTTTGTATCGCCCATCCACCGCGATATGCCCGCTTTCCATTTCAAAGGCATGCCTCTGGAACAGGTGATGGCGCAGGTTTGGGGCAAAGCAACCGCCCCCACACGAGGCAAAGACTCCTGGAGCCATATGGGCGACATCTCCCTCGGATTGATCCACTCCACCAGTATGTTGGGTTCCACCGTGCCGGTCGCTTGCGGCGCGGCTTGGGCGTTGAAGTTGGATGGCAAGGGCGACTCTGTCGTGCTGACCTATAACGGCGAAGGCGCGACCGCCACCGGCGCGTTTCATGAGGGAGCCAACTTCGCGGGAGTGCATAAACTGCCTTTGATCCTGGTGATTGAGAACAATCAGTATGCCTACTCCACGCCTTTGGAACTGAATGTGCCGACCGGGCGTGTGGCGGATCGGGCGATTGGTTATGGGATGCCGGGCATTGTGGTCGATGGCAACGACGTGCTGGCGGTCTATGATGAAACGTATCACGCTTTCGAGCGCGCCCGCCGGGGCGATGGTCCCACGCTGATAGAGTGCGTGACCTACCGGGTGCAAGGGCATGCCGACCACGATGAGACCCGCGCCCGCCAATATCGCCCTGTAGAAGAAATTGAGGAATGGGAAGCCAAAGACCCGCTGCCCCGGTTCCGAAATTACCTGTTGGGAACGGGCAACTTCTCGGAGGCGGAACTGCCTGAACCGCCTCCGGAAGTCGTCCGGCAGATTCATGATGCGGTGGAAATCGCCATCAACAGTCCCGACCCAGAGCCGGCGACCGCTATGGAAGATATCTATGACGAGAGCGCGGGGGTGTCGCGATGAGAGAGATGACCTATTTGGAAGCGATCCGAACCGCATTGTGGGAAGAGATGGAGCGCGACTCCAATGTGTTTGTTTTGGGCGAAGATATCGCGCGTTTGGGCGGCGCATTCGGCGTGACGGCGGGCTTTCGAGACCGCTTCGGCGATGACCGAGTGGTAGATACGCCCATCGCGGAAACCGCCATTGTGGGGGCAGCCGTGGGGGCAGCCGCGCTGGGAAAACGCCCCGTTGCTGAAATGCAGTTCATCGACTTCATCTCCTGCGGATTTGATCAGGTTGTGAATGTGGCGGCTACCTTTCGTTATCGTTCCGGCGGGCAGGTGAGCATGCCCATCGTCGTGCGCGGTCCGTCGGGCGGCTATGTGGGCGGCAGCCTCTATCACAGCCAACAGTTTGAGGCGTGGTTCTACCATGTGCCGGGCTTAAAGATCGCTCTGCCTGCAACCGCCGAAGATGCCTATGGTTTGATGAAGGCAGCCGTTCGGGACAACAATCCGGTGCTGTTCTATGAACATAAATTTCTCTACCGCCGTATTAAGGGAAACATTCCCAGCCCTGAAACCGATTTCATTGTGCCGCTGGGAGAGGCATCCATCCCGCGCAAAGGCGATGATCTGACCATTGTTACCTATGGCGCGATGGTTCATTTTGCGCTGGACGCGGCGAAAGCGTTGGAGCAAGAGAACATCTCGGTGGAGGTGATCGATCTGCGCACCATCAAGCCGCTCGATATGAAGACGGTTCTGGAATCGGTTCGGAAAACCAATCGCGTGATGGTTCTGCACGAAGCGCCCAAAACCGGCGGCGTGGGCGGGGACATTGCCGCGCGAATCGCGGAAGAAGCCTTTATGGACCTGGACGCGCCTATCGCGCGGGTCGCGGCGCGCGACTCTTTTGTTCCCTTTGCGGAACCCCTGGAGAAATATGTGCTGCCCAGTGTGGACGAGATTATCGAGACGGCGCGGCGGCTCCATAAGTTTTGAGTCGTAACCGTCATTGCTGAACCGCGAGTGAGCAATGACACCATTTCAAGGAGGACTGCATGCCAACTGCGGTTATCATGCCGGAATTAGGCGAAAGCATTGTGGAAGGCACCATCGTCCGATGGATCAAGAAAGAGGGCGACAGTGTGCAAGAGGACGAACCGATCGTCGAGATTATGACCGATAAGGTCAATACGGAACTGCCCGCTCCCGCTTCGGGCGTGATCTCAAAATTGCTGGTGGGGGAAGGGGATACCGTCGCGGTCGGACAGGAGATCGCGACGATTGAGGCGAGCGGCAGCGCGACAGCAACCGCCGATAGCGCATCTGCTGTGAGTGGACCGCCCCCGTTGCCCGATGTGGGATTCTACAAGGGCGCGGAAGAAGCGCCGCCCACCGCGGTCAGTTCCACAAATGCTGCCGGCGCGTCACCCGTTTCGACCGATGGCAGCGGGAATGCCGAACGACGGTTGTCGCCGCTGGTGCGCAAGATGATGGCGGATAACCAATTAACCAGCGCAGATTTGGCGAACATCAGCGGTTCTGGCGCGGCGGGACGCATCACGAAAAATGACCTGGAGCGGTTCATCGCCGCGCGCGCTACCGAAAAACAGGCAGCCCCTGCACCTGCTCCTGCCTCTGTGTCTCAACCCGTTTCTGCGCCCGCTGCCGCTGCGCCTGCCATGAAGGGCGGTGAAGAGGTTATTCCGTTGGCAGGTATGCGCAAGGTGATTGCGGATCACTTGACGCATAGCTACCATACAGCAGTGCATGTGACGACGGTGCTAATGGTGGATGTCTCCAAGATGATGGAGTTCCGCGAGAGGAATAAAGAGAGCTTCCAACAGCAATATGGGGTTCGCTTGACCTATACGCCTTTCTTTGTCAAGGCGACGGCAGAGGCGCTGCAAGCCTATCCAATGATGAATTCTTCGATTGTTGATGACAAAATCGTCGTAAAGCAGTATATAAACATGGGGATTGCGGTCGCATTGGGCGAAAAGGGCGAAGACGGCTTGATTGTGCCGGTGATTCGGGATACG
Organism: Fimbriimonadia bacterium; assembly: GCA_026129765.1. Taxonomy (GTDB): domain Bacteria; phylum Armatimonadota; class Fimbriimonadia; order Fimbriimonadales; family GBS-DC; genus JAHCHP01. The sequence goes on along the minus strand of JAHCHP010000007.1, from coordinate 125,115 downwards.
CATACGAAGAATTTAGTGGATATCGCCCGCGATCTGGAAGACATCGCGAAACGCGCGCGCAATAAGAGCATCGGGGTGGCGGATATTCAAGGCGCGACCTTCACGCTGACCAATCCGGGCAGCTATGGCGCATTGATTGGCACGCCGATTATCAATCACCCGCAATCGGCGATTTTAGGCACCTACGCGATTGTGAAAACGCCGGTGGTGATCAACGATATGATCGCGATTCGTCCGATCATGCATCTTTGCCTAAGTTATGATCACCGCCTTATCGATGGCATGTATGCGGGTAAGTTCATGCAGAAATTGAAGGGGATTATAGAGAACTTCGAGTTCTTCAAATAGAACGACTTCTATCCGACCCGTCCCCCGAAGAAACCGCCTCATTGTACCCCCCTTGAGGCGGTTTCTCATTTAAGTCACCTTTGCTTTTCGAATATACTTAGAGAATAATCCGGGCAGCAGGCGTTTGAACGGTACGCCCAAACACTCGATGCCACCGATGGTAAACTCTTCTTTGCCTTGGGCAATCCCGCGCAGAATGCCCTCAGCGCACAGATCCGCAGGTATCCCTTTTGATTGTCCCTCATCCATGATTTGATATTCGGAGCCGTCGCCTTTTAACGCGAATCGTGAGATGTTGGTTTGAACCCAGCCGGGACAAACGAGAGTCACTTTCAAGTTGTGTTTCCAGACCTCGGCGCGCAGGCAATCGTAATAGCCGTGCAAGGCATGCTTGGAGGCGGCATAACCGGATCGCATCGGCGTGCCTAATTTCCCCAACACGCTGCTGACTGCCACAATATGCCCCTCACGACGGGCAATCATCGATGGAAGCAATGCTTTCGTGGGATAAATGGCTCCGAAGAAGTTTACTTCCATCAGCCGCCGTTCCACTGAAAGATCGGTCTCCTCCGCCAACGAACGCTGTCCCAAGCCCGCGTTATTGATGAGAACATCCAGATGTCCGAACTGTTGTAAGATCGCTTCCGACGCTGCTCTGACTGCCTCAAAATCGGTCACATCGAGCGGCGCGACCATCGTTTCGGTGGAACATGCGCCTGCGACCCGGTTCAGTTCCTCTTCACGCCGAGCTGATAGCGCGACTCTCGCGCCCTGCTTTGAAAAGGCATAAACCAATGACTCGCCAATGCCCGATGACGCTCCCGTAATCCACACCACCTTGTTCTGGAAGTTCATAATAGTTCTTAGAAGTTTCTGAAACTCTCTGTCAATTCCTTCACAAACGCCACGATTTGGTCTGCCTCTTGATTTGCGACCAGCGATTGGAATGTGACTTTCTGATCATCGGAGAGCGAGAGCAGGGGACAGGTCTCGATCAATGCCTTTGCTTGGGAAAGCCCTAAATATTTGCGCGTGTATGCGCTGGCAGAGTATTTGTAGGTTGTTAAGAACTCGCTATCGGTCAAAGCGCGAAAATGCTCAAGCAACAGGTTCACATAGTCGCGAAGAAGCAAGAGGTCTTGTTCTGGAATGGCAGGATCAAAGAACAGATGAATCGGGTGTGTGCGATAGGGTGATTTCGTGACTAAAATGCCCTGTACCCCAAATGCCTCATTGATCAGATACAAACCTGCGCGCCCGTCCAGCGAACCAGTATCCACCGTGCGAATGAACAATCGGTTCGCCAGAACGCGTTGCTTCAAAGAGTCTGAAATGTGAATGGTCAGCGTTTGATACGCGCCGTCCGCATATCGGTTGGCGTCCAACACTTCCAGAGGCTGATCGCCCGGATTCGCCTCCACTTCCGATTGCAGGAAATGGAACCGTACTTTAGGCGGTTTGCGCGCTTTGTAGAGTTGGACAAACTCCTCGAATTCTCCACCTGCCCGGTAATGATTGGCGGGCTTCAAATGGTGAACGCGCTTTTGAACGTTCACCTGGACTTTGTAGCTTTCAAATTGCAGCGGCTCACGAATGGGCGTCGGCTTTCGTTGAAAGAAACAGATCATCACATTCGCGCCGGTATGTTCAAACACATCTGATTCGAGGGTGATTGTTTTTCGGATATTGTAATAGGGCAGAAAATCGTTACGAATCTTGTTTGCGCCGGACGCGCTGAAAAGAAAGTTGGAGGGTATGATATAGACCATACGCCCGATCTGATGGCGCAGATCGTTCATCATGGCGAGTTGATATAGGTCTTGATAGCCGCTATTCGCGCCGGTAAAATATTGCAAGTGGGACTGGGTTTCGGCATGCTTGGCGATGTAGCCCAGATACAGGTAGGGCGGATTGGTGATATGATAGAGCGGCAGCTGACCTTGAATTAGCGACTCAGGATACTCTTTCAAGGTATCTTGCAGACGGATGTTCTCTCTGGCAAGCGATTCGGGAATCCCATAATGGGTTGCGTTCTGAACGGCGCGCTCTACCATCTCCGGCTGGATATCGAACAGAAAGAGGCGGTCTACAAAAAAGGCGCATCGATCTTTGGGCGGAACCCGGCTCAGTATCGGCAAAATCAAATTGCCCGCGCCCGCGAACATGTCAACCCATCGGAAACTATAAAGGTTGGTCAAGGTATCGGGAGCGATCAATCGCTCGAAAATATCAATCGGAGTCAAATGTTCTCCGAACCGCCTGCGCCGCAGACGCGCCGGTGTTGAATTATCCGGCTTTCCCTCGCTTTTGTTTTTACGGCTCATCATCTGTTTCTCACATTCTTCTTGATGGGCATATTTCCCTATCTATTATGGAGAATTCGAGGGTTTGCAGGATTTGGCGCGCCCTAACGCGAACTGTGAAATGTGATGACTGCCTGCTTTATCAGCCTGCTTTTGAACCTAAATGCCCTTGCGCCGTCGACCGATGGCAGGACAGAGGCTTTGCGCGTCAAACGAGGTTCTCACATCGAAATGATCGCCGATTTTTCAAAATTTCAAGCGCAAAAGACGGAGAGGGGGACTTGGACCTTCACTTCGCCGGAGATGGAGTCGCTTCTGGAGTGGCACGAAGCGGTTCTGTCTTGGAACTTGAAATCGCCCATGCCTGAGGATTACCTGCAGGTGGAAATCAAGGCGATCTACCCGGATCGGGCAACGAAGTTTTATCATATGGGCGAGTGGTCGTTGACGGGGAAGCCGTTTCCGCGTCGGAGCATCAACAAGCAAGCCGATGATGAGGGTGATGTGTTGACCGATACGCTGGCGTTGAAGCGCCCCGCGAAACGATGGCAGGTTCGTTTGACGGCGGGCAGCGAGGAGACGCTGAAACGATTATCGTTGTTAACGCTTTCTTTTTGGAACAACGACAGCGAGCGCGCTCCGCTACCAGCCGCGCGCGAGGCTTGGGGCAAGGTGATCGATGTGCCGCAACGCTGCCAGCGTTCCTACGAAGGGGGCGATGTTTGGTGCAGTCCCACAACCGTCTCGATGGTGTTGGCGCATTATGCAAAGGTTTTGGACCGTCCCGAACTGGATAAAGACGTGCCGGAAGTGGTCAAAGGGGTGCATGACCCCGCTTGGGGCAATGGCGGTACCGGCAATTGGTCTTTCAATGTGGCTTATGTGGGCTCGTTTCCGGGCTTAAAAGCGTATGTGGATCGTTTGACCGATGTTTCGGACTTGGAACGCTGGATCGCGGATGGTTATCCTGTGATTTGCTCCGTCTCGTATAAATTGTTAAAAGGGGTGGAAGACGGCTCAGAGGGGCATTTGGTGATCTGTGTGGGTTTCACCGAAACGGGGGATGTGGTAGTAAATGACCCTTGGGCGCGGCTGGAGAAAGGGGAAACGGTGCAGAAGACGTTTCCGCGCCAGAATCTTATCAACGCATGGCGCGCTTCGAATAATACCGTTTATCTGATTCTTCCCGATAAGAAATGAGGGGGTGAAAGTAGAATTCGCACGAATTCATTCTTTTACGCATTTCATGAAAATTCCCTTCGTGAGTGTCTGTTTTTAATGGATTCCCGCGTTCGCGGGAATGACGGATGTGGCTGACTGAATACGAATCAATAGGCTTTCTGGTTCTTGTAAATCACCTCGCTGAGGGAGAGGTCTTTTTAACCTTCTCCCTCATAAAGTTTTACCATTTAACCGAAATCGTTTTTCCGAGCCACTGGTCGGTTCTAAAAGGCGATGCGGGCAGACCGGCTTGGTTGAACAGGTTTGGCACACTGGCATCGCCCCATCCAAAACGAACTGAGGCAGGGTTCGGAACTTTTTCAGAATAGACCACCACCGTTTTACCATCTATGACTGCCGTTGCTGGGTGGAACTGTTGATCGGAACCGGCGATTTGGAACTCGGTCAGCGCGCCACCTTTCGCCGCTAAGCCGCCATCCACATGGTCAAAAAAGAGTCTAATTTTATTGCCCTCTATCTTCATAGAGCGATAGAGCGGACCAGAATAGGTCATTTTTTTTCCGTAGGTTTTCGCTAATGCCCATAAAGCGAGCCGCTTACCTACATCCTGCTTAGCGGACGGGTGAATGTCACCGAGATTAGGAGTCAAGTCTGTGACTACCACCATACCGGTGTTCTTCATACTCAAGGTCATCAGTTGCGCCTCGCGCAGTTCCGCGCTGAGTCCTTGTCCGCCATAGCCGCTAAAGGGCGCAATCTGAACGAAATAGAACGGGAAATCGCCCTGTTTCCAGTCTTCGCGCCAGTTTTGGATCATCAGAGGAAATGCGCTCCGATATTGATAAGCGCGCCCTACGTTGGACTCGCCTTGATACCAAATCGCGCCCCGAATGGCATAGGGGATCAGCGGAGCAATCATGCCGTTGTAGAGAACCGAATGTTTCTGACCAAATTGATCGGTGGGTTGCGCTTTGCGTTTCATCACGCCTGCCTGCAGTTCGGGGTGGCTCATCAGGGCGCGCTCACTGGTCCAATGTTCTACGGGGGTGCCGCCCCAAGCGGTCATAATCAACCCCACAGGCACATTTAATGTTTGATTTAACTGGCGTCCAAAGAAATAAGCGACTGCCGAAAAATCATGAACGCTTTTGGAGTCGCACACTTGCCAATTGCCAGCGCAAGTTTCTTGAGGTTCATCTTTGGCAACGCGCTCTACAATGTAAAGGCGTATATTGGGATGATTCGCGTTGGCGACTTCCTGCTCCGCATTGTCCACCGGAGTTAAGCCTTGATGGATTCCCAAGGGCCATGCCATATTCGATTGACCTGAACAAATCCAGACTTCGCCCAGCATCACATCGTTCAAAGTGATTAAGTTTTCGCCTTGAACTTCTACTTTATAGGGTCCTCCTGCCTTGTTTGTGGGTAAAATGACTTTCCATTTACCCGATTCGTCCGCCTTAACAGAAGCGGTTGCTTTCGCGCTCCAACTGCCTTTGACGGTAATCTTTTCGCCAGGATTTGCCCAGCCCCAAACAGGCGCTTTGCTGTTCTGCTGAAGCACCATATGATCGGTAAAGAGCGGGTGCAGCCGCGTTTCTGCGCGGGCAGTCCACCCACAACTCATGAAAACCAATAACAACCCTAACCATCGTATCATTTACTATTCTCCCTCCAATGGACTTATTCCCAATAAATCAACATTGGCTCTAATGGCGGCAGGGTGATTTCATCACTCTGCGGTTCGCCATCCAACAAATTTTTCGATTTGATGGGCTTATCTCCTGCGTCACGCAGGCGAATTGTGATGGGCGCGCGGGTATAGTTGCAAAGATTCGCGATGAACCCCTGACCGTAAGGAATGGCTCGGAAGGCGACTCCCCAAACAGGTTTATTTTCTAAGGTCTTCAGTTGCAAAAATCGGCGCATGGAGGGTAATCGCCCAAACACATTATCCATCGCTTCGCCCAAGAAGGGACCAAAGATACGCGCGGCTTTATGCAAAGGCTCGGCAACAACCCCATTGGCGCGTTTGCGTCCATAGATATCAAACTGCCCGTTCGCGCTGCCCACCGCATAGACTTTGCCGCTTTTCGTTTGGAACTCGCGAATCGCCGTGAGGGTCTCATCCAGTAAGTATTGCGCATTGGAGACGATCAGCGGTTTTGTGAGGGGCAACTGCAAACCATTGATCAATTGCCGCTCCGTAACGAATCCTAACTTCCATCCGGTCATCTGCGCGGCGATGTAGAGATTTTGCAACGCTTCGCTATATTCTTCGCCTTGCACCGCCAGCGAATAGGGACTGTAGAGCAGGTAGAAGTCGGGTTCCGCATTTTGCAGCGCGCTCACCTCCAATGCCAGACGGTTCAGGTCAAGCGCGGTTCTTGTTAGAGCATCGACACATGCGGGGCGGTGTAGAACACTGCCCGCAAAGTCGCTTTTCGGGTCATCCGTTCGTTCCCAAACCCAGAAAGTGGTTGCTGACTGCCCATGAATCGCTGCCTGCCACAGGGCATTGCGAACATGCGCGGGCGGTACGGGGCGGGTCTCACGATCCCGAATGATATGATTTTCGCTGTTGAAAACGGGGGCTTTCCGAACCGAACGCTGGAGGTCATGCCCCATCAAGGTTATTATCCAACCATTTGCCCATCGCGCTGCCGGATCAAAGCTATAGTAAGTGGCGGCATCATTGCCGTTGATCTGGCAAAACTCCGCGAACCGTTCCGCGCTAACCCCAAACGCTTGTTCCGACTCGTTGAAAAAGTTCCAGGTCATTAGTTTCGCATGGACAGGGATCGGGTTCACTTCCGCGATTTGGTCTGCCATGTGTTTGTGCCAACCGGCGAACCACTCTTGATTGAAGATGAACCAATCGGCGAAGGCGCGTTTTTGTTCCGCGTTGGGAACTGGAACTTCCTCCCAAGTTTGGTAGTTTGTATTCCAACGGCTGTTGAGGTTCAGCAGATTTTTGTGCTTGTTCAAAAGCCAAGCGTGCCACTCTTTCTTTTGCAGGGGCGATTCTGGGTCTTCCACATTGATCGGCTCGTTGGTCAGGCATATGCTGTGTAATGCGGGCTGAGATTTCAGGGTTTCTGCCACAAAGCGTGCATACCGGGCAAGCAGTTCCTGCCCTGCGGGCGCATAGGGGCTGAATTGGATGAAGCCTTCGCGCCGCTGTTTCAGCTCAGGATGTTCGTCTATCAGCCATTGTGGGAAATAGTGTGGGCTGATCAACAGGTTGACTGCCACATTCGCTGTTTCCGCGCGTTTCAGGAGGGGAAGAATGTCTTGTTCCAGCGCGCTTTTATCTACCTGGTCTTTGGCGGGGAACAGGTCGCGCGGTCCCATCTCCACCTGAATGAGATTGAAACCCATCTGGGGGAACAGTTCTAAATCGTTGCGGACTTGCCCAAAATGCCCGAACCCCGTGAAGAAAACGGGACGACGCTCGCGCTGTTTGGTAGCTGGGTTCAGGGTTTCCGCAATAAAGGAACTATCTTTAATCTCAATGGGAGAGGTGAGATAGCGCGGAACTGAGTGCAACGCGCTCTTGGAAATCATTGCGAGGCGCACTTTTTCGGACAGTACGAACAGTTCATCGATTTGGGTGAAGGCGCGTTCCAGCATGTTTTTTTGAAGGTCTTGCTCGATGAAAGGGATAAAGCGCTTGATGATGGCAAGCGTGGCTTGAGGATAAGCGGTGTCTTCGCCGCGGCTTTCGCGGGCAGCGAGTTGCTCCTCCAGGGTTGGGACGCTCATCTTCAGAGTGTTCAGCTGCTCTTTGGCTTGTTTGGTGGTTCTTAAAGTGAGCGCGCGCTGGAACAGGACGGGCGATTTTGCGGGTGAAACAATCGTGAGGGTCAGCGTCGATTGAGGGTTATCGCCCGCGGGCAGACTGAAGCGCAATCGGCTCAGTCCCGCTGGCAGATCGGCTTTCAGTTCTTTGCGTATATCGCCCCATTGCGCTTGGAGGGTTGCGCCCGTCAACGCCTGCACAGTGTAAATCTCCACGGTGGCAGACCATTCATCGCTGTTGACAAAGAAAGTGGAGGGATGTTCCCAAAAGAAAACAGGCTTCTCGGAGGCTGACGGAGGCTCAAAATAGGACATGGAACCGCCTTCTTCCAGTTTCACATCGTCGACCCAAAGCGCGTCGGTCTGCGCTTCGACCGCAATTAACAGGGGAAGATTCTCCTCGTCGGGGGTGGTCGCGAAGGTGATAAAAGCGCGCTGCCATGCGCCTTGACTGTTTTTGAAGGTGACCCGGGCGCGTTGGTTTTGACCGCATGCGATAAAGCCTGCGCCTTCTGTAAAACTTTTGTAACGGCAGCTGAGCGTGTAAACGGTTCCCGGCTTGACTTGCACTCCGCCTTTATACTCCAACGCGCCGAAAGCGCCGATGCCGAATGGGGAGCGATTGGAAAGTTTGATAGATCTTTCTCCTGTTGCCGCTTCGGACGAGTAGAGGCTTAATGACGCCAGGGTTTCGCGTGTATTCCATTCCCATCCCGGCAGTATGTCCCGCTCGATCTGTTCGAAGCTGGGGTTGATGATTAAGTTCGGACGAACGGTAACGGGTTCTGGAGTTAATTGCATGTCTTGAGCGAAGGTGAAGGGGGCATTGAGTAACATGAGGGTGAGCAGCCAATTTCTTGTCATCCTTTGAACCTCCTGTGGATGGGATTATTATACCTTATGGGGGATTGTTTACCCCCTCCGTTGGGTTCCCCATGCAAGCAAGGGGAACCGGAAACGGGACAATCAGTGAATCAGCAGCCCAACCAGGGCGGCGATACCCAGACCTGCCAATCCAAAGAAGAAGAGCCAGCAGAATTTGCTCAACCGCCGCTGCGCTTTTTCGCTGATGGTGATGCCCCACCGAATACAGAAGTTCCAGATACCGTTGGACAGATGGAAGCTGGCAGCGGTGATTCCAATGGCATAGACCGCAAAGATAAGGGGGTTTTGGAATTTAGCTTGCATGCCGTAATAGCGTACCGAGTCGAGGTCTGCGCCAAAGAATTTGTGCGCAAAACTGGTCGTAGACACGTGATAGAGCAAGAATGCGAAGATAACGACACCGCTCACGCGCTGGAGCAGATACATCCAGTTTTCGCGATATCGATAACTTGGCACATTAACACGACCATGATAGGTAATCACGAAACCATAGAGAGAATGGAATAGAATCGGCAGTAACACCACCCCAAAAGACAAAATGGGGAGTAGAAAACCCGGCATGTAGACATTGAAGAAATCGACAACGGCATCAAAATACTTTGGACCGGCTAACGAGAAAGAATTCAGGGTCAAATGTTGGACCACGTAATATCCCACAGGCACGATGCCTGTGAGTGAGTGAATCTTATGCAGCACATAATTATCGGCTTTTAACCATGCTTTCAGACCGCCTTTTTGCGATGCTTGAAGGCTCATTTTCATACCTCCGCGCAATATTTTACCTCATTCTCATTGGCGGACAAAGCAGGGTCAGAATCAGGTATCCTTTAGGCGTGATCGATTTCTCTCTTTTGAACCCGGAACAGCGCGCGGCAGCGGAGCATGTGGAAGGTCCGCTGTTGGTGTTTGCGGGGGCGGGCAGCGGCAAAACGCGCGTGATTACCTATCGTATTGCCAACCTAATTCAAAACCATCGCGTCTATCCCGGCAGCATCTTAGCTGTGACCTTTACGAACAAAGCCGCCGAAGAGATGAAGAGCCGATTAGGGCGTCTGATGGGCGATCAGGCAAAAGGCTTATGGGTAGGCACGTTTCATGCAATTTGCGCGCGCTTGTTGCGGGAAAGCGGAAGAGTGATTGGGGTGGAACCCAACTTTTTGGTCTATGATGACAGCGATCAAGTAGATGTCATCAAGCAGATATTGAAATCGTTGGACATCGATGAAAAACAGTTCCCCGCGCGCCAAATCTCTTATGCCATCAGCCGCGCCAAAGAAAAACTGCTTGGTCCAGAAGAGTTTGAGAAGAAAGCTTTTGAATTCTTTGACCGCGTCGTGGCGCGGGTTTATCCCCGTTATCAAGAAGCCTTGCAATTGGCGAACGCGCTCGATTTCGACGATCTGCTTTTGAAGATGATACAACTGCTTCAACATGACGCGCAGATTTTGGAGCGATACCAAGACCGCTTCCGCTATATTTTGATCGATGAGTATCAAGATGTGAATTATGCCCAGTATATTTTAGTGCAACTTTTAGCCAAAAAGCATCACAATTTGTGCGTTGTTGGTGACGATGACCAGAGCATTTACAGTTTTCGAGGCGCGGAAGTCGAGCTGATTTTGCGCTTTCAAAAGGATTATCCAGAGGCTGTCATGATCCGTTTGGAACAGAACTACCGGTCCACCCAACCCATTCTGGATGCCGCTTTCAGCGTTGTGAGTCAGAACCGTTCGCGCGCGCCTAAACGATTATGGACAGAGCGCACGGAAGGAATGCCCCTCACGCTTACGCGAGCGCAGGATGACTCCGATGAAGCGCAATTAGTTGCCGATTACTTGCAGCGTCAAGTGTTGAAAGGAGACCGGACTTACGGCGATTTCGCGGTGCTGTACCGGACCAATGCGCAGTCTCGTTCCTTTGAAGATGCTTTCCGCCGGAACCGTATCCCGCACCGGATTGTGGGCGCGCTCCGGTTCTATGACCGGAAAGAAATCAAGGATTTGCTGGCGTATTTGCGGCTAATCGTGAACCCGGACGATGCGGTCAGTTTTCGCAGGGTGATCAACGCGCCTCCCCGCGGAATCGGCGCGCAGACCCAGCAAACCATACAGGCGCATGCCGCGATCATCAATGGCAGTCTGTGGGACGCCTGTCAAGATGAGACCTTTGAGAAACGTCTCAGCCCAAGAGCAAAGCAAGCCCTGGGGCATTTTACGAAGATGATTGAGGAGCTTCGCCAACAGGCGCACTCGCTCAGTGTGACGGCATTGGTGAAAAACGCGCTGGAGCGTTCCGGCTATTGGCATCACTTGCAGATGGAAGGGACCACCGAAGCGCGAGACCGCATTGAAAACCTGATGGAGTTCATGAATGTGGTCGCGGTGTTTGAGGAGACCTCGGAAGACAAGACGCTGCTGGCATTTTTACAACACGCATCGCTTGTTTCGGATATGGACTCGGTTCAAGAGCAGGGCAATGAGGTGCTGCTGATGACCCTACACACTTCCAAGGGGCTGGAGTTCCCAGTGGTTTTTCTGGTGGGAGTGGAAAACGGTATTTTGCCGCACAGCCGCAGCGAAACGCCTCGCGATATCGAGGAGGAGCGACGATTGTGCTATGTGGGTATGACCCGCGCTCGCGATGAACTGCATATTCTCTATGCGCAGGCGCGCCGGGTCTATGGCGATTTTCGTTGGTCGCAGCCTTCGCCCTTCTTGAAAGCGCTGCCAGAGGAAGAGCTGATCCCTTTGCACCGGGTGATGTATTCCAGCACAAGCGCATATCAAGGGATTTCGCCTGCTATTCTGCGCGCGCTTAGCCAGGAAGAATATGACCCGTTTACGGAGACAGAAGCCTTTGGCGAGGAGCGCGCGGATATCCGCGATCCGGTCAGCCCGGAATCACTGCTTTTTTTACCAGGTCAGCGCGTGAATCATGCGAAATTTGGTTTCGGAATCGTGATACGGACAGAACCTGCCGCGCAGGGCGATTACTATGTCACGGTGATGTTTTCTGGCGCAACGGGCTTGAAAACGATTTTAGCCAGCACAGGGTTATTGAAAGGCGCGTAAATTGAGAAGAATTTCTTCTTAGATTCGCGACACCTTTTTACATAGGAACTGTCCAATCCAATTGAGTAGAAGAAGGAGGTCGTTCAGGCATGTATCAACCTTGTGAAGATCGTTTTGAGCAGTTAAGTTTACACGCGGACGGGCTGTTAGTTCAACCCGAATTGCGCGCCCTGGAGGCGCATTTGGTCATATGCGAAGGCTGCCGCCAAACGTTGGCGGATTGGCGGCGCATCTCCGCATCGATTCAAGCCCTGCCTGACGCGCTTCCGCCCGCGGATTTGCGCGACCGAATTCTTGCCACCACGACCCGCCAGAAAAGCCGTATTGGCTGGCTCTGGAGATTGCGCCCCGCGATGCTGTTTGCGCCTTCTGCGGCTGCGGTGGTTTTGGGTATTTGGCTCGCCGCCAGCACTTTGAGCGGCACGGTGGAGACAGCCAATGTTCCTTTCTCAAATGAGCCTGCCGTACGCTCTACCCCGGGGGCTTCCTCTCAGCCGGTGACCGCTCGTTCCGCTTCTCAGCCGATTTTAACCAGTTCGGAAACCCATGCTGCGCCTGTGAAACAGCAAGCGGAGTTGCGAACGGCGGAAGTGCAGACCCAGTGGGTTCCTAATATGCGAGTGAGCGCGGTTCGTGATGCCACTACGGAAGAGCGTATTCGCCCGCCTTCCACCATGATCAGCTTAACCGACACGACCGATTCGCCGGTCTCTTATCTGCCCGACTTTGAAGCTGCCAACGCGAGACCACCCAGAAATGATCCCGCGATGGGAACCGTTGTGAGTTTACCGCCTGTCGAGAAAACCTCTCCTACCGAGGATCGCTGGGCAAAGATTCGCGAACAACTTCATGCGGATAACCAGGAATGGAAAGGCGAGTGGCGAAAAAGAAATGGGCGTGAACGCCGCCTGAATGTGCCGATAATAACTGTGAAGTTCTAAGGACATTCTCTTTATGTTCCGATCTTTGCTGGCGTGCTTTGGGGCAGGACTATTGATAGCGGTTCATTCACAAGAATCGGACCGCCTGCCTTTCACGCTGACTGAGACCAAGAAGACGGGTTCGTCCAGCGCGTCCAACCAAAAGATCGGCAAATCGGCTTCAGACATCCTGCCCGGCAACGGCACCCGCGGCGGCTATACCTTAAGGAACGCCCCCGTGATTGAAGGTTCCGAGAGCGTTTATCATGAAGGCAGGCTGCTGACCCGCGATGTCCATTACTGGATCGATTATGGCAGCGGCAATGTCAGTTTCATGGAGCCAATTAAACGGTTCTCCTCGGTCAGCATCTCTTACCGCTACGATCCCCAAGCCCCCAGAAGCGACTCTGCCGGCGCGTTGCCTTTCTTGTCGCTTTCGTTTGGTCAGACCGGCGGTATTCAGACCATGATGCGGATGGGGCAGGCAGAAACAGCCAAAGACGGCTCGGTCTGGCAGACGAACACCTATGGACTTCAAAACGCTTTCAAGTTTGGGCAGGGCAGTTCCATCGAGGGGTTCTATTTCATGTCAGCTCGAAAACAGGTTCATGCTTTTGATGCGCCCACCGTTGCGAATGCGTCTGCGCCCCAAGTGACGGCGGGTTCTCAAGAGCAGTTCCTGGTTCAACGGATGCAGTTCAACGAGCGCGGCGTGCAGTTCGGCTTCCAATTCCAGGATATTGGACAGGGTTTCTCTGCGGCAAAAGCCCTCCAAGGGCAGGCAAACCTCAGCCCGGAACAGATCGCCGCTTGGGAAAAAGAAAAGGGTCTGAAGCGTGTAGGCTACCAGTTCGGCTTGAGCCTGGGGCAGGGGGCATCGGTTGAACATTCGGTCTCCCAAATCAAAAACGGCGATCAACAGATTCAGACCCGCTCGCTTGGCTTCAATTCAAAAGCGATCAGCCTGAATTGGAACCGGCGAGAAGCAGATAAAGATTTCAAGCGTTTCAAAGACCTGTCAGAGGGCGAACGTAACGATTGGGAACGCGAGCGGGGACTGGCGCGTGAAGCGATCAATGGGCAGATCAGTTTTGGACAGGGCAGCCTCTTGAAAGCGGACATGAATCAGATTGAGGACCTGGGGGGCAAAATCTACCTGCGCGCTTGGCAGTTTGAAAGTAAGACCTTTAAGTTCAACCGGAAATGGCAGCGTGTGGAACAGGGTTTTGCGAGGTTCAACGATTTAGCGGAAGCCGAGAAAGGGCAATGGGCGCGTGAACGGGGCATGACCCGCGATCTTTGGAATGCTGAATTCAGCGTGAGCGGATTGCAATTAAGCGCGTCTCAATCGGATATTGGCATGGAGGATGGCGGCTATCACCGGGAGCATTACAAAGCGGCAGGGAGCAATTGGCGCGCAGAGCATCTGGAGCGAAAGGTGGATGCCCAATTCGCTCGGCTTCAAGATTTGAAACCGGAAGAGCATGCGCACATGGCGTTAGAGACCCGGCAATTCTATGAGCCTGCGGTTCAAGCGGTCAACGATCAAGAACGCGCGCAGTCGGTGAAAGAAAGAGGATTGGGGCGCGTTTTCCAACAAGCGCATGTGTCGCCCGCAAAAGATACCAAAGTGGAGTTCAAGAAAGTCGCGGTTCAGAATCTATCGGGCGCGGGCGATATGCGTAATGTGCAATGGAACTTCACCAGCCCTGTGCTGCAATTCCGCATGATGAACCGCGCCATTTCCGACGATTTTGAGCGTATTGGCGACCTCACGCCTTATGAGCGCGGACTGGTTGCAAACGAACGCGGGATGAAACGATTGGAATGGGGCGGCGGGCTGACCTTTAAGCAGTTCGGCGTTGCCTATTCGCAGACCAATGTTAATACTTTGGATTCAGGACTGCAGAAATCTTCGTTCCGGCTGCTCAGTCCTAAATTTGAAGTGACTTATAACACCCGGCGAGTGGATGAAGAGTTCCATCGTTTCCACGATTTAGCCGACCCAGAGCGCAATTTGCTGGCGCAACTGCGCGGTTTCTCCCAATACGATTGGAACGCGCGCGCCCAAGTGATGCGCGGGTTGACGCTTGAGAATTACCAGTTTGACGCGCGCAATCCCTCGCAAGAGATCGTGAGCCAGCGCAACCGGTTCCGGTTCCATTGGCAGCCGAGTCAATTCTTCCAAATTGGTCATCTTCAAGACCGCGCTGACTCGGTGAAACCTGAGGAGCGGCTGCTGAATGACGCTTATGCGCGCGATGATGCGGAATGGAAAATGCGCTATGGGCATTTCAACGCCTATCAAGAGAAGCGTCAGATTGGCGGCACGCTGGCGCAGCCCCTCTACCAGAAAACCGACTATTGGAAGTATCAAAGTCAAAACTTCCGCAATCTAAACCTCATTTATGAGCAGCGCGACACCGATGCGCAAGGCGCTATCAGCGAGAATTTCCAGTTTTATCAGGTCAATTATCAGGTCGGAGCGCGCATGAAATTGATCACGAATGAGGCGATTTTGAACCGTGAAGGCGCGCCCGATGAGACGAACCGGCAGATGGGTTTTGAGTATACTCTGAAGCCAGGCGCGGTCTTTTCATTCTCTGAAAATCGGAAGTTGATTGAGAACGCGAATGGTACGCGGGTTATGTCCGTTGGGCTGTCGCAAATGAGTTGGGGCGGTTTGAACTTCAGCGGAACCTATCAAGAATGGCGCGCTGACCGAGTCAATAACAAATCTCAGAGCGGGGTTAGTGTTCAGACTGCCAAGCCGATGCGGTTCCTGTTTTTGACTAATTTAGAGTTTACCTACAGCTACGGCGCGTTGCACGATAACAAGGTTTGGCATCAAGAGAATAAGCGTCTTCAATTGAAAGCCAACCTCGGTTCCAATTCGTTGGAAACCGCTTATGTTGGGGTTTATGTGCCGGGACAGGGCAGAGCCGCCGACCGCGTTTATAAATTGGTCTCGGACCGCAGTCCCAAGAACCCGCTCCAATATTCATTCTCTTATAAGATGCGTACTTTCCAGGGCGGCATGGAACAGATGATCCGCGATTACAATGTAACTTATAAGCCTTCTAAGCAGTTTGAAGTCGCGCATGAGTTCCGTTCCTTCCCAGAGCAGGCGAATCCGCAAGTGGTACTTGGCTCCCTCATCGTTCCGACCGGCTTTTCTAACTGGACAATGAATTGGGTCTGGAGCCCACGGTTAAGCTTGCGCGGCGATTACCGGATCGATTGGGATGATAAACAAAATCGCCGGGTTCGGCGCGGCGGCTTCAGTTTTGTTGGGAACTCGTCTGCTAACCTGCTCTATGCGGTGGGATACCGAGTTGACTCGGAGACTTTCCATAGCCAAAAGCGCACAGGGCATACGTTCTTTGTGAATACTGAGCGGAAATTGAATGCGGATCACTTCTTAGTGCTGGGGTTGGAGTGGACGCATTTTGAACACCGAACACCCCAAGAACCGAAACGCGACATCCAGCGTTTGACCTGTGAGTTGCGGCGCGTGTTTTAGGTCGGGGATATCACGCGTCACGAGCTGTTTGCTTTTGACCCCGCTCTAATCCGCGATTTTCACCTGCCGCGATACCCTCTTGCAGGTAACGCTCACGCATACGACGCTCAAAATTCGATATCAATTCGGTCTCTGGCATCTCTGTCCACTCCTGTAAATACTGTTCATACGCTAACTCTGTTGTCAGATTGTTCTTTGGGTGGTCGCATTTGGATACAATTGGCGAAGCCTCGCTCGATTCCTGCCCAAAATTCTCTCTAATTCAAATATGTTCTAACCATTTGGGAACCTCCTAAGTCAAGAGAAGGTATAATAGATTGTATCATAAGACTTGATACTACCATGCTAAAGACAGGAGGTTTCTATGCGGTTTGATAGATTGACCATGAAAGCGCAGGAGGCGGTGCAATCGGCTCAACAGTTGGCTGAACAATTGCGTCATCCTGCTATTGATAATGAACATTTACTTTTGGCGCTGATCCAACAGCCGGATGGTGTTGTGCCAAGTTTACTTCAGAAAATAGGCGCATTGCCCTCAACGGTGGCTTCGCAAACAGAGATAGAACTGAAAAAATTACCCCAGGTGAGCGGTTCTGCTACACTTGGATCACAAATCACACCCCGGCTGAAAACGACTTTTGACACCGCGTTTGATGAGGCGCAGCGCATGAAGGATGAGTATGTCAGTTCGGAGCATCTCTTCTTGGGACTGGCGTCCGATACTTCCGGCGCAGCGGGACGCCTTTTGCGGGCGCAGGGAATCTCAAAAGATCGTATTCTCAAGGCATTAGAAGAGATTCGAGGGGGACAACGGATTACCGATCAGAACCCGGAAGAGAAGTACCAAGCTTTGGAGAAGTACGGGCGTGATCTGATTTTGTTAGCGAAACAGGGAAAATTGGACCCGGTTATCGGGCGCGATGAAGAGATTCGCCGGGTGATTCACGTGCTGTCCCGCCGGACCAAAAACAACCCGGTGTTGATTGGCGATCCGGGCGTGGGTAAAACCGCGATTGTGGAAGGGCTGGCGCAGCGCATTGCCACGGGTGACGTTCCCGATAGTTTGAAAGATAAGCGGTTGATTCAACTGGATTTAGGCTCAATGATCGCAGGCGCGAAATACCGGGGCGAATTTGAAGAGCGGCTGAAAGCGGTTTTGCGCGAAGTGACGGAATCGGACGGGCAGATCGTGCTGTTTATCGATGAGCTGCATACACTGGTGGGCGCGGGCGCAGCAGAAGGGGCGGTCGATGCGGCGAACATGCTGAAACCCATGCTGGCGCGGGGCGAATTGCGAACTATCGGCGCGACCACTTTGGATGAGTATCGCAAGTACATTGAGAAAGACGCTGCATTAGAGCGGCGCTTCCAGACCGTGTATGTGGGCGAACCCAGCCTTGAAGATACGATTGCTATCTTGCGCGGACTGAAGGAACGATATGAAGTCCATCATGGTGTGCGTATCAGCGATGAGGCGATTATCTCGGCGGCGAAGTTGTCTCACCGATACATTCCTGACCGTTTTCTGCCGGATAAAGCGATAGACTTAATTGACGAGTCGGCGGCGAAATTGCGCATGGAAATCGACTCGATGCCGACTGAGATAGATGAAATCGAACGAAAAATCAGGCAGTTGGAAATTGAACGCGAAGCGGTTCGGCGTGAAGAGACCGCCAGCGCAAAAGAGCAGATGGAACGAATCGAGCGCGAGTTGGCGAATCTGAACGAAGAGAAGTCGCGTTTAGTGGCGCACTGGCAGCGCGAGAAAGAGATTATCTCGCAAATCCGCGATTTGAAGGAACAGTTAGAACAGGCGAAAGTCGACGAGCAGAATGCGGAGCGCGCAGGCGATTTCGCGAAAGCGGCGGAATTGCGCTATGGCGTTATGTTGGAGATTCAAAAGCAGCTGGCAACAGAACAGGAAACGCTGGAGGGGCTGCAAACGGAAATGCAGTTGTTGAAGGAAGAGGTCGATGCGGACGACATCGCGGAAGTAGTGGCGAAGTGGACTGGGATACCCGTTCGCCGGTTAAAAGAGACCGAAACCGAAAAACTGCTGAAGATGGAAGACCGCTTACACCAGCGCGTTGTGGGACAGGATGAAGCCATTCAAGCAGTGGCGAATGCGGTGCGGCGCGCGCGCAGCGGTCTATCCGATCCCAATCGCCCTATCGGTTCCTTTATCTTCCTGGGTCCGACCGGTGTCGGCAAAACAGAGCTGGCAAAGGCGTTGGCTGAGTTCATGTTCGATGATGAGCGTAATATGGTTCGCATCGATATGAGCGAGTATATGGAGAAACACTCCGTATCCCGGTTAATCGGCGCGCCTCCTGGCTATGTGGGCTACGAAGAGGGCGGTCAACTAACAGAATCGGTTCGCCGGCGTCCCTATAGCGTCGTGCTGTTCGACGAGGTGGAGAAGGCGCATCCAGAAGTCTTTGATGTGCTGTTGCAACTGTTGGATGATGGCAGGCTGACGGATGGGCAAGGACACACGGTCGATTTTCGAAATACGGTCGTGATTATGACCAGTAATGTCGGGTCCGCGCTTTATAGCGAGATGACAACAGAAAACCGGGAAGAGATTCGCCAGCATATCTTGGACGCGCTGAGAATGCAGTTCCGTCCGGAGTTCTTGAACCGTGTCGACGAGATCGTGCAGTTCAACCCGTTGGATATCTTCCAAATCAAGCGCATTATAGAGATTCAACTGCAGCAGTTGCAGAAGCGTCTGGATGAGCGCAAGATCACGCTTGAATTAACGAACGAGGCGATGATGGACATCGCGACCAAAGGGTATGACCCGATGTATGGCGCGCGCCCGCTGAGACGCGCTATCGAACGGGAGATTTTGAACCCCTTAGCGCAGAAACTGCTGGCTCGCGAGTTCAACCCTGGCGATAGTGTGCGTGTTGATTATCGTGATGGCGCGTATCTCTTTGAGAGGGCGAGCGGTGTCGCTGCCTAAGAGCCAATTATGAAGCGCGCGATAGCCATCCTGTTCTCGGTTGGGGCGTTTGCGCTTCTGATCATGTACCTGTTCAAGGAGGAGGAGAACCCTCGTCTTGAACAGGCGCAACGTCGGACGACGCCGTCAAGCAGTGGAGAGGCTTCTCAGGTTCCCCATCCCGCATTGATCATCGATGGGGAACTGTCCCCTTTTCAACGCGCCTTACTGCGGGATGTGGAGAGGCAACTCGCCGCCACCATTCACTATGAGGATGGCTACTATCAAAGCGGCGATCCTCCCCCTGAGATTGGCGTATGTACCGATGTCGTGTTGCGCGCGTTTTCTGCCGCTGGCGTCGATTTGTACCAGCGCATGAATGAGGACATTCGCAGGAATCTGCAAGCCTATCCCATTCGCCGTCCCGATCCCTCTATCGATGCGCGCCGGTGCCGGAATATGATCCAGTTTTTCCGACGGCATGCGAAGGAACTGCCTGTCCAAGACAATCGATTGACTGATTGGCAACCGGGCGACATCGTGTTTTGGGACGCGAAGCTTCAAGGAGACGCGAATCATGTGGGGATCGTAGTGACCCAGGAAGAAGCAGAGGGCAAGCCGTTGATTGCGCACCACTGGCCTGGCAGAGAGGTCGATATCAGTGGAGGGCTATTCCGGTTTCCGGTGAAAGGGCATTTCCGCTGGGAGGAGTAGCGAGGAGGACCCAGTTTTTTATTTATAGAATCACTTCGCCCTGCTTTATCCCCAATGTAACGGCTTCTGCGCGATTGGAGGCGTTCAGTTTGGAGAATATCGACGCGACATGAAATTTGATGGTGTGCGCGCTCAAGAAAAGCCGTTCTGCGATCTGTTTGTTGGAAAGCCCCAATGCCATGAGCTGAAGAACCTCTTTTTCGCGGGGGGTGAGTGGTTCCAGTGAATGGGGCAGAGGCGTGGAGGCAGGAGAGGAAGAATGATTTCGGAGTGATGCGCTGAGCGCGCGGTCCAACACGATTAGCCCGGATGTGGCAGCTCTTAGCGCGCTGGTAATTTCCTCGCGGTCGGCATTCTCTTTCAACAAGTAGCCCCAGCCATGCAAGTTCGAGGTCAGAAGGGAGTGGAATCCGTCCGGCGATTCGCCCAAAACGACGACTGCGATACTGTTTTGCGCCGCGAATTGCAATACTCTTTCGCTGTCCTCTTCGTCATAATCGTAGAGCAGCGCATGAGGCAGGGGATTGATCGATAAACGCTCCAATTCCTCGCTGCCGCTGGCGGGTTCCAGCGCGTTCATATCCGGCTGATCGGCTATAATCGCGCTCAATCCCGCTCTTGCGGAGGCGAAGGCTGCCACCACCATCACTCGCATCATGCGCTGGCATCTACCGGCACATTGGTTTGCTGGAGCATTCCGCCGCGCAGAATCATGAGCGAGAGTGTTGCGCCCGCTTTTAAGTGGCGTCGTAGTTGTTCGGCATCAACCAAAGGTTCATTGTTCACTTGCAGCAGTAAGTCGCCAATCATCAATCCGCTCCGTTCCGCCGGGCTTTGATTTCCGACCTGAACCACCAGCAAGGCGCGAGGCTGTTGGATATTGTGCGCTTCGCGCAGGGGATGTTGGAGTTCTACGGGTTGGGTGGCGATTCCGATATACCCGCGGCGCGGCGCGCCATGCTGCAGAATATGGTCGACCACCCGCCGAACAATTGGGAACCCGAGCGCAACGCCTCTTCCTCTTCCAAAAGCGCGATTCAATAATCCCATCCCTTGCGCTTGGGTATTTACCAAGGCGCCGCCAGAGAAGCCCGGATAGAGGGTCGCGTCTGTATAAAGCACATACTCGGGGCTGCCTTCATATTGGGAGTCGGCGCGGGCGTTGATGATGCCAAGCGTTGCCTGAAGGGTGGGACTTCCCGGCATCCCTACTGCCAATGCGAGTTGTCCTGTTTTGATCGTGCCGGCAGAGGCGCGTTCCAGAGGTTTTAGGTTCGTGTCGTTCACTCGTAGAACCGCGATGTCCGTATGCGGGTCGCGTCCCAAGAGCGTGGTGGGAAGGCGCGTTCCGTCGTGAGTTTCCACAAAGAGGTTGTTATCCCGTTCAACACCGTGAGAGGTTGCGACAATGATGCCCTCAGAAGACCAGACGACACCACTGGCGGTCAACCGGGTTCCATCATCGATGCGAACAAGAGACGGCGCGACCTTCTCTATTACCTGCGCTAATTCATCCGAAAGTTGTGTTAAAGTCATGGTTTTGGCTCCTTCTCTCTTTGTTCCTCTCGCGAAGAGCGCCTCGACCCGCCTCCGCGAGAGAGAACTCAAGAGGTTAGCCACCGATTTTTCAGTGACGCTAAAAGTATACGCGCTTTGACCCGCGAAACACATCCGCCGTATGGGTGGAATTGTACCCCGCCTAAATGGGCGGGATGCGATGAGTTAAAAAGAAGAACAGGAATTTTTGCTCTGGTTCCGAAACAGGTGACAGCATTTTTGGAGGTAACGGTCAATGACACAAGCGCCTGTGATGATTGTGGGAGGCGGAGCGGCAGGACTAACCACTGCGGCGGCATTGAAGATGGAGGGGATCCCCTCTGTCATTTTGGACAAGGATTCGCAAGTGGGGGGCGTATGGACGCGCCGCTATGACCGGCTTCATCTCCATTCGGTCCGCAAATATTCCGGTCTTGCCTATAAAGAGATGCCGTCCGATTGGCCCAAGTATGTTCCGAAAGATCAGTTTGTGGAGTACCTGCAGGATTATGCGCGCTGGTTTCAACTAGAACTCGTTCATGACTGCGAAGTTCAGAAAGTCCGGCAGGAGGGGGGAAATTGGCTGTTGACCACGTCGCAGGGCGAGGTTCGCGCGCCGGTAGTGGTAGTAGCAACAGGGCATTACGGTTCGGCTTGGATGCCGGACTGGGAGGGCAAAGATCAGTTTAGTGGCAAGTTGATGCATTCGGTGGATTATCGAAATCCGAGCGGTTTTGCAGGGAAGCGTGTGTTGGTAGTGGGGGCAGGCAACAGCGGCGCAGAGATCGCGGCGGACTGCGCGGAGAGCGGCGCTGCCTCTGTCGCGTTGAGTGTTCGGACCGCGCCGCCGGTCGCTCCTCGAGATTGGCTTGGCACGCCGGTTCAGGTCTTTGGAATTGCGCTTACACCGCTGCCGCCTGGTATAGCCGATACGATTGGGAAAACATTAGCGCGCTTAGCAATAGGCGATTTAACGCGCTATGGGATGCCGCCTGCCGCTTGGCAGCCATTCACGGCGCATCGGATTCCGATCATCGATGTGGGGTTGGTGAAAGCGTTAAAGCAAGGCAAAGTGACGATCAAGCCTGCGGTTCAAAGACTGCTTGAAACGGAGGTGGAATTCGTGAATGGTCATCGCGAACCGTTTGATGTGGTGATCGCTGCGACAGGTTTCAAAACAAGACTACAGGAGTTGATTGAGCCGACTGGCTTGGTGAATGAACGCGGCTATCCCACCTATCCATCCGGTGAGCCGACCCGTTATCCTGGGTTTTATTTTATGGGCTACACCGAAAGCGTTCGGGGACATCTGTATGAGGCGAACCGGGATTCGAAACGTTTGGCGAAGCATGTGAAGCAGTATCTTCAGGAGAGGGCATGGAGTGCGTCTTCCACGACCGCCGTTTCCTGATTACCGGCGCTGCCAGTGGCATCGGCTGCGCGACGGCGCATCTGTTGGCGGAACGGGGCGCGCGCCTCCGATTGTGGGACCTACAAGAGGAACCGCTGCAGGCGTTGGCGCGCGAGTTGAACGCGGAGGCTCAGGTGGTGGATGTGGTTTCCCTGCAGCAAATCGATGATGCCCTTGCAGGTGTGGAAGGTCTGAGCGGGGTCGTTCACTCGGCGGGGATTCTGCGAACGGGCTTGTTTGAAGAGATACCGCTGGAGGAACATTTGCGCCAAATCGAGGTGAACCTGAGCGCGACAGTTCAGTTGATTTATCGCCTGCTGCCCCTGTTGAAAGAAACGCGCGGGTCGTTGATATTGCTGGGTTCCTCTTCCGCTTTTTATGGTCCTCCCGAATTTAATACTTATGGCGCGACGAAAGCCGCGGTGTTGAATTTGGCGCAGTCGCTGCGTGTGGAGTGGGAAGGGAACGGCGTTCATCTGGGGGTGGTTTGTCCGATGTTTGTGGGGTCGCCCATGCTGAATGAAACGAACCGCCAGGCAAAGTTGGTGCAACGATTTGGGATGACCCACACACCGGAAGAGGTGGCGCGCGCAGTTGTGAAGGGCATTGAACGCAGGCGGTTTATGATCTATCCCAGTTGGAAGCCACGCATTTTGGAATGGATCAGCCACGAATTTTACTATTTTGGACACCGATTGATGAGATGGAATTGGCGGTGAATGTCTCTTGGGAAACTTCCCTCAAGCCGCAGTTGCTTCGGCTGCGCTCGGCATGACAAAACGGGCATATAGGGCTATACAATTGATCGGCTCCAGCCTTGATCGGAGGAATATCCTTTCAAACAGATTTGAATGGCTTGCTCTAAGTCGGGGACAGACTCTTCGCAAGGTTCCAGATGATTGAAAACAGGGGCATAGAATTGCTGAGCCGCGGGAGGACGAGGCGCGCCGATTCGCGAACGCGCGCGCGTGGCTGCCGAGAGCGCGAATACCGCCGAGTCGATTTGATGAGCCTGGGCGTAGTGATAGGCTAAGGCTTCTAAGCCTTCGACCATTCCCAGCCAATGTCCCGATTCAAGACGGAGGCATAGCGAATCGAGCAGATGGGCAATGCCATGTTCTCCTTCGCTTAAGCCTCGTATCTGAAGCAACTGCGCTTCAATAATCAGGCTGGGTGCAGAGGTGATCAACTGCAATCCTTCTTCACAGAGCGAGCGGGCTACGTCGGGATTGTCAGCGTAAATTTCCAGCAGCCCGAGTTGCGCCAAGTGGTATGATTCCCAGCGCGCATGCGGATAGTCGCGCCAGAAGTGTAAACCATTTTCTAATTGATAGCGCGCTGACCTGAAATCGCCTTCTGCCAAAGCGACCTCGCCCAAACAACTATTTATGGAAACGCGAAGTGCGTCTTGAGAAGGTAGTAAATAGGTCTGCGCCTGATCGAGGTCTGCCTTCGCATCGGCATAACGCGCTTGATCTAAGCGAAGAAGGCTTCTGTCTCGCAGGCATTGTAGAATGCCCAGTTCGTTGCTGGTTTCTCGTTGGAGAAACAAACTTCGCTCAAAATAGCGTTCCGAAAGAGGATAATCACCCAACAGCCGGTGGAGCGTTCCAAACTCCATCAGTGTGTAAGCCTCATGTTCTTGTTCCACAACTTCACTGTAATCGTACTCAGCATAACTTTCGCAGTAACTAGCCGCTTGGCGCAGGCAGCCATTCGTCATTTCCAGCGTTAGCCAGCCGAAGGTGAGAAATTTCAAACAACGACCATTTTTCCAGTCTGTAGCAATCTGTTTCGCCTTCAGGAAAAGTTCTCGCGCTTTCGCGCTTTCGCCGCGATGATAATAGTAATTTGCCAGTGCTAAGAACCCAAGGAACACCTCTTTGTAGAGGTTCTCATCTGTCCATTGTAGTTTTTCGACCTGCTGGACTATTTGCTCCAATTCAAGCACAATCAATTGCGCTTGGGAACGCATGCCAAGATGTGAATAGACGTTCAACAACTCGCGTAAACACCCTAACAAATGCGCCTTTGTGACTTGATCTTGTGGTATCTGGAGCAAGAAATCCCGGTATTTGGTATACAATCGCGCTAACTCCTCAAATTGAAACTTGTTTAGCCAAACAAGGACACATGGCGAGCCTACTGATCTTGCGCCCTCGGCGTTACTGGAATCTATCGCATATTCAAAGGCTTGAATGAAGTTTAGGTGGTCGGCTTCTGTTTTCTTATAATCGATGATTGGATTAGCGATGCTGGCAAAGTATGCAAGATGTTGATTTTGAAGCGCCATCCACTCCGAATCGGAGAGCTGGTCTTTCAGATATTCGTAGATAACAACCGGCATATGGTAGCGCACTCCGTGATCCGTTTCGGTCAAGTTGATAAGCGCGTGCATGCGGAGATGGCTCAGGTACTCGGATGCGCGCGGTTCTTGACAGACTTTTTCTGCGGCATCTGCTGACCAACTCCCCCGGAAAACAGTTAAACCTTTCAAAAACGCCTGAACCTCTAACGCTAACAGCTGAGCGCTCCAGGCGACGGCGGCGCGCATCGAGTCATGTCTGTCGGGACTTTGTTTTTTCTTGCAATGAGAAGGTTGGGTTGCTTCGAGAAGAGACTCGAGGAGTCTGTCCCATTCCAGATATGATGCAGCGCGCGCGGCTGCCAGCTCTATCGCGAGCGGGATGCCCTCCATTCTCTTGCAGATATCCAATGCCTGCTGATGGCGTCGTTCCGTCCAGCGCAAGGTAGGGTTCCTGGACTGGACGCGGTCATGGAACAATTGCGCGCTTTCGGAGAATGAATGGCTTTCATCTGTGTCCAAGCCGAGCGGGAAAAGCTCAATCACCTGTTCTCCGGGCAATCCCAACGGGTGTCGGGTAGTGGCGATGCATTTCAGGCTCGGCACTTTTTGGAGCAAGGTCTGAATCAGCGCGGCGGCGGATTCCAACAGATGTTCCAAATTATCCAAAATCAAAAGCGACGGCGCTTGGCTCAAAAACAGAATCAGTTGTTCCAACGGCGGTTTCTCTGCGCGCGGTTGGATGGGCAGTTGGCTCAAGGCGACTTGGGCAAGTAGAGATTGAGGGGTATGTTCTGCAAAGGAGAGGAAATAGACCCGTTTCTGGTAAAGGGGGAGAAGCGCATGCCCGACCTCTACCGAAAGACGGGTTTTGCCGATTCCGGGACCGCCAAACAGGGTGATCAATCGCGGCTCAGTGTCTGGCGCGCAGGACTCGCTAAGCAGGCTTTGGAGTTGTTCGCGCTCGTTATGTCTGCCAAAGTATCTTCCCAATCGGGGGGGCAATGACGCGCTGGAGACTTCTTCCTCGTTGGCAGGTTCGATTTCAACGGTTTCCGAGTCGTCCTCTGTGCGCACGCGGGTCTTACGCGCTTGCAGTTCTGTATGGAGGCGGGCTATTTTCTTAGAATCGGGTAGATGAGACAATGCGCGCAAGAGGGTTTGTTCCGCTCGGTGAGAGCGCCCTTCATACACGTAGAGTTGCGCAAGATCGCAGGTCAGTTGTTCATAAAGGTTCTCGCATTTGAAGCGGTCTGGGGACAACCAGTCTTCTTCGGCGAGACCCGCGAGCAGTTCACCTTGGTACAAGTCAAAAGCGCGCTGCAGCAACTCTGTCTTTTCGGCAATGTCTGCTGTTTTCTTCGATTGGGAGATGACATAGAGAAATTCGTCCAGGTCGGTGGTAAGGGTCTGCGGGTTGAGCGCGATGGAATCCCGGTCTGCTAACAGCACGCTTTTCTTGGCGATACCGGGCGGCTCTAAGACTTTTCGCAACTCATAGACGCTCTTAGTAAGCGCGCGCATCGGGTCGCAATCAACTTCAGACTCTGGGTTGAAGAGTTTGTCTATCAAGGCAGCGCGCTTGATCGGTTTGTACCGCTTGAGCAGGAGGTAAGCAAAGAGCGTCTGGGCGGAACGAAGACGAAAACGCATAATGCACGTGTTTCCATGAAACACCCGCAATCCGCCGAACATTTCTACCCGCACACGCGATTGCACCATATGCGCGTAAGAGTTCGACAGTGCGCGGGTAGATTCCTGCTATTTTTTACAGACTATTGAAATTGTTCGGAGTTGAAAATGGTAATATAGATTACTTTTCAAAAAGAATATAAACGAAGGAAACGGTACGGTAGTAGCCGGTCCCAGAACTTCGATCCGCCTCTCCAAAAGTATGAACTTTCCAGCCTTCCTCCGTCATCTCTTTTATAGTGTTACTCACCCATTCGTCAACATCTTTGTAATTATCACCTATGTACCTTATGTGCCATTTGTAGCTGTATTGCGGCTGTACAGAACCACTGGCAAGGGAACGACTTGGTTGTTGTATTAATTGGTCAAACTTGTCTTCTAAAAATTATATGCTCGATTGATTTGTTCTTTCGTTTTTGTAAAAATTTGATAAATCAGTAAAGAAGTCAATGCATAATATGACTGCTATACAGAGAAGCAAGATGTTCGTCAGTTTGTGGCTCATTACATTTACCTCCATTTGAACTTAGCAGAGAGGACATCCTCTCTGCTAAACATGAGTTCTATGTTGCGCTTACGGTTGCACCGATACAAAGCCTTTTAGATCACCAATCGAGGTTCCGATGGTTGGCGTTTGGAACGAGCCGTCGCGTGTGAAACCGGGATAACTATATCTCACAATTGCTCTCGGAAAGCCATTCATGACATACAGTTTCCCGTCGTGTCCAAAGGCAAGTTTTCCGGGATTACCCATAGCGAATGCCGGACCCAGATAAACCCCTTCAGAAGTGTACCGATAAACTGCGTTAGAATTCTCATCAGACACCAGCATAGTTCCAGCAGACGGCAGGTGATTGGGAACAAAACATATTGCATTGGCTCTTTTCAAAGAGCCTTCACCTGCTTTAATGATCACTTCAGGTTGTCGTGGATTGTCTGGGTCTAATCTGAACACGCTTTTCCCAAGCGAGTCAATCCCAGCGATGTTGGCAATGTAAAGTTTCCCATCCGGTCCTTGTTCCATATCCACATACAAGTGAGCGCTTGGAGCTTCATAAAGAACGGTAAAAGAACCTGAGCTCACATTAACTTTGTAGAGATGTTTTCTTCCCAAAACCAGTAAGTCGCCATTGTCTCGCACAACAATATCGGTCAAGGTTGTTGGTAGGGTTGCGATCAGTTGGACTGCTCCCGTATCAGGTTGGAGACGCCATACGCGATTTTCCGTATATTCGCACACATAGAGCTCTCCGTGATTGCCTCTCGCGACACCTGTAGGTGTTTCAATTTCGTTCTTTCCCGCCGCGAAGGTTCGAATGATGAGTCCGCTGTCGCTATTGATCTCACCAATTCCTTTGCTCAACGCCGCGTAAATCATCATAGAAGAGGTGTTGGTTAATGAGACCTTAATCGTTATAGGGCTGGATTGAGCAACGGTTCGGTCGCCCGCTTTGATCAAGGCAGTAAGCGAGCCGTTACCTTGTGATGTCGGCTGAAAATTACCATTGCTGTCTATAATACCAACGTTTCCCGTCAATTGCCATAAGACTTTCCAGCCGGACAATACTTGACCATTTTGATGGCGTACGGTTGCTGTGAATTGGTAGGACCGACCGACGAGATAGGAACCTCCCGGTCCGTCGGGCGCAGACGGATTGATGGTAATACTGCCTAATGTAACCCCTTTCGGCATTACTGGCAATTCTCCAACGTCTTTTGCGCTCTGATTCAGATTGACAGGGATGCTAAGCCCTTCAAATGTGTTGGGCGGAATGACGGTAAGGGTATGGTTTCCATATGTTG
Source organism: Fimbriimonadia bacterium (assembly GCA_026129765.1). GTDB lineage: Bacteria > Armatimonadota > Fimbriimonadia > Fimbriimonadales > GBS-DC > JAHCHP01. The sequence continues at coordinate 96,674 of JAHCHP010000007.1, read as the reverse complement.
CATTCAGTTGAAAACTTCCGTTGGCACTAGTGGTTGTTTGTTCTCCATTGCTCAGGGAGACGGTTGCGCCCGCAATAGGCTGATTAGTGTTGCTTATGTCGACAAGTCGTCCCTGGACGATTCCGACTGAACTCGAGTTTGTGTTTCCACCTCCCCCTCCACACGCGGACAAGGTCAGCGCAATTGAGGCTAATACGCCAGAGAGTAGGAGAAATCGTTGTGTATACGATTCGTGCATTGTTTCTTAACCTCCGAATTAAGTTCTTTTGATAAATACGGTCGCAAATAGAAAATCTTACATTCCATTCGGGAGCAGTTTCCGGCTCCCGAATAGATCGCGTTAGTTACTGGCATCCATTTCCGTAGTTGGTGAGAACCAGAAGGAGGTCGGTATCGTTGACTATGTTTGCCGGGTACAAGTTCAACTTGGATTAACGATAGACAACTACATATGTTTCAGCTTCGTAAGAGAAATTATCGTTGTCCCCCGTGATACCTTTAAGAACTCCTTTCATACTGGACATAAGGCTGCATGAATCATCGTTAAAATCAAGGTTAATCTCTAAACGGACAGGGGCTTTCCTAAATCCCGGAATCTCTAACGTCAATTCAGATAACAACTTCAACTGCTTTCCAACTCTCCGTACATCTGCGATTTTTACGTTCTGTGGAAGTCTTGCTATATTCTCACGCACTTTATTGACAACCAGGTCTAGTACATCCTCTGTTTTGCGTTGCTTTTCAAGCCATAGAAGAGCAAGGATAAGTTGGTCTGCTGATTCTGCCAAATCATTACGATAATCCTCATTTAAGTCAGACTTTTCGCGCCAGATTGGACGTATCAGAGAATTTGTACTTTCATTGGCGAAACCGTTAACAAATTGATGAAGAGCCGAGACTCCGATATCATGTTGGTCCCCTAAAGTGGTAATAGCCCATCTCATTTCATCAGCGGCTAACTGTGAATCAGATGTTATTGGTTTCTTTAACTCAAGGTCGTAAACTCGTTGCACCATAAGTGGTTTTACAGACCTCGAGTCAGGAGACTTACGCGGATGAGAGTCGTCGTGAACAAAACGCTTATCTTTAAGAACTGGTTTGGAAATGTTGATCTTAGACATATCAAACACAAACGAAGCATGATTCATGAATTTTTCGAGGTTAGTAGGTGAGGACTGATAAAACGAGTAGAAGGACAAAACGGAATTCCAGCGAGCTTCTACTTTATCAGATGCTAACTTTGAGAACTGCCCAACAATTGATGCTCCAAAGGTATTTTTTAATACATGTGATGAATCTCCAGTTCTTTCGATGTTGATTTTTTGAGATACCAGTGCTGGTTTGAATGCCTGAGCAGGGCTGTGGAAAGCTATCAATGGTTCTGTACTTGCAAGTGATCCATTCAAATTGTCCACTTCAAAAGTGTAAAAGCGGAGCGTATGGCAGTTCAGAAGTGTTGGCGCAGACTGCGCGAAGACGGTGAGGGTCACGGAGACCATAAAGATAAACAGGCAAGCCTTTCGAAACATCGTTCTACCTCCATATTTTTATGTGATGGGTGAAGATGGATGACTCCATAACATTATAACAACTAAATGTCCGCAATTTGTCCGCATTTTTGGATTCAGGAGGGGATGGGAAGTTTCAGGGTATGCACGTATAAGCAAACCCTCCGGTGGGTAAGTGGAGACAAACTCCAGAAGCATATGCTGAGGCTGCGCTCGGCGTGACATTAGAAGCCGATGCCTCGGCTGCGCTCGCATGACAAAACGGGCAACCCCCTCCGTTGGGTTCCCCCAGCAAGCAAGGGGAACCTTGCGCCTGGCGACGGGACAACTCGGATCGAGACGGGTTCCTCCAGTAAGCAAGGGGAACCCGGTCAATCAACTGTCAATCGCTTGGCGCAGGCAGTCGACAATGTAATCGATGTCGTCGTCGGGGAGGTTGTTGTGGAAGGGGAGGGCGATGGTTCGTTTGGCGATCTCTTCGGTGATGGGCAGGGAAGCGTCGCCGAAGCCCATCTGCTGGATATAGGTTTGGCGGTGCAGGGGGGCAAAGTAGCCACGGGCAGGCACACCCATTTCGGCAAGACGCGCAATAAGGGGGTCGCGCTCAAGCCCCTTTGAAAGGGTAACAACGTAGACAAACCAACTCATGGTCATATCGGGCAGCACAAGAGGCGGACGCGCCCAATCATGTCGGCTGATTTGTTCGGTATAGCGTTGCGCGACTCGCTCCCGCTTTTGCAAGAAAGTATCCAGACGCTGGAGCTGGCTGACACCGAGCGCGGCGGATAACTCGTCTATGCGATAGTTATAGCCCATTCGCTCATGTTCCAGCCATGCGCCCATTTCCGCGCGCCCTTGATTGCGCAAACTCCGGCAAAGACGGGCGATTTCGTCGTTGTTTGTGACGATCATGCCGCCCTCGCCTGTCGTCATTTGCTTATTGGGGTAGAAGGCGTACGCGCCTGCCTCTCCCATCTGTCCCAACATCCGCCCCTTGTAACGCGCGCCAATCGCTTCGCAGCAATCGTCAATGAGCATGAGGTTATGCCTTTGGGCGATGTCGATCAGCGCGTCCCAGTCTGCGGGGTGACCAAACACATCGACCACCATCACTACCTTTGTTCGAGGCGTGATTTTACGCTCCACCTCGTTCGGATCGAGATTATAGGTTTGCGGCTCGATATCGACAAAAACGGGCGTTGCGCCTTCATACAGAATCGCGTTGACGCTGGCAGCAAACGTGAAGGAAGGAACGATGACCTCATCGCCCGCGCCGATTCCCAATGCCTTCACAATCAAATGAAGCCCCGCCGTGCCAGAACTGACCGCCACCGCATGCTTGACGCCGACGTAGTCCGCCATCATTTGCTCGAACTGTTCCGTTTTGGGACCCAGCGCGATCCGTCCCGATTTCAAGACCTCCATCACCGCCTCAAAATCGCGCTCGTCTAACTCTGCCGAAGACATGGGTATCTGTCTCATTCCCTATTCTGAATCTCCTTTGCAGGGCAGCCGACTACCGTCACGCCCGCAGGCACATCCCTGATCACCACCGCGCCCGCGCCCACTACCGCCCAGTCGCCAATCTCGATGCCCGGAATCACAGACGCGCCGACCCCCAAGATCGCCCCTAAGCCAACCCTGACGTTGCCTGCCAAATGACTTCCCGGCGCAAGATGAACGAAATCGCCGATTTGGCAATCGTGATCGATGCTCGCGCAGGTATTGACGATGCAGTGCGCTCCGATACGCGCTTCCGGCTGAATGACGGCTCCCGCGAAAATGACGGAGCCTTCACCGATTTTTGCGCTGGGATGAACCCATGCTGTCGGATGAATAAGGCTGACCCACTGAACGGTCGGGTACTTTTCTACTAACTCCCGTCGAATATGATTAGAGCCTATCGCCAATACTGCGCGCGGCTGCGGGTATTCCTTCAAATGATCGATACCCCTCACAATCGGATAACCCAAAATTTGACTACCCCAACGCGACGAGTCATCGTCGAGCAAGCCGGCTATCGAAATCTGGCATGCTTCCAATACGCTCAGCGCGACTTTGGCGTGCCCGCCCGCGCCGACCACCCAGACGGCTGTTGCGCTCATGGTGGGTCCGACCCCAAGAATTTCGGCATGGTCACCGAGCCCTCCGCTTGGACGCCTTCGCGTTTCAATACTTTCGCCACCGTGCGGAACAAGATTTTCATGTCCAACCAAAGGTTCCAATGATCGACGTACCAGACATCCATTTGGAATCGTTCGTCCCAAGAGAGATTGTTCCTGCCGTTGATTTGCGCCCATCCGGTGATTCCGGGTTTCACTTCATGGCGGCGCGCTTGTTCAGGGGTATAGCGATCAAGATACTCCATCAGAAGCGGGCGCGGTCCCACTAAACTCATTTCGCCTTTCAAGACATGGATTAGCTCCGGCAACTCGTCTAAACTGGCACTGCGCAGAAACTGTCCGAACCGTGTCATCCGTTGTTCGTCGGGCAAGGGGTTGCCCTCTTGGTCATGGGCATCACGCATGGTTCGGAACTTATACATGGTGAAGGGCTTCCCGTGTAAGCCGGGTCTTTGCTGACGGAATAACACCGGCGAACCCAACTTCCATCGGATCAACAGCGCTATCAGGATCATCGGTAACGCGAGAATCAGCAATCCCAATCCCGCGCCCAAGAGATCAACGCATCGCTTCAACATGGGAGAACGCATGATTCGTATTTGTGACCTCCTGTAACAAGGTTTCTAATCGCGCCCCCAAAGCGCGGGTGTCGTGATGCTCTTCCACATAACGCCTGCCTCGCAATCCCATTTCAGCGCGTTCTTCTAAAGTGAGCGCCATCAGCTGCTCTATCGCATTCGCCATCGCCTCTGGTTGGTCAGGGGGCGTTTGGATGCCCGCGCCCGACTCAACAAAGGGATTTCGGGGGATGTTGGCTGCGATGACGGTGGGGCGCGCCATCGCCAAATAGTCGAAGAACTTGTTGAAACTGGCTCCGTATTTGAAGAGCGGAGAGTCTTTGACGTTCACGACAAAGGCGTTAGCCTGCGCCAAGAGGCGATAGATATCACTTTTCGGCACCGGGTCCTCAAAACTCACATTATGCAAGCCCAGCGATTTCGCGTGTTGAATGAGAGAGGCTTTCGCATTACCATCCCCTATGAAACGGAACCGTGCCTGCAACCCCTTGGATTGCAACAAGAGGGCAGCGACAAGCAGGGTCTCCAATCCATCGGAAACGGCATGGGAACCGGCGTGCATCAAGGTAAACACACCTTGGGATGGAGGGGGCTGAGGGGATGGCAGCAATGAAAGATCGATGCCATTAGGAATCCAGGATGTTTTTTCGAGGGTTCCTCCACAGCGCGCAATGTGGTCGACTGCTAACGGCGCAAGGGTGATAATCTGTTTTGCTTCCCGGTATAGCCTGCGTTCGATGGCTGCCATCCAACGCACCATTGGGTGACCGGGTTTTAAGTTGCCGATGTCGATCAAGGTTTGCGGCCAGAGGTCGCGCGTTTCCAATACAAACGGGATGTTCCACTTGCGCGCCAACTTACGCGCGGTGTCCGCCGCAAACAGGTGCGGGCTGGAACCCAGAATCACATCGGGTTTATCACCCAGTAACTGGCTGGCTTTGGCAGGGAAGCGTCTTGAAAAGGTAAGCGTGTTCTTCAGGCGGTCTAACCCATTCCCTTGATAGGGCGAGGCGCGCACCCAAAGAAAAGGCACATCGCCCAACACCTCCAAACGCGCTTGCTCTCCCGACTGCAGGCGTGTCTCTTCGCGGGTCATATGGTCAAAGCTGGCGGCGATAATCGTGACCTCATGACCGCGGTCTATCAGCGCTCGGCTCAGGCTGTAATGGCGCGTGCCGCCCGGCTGGTTGGGGGGAATCGCGTAATGGTTCACGATCCAAATCTTCATGCGCTTACCCCCCACGACCCGGCTCCTGCATTGAATAGATAATCTAATGCGCTTAAACCGGGAATGAAATCGCCATACCGTTGGGAGTAAGGAAAAGGCTTAAAGCTGTGGAACCGCAGTTCGACTCCTGCCTTTTCAAACAGCGATTGATTTAAGTATTCCCTGCCGCTGGGACCGGAAAGATAGACGGTGCCGCCCGCTTTTTGGGTGAGTTTCAGCAGCAGTTCTGAACCGGAGCCTTCCACGCCCATCTCCGATGCTAAGATCAGCGGCGTATTGATTTCGAACATACGTTTGATCCACTCGATGGCGGGCGCATTGAAGGCAACCAGTTTTTCACAATTTGGTTGATAGAGTGAGCTAAGCCCGGAGTAGACCGCTTCAAAATGGGGCGATTTACGATAGAGCGATTCGATCGTTTTCAGATGATCTTTGCGCCAAGTCGATAACGGCTCAATCTCCACTTCCGAAGTGATTTGCCCTAAACGTCCCTTAGTGACAACAGGCAAAGTCAACCACTGCGCGCCCTGCGAGCTTTTGATCTGAGCGCGATTTTGATAACCGCCTTTCGTGAACGGAACGGTATCCAGCAAGATGAATAGATCAGCCTGCCTCATTTTGTCAAAGTACCCCAGCCAAGGGAAAAAGTTGGGCTGGTGAATCGTGACAATCAAGCCGACTCCCTCCGCTCCAGGAGAATAGTATAACTGGGCATTTGGTTGATCAACCGAAGCGCGAGCGGTCCCGGGTTTTCAATTTTGAAGATGAATTTGGATGCCCAAATAGAGCGCGCCCGGTAATCGCTAAAGAACTTGAGCGTATCCATCGGCGTCCACAAATGGACATCAGGCATTTTGCGACGCTTATACCGAATGAAAGGATTATCCGCCACATCCTTGATCAAGAACCATCGGGGTTTGAGACGCTTCAGATGGGCATACTCCTCGATGTGCGCTAAAGTGTGGATGAGGGTGATCAATTCAAAGTTTTGCGCATTGATTTCGTCCAGAAAATCAAGGTCATTCACGGTGCCATACATGAATTTTCCTTTGGAGAGCGACAAGTTTTTGTGGAATTCTTGCAGCGTATCCAGGGGGAAATCGACGCCCCACGTATCCACGCCCTTCATATTGCACATTTCCACCATCCATCCGTAAGAGCAACCGATATCGAGAATCTTGCGCGCGCCTGTGCCGACCGCGATGTTGGAGAGTCGTTCATATTGCGCGAGCCGCTTAGATAAGTAAGCCTGGCGGAACTCTTCGTCCTGCCCGTACCACGCTTGATAGGTCGTTTGAATGTCGTTCATAGGCATATCCTCACTACTTGGAAAGCTTCCGCGAATTCAGCGCGCACCTGGGTGCCGCGGACCCGCGCTAATCCCATCAGGAAATCTTGCGAGAAGTAAGGCCGTTTCAACTCTAACTGCGAACGATACGATTGGAGCGCGTTCCACTTCGCGTCCAAATGGCGCTGTTCCAGCGTGATGAACGCCTGCGCCGCGAATTCCACATGGTTCCAAGGCAATTCATAGCCCCAAAAAGTCATATCTTTGAAAGCGCGCAGTCCCTCCGCGAATACGACCTGATGATCCTGGTGCAGGTCGGTTCCCGCAGGCGCGAAGACGGCTTTAGGTTGGATTTTCTTGCGCAACTTAATCAGCTCTTCCAACACTTCTTGACGGTAGTAGGAAAGACGACGCACAGGATAGTCATAAACATTCAGCTGCTCTTGGGGGATATCCAGCGTCTTCATGGCTTGATAGAACTCCTCTTTGAGCAGTCCTTCCGGCGCGCCTTCAGGACGAGACTCCTCCGCTGTTGAGAAGACCGCGATATGCACTTCACGCCCTTCCTCTATCAAGCGCGCCAATGCGCCGCCGCATCCCAACTCCGCATCGTCGGTATGGGGCGCGAGCGCCAGCAAAGGTTCCAAGCTGAATTCCGTTTTCATTCGTTTCCTACTCTAAATAATTATCGGTCAATCTGTGAAGTTTCGTCATAATGTCTTTTGAGGGCTTGCGCGATTTTTTCGGCGGCACGCCCATCGCCATAAGGCGCAATCGTTTTGCCACGCGCCCCCAATGTCTGCAAAATCCCCTCTGAGACTTTCTCGGCAGTGAGCGGCGCGACAACTCGATTCCAACCCGCTTCCACCAACTCGGTCCACTCCGTCTCGGTTCGTAGTGTCACGCATGGCGTCTGATAGAAAAATGCCTCTTTTTGCACACCGCCGGAGTCGGTCGCGATTAAGGCTGCATTTTTTTCTAAGGCTGCCATGTCCAAATAGCCAACGGGCGGTAAAATCTTCAACACGCTTTCAGCTTGCGCCCAAAGTCCTGTTGTTTCTAAAGCGGCTCGCGTTCGCGGGTGCAAAGGCAGTACAATAGGAGTGGTTTTTGCCACTATGGTTAGCCCTTCAATCAGCGCGCGCAGCCGCGCCTTATTATCGGTGTTTTCTGCCCGGTGCAAAGTTGTTAAGATGTATTGTTTAGGCGTTAGGTCGTATTGGCGCAAAATGCCGCTTGCCCGGTCCGACTTTTCGCCATAATAGAGAGCTGCGTCGAACATCACATCGCCTGTTAAGTATATTCGCTCTTCAGGGATACCTTCCCTGCGTAAATTTTCGCGCGCGGTCTCAGTGGGCGCAAACAGTAGGTCGGATGCGTGGTCGGTCAAAACCCGGTTGATCTCTTCTGGCATGTGACGATTGAAACTGCGCAGCCCGGCTTCCACATGCGCGACAGGAATATGCAACTTGACGGCTGCCAACGCGCCCGCTAAAGTGGAATTAGTGTCGCCGTAGACCAGCGCATAATCGGATCTTTGCTCCATCAGCGTTTGCTCAATGGCTTCCAACATTCTGCCTGTTTGTTGTCCATGGTTGCCGGAACCGATATTTAAGTTAAGGTTTGGCGGCGGAATTTCCAGTTCGTCAAAGAAGACTTGGCTCATCGCCTCGTCGTAATGCTGCCCAGTGTGCAGCAGAAAACTCTCAATCAGTGGGTCGGCTTGTAAAACGCGCTGAACGGCAGCTACTTTGATGAACTGGGGACGCGCTCCGACAACCGTCAATACTTTCATCGCTCGTCTCCTTTCAAAGGGAGCAGACGCGCATAAAGCGCCAGCAGTTTCTTGGCTTCCGCATCCCAGTGGTATTTTTCTAATGCCGCTTTGCGCCCGCTTTCGCCCATCGCTTCGGCTTCTTCAGGATGAGCCATTAACCATTGGATGGCTTCTGCAATCGCGTCAGGGTTCAAAGGGTCAACTAACAGACCGCATCCAGCCTCTTCCACAATATCGCGCCAAAGCGGAAAGTCCGAAGCGACCACTGGGATACCCGCCGCCATATACTCGAACATTTTCACAGGATAGGCATCCAAATAGTTGGCTAATGGACGCAGTGTGACCAACCCGACCCGCGCCTGCCCCAACAGCGAGGCGATCTGGTCCCGCGACTGCCATCCCAAAAACTGTACGCGCTGCCAACCGGGCAGACGCTCAACCTCCCTTTGGAGCGAGGGCGGACTGAACATGCCCGCCAAAAGCAAACGAACATCCGGCAGTTTTTCCATTGCGCGCGTCATCTCAAACAAACCTCTTACCTGCGCTAAACCTCCCACATAAACCACGTGAGACGGGCGCGCCGCATAGGGCAGAGCAGTTTCACGAATGAGATTTTGAGGAAGCGGAAAATTTTGGGCGATAATGGTCTTTTCGGGGGGAAAGCGTTTGGCAATGGTGGGCGTGGCGGCGACAATGCCTTCAAAGAATCGCGCGCCAATCGACTCCATGATCTGAGCCCCCCAAGCGACTACACGCCTAAGCCGTATGGGGATCCATTCTTTACCCATGACTTGTTTGGGCAGGTCTTCATGCGCGTCGTATATAACGATTTTTCCGCGCAGCGCCAACATTAAACCGACGGGGATCAGCTCAGGGTCATGGAAGTGGTAGAGGTCCGCATTTTCCTGAAGAGCAGCGCGGTAGATCGCTCGGATGGCATGCAAGAAACGCTGTCTTCGTCCTGCCACACTGGGGATCGTTCGGATATTGACTTGATTGCCAAAATCGACGGGCGCATCGGGGACAACATAGGAGACTTGATAGCCGGCTTTCGCCAAGGAGAGACACTCTTTTTCGAAGATTCGCGCATCGTCTGCGAGATGAACCGAGGTCAAATGGGTCACGCGGGGCATGTCCGCAATACGCGATGGGTTCTCTGATGGACCTGCGGATTGCGCTTCCAATGCCTGTTTATCCTCCAAGACGACTTTGCTCATTTTAAGATGGACCGGTAGAATTCCAACAACTGTGCCGATTCCCTTTCCCAATTATACCTCTCTTGAACCGCTTTTCGCCCGTTTTCTCCCATGTGCTGCGCTTCGGACGGGTGGTTCATCACCCAATCGATGGCATCCGCGACGGTCTCTGGATTCAACGGGTCGACCAGTAAACCGCATTGATTGCCGTCCACAATTTCGCGCCAAAGCGGAAAATCGGAGGCGATGACCGGTATGCCTGCCGACATATATTCGAACAGTTTATTGGGCTGTGCTTCCAAGTGGTTTTGTTCAGGATGAAAGGTCACGATACCTGCTCGCGAATGGCTGAAAAGCGATTTCACCTCTTCGCGGGACTGCCAGCCTAACACATCGATACGATGCCATCCGGGCAATGTTTGAAGCGTATCCCGCAAATGTGGGGGGCTGTACTCGCCTGCCAGCTTGAGCCGCGTGTCTAAGTTTGCTTTGAGCCTTCCCATCGCTTGCACAACCTGTTCGATGCCGCGAATCTTGGATATGCCGCCCACATAAGCGATCCAGGGAGGGCGTTGCTCAAATGGAATAGACGAGGGCGATTGCAGCTCATGAAGCAACGGGAAATTCTGCACAACCGTTGTTTTTCCCAAAGGAAAGTTTCGGGCAATGGCAGGTGTGGCGGTGATGATGCCGTCGAAGCAGCGCGCACCCCATCGCTCTATCGCGCGCGCCAAACGCGACATCACCTCGCGAATCCAGAGTGGAAGCTGCTTCAAATCATGAATCTGTTTGGGATAATCTTCATGCACATCATAAACGACACGATAGCCGCTCAACTTGAGCAAAAGCCCGATAGGAATCAGCTCCGGGTCATGCAGGTGATAGAGCGCGCACCGCTCTTTTCGCGCCAGGCGCAACAACTGCCAATTCGTTTTCGTCAAGCGATGCCGCATACGATCCGCGCCGCCATTCGCCGAAGGCAATGCTCGAATCTGAACGCCTCCTGCCATCTCATCTTGAGCGGCGGGCGCGATCAACAGCGTTTCGTAGCCGGCGGCTGCCAAGGTCTGGCACTCTTTGCGCCAGATTCGCATGTCATCAGAACGATGAACACTGGTCAGGTGCGCGATTTTGGACATCTTTCCGCTCACCATGCCCTCCCTCTCAGCCTGCGTTGCTGGGAAGCCATTTCTTTAGGATGAGGTTGAGGGGAGGAACGGCGCGTGAGGGAATTGGCAACAGGAAGAAAGACCGCCACTGCCAAGGTGAGGGCGATTCCATGTCCTAACAGGCTTGTAATCAAATCGGAATTGACCAGCACTACCGCAGGAGGCGCAAGGAACGCGGACATCAAACGCAAATCGCGTTTTTGAGCAATACTGTCGTACAGCCAGAGGAAACCGCACCAGGCAATCGTCACTAAAAGCACGCCCGCATAACCGAAATCGGCGAATCCACTTGCGAAAAGATTGGCATTGGCATAAGGCGCAGGGGGTGGGAAATAGGCGTTTCCGATAATCTCTGGGTTAGTTACACCGTAAACATTTTCTGTGAATGGGTTGACGATGGAGCCAGCCATGGATGTTTTTGGGTTTTCGGTGAAGAAGTCGACATAGTAGCCAGTCAGCAGTCCCGGCGTCAAAATGAAGCGTCGTAGCACCAACGAAGAGGGAAGATTTGTGCCGGTGAGGATATCCAGTCCCAGCGAAAAGGTTCCCGCTGCCATGATGCTGAGTATCAGCGCGAGCGCGAACGAACGCGCATAGCGTTGGATGAGCCATGCCATCATCAGGGTCAACGGGATGAAGAAGAGACAAGTTTTGAAGCCGGTAATCGCAAAGATGTAGAGTTGGAAAACAACGCCAAATGCTAATAGGAGATATTGACGGCGCAGGAAACCGAACGCCATCAGCAGCGGGTTGATCACATGCATCTGCCAGCGAATCAAGTAAGATAAACGTGAGCCTGCCTCTGCTAAACTCATTGAGAACTGTTCCCGGACACCATATACATCCAGCAGGGAGGGGAGGTTCAAGGTGAAGCCGAACGCGCCAATCAACGCGATTCCCACCAGCCCGCTAAAGGCGAGCAGACCCGCCCAAAAGAGCGCGGGGGGCAGCGCGAGCGGTCTTAGTTTCAAGGCAGGCAGCCGATGGACTTGCCCCAACAAGTAAAAGGCGAACAGCAACGTGAGATTAAAACTTGCCAATATTTCGGGTTCACTCGCTTTGCGGAATACCGGCACGCTGATGACAGGCATATAGACCAAGAGATATAGCAGCCAGACCGCGGTTGTGGAGGGCTTTTTGAGTTGGAGCGGTAACCATGCCACTGGCAGGCACGCCAACAAGAACAAGAAAAGCGTGGTGGGCGCGTCGGGCGCGAAATAGAGATAGCCCATTGTTTCGAACGAGGGGCTGATATAAAACGCATAGACCATCCAAAGCGCAGCGAAATAGACCGCCGCGCCCCATGCGACCCAGAACCTCATCGGGTTCTTAAACAAGCCCCCGAGATTCGCTCGTCTCATTCGTAAGTGATGCCGAATTCGTGTGTCCATTGTATGAGGTTAATCCATCGCCAAACATACCATCCCAGCGTGTTCGAACTGAGGCTTTGCTCCAGTGCCTGTTTTGCCTCTGCCAGTTTCAGCGCGGGGAAGGGCGCGCCTTTCAATTCATCGAACAGCCCTTCAATCCAAGGGCGCAGCAGGTTCATCCATGATTTTTCTGGAGTCGCGAAACCAATCTTATCGCGCCGGTCAAGAATTGTGTCTGGAGCCAACCCCCGCATCGCCTCACGAAATACGCGCTTGGAGAGCCCCTCTTCACTGACGAGATATTCTTCTGGCAGGGAGAACAGAAACTCAGCCAAAGGAATCGTAAGAAAAGGCACGCGGCTCTCGATGGAGAAAGCCATAGAATTTCGATCTTCATAGCGCAGTAAATGGGGCAGGCTGATGTGGGTAATGCTGCTCCAAAGCGCGCTTCGAACCTTATCACGGTTGGGTTGCGAGGCGGGCAAGGGCAGCATGCGAACGTTTTGCGATTCGAACCAAGCGGTATTCAGCCAAGCGGGAGCAAGCGGCTTACCAATTGCCTTACGGAACATCGCTTGCCACTCTGGAGAAATCAACAAACTGCCCGCCACATAGAGCAGGTGCTTGGGGGTTGTTTCCCAACGCTGAGACGCGGTTTTGGCAAAGGCATGGGCGCGCAGGAACTGTCCACGCGCCAACATGGTTGCTACCCTCGCGCCGATATAGTAATGATAGCCTGCCAGCAGTTCGTCGCCCCCTTGACCATCCAGCATGACCTTAATCCTTTTTTGTTTTGCCAGAGCGAATACGCGATGCTGCGCATAGATACTGGTGCTGCCAAAGGGTTCGCCCTGAACGCGAATCAAGGCGCGCAAGTCGCGAACGACCTCCTCATGATTGGTGCCGATTTTATGCGCAGTCGCGCCCGTCGCCTGAACTGCTTGATCGACCCATCGCTCCTCATTGATCTTTTCGCCCTCGGCAATATAGCTGAAGGTGTGTATCTCTTGGTTTGGATTAAGGTGGCGGATGCAGCCCACAATCGCCGAGGAGTCGATCCCCCCAGAGAGCGCCGCGCCGACCGGAACATCGCTCCGCAAGTGTAGTCCGACACTTTCCAGGAAGAGCGCGCGCAGTTGCTCGACAGATTGCTCGTAAGAGAGGTTGGTTTTCTGCTGTAAGTCGATGCGCCAATAGCGCTGAGGTTCTATCCGGTCGGGTTGGCGCAGGTCGATCCGCGTATAATGAGCGGCAGGCATTTGCGCGATATCCGCAAACATCGTTTGATCGCCATGATCGGTCAAGCCAAAGAGCAGGTAATCATAAACCCGCTGGGGGTTGGCGCGTCGGCTCACGCCCGGAAACTCCAGCAGCGGTGTGATTTCAGAGGCGAACGCCAAGCCTCCCGAAAGGCGCGTATAGTAGAGCGGTTTGATGCCGAAGGGGTCGCGCGCCAGTGTGAGAGTCTGCATGTCTAAATCAAGATAGGCGAATGCGAACATACCCACTAATCGGGTCAAGCAGTCAATGCCATCCCGCATGAGCAGGTAGAGCAGCACTTCCGAGTCGGCTTGCGAGTGAAACCTAAAGCCTGCCGCTTCCAGTTCTGGTTTTAGTTCCAGATAGTTGTAGATTTCGCCATTGAACACCAAGTGGTGTCGCCCGTCTGGACTGCTCATGGGCTGCCAACCTTGTTCTGAGAGGTCAAGAATCGAGAGGCGACGATGAAGCAGCGCGCCCTGAGCCACTCGATCCTCATCAGGCTGGGTGAAGGCGAATGCGCTGTCCCGTTGGAAATAGAGAACGCCTTTCGCATCGGGTCCGCGATGTTCCAGTTGGTTCAGAACCCGATGTAAGTCGACTGCAACCAACTTTCTGGGTTCGGTATAGAGACATCCCGCAATTCCACACATCGCGTGTTATCCTCCCCTCGCGAGCCGCCGGGTGATATAGAGCAGAATCCCAAAATAGATGCAATAGGAAATCAGTTTCCCCCCGCTCAACAGCCCAATCGTTTGTACGGCGTTTAACTGCTGCGACCTCCCAATCCAGAACGCGGTGAGCGTCAAGATCAAACTCACGAAGTCGTAACCCAACTTCAGGTATTGCTTGTTTGCGACGAAGACAACGACACTGACGGGACTCACCACCGACTGCGCGACGAACCATGCGGCAGAGGCGGCAGCCAGTTCGCCCGATTGACGCCATTCGGCTCCGAACAGAGTCGCGAAGAGCGTGGGCATAAACCAAACAATCGCCAACATCGGCAGCAGGGTGGCAAGCAACAGCCCTTTCACGGTTTTTAAGAACAAGGGAAGGGTTGCTTCAGGGTTGTTTTGCGCCTGTTTGGATACCTGCGTGTAGAATACATCGGAGACGCTGTTGGAAATGAGTGAGAGCGGACGCGCCAGCACTCGTTGCGCCAGCACGAATTGACCTGCAACACCAGGACCATATAGCGACAGCAGTAAGGGAACGGGCAGGTTGGCAGAAAACGTATCCAACAGGGAAGAGGGCAGGGTATAAAGCGGGTAGTTCTTAAAGCGAAGGAACTGCGCCTTTAACGAGGAGGCGGGCGCGTTGAGCAGGGTGGCGCGCAAGGATGGCAGCCCTTTTTTCATCATCATTCGCATGCCCCCAAAGTAGCCGATGATTTCGCCGATTGCCAGTCCCATCCAGCCCATTTTCCAAAAGCCCAACAGCGATTGCGCGATGAGCCTCATGAGGTTTTGGATGGGTGGCACTTTTGCAATGTCAGTATATGCCTGTTGACGAAGCAGCCAGCATCGGATAATGGCATTGCTGGAAAAAGACATCAGACCGATGAATACCATCGGGACCGCCAGCCAAGGCATATGACCGAAACCGAACCATCCCCAATAAATCAAACCACCCATTATCGCAGCTAATACCGGCGCAAGCGCGAGGGACGCGATGAACGCCAGCCGGGTCAGTTGCGCGGCATCTTCATCGCTGGCAGCGCCGACAATGCCTACCTCCAACCGGAGCGTGACGGCAACCGTCGCGATGACGTTGAAGGTGGTCAGCAGACCAAATATACCAAAAGCCTCGGGGTCATAGAGGCGCGTTAAGAGCGGAGTCGCCAAGAAAGTCAGCGCCTGCCCCAATGCGGAGCCGCTGGCGATCAAGGTGACGTGCCGCCGGAAACCCTTAGAAGGAAAAAGCCGTTCCCGCAGGGCGGTTAAGCTCATACACGAGTCACCTTGCGCAGGGCAGCAACAACCGTTTGCTGGTCTTCTGGCGAGAGGTAAGGTCCCATCGGCAGGCTGATCGCTTCCGCCGCCGCGCGTTCTGCTTCGAGAATGGTCAAATTCATGGGCAAGTAAAGCGGCAGTTTATGCAGGGGAACTGGGTAGTAGACCATGGTGTCGATGCCGTGTTCTTTTAAGCCTGTTTGAACTGCGTCGCGCTGACCATTGGGCACTCGAATCGTGTATTGATGGTAGACATGAGTGGCGAAAGGCATCGCGGCAGGCGCGGTGACTTCTGGAACCGCTTGCAGCAGATGATCATACCGCTGAGCAGCCTGCCTGCGCGCTTCGTTCCATTGGTCGACATAACGCATTTTTACGCGCAAAATCGCCGCTTGAATTTCGTCCAGTCGAGAGTTACAGCCGACCACTTCATTGAAATATTTCTTGCGCGCGCCATGCACCCGCAGCATGCGCGTTTTGTCCGCGATTGAGTCATTGTTGGTTATCAGCATACCGCCGTCGCCGTACGCGCCCAGGTTTTTGGAGGGAAAGAAAGAGAACGCGCCCGCATCGCCCAACGCGCCGACTTTTCGCCCTTGATAGTCCGCGCCGAATGCCTGCGCTACATCCTCCAAAACTTTCAGCCCATGCTTATCCGCTAATTCTAAGATCGGGTTCATATCGACCGATTGCCCGTAGAGATGGACAGGGATGATGGCTTTGGTTTTGGGCGTAATTCTCTCCGCGAGTTGATCAACGCGCATGTTGAAACTGGCGGGATCAATATCCACAAAAACAGGCGTGGCTCGGAAATGGCTGATCGCTTCTGCAGTCGCGAAAAAGGTGAAGGGGGTAGTGATGACTTCGTCGCCGGGCTGAATGTCCATCGCGGCTAAACCCAGCACCAACGCGTCGGTTCCTGAGTTGAGCGCGACGGCATGTTTCACACCGAAGTAAGACGCGCACTCCTCTTCGAACGCTTTCACGTTCGGTCCCATAATGAACCGTCCTTCGCGCAGCACGCCTTGGATCGCCTCGTTCAGTTCCTCCCATAAAGCGGCGGTTTCCGCCGTCAAATCTAACAAAGGTATCTTCTTGCTCATGGTCGCTTGCTTGCTCCCTCCCAATTTTACAAGAGATATTGTACCCAGTCAGCATTAGGAGGGCAGAAAATGCAAGGAGCAGAGGTTAAAGGGGAAATTTATCAGAAACTAAGGGGAGGGGGATTTTCTAAAAACCCCCTCCATTGGGTTCCCCTGTTTGGCAAGGGGAACCTTGCTTACTTCACTATCGCAGCAGCGAGAGAACTTGTTGTGGCAGTTGGTTTGCCTGCGCTAAGACCGACATGCCAGACTGCATCAGGATCTGCTGCTTGGTATAGGTCGTGATTTCGGAGGCGAAGTCCGCGTCGCGAATGGTCGACTCGCTGGCGGTCACGTTCTCTTTCGCGACATTGAGAGAGCGGATATTGCTCTCCAGCACATAGCGTTGGAAAGACCCCATATCGCCTCGCAGGCGCGAAATCTGCTGGATGGCTGCATCGATGACTTCCAAGGCTTCATTCGTGCTGTTTTGCTGGGTCACATCGATAGTGGCAAGACTCTTACCGGCAGCAATGGTGGTTCCCAATTGGGTAGAGTGCAGATCAAACAGCGAGAACCGCACCGACTGCCCGCCGCTGGGACCGACTTGGAACTGCAGTTGTCCTGCTGATATCAGCGCGACATTGTCCAGTGTCCCATTGGCCGCATTGCCTGCTTCCGTCATCATGAAGACGTTGCCATGCGCGTCAGTGAGCCTCAAGCCTGAATCGCCCATCGATCTGCCACCTGTCATTAAGACCGCTGTGATGCCGGAGGCAGTGTTGGCTTCCACATTGACGACCGCATCGATGCCTGCTTGGTTCGTGCTGCTTCCTGCTCCGGCGATGATTCCCGCGATGTCGTGGAATACGATTTTATTATTCGAACCAAAGTCGCGATGAACCAATTTTACCATTCCTGAGGTGCCAGTGGTTGAGCTGAAAACGGCGGTGACACCTGTCACATTGGAAAGCCCGTTGATCTTATCCAGCATGCCTTGAACGGTATCGGAAGTGGAGAGGTTGATGGTTTGACCGTTGACCACAATCGCGCCCGATACGCTAACCTGAGCGGTCAAGCCCGCATAGAGTTGGGTTCCCGTGAAGGTGGCGCGGGTGGCTCGCTGCACCACACTCATATCGACGTAGCCGCTGCTGGTGGCAAGCCCTGCGAATGTGCCTCCCACGAACGCGCCCGATAAGTAATTTGTATTTGTGACCTGGGCTGAGATACCAGAGGTCCCATCGAACAGTTTTTTGTTGCCGAACGCGGTCTGTTCCGCAATCCGATTAATGCTATCGACCAGCGCGCGTATTTGGGTTTGGTCTGCCTGGAGCGCGGTTTGATCGTTGACGCCGGTGTTTGCCGCATGAATGGTCAATTGACGCATGGTTCGCAGCGCAGTATGCACTTCATCCAGCGCGGCTTCCGCCGTTTTGATCATATTGGTCGCGTCTTGCGCATTGCTCATTGCTTGCTGTAGACTGGCGATATAAGAGCGAAGATTCTCTGAGATAATCAGTCCCGCAGGGTCATCGGAAGCGCGGTTCACGCGCAGACCCGACGCCAACCGCTCGATGGTGCTTCCCATCGTCTGAGTCGTGTTTCCCAGATTCCGCAAAGCATTGATCGCCTGTACGTTTGTGTTGATTCGCATACTCATTCCATGATCCCCCTATTGTTACGGGTTTATCCGCAATTCTACTGGTATCCATAACCGATTATCGGCAGAAACCTCGTATTATTTAGGGGGTGGATTCGGGGGTTGAGATCCGCGAATGAAAAGGTTCCCCCTGCAAGCAAGGGGAACCGATTTCATTGGTTTTGTCCCACTGACCTAAACAGTTGTTTCTTACCTGCTGTCGCCCAATGCGTTTTCGTAAGGCGAAAGCATCTGAGAGGGCTTTTCTTCGGGCAGGTAATACTCAACGTAACCCAACATCATTTCATCATAGGTCTGAAGACCGAACCGCACGCGTCGGTTAGGGTCTGGATTAGCGGGGTTATTGGCAGTGTTATCATACCAGCCGGTTGCCACGATTCGGCTGCCTTTCGGCACCTCCAAAGGCTCTGCTAACCGGTACTGCAGTTGCCAATTGAAGTCATAGTTCGGCACATCCAGCAAGGTTCTGCGCGCGCCGTCCGGCGTGACCAGTTCAAAGCGGAATGCTTTACCGCGCACGTGCATGTGGGGCATGAAAGCAGTGACGATCGTATTCATTGGCACAGCTTGGGTCGCGGACTCAGGATGATTGTCCGTGTTGGGAGGGATGTTCAGGAAGAAGTTCATAATCCCTACGGAGCGCACCACGTGCTTTGGCATTTTCTTGGCGAAAACCAATCCTAACCGCGTCTGATCTTTGACCGCCGTCCCGTTGGGCGTATAGTGAATCTGGAACAGCAATCGCGAGCCTGCAGGCACGAACTTCGCGAAACCTTCAGGGTAGATTAAGGTGTTATTGCCCGGCACATAGGCTGCGAAGAAGCCCTGACTTTCGTCGGAAGCGTGCCTCAGCAGGTCAAAGGTTCTTTCACCCGGCTTCGCTTTTGGCACGACAAACACCAGCACATGATGAACGACCTGGCGCGCGGTGGGCTGCACCTCCAGTTTCTGAATCCATTTATCCTCTTTGAAGTTGGTTTCTACCAACACATGCTGGTATGCCATGATCCCTTCTGCTTTCACCTGGATCGGTTCAGGCAGTTGGAACACCGTGTCTGGCTTGCCGATTTCCCAATCTTGGGAGAATTTCAGCGGTTTGGGCGCGTCTTTGGAGTTGCCTTCCGGCATGCCATTCGCGATCCATTGCAGCAAATCTTCTTTGTCTTTATCGCTCAGCGAACGGTCGTTTGCCCAAGGGTTCGACTCGCCATGCGGCACTTTGGCGGCGAACCAAGGCGGCATCAGCCCTTCTTCAACCGAAAAGCGGATCGCTCCTTTTTTGGAAGCCACTTGCTGGTAGGTTTCTAAGGCGAACGGCGCAACACCCCCTTTGCGGTGGCACTCCATACAGTTGTTTTGGAAGATGCGCGAAATGCGGTTATGATAGGTCACCGCAACGGGCGCAGGCGATTTGGCTTTGCTCAAATCCAGCGCGCAGCCCGGCGCCCAAGTCGCGGGAACCCGGACCGGCTCGCCCGTTAAGGTAGCGCGCAACGCATCACGAAGGTAAGTTTGCTGCGGCGCGTTGGTGGCATAGCCTATGCCGTATTGATCGTCCAGCGCGCCCCGGTAGACCAGTGTTCGGCGAGAATCTAACAGGAAAGTATCGGTGGTGGTCAGCGCGCCCAATGCCTTCACCAGCGAACCGCTTTTATCATGCACATAGGGAGCCTTGAAGCCATGCTGCTTGATGGCGGCTCGGATATCTTTGGGCTGGTCGCCCGAATCGGGGTTCACATAGAGGAACGCGACTCCTTGCGCGCTCATCTCTTTTTCAAAACGCGCCAGCGAAGGGGCATATTTCTTGTTCAAGGGACAGGTTGTGCTGGTTAAAACGATCACGAGCGACCGCGCTTTTTGGAAGTCGCTGAGTCGCCCTTTTTTGCCGTTGAGGTCGGTGAAAGCGAGGTCGGGAACGAGCCTGCCCACCCCATGATCACTGGCTTTGATCACGCGAGGCGCGCTGCGCGCACTCGTTTTCTCTTTGTTGTTCTCGGTGAAATCGGGCTTAAAGACGAGCGCGCCCGCCAGCGCGACCGCAGACCCTAAGAATAGTAAACGCGCATTCATATGGTATTTCTCCTCCGAAAAAGCTCTTCGCTCATGTAACAGGGTATCGGTACATTTGACGCAACTATTTACCGTATGTTCTCTCCCTGCAATAGAATACCTGTTTTTTCCTGATTTTGTTTTTGGGAACGAGGGAAAGTCTACTCAAATCAAATCGCTCAATAGAGTCACCGGCAGGTTCTGAAGCCGTTTGAAAACAGGGTTATTCGTTAGAAAAAGGGCAGCCTCGGCTCTTAGGGCAGTTGCTGCATGGATAGCGTCAGGTGAGCGTACAGATGAAACATTCGCCCGAATGTGAGCCGCATCCCGCAAAACCTCCAATGTGATGGGTGAAAGCAACATATTTTCATGATCCCAAAACTGCTCATAATGTCGCGCCAATTCTTGGTTCTTATCGCGTAAAGGCACTACCAAGGTTTCCAGCAGAGTTATTGAGCTACTTACTACCTTTATATAGAACCTGTTTGAACCGCATGCCATAGAGGAAGGCAAATAGGCGCAAAAATAGGGTGGCTCTCTAAATTGTAAATAACCACATTCGCGTCGATGTAAACCGTGCCTGAAGCCGGTAGAGTTAACGATCCCACGAGTTTCGTTCCTCCTGCAAAAACTGCTCATATTCTTCCCAAGAATCAAAACTGCGGGGACTGGGTTCCTTGGGAAGAGACGCTAAGAAATCCAGTATTGAGGGTTTAGGAGATGTGACATTCCCGTTTTCCGGGAGTAGAACAATCACCTCTACCTCGTTACCTTCGGGAAGTTCAGCATCGTGCAGTTCTAACCGATGGCCCGGTAGAACAGTAGCACGCATTTTAATGGCAGTGCGCATAAATTTCCTCCAACGGGTGTATTATACCATTCTTAATCAGTCTCTATTCAAAAGGCTCTCGTTATTGGTTTCATCCTCTTTGAAGAGGTATAATCAGAAGCATACAACCTATGAAAAGCGATATCATTACCCCGACCGAAGAACAGGCGCAGTGGCAGGCGATGGAAGTCATCGCTTTTATTCATTTTGGCATCAATACCTTCACCAACCGAGAGTGGGGTGATGGCAAAGAAAGCCCTTCGTTGTTTGATCCCTCTGAGTTGAATGCCCGCCAATGGGCGCGCGCTTTGAAAAGGGCAGGCTGTAAGTTGGTGATCTTGACTGCGAAACATCATGATGGCTTTTGCCTTTTTCAAAGCCGCCATACCGAACATTCGGTCAAACATTCGCCTTGGCGCGAAGGGAAGGGGGATGTGGTTCGCGAGGCGGCGGATGCGTGCCGCGCCGAGGGGCTGAAATTTGGATTCTACCTTTCGCCTTGGGATCGGAACGCGCAAAACTATGGAACACCTGCTTACAATGCCTATTTCAAAGACCAGTTGACCGAACTCCTCACCCAGTATGGCGAAATCACGGAAGTGTGGTTCGATGGGGCGAATGGCGAAGGACCGAACGGCAAACGCCAAGAGTACGATTGGCAGGGCTTCTACCAAGTGGTTCGGAGACACCAACCCAAAGCGCTCATTGCGATTTCGGGACCGGATATTCGATGGGTTGGGAACGAGGACGGCTTAGCGCGTTTGGACGAAACCAGCGTTCAGCCTGCTCATCCAGAGATGCATCCCGGCAAACAGAAGGTATGGTATCCGGCAGAGTGTGATGTCTCGATTCGTCCCGGTTGGTTCTATCACGAGGCGGAAGATGGCAAAGTCAAATCGTTGGATCACTTGATGAAGATTTATTATCAGTCGGTGGGGCGAAACTCGGTGTTGCTTTTGAATGTTCCACCCGACAAGCGTGGTCTACTGCATGAGAATGATGTGGCTCGGTTGGCGGAGTTTGGCGCGGAAGTTCAAATGCGGTTCGGCAAGAGCCTTGCAGAAACGAAGGGTAAAGGCGCGGTAGTGGAACTGGATTTAGGCGTGCTTCACCGGATCGACCATGTGATGATTCAAGAGGCTATCCGGCAGGGCGAACGTATTCAGTCATGGGTTGTGGAGGGGTTTGCTCAGGAGAAATGGAGCAAACTATGCGAGGGAAAAATCGTTGGGCATAAACGAATCGAGCGATTTGAACCGGTCGATGTTTCCAAGATTCGGCTGCGCGCGCTGGAGTCGCTGGCAGAACCCATCGTTGAAAAACTGGCAGTTTATTCTCAGTCAAGTTGAGCGGGCGCAGGGTCTTTTCAAATGTAATTTTTCACTTTTTGCCACCAAATTTGGATGGGCTGCTTTAGACGCTTGCAGACAAAGACAGACAGGTTGTTCTCATAAGGCATGCTGAACTCATTCGTGACGGTGGCTGCCAAAGAGACCTCTTCAAATATGTCGCGCAGTTGGTCTTCTGAAACCCCCACAACGATGACCACGTCGCCTGTGGTGTTGCCGTATCCCCAAAGCCAATAATTGTTATGTCCACAGATGGGCTGCGGGAGACCGAACGCCGGTCCGAAAAACTCTAATGCGCCTGCACGCCCATAATTGGTTGTGAACAGGGCGCATTGTTTTCGTTCCGATTCCGGCAGCGACTGGTAAACGCGGGCGACCGTTTCGGTCAGATTGCGCCATCCAAACATGTCGGCAAAATATTGGGGCAGCTGCGCTCTGGCATGTTTCTCAGAGGGCGGCTCTTGAATGCCCAATCGCTGAGTGTATTGAATCAGCGCGCCGGGTGGGAGGATGGGCAAGGCGACTGGCGCGAACACAATTCCGCTGATACTCAGCAGAACCATGTAAGCCGCAGGCAGCCACCGCCGCCCTTTTTCAGCAAATCGCTCCAACGCAACGGCTCCAGCCGCAAAGAGAACAGGATAGAAAGGCGCGAGATAGTAAAACTTGGCTTGTTGCAGGGTAAAGAGCAGAAATAGCGTGAGATAGGCGATCCCCACAAAGCGCAGAGGTTGAAACGGTTTCCAAATGAGAAGCGCAATCAATCCCATCATCCATAGCAGAATGGAGGGAGGCAGCATCTGGAGAAACTGTCCCATAAAGAACTCCAGCGGAGAGGTATCGTAGTTCTTGAACTCTTGCGCATTTCGCATGAACTCCAGTGTGGGAACGTCATTTTGATATTGCCAAAAAAGGTGGGGCAGTAAAACCGCCAATGCGATCATTGCAGAGAGATAAGGACCGGGCGTCAAGAAGATTCGACGATGATAAGTGAAGAGCAGCCCCACCAACAGCCCGAAGACAAAAAAGAGCTGGCTATGCTTGTTCAATGCGCCCAATCCAATCGCTAATCCGAACAGCGCGAAAGAGATTACCTGTACTCGTACTCGCTGAGGTGAGGATGAATCTTCCGACGATGCGAACGGTCGACCGATTCTCAGGGCGTTTATCAGGAGCCATAAACTGCCCATCCAAAAGAGCGATTCGAAAGCGTTCATCGAGAAGAAGTTCGTATTCACCAGATAAACCGGCGCAATGAGAGAACCGAGCGCCGCCAAGCTTTGCGCCAGGCGGTTTCCCCCGAAGTCACGCGCTAACAGACCTGTCATCAGCACCAACATCGCATGGGATAGAGCGGGCAACAACCGGATCGCAAACAGCGAGTCGCCCAGCAGCCCCCGCGCTAAAGCCAACAAAACAATGGAGAGCGGCGGATGGTCGACATACCCCCATGCAAGGCGTTTGCTACAAGCGATATAGTAGAACTCATCGCGGAAGTAGTCATAACCTTGATTGAACAGCAGGTGCATGAAGAGCGCAATGGCAGCGATAAGCCCAACAGGCAACAGGTTCTTTGGATTGGAATCGGGTCGGCGCATTGATTGATCTTCCTTTATAAAAGCGCATTAGACAACATTTCGCGGAAATCGGGATGCGCGATAGCAATCAACTCGCGCGCCCGTTCACGCAGGCTCTTTCCGAAAAGATGCGCGATTCCATATTCAGTAACGATATAATGCACATCGGCGCGGGTGGTGACCACGCCTGCGCCCACTTTGAGCGTGGGGACAATGCGTGAAATCGTTCCCTGTTTCGCGGTAGAGGGCAGGGCAATGACCGGTTTTCCGCCACGGCTCTCTGACGCGCCGCGAATAAAATCTGCCTGCCCGCCAAATCCCGAATAGATGCGCGTTCCTATCGACTCCGCGCAAACCTGCCCAGTTAAATCGACTTCTAAAGCTGAATTGATGGCAATCATCTTATCATTTTGACGAATAACACAGGGATCGTTCACATATTCCACGGGGCGCGCTTCCAACAGCGGGTTGTTATCGAGATAGTCATACAGCGCGCGGCTGCCCAGCGCAAAGGTGAAAATCGCTTTCCCGGGGTGCAGGCTTTTATGGTAGTTGGTCACTATGCCGCGCTCCATCGCGCGCATCGCGCCGTCCGACATCATTTCGGTGTGTATTCCCAAATCTTTCAGACCATCCAAGCTTTCATAAATCGCATCGGGAATCTCGCCAATACCCATCTGAAGCGTTGCGCCATCCTCAATCAACTCGCGCGCATAGTGACCAATCCTGCGCTCCACTTCGTCGATAGGTTTTGCGTTTAATTCCACCAGAGGTTCTGCCTGTTCGACCAGCGCGCTCACTTGCGATACGTGCAGTTGGCAGTCGCCCAAAATCCGGGGCATATGCGGGTTGACCTGCGCGATGATCCGCTTGGCATGTTGGCAGGCGGCGTGGGTCGCCATGGTCTCTATGCCGTAGCTCATAGACCCTTGTTCGTCAGGTGGGCTAACCATCACGAGGGCAGCATCGAGAGGAAACGCGCCCGAGGGCATGAAAAGACGAGGGATGTCATGCAGGTGGATGGGAACATAATCGGCATCGCCCTGAAGAACCGCCTCGCGATCCCCATGCCCCACAAAGGGAGAGTAATGGCGGAATCTGCCGCGCATTTCAGGCAAACCGAACGGGTCTTCGCCCAGAAACATCGCGTGCGTTAAGTGGACATCGGAGAGCGACTGATAGCGAGCGGCGAGCGCGCGAAGCAACGCTGTCGGACTGGCGGCATTGGCTCCGTAGTAAATCCGGTCGCCGCTTTTGATGATCTGAACCGCTTCTTCTGCCGTTCTCAATTTGTTATCATACTCTGATTTCCAAGGTTCCATTCTATCCTTTCAATATCGCTCTTAAGGCGTCGTCTACCTGCTCGTAATGGAAGCGGAAACCCAGCGATTGCAGGCGGGTGGGGAGGGCGCGCTGACCCTGCAGCAAGATCGCTGCGCCTTCCCCAAACAGAACGCGCAATGCCCATTCGGGAGCGCGGAAAAAACTGGGGCGATTAAGCGCGCGCCCCAACGCATGCGCAAATTCGTTGACACGAACAGGATGAGGAGCGGTGGTGTTGAAGGCTCCGTTTGCCTGCTCATGCTCGATGACAAATTGAAACGCGCGCGCGAGGTCTTCCCGGTGAATCCAGGGCAGCCACTGTTTTCCAGAACCATAAGGACCGCCCACAAACAGCCGGGTCGTCATCAGCAAGGGGGGCAGCGCGCCCGCCCCCCTATCCAACACCACGCCAATGCGCATGCGGCAGACCCGGACGCCTAAAGGCTCCGCCTCCAATGCCGCCGCTTCCCAACGCGCGCATAATTCACCTAAGAAGCCCGCGCCCGACGGGCGGTTCTCGTCCATGATTTCCTCGCCGCCATCGCCATAATAGCCTACTGCAGAGGCTTGCGCCAAGACTTTTGAGGAACCAGCGCTTGCTTGCGTCATCGCTTGTATCAGGACTTGAGTGGGTAAAAGCCGGCTCTCCTCTAACTCTCGTTTCACCTTCTCGTTCCATCGCGCGGCGACGCTTTTGCCCGTCAAATTCACAATGGCTTGCGCATCTGCCACTTCCTCTGCCCACTTGCCCAGGGTTCGCCCGTCCCAAGCGATGGCGCGCGCGCCTTCTGGCAATCTCGCGTTCTGCGCGTTGCGGGATAGGACCCCCACCGAATGACCGGCTTGTAGCAGCGATTGGGTCAAAGCCCTGCCGATGAAACCACTGCCGCCTGCAATCACGATTTTCATTTCAGTTCACCAATGGACGAATAGCCGTTGATTCCCATAAGGGACTCCGAACCCTGTTTCCGCTTCCGGCGCGAGATCTAACCGTCGCAGCGCGCTTTCGCCCGGCGTTTCTTGGTAAGTTTCCTCTGCGCTGTTCTCTTCATTCTCCGATTCCACATAAGCTCCCAATTCTTGATTCTGTAAATTGAGATAGAGGTGAGCTATCTCTTTGGAAGGGGGATGCTCCGAATCTGGTTTTATCCACTCTCGCTGCAACCAAATAGGCAGCGCAAACGCGCTTATCCATCCTATCAGCCAGTGGGTTGAGCAGAATGAATCGGTTAAACCGAACACTACCCTTTTTTCGGTTGAGTAAAGGCTGTGAATGATGATTTCATCTAACGCTTCAGGGATGATCAATCCGATGATATGGGTGGGACCGAGCAGACAGCCCAGCCATTTGAACCAGCGAAGGCGGCTGCTTTTGGTAGGAATCAACACTTCATGCCAGCCAAACGTCACCATCCGGGTTCCGCGGCTCTTCTGCTGGTAGATGTTTAACCCAGATGATTCGATCACTACGCGGAGGCGGCTTAAATGCCAGAGCTGAATCAGTTGAATTAAAAACAGGATTCCTATTCCCACCAATAACACTGTGAAGACTGCCATTTTCCATGGCGCCCGGTCTCCTGAGAAAAGTTCTTTGTGTCCAAGATACGCTAACACTGGAATCGCGACCAAAAGGCGTAAAATAATAAGCGACAGAAACCGTGTAAAAGGTATGGGACCCGCAACATAGGCGGCATTGATGAAGGGGTGATTTTGACATGCGGAGCATTGCCACGCTAAGGGCGCGCAGCCAAATCCACAGGTCCGGCAGCCTATTTCGTTGATCGGATACCACATTGTCCTGAATCAATAGTAGCACACAAAACTCAACCGCGCGCGGAAAAGCGCAAAAAAACGGGTAGAATTCATGCGAATATTCAGGGAGGGATGTCTTATTGCCGAACAGAAGATTTTGAAAGAGATTTTAGTCAATATCGCGCCGCGCGAAACCCGGATTGCGGCGTTGGAAGACGGGCAATTGATGGAACTGCGCGTCGAGCGGGAAGAAAGGGTCGTCGGCAGTCTGTATAAAGGGGTTGTGGAGAATGTGCTGCCCGGCATGGACGCCGCGTTTGTGGACATCGGTTTGGAGAGAAACGCTTTCCTCTATGTGGGCGACATCTTGCACGATGGCGATGAGGGCGACACGCCCGGCGCGAACCTGAAACGCTCTGAGCTGAAGAAACGAAAAATTAACGAATTGATTCGGAGCGGTCAGGAGATCATTGTGCAGGTGATCAAAGGTCCCCGAGGCACAAAAGGCGCGCGCGTTTCCACACGTATCACTTTGCCCGGACGTTTTGTTGTGCTGATGCCTGACGGCAATCATTTGGGCGTTTCGCGCAAAATCGAAGACCGCGCAGAACGGGACCGTCTCAAAGAAATCGGTCAACGGCTGCACCCGCCCGGCTATGGCTTGATTATCCGAACCGAGTCGGAAGGGAAGACCGAAAAGGAACTGCAGCAGGACATCCAGTTCTTGAAAGAGAGTTGGGAGGCGATTTCTAAAAAGATCGCGTCGACGCCCGCGCCTGCGTTGGTTCATACCGATGACAGCCTGTTGTATCGTATGCTGCGCGATGTCTTCTCTGTGGATGTGGACAAATTAGTTATCGATGACCCGGAAGAGTATGAACGAGTTCATGAAGTGATCGCGCATCTATCGCCGCGTCTTAAGTCGCATGTCCATCTATACGATAAGCAGGAGCCGATTTTTGAGCATTACAAAATCGAAAAAGAGATGGAGCGGCTGCTCCGGCGGAAGGTCTGGTTGAAATCAGGCGGTTATTTAACGATTGATGAGACCGAAGCCTTCACCGCTATCGATATCAACACAGGCAAGTTTACTGGTAAGACCTCGCTGGCGGATACGATTTTGAAAACGAATTTGGAGGCAATCGATGAGGTGTGCCGCCAACTGCGCTTGCGCGATATGGGCGGTATTATCGTGATCGATTTCATCGATATGACGCGCGCCAGCGATAACCGGCAAGTGATGCAGGCGTTGCAGCGTACCCTGAAACGAGATCGGGCGCGCTTCCGTATCGGCAAAATCAGTTCTCTGGGGCTGGTGGAACTGACACGCAAGCGCACGGGCGAATCGCTGCCTGAAAGCCTGTCGATCACCTGTCCGCTCTGTCATGGGCGAGGTCGGCTGCCATCGCCCGAGACGGTCAGTTTGTGGCTGGAACATGAGTTGGCAGGGCGCGCCCGGAAAGATAATGTGGAAGCGTACCTGATTGAGGCACACCCGCAAGTGACCGAACATATGGTCGGCGAGGATGGCGAGAATGTGGAGTTGCTGGAACATTCGCTGCGCAAAGCGTTGTTTATCCGCGCCCGCCATGATCTGAACATCGAGGATTATCATATTACTGGAGGCTCCATTGATGCCTTCAAGCGTCAATATTTGCCTTATCGTCGCGCGCAGGTGCTGGAAGCGAAAATCGTGCCTTCCGCTATCGATGAGGAGGAGAAAGTGGGCTGGGTGGACGGCTACCTGATCCAATGGGAAGAGGAAGCCCCCCTGGGACCCGTTAGTAAAGTGGTGATTGGCGAGGTGCGCCGCTCTTATGCGTTTGCCGAACCGATTCCCGTAAAACCCTTACATAAAGCGGAGGTACTTTAAGAGACTATGAGTATATCTATCAAGCAGTTACAAGTGGTGCTGTCTGCGCCGGTTGGACCTTTGAACGACTTGCGCAGGCAAGCGATTGCAGAAGCCTTATCCGAAGGGTTCGCGCCCCAACAGGCGCCGGTTCCCAACTCGCTCGCGCTCGTGAATCAGCAAACCCGCGAAGCGATTATTGTGACCGATAATCAAATTCATTATAACACAGACGGTAATGATTTTGCTGGCGAACGCATGGAAAACCTTTTGGCGAAGGTGCGCGAGGTGTTGTTGTTGGAAGATCGTTTTAGTCTGGCGTTGCAGATTATCGCTTTCAAAGATGCGGAGAACCGTTCTGCAGCGGAGCTGACCATTGAGACTCTGGCGCCGTTGTCGGCAGCGCGCCTGCGCGAACATTTTGAGGGGCTTCGCGGTGTGGGGCTGAGAATCACTTACGAGTTAAATCCCTACAATTGCGATTTCCGAGTGGAGCCGTTTTTCAACGACCCCGCCTTCATTTTCTTGCAGTTGAATGCGCAGAGCTCGGTAGAACAGTCTTTGAACCGCGTTTCTGAGGATGCCAACGAGTTCGTGAATCACCTGCGTCTTGATTTGGAAGACGTGGTGAACGAGATGTTGGATATGAACGAAGAACAGGCATAATGTTTGAAGCAAGTTACAAGGGCGCGGCAACCGCGCCCTTAAACCCCTCATCAACATCCATTGCCAAAGTTGAACAGTACCGCCAATAGATCCGCATCATCTACGACACCATCACCGGTTAAGTCCTCGGGAAGAGTGCCGGTTTGAGCGAAAGCGAATAGTACTGCCAGTAGGTCGCTGTCATCCACACAACCATTGAGATTCACATCGCCCTGATAGGAGACGATTAAATCTAGATGGTCGTCAAAAAAGCGTTGATAGACAACCAATCCGCTGTTGAGAGTTCGTCCTGCGATATGGTTAAAGGAACCGGTACGTGAGCCATAAGTCAGCACGGTGTAAGTGTCGCCGACCTGCGGCGCGTAGCCGGGCATCTCTGCAATCAGGAGGGTCCCATTGAGCGTGACGTGACCCGTGCAGTGCAGCGCGTCAAACTCTCCCACATCAGGATCGCCCAGTTCGATGATAAGCCGCCCGTCATGGATGTAGTTGCCTTGGATGACGATTTCGCCAGGGGACTCGCCGGGGCTCATATCGGCTTCATGGGTGGTACGATACGTAAAAGTATGAATTGCGCCAACCCCGCCTGTGAGACCCGAAGTTTGGATATAAAAATTGCTGGGAGCGAAAGTGCCATTGCGCAGAATCAAGCGCCCCGTCTCCGTTTTCGTATACCTGTCCTCTTCGGTGAAGGAGAATTCGCTCTCCTCCCCAACGATCACTGTGCCAGCATTGCTCAAAGGCACTTCTGGGCTGAAATCGCGTCCATCCCGGATGTGGAAGTTTCCGAATTCAGTATTCACGCTGAAGTTGCGCAGGGCATTATTAGGAGTAAACTGGTAATCGATAATCCGAGAATTGGGTCCTGTCAGTTCGATATCGGCGGCATTGTTCACGATATCGGCGTTGACGAACCGGAAATTGGAAGCCACACGATATCGCCCTCCGGTCAGTGTGTTATTGGCAAAGTTGGTAAAGTTCCCGCTGAGGCTGAGAGTGCCTGCCTCTATGATAAGGGTATCATGGTTTGTAAAAGTGGAGTTGATTTGGGTATCCCCGGCTCCTGATTTTATCACGGTGCCATTGTTGATAAAAGTCCCATTAAACCAATCGGCATCGGTCTGAATATCAAAGATCGCGCCGGGCTGATTGTTGAAGGTGGCGGTTGGGTTCACACCGACACTCCCTAATCCCGTCCATACCGCAGTTCCCGCATTGTTGAAGATATGGTTATGGGCGATGTTTTTCGGGTTCGCGCCAATGATATTTACGCCTCCGTTCGCGTTCGTGATGCCATTGTCTTGCATTATGCCGCCTGACCAGGTGAATAGTCCATCGAGATCGACTTCCCCATTTCCGCCCATCGCTCCACTTGACAAGGTGAGGGTGTTTAATGTAATATGGTCATTGAAATTCGTTGTACCTACACTGATAGTCGTATGACCGCTGTAGGAAAAACTGGCGTTCACATGGTTGATTCCACCCGCGAAGTCCACTATGCCTGTACCGTCAAAGTCGGAGCCAGCATTGAAATGGCAGGTTCCGCCGGAGAACCGGACAGTTGCTCCCGCACTGACGTCATAAGTGACGTTGTCGTTGCCGCCACCGCTTCTAAAATTTAGAAGACCGGTCTGCACATTCACCCGGCTGCTGTTATTATTGACGACCGCCGTAAATTGAGTTTCCCCAGCGGTGACGGACTTTGTGATGGTGCCAGCGTTGTTGAAAATCCCATTGAACCAGTCGGCATCGGTCTGGATATTCAGGGCTGCACCGGTCAAGTTATTGAAGATTGCAGTTGCGGAATGGCTTAGGTTGCCTGTACCCGTCCAGGTGATAGTCCCTGCATTGTCAAATACGCGCGTGTCGAGCAGTTGCTTGGAAAGCGCGCCGGTAAGGATACCCGTTCCATTCAGGCGTGTTTTGCCCGCGCCGCGCATAATACCGCCCGACCAGGTGAATGAAACATTGATTTCCAACTCAGCATTTCCTGTCAATGTGCCCCCAGTCATCTCAAAATGATTGACATCCGTATTCGCCGCGACAGTCAATGTCCCGCCGGAAAGGCGAGCAAGACCCGCGCCATTCAGAGCGCTGCCTACATTGAAAGTGTAATTCGAAGCAAGATTGAAGACCGCTCCCGTATCGATATCAAATTCGCCTGTGCTTGCGCCAGAGCCTGTGAATGTGATGGTTCCAACATCGATGTTCACTTCGTTGTTCTGGTTGAAAGTCACGCTGAATTGGGTCTCTCCCGCGCTGAGTTTGTTCACTTGACCGTTGTTGTTAAAGGTACCTCCTGACCAATCAGCATCGGTTTGGATCGCGAAAGTCGCTCCCGTCTGGTTGTTGAAGGTGGTTGAAGCCGTGTTGGTGAAGTTGCCGGTTCCTTCCCAGCTCATCTGTCCTGCATTGTTAAAAGTGCGCGTATCCAGCAACTGTTTGGTGTTTGCGCCCCTCACGACAGCCTCCCCATTCAGTTGGGTCGTTCCTGTGCCACGCATCGCGCCGCCCTCCCAGAGGAAAAACCCGTCAATGGTGAAAGTGGCAGGTCCAGTCAAAGTGCCGCCAAGCATTTGAAAATTTGCGGCATGGATGTCGGCAACAACATTCAGCGTGCCGCCCGTGAGTAGGATAAGCGATCCAGCAAAAGAAGTCTCGGCGTTCAAGTTGAATGTGCCGTTGTTGAAATTCAGCGCGCCGCCCGTCTCCACAGAGAAGTCACCATTACTGGTTCCCCCTCCGGTCAGTTTCAAGGTTCCCGTTATCACATTGACTTGGTTTTGGTTGTTGAAAGCGGCACCGATGGTCGTTTCGCCATTCGTGCCGAATCTATCGACCGTGCCAAAATTGTTGATGATGCCGGATAGCCATGCGCTGTCGGAGCGGATGTTGAAAGTCGCTCCATTCAGGTTGTTGAAGATGCCTGTGGAAGAACTAAAGATGAGTCCCGCGCCGGTCCAGTTTGCTGTCCCCGCATTGTTGAGGGTGCGTTCGGTCAGTTGTAGGTTGCTCCCCACGGTATTGGTAAGTTGTATCCCACCGTTTGCGTTCGTGATACCGCCCCCATGCATTGTCCCGCCAGACCATGTGAACAGTCCAGTGATGGTGAGATTTCCCGCTCCGCCCAGTGTTCCGCCGGATTGGGTGAACGCCTCATTGATCTGGGAAGTTGAAGCGAGGTTCAGCGTGCCGTTTGTCAGCCGGATATGTTCGTGGCTCGTCAGGCTATTTAGATTGACGGTTCCCGTGGAGTAGATCACGGATAGAGTACCGGTGACAGCAGGAATCACCACATCATCTCCATCGACCGGTTGGCGGTTGAGGTCCCAATTGCCCGGCGTGTGCCAGGACTCGTTGCCACCATTGCCCGTCCAGGTAATTGTTTCTGCTGGAACGAACGGCAAGCTCATCAGATTGAGTGTCAAAACTGCCAATACATTTAACATGGAACGATTCATGAGAAACCTCCTATGAGGGATCTTGTAACAGGAACTTCTTTTATTATACAGCATTTACGCGAAGAGCGAAAGATTGAAAATGAATTTCAGATGAAAGTTTGCGAGAATTTTCTTTCTGAGTAGAATTCAGATGGTTTCGACTCTTTATGCGCTTCGCATGAAAGCTTCTCGAACAAGTCTGATTCTCGTGGATTCCCGCGTTCGCGGGAATGACGGCGGGCAGCGTTTTTCTTATTGCTGAGCCTGCAGCAGGATTTATGAGGATTGACAGCGAACAGGAACCTTATGAGGGTATACAATTTTCGCGGTTTAACCACAGGTTTGTTATCTCTGCTATCGCTTTTATTCGTCTTCGCGCAACCGATTGATCCCAAAATCTATGACCGCCTCGATTGGCGCAACATCGGACCTGCCAACATGGGCGGTCGTGTGACCGATATAGAGGGGCTGCCCGGAAATCCGTTCACGGTGTATGTCGGAACAGGGACAGGAGGCTTATGGAAAACGACCAATATGGGCATCGATTGGACGCCCTTGTTCGAGAAGTATGAGACCCATTCGGTGGGCGATTTCGCTTTGGACCCGCAAAACCCGGAGGTGATTTGGCTGGGGACGGGCGAGTCGAATGTTCGCAACAGCGTCTCTTTCGGCGCGGGCGTTTACCATTCCAACGATGGCGGCAAGACCTGGAGTTTCAAGGGACTAAAGGACACGCGCCATATTTCCCGCGTTATCGTTCATCCCAAAGATTCGAACACGGTCTATGTGGCGGCGTTGGGGCATGCCTACGGTCCGAATGAGGAACGCGGCATCTTTGTAACGCGGGATGGGGGCAAGACTTGGCAAAAAACGCTCTACATTGACAACCAGCATGGCGCGGCGGACATGGATATCGACCCCGTAAATCCCAATATCCTCTATGCAGCGATATGGAAGTTTGAGCGCAAGCCATGGACTCACACCAGCGGCGGCGAGCAGGGCGGGGTCTACCAATCGACCGATGGCGGCAACACCTGGCGCAAATTGGAAAATGGTTTGCCGAAACTGCTGGGGCGTATTGGCATTAAAGTTGCGCCATCCAACCCGCAAGTCGTTTATGCGATTTGCGAATCGCAGGAAGGCACGCTTTATCGCTCCGATGACCGGGGCGAAAGTTTCCAGCGAGTTCATTCAGAAAAGAACATCGTATCACGCGGATTCTATTATTCTGATTTGCGAGTCGACCCGGTAGATGAGAACCGCGTATATGCTATTGCAGCGTCTCTTTTTGTCTCAATCGATGGCGGCAAAACCTTCAATACCATTGCGAGCCGGGTGCATAGCGACCATCATTCCATCTGGATCGATCCGAAAAATCCCCATTTCGTTTGGGGGGGCAACGATGGCGGAATCGCTTATTCTATTAATCGCGGCGCGCGATGGGATACGGTCAACAATATTCCCTTAGCGCAATATTACCAAGTTTATGCCAGTATGGAAGCGCCTTTTTATTCGTTATGCGGAGGGCTGCAGGATAACGGCACGTGGGTTGGACCCGCGAGATCAAAAGAAAATGCGATTGTGAATGAGCATTGGCAGATGGTCAGCTTCGGCGATGGGTTCTATGCGCTGATTCATCCCGACAATCCGAATTTAATCATTACCGAATCGCAGGGCGGGAACATCGTGCGTACGGATATGCAGAGCGGCGTGCAGGTGAACATCAGCCCTCAGCCGCGGCGAAATGACGGGGGACCGGTCGGTGACCTGAGGTATCGTTTCAACTGGAATACGCCCATCATTCCCTCGCCCCACGACAAAAACACGGTTTATATCGGCGGCAATGTGTTGTTCAAATCGACTGATTTCGGCACGAATTGGATTATCATCAGTCCCGATTTGACCACCGATAACAAAGAGAAACAGAAGGACGCGGGCGGTCCTGTTTGGATCGAGAACACGACTGCCGAGTATCATTGCACTATTATTTCCATTGCGGAGTCGCCTCTGGAGCGCGGGGTGATTTGGGTGGGGACTGATGACGGCAATTTGCAGGTGACTCGCAACAACGGCGCGACCTGGAACAATCTGATAAAGAATGTGCCGGATTTAGGCAACCATTCGCCCGTTTCGCATATTGAGCCTTCCCGCGCCGATGCCAACCGGGTTTATGCTTCCTTTGACCGTCACATGCTGGATGACTCGAATCCCTATGTCTATAAGTCGACCGATGGTGGTAGGACCTGGAAGAAAATCACCCAGGGGCTGCCTGAAAACGCTTATGTGTGGGTGGTGCGTGAAGACCCGAAAAACCCGAATCTACTTTATTGCGGCACAGAGGTCGGTTTGTTCGGATCGTTTGATGCGGGCGAACATTGGCATCGCCTGCATTTTGGGCGATTACCCCATGCAGCGGTGCATGATATACTGGTTCACCCATTAGAGAACGATCTGGTAGTGGCGACGCATGGGCGCAGCTTGTGGGTTTTGGATGACGCCAGCCCTCTGCAACAGATGAATGCGCAAATCGTCTCAAAGACCGCCCATTTGCTGGAGCCTCGCGCGGCTTGGCACTACACTTCGCGTTTTGCGAGGTATGGCGGCGGCGACCGCCCCCTGCGAGCATCCAACCCGCCCTCCGGCGCGATTCTCTATTATTATCTGAAAGAAAGACCGGAACGAAACACGACTTTGCGGTTGGACATTTTGGATGCGCAGGGCAAGGTGGTCCGCTCGCTGCGCAACTTACCCAGAGATGGCGGGATTAACCGGGTTGTGTGGGACCTGCGTATCTCTGCTCGCCCCTTGAGCGAGGAAGGGGAGGGCGCGCCTGCTCCTCCGGGTGGTGGCGGCGGTGGTCGCTTTGGTGGCGGCGCAGTGGGTCCTCCCGCGTTGCCAGGTATTTACCGAGCAAGATTGACCTTAGGGCAGGAAAGTTTTGAGCAGTCCTTCGCGGTAAAAATCGATTCCTCATTGGAACCGTTCGCTTTGCAGATGCGCGCAGGTCACCAGTACGCGCTGGAAACTCGCGCGATGATCGATTCGCTGAATGGCGGCACACGCGCCATCAACAACTTGGAAACGCAAATCAAGAACCTGCAGCAAAGCGCGCGCGACACCGACAAACCGATTCCCGAAGCGTTGAGTAAATCGTTGGAGGATCACCTGAAGCGGATTGAAGCGACCCGGCTGAAAATCGAGAATCCGCCCGGTTCGAATTTTTGGTCACGGGGGCAGAAGTTAGGCTCGCGTCTGAACGCGGTTTATGGAACGATGGCTTCGTTGACCGGTCCCATGCCGCAGCATATCGCCTATTTCGAAGAGGTGAAAGGCGAGTATGAAGCGATCCGGCAAGAGATTAAAGCGATTCTGAATGATGCAGGCGCGTTAAACGACGCTTTGAAATCGGCTAATCTGCCGACGCTGATGATTGTTAGGTGGGAGTGAATCGGGAGAAGGAGATTGAGAGGGCAGCCCCTGCATGGGACTGCCTCAAAACTCAAAAAACAGATGCCTTGGCTGCGCTCGGCATGACAGAGGCTCAGCAGCCCAATCCAAAGTTGAACAGGACTTCCAGGAGGTCCTCATCATCTATGCGCCCGTCAATGATGATGTCTATGCCGCAAGGGAAATCACTCGTTCTGCCAAAGTTAAACAGGACTTCCAGCAGATCTTCATCGTTGACGCAGCCATCAGCATCCACATCGCCCAGACGCTTAGGGATCATGCGTATTTTGACCTTTTTGGGTTCATAGATGACTTTGGGCATGACCAAGAACGGATCGAAGCCAATCACTTCCTCTTCATCAAAGGTTCCATTGACTTGGGTCTGTGTATCGCCGGTCAGTTCGATAATGATGACTTCATCGCAGAGGGAGGGTTGGTACGCACCCATATGATTGAGCGTTATTTTTCCACGCAGACTCACGGTCCGGTTATTGCCTGGTACGATGATTTGGTCGAACTGCAGGTTGTTGGGAAGGTTGTTCACGCCGCCTAAGTCGATAATCATTTCTCCATTCTGCGTCTGCGTATAGTTGCCTTCCAATTGAATTTTGCCTGATACTTCCTGTGTGCCAGGCACAAGCCGGCTTTGAGCGACAGAGATATTTCCTGTAATTATTGCTGTACCATTCCCCGAACTGAGCGATCCGAAGTTGATATTCAGCGTTGTGTTGGTTGCCAACTGCGCGCCCTTCCCAACAAACAGGGTCGCATTCGCATCTGATTGTGAGAAACTGCCCGTCAAGCGAAGGATGGAACCCGAATCGGGTATGCGGATAGAACCTGTGTTGAAGACTTGCGCATTGATCTGCTTCTCATCAGAACTTGTATAGTTGATTTGCGCAGTATTATCAATTCGACCTCCAATCCATTCCGCATTTGAAGTCATATTGAAAGTTCCGAAGTTCCCAAAGCTCGCGGTCGCATCTGCGATGATATTGCCGGTCCCGCCCCAAACACAAGTGCCATAGGTTTGCAGGAAGCGTGTGCCTTGGATTTGCTTTGAAAGCACCCCGCCAATCGTGAACAGGCAGTTTTGCAACAAACGGAACGCTCCTGATCCAGCAATGGAGCCTCCCGTCCAGTTGAACGCGCCATTCACATGAACAACATCACTGCCAGTAATCGTTCCGCCTAACAAATCAAGGTCATCGAGGGTGACAGTCTCTCCACTACTCAGGTTGAGGGTCCCACCGATGCCTACAAGGGCAAAGTGCCCTATGCTTTGCAGATTTGCGCTGGGATTGAAGTTGAACGTACCTGAACTGACCACTGTTGATGCAAGTGGGGAAGTGGGCGTTAAGTTATAGGTTCCGTTGAAGTGAACGGTTCCTATGGTGAGTTTGACCTGCCCGTCCCCATTTACCAAAGAACCGCTGTTGAAGGTCGTTGTGCCTCCGTTCAGCGAGAGGGCGCTGTTAATCAAAAACGCGCCGTTGTGAACACCGCCCCCAGACATTCGTAAAACCGCGCTTTGCTGTATTTCGACCCTGCCATCATTGTTGAACTGAACAGCAAACTCGGTCTCCTCGCCTGTAGCGGAATACATTTTGATTACTTTGCCAAATTGTCCTTCAATCAAGTTGCCAGAATTATTAAACACGCCGCTGCCCGTCCAATCTGCGCCGGTCTGGATCGTGATATCCGCGTTGGGCATGTTATTGAAAACTGGGGAACCGCTGCATTGCACATTACCGCTGCCGGTCCACAGAATGTCACTTGAATTGTCAATCGCGCGGGTTCCGCCCAATTGTTTCACCGCTGCGCCGCTGAGGCTGGTTTGACATGTGGGACGCAGTTCCAAGACCCCACTGCCTGCGATCTGACCACCGCTCCATAACATCTCATTCATGACAATGAGCCTATCACTTCCGAGGAGAGAGCCGGAGAGGAGTTCGAACTTCTGAACGATTGGAGCCTCTCCACTGTTGAGGTCCAGCGTTCCCCCTGCCACCCGAATCCAAGACCCCAAAGATTGGAGGGTCGCATTCGGGTTGAAGTTAAGCGCGCCTCCCCCAAGTACGATCGCTGCGGGCGATGTGTTTGGTGTTGTTAGATTATAAGTGCCGTTACAGTTGACCGTGCCGCCGGAAACATTGATTTGTCCTGTGCCTTGGACCAAAGAACCGGTGTTGAAGGTGAACACTGTGCCAAGTGGGAAGTTCAATGTGCCTGCACAGTTGAAGATGCTGTTGCTGCCGCCAATCCCCCCAGCATCAAAACTGAGAGAGACCCCACTCAGGACCGTGATTTGCCCGTTGTTATTCACGGATGCGCCTATCGTTGTGATTGAAGTTCCTGATTTGACGATATGCCCACGAAGTTGTTGGTTTTGAGTAATCAATGCCTGGTTATTGATGGTGCCTCCCCCCACCCAATCGGCTGCTGACTGGATGTTGATGACCCCAGCGATTCCGTTGTTCAGGGTGGGGTTATTGACCGCCTGCAGGTTGCCTGTTCCGCTCCAGTTGATCTCGCCAAGATTAGTTAAAGTACGCGCATTGAGGGTCTTGGTGTTTGCGCTGCTGATATTGCACACTGCTGAAGAGGAAATAGTGAATGTGCCGGTTCCAGAGAGTGTGCCGCCGGTCCAATTGAAGGTATCGTTGATAGTGAAGTTCACATTGCCGGTCAATGTCCCGCCAGACAGGTTCAGGTTCGTCATCGTGGAATTGGTCGCTACTGTGATTTGCCCGCCTGAAATTGTGAGCGTGCCGCTGACAGTTAGAGAGTTGAGGCTCACTGTACCGCTGGAGTAGTTCGGCATGCGAATCGCAACGGCGGATATTGTCACATCATCGCCATTCACCGGCACGCCGGAAGGGGCCCAGTTGGAGGCGTTACTCCAACTGGTACTGACCACGCCAGTCCATGCCTTGCTCGCAGCGTTGCCGAGACAGCATCCTGAAATCAATAGAACTAAGCCAATAAAATATCGCTGCATTCAAAGTCTCCTCTTTAATCAAATAGTACCTCATATTATAACGGATTTCAGCGGGAAGCAGCATACGCCAAATGGCGTATATTGGGGGAGATACACTGGATTCCTACGCAATCATAGGGAGCTGCCCCTACGGTGGATTCCTGCATTCGCGAGAAGTGCCGGTAGGGGCAAATGTGATTTACTTACTTGCTCCGCTCTTGATGATTCTGAGCTGAGTTGTGAGCGTGAAAGGTTGTCCATCGATATCGAAAACCATCTCCACATATCCGACTGCATTTCCCTTTTCAGGACGCAAAAGGATCGCTTCAAAACGGTTTTCCGCGCCGCTGATAGGGGTGGAGGTCCATTTGGAATTTCGGAAGTCCAGCGTGTCGGAGGTCGTGCTGAAGAGCCGCGCCTCGCGCGCTTTGGGGTCCGCTTTAGCAGTGAATGCGATTCCTTTTTCGTTTTCATGGATTTCCCAGTTCAGGGCAGGGAACGGCTTTTTCGAGGCGAGGCTGCGCGAGAATGCCGACATCGTATTCAATACTCGAACCCGGTCTTCCAAGCCATGCCCGCTGTTCGGCACATAGAGAACCCATTTGGGTCCTTTCAAGCCATCCCAATAGAGATTGAGAGAGTCTTGGGTCCAATAGCGGTCGTTGGTGCCGTTAATAATCAGCTTCGGCATCGTATAGCGGTCCCGGTAGCTGTAGGGGTCTTCCAATTCCAGTAGTTTCTTGCCCTCCGGCGTATTCAATTTTTCCAGCATGCCAGACATGGTGTAGTCGCGGATTTGCTCACTCGCTTCGCCATAGGAGGCGAGTTGGTGGGGGATTTGCGCGGGAATGTTCAGGGTATCGATGACCATGGGCGCGATTCCTTTCACGCGGGGGTCACGGCTCGCGCCAACCAGCCAAGTGGTCCAGCCGCGCTTAGACGCGCCGGTAATCATAAATTCTCTGACGGCAGGTTTTTTCTCCGATTCGGCAAAGGTTTGCACGGCGTTCATGCATTGGATGACGGCTTTTGCCATCGGGAAGTGCAAGGGCCAGCTGGTGTCGCCGGTCTCTAAATACTTGAGCCAGGTATAGACGATCAAGGCATCTTCGTATAGGTTGTTGAACAGGGGCTGTTTGGGGATGTTGTAAAGCACCACAAAAATACCGCCCGACTGCTTGGCGACGGTCATCGCAAGCGCCTCTTCGCGCGGGTTGGGGTTCCCACCCGTATTCAGAAGCGTGGCAAAGTGAGCATATTTCAGATCGTCTGGGTAGAAAACCTGAACCGCATGTTCCCAGTTCATGCCTTGCCAGGTTTGTGAAACGAGATGCAGTTCGTAAATCGTGCCGCCGTTCACTTTCTTTTCGCTCTTTTTCTCCCATTTATAAGCCGGTTCCGGCTTTTTGAGATAGGCGTCGAAGTCCGCCAGCGCGACGGCGCAGAGGCTCATCAGGCTGGCTAAAATCAGAAATCCTTTGATTTGTTTGAACATAAAAGCGTCCTCCTCCTACTTCCGATTAGACGTTCGACAGAGGGAACTGTTTTCCTGTTTTAGGTTAAAATTGCGGGAAAAATAAGGGGACGAAGGGATCGGGAGGGAGGGTTTTCCCCAACTGAGGATTACCCTCACGATAACCGATAATAGGGGTTGGACATGGGAACCAGTTGACTGACGCGCTCTCAAAAGTGGAAGTCAACTTGGTCGCACCTCCCCCTACCCCAGGAGGCGGGTTCCTCCCCACCCGCCTCCAGCGATTTCCAATTCAACTCACAGGAGTCCAGCAAACGAAGTTTTTCTGCTCTTCAAAAAACCCCCCTGCGGTGGCGCCGCAGGGGGTAGTGTGGCGGTGGCGCTGGACGGTGCTGATGAGAGTCGTTTTCCATATTGTTGGTTTTGCCACTCGCCTCACCTTCGGTTTGACCGCTCAGCGCGCTGCCAATGAGGTTATGCCATCTTTGAAACGGTCTCCCGTCTGTGGATTTACGAGGAAAAAGAGATTTTTGTCGAAAACCAGAAGGAATTGCAGGCATGTCGGTTCTATGTATACCATGGAGGAGACACACATGATTAAACGAGTTGTTATTATCTTGAGTGTATCAGTTGCCATGTTGGCTCATTCCCATGCGCAATTAAATGTGCCATCAGATGGTTCTGATGGGGCGTTAAATGCCACTTCTAATACTACGATTGACCTCAGGCTGGCAACGACCGGCGCCTGGAATACGCCCGGTAATGGCAATGGAGTGTATGATCCCGATCGGTGGGCAGTGGTTTTCAAATATAGTTCTGTCACCCTCACTGCCGCGACCTTGAATTTCATCAATCACCGTTCCAATGCGCCTGTGGTTTGGTTGGTGCAAGGCGACGTGATTATCGAAAACACCACGATTAACCTCATAACTTACGATCAATTTATGGGCTTCATTATCCCTGGTCCTGGAGGTTTTCGTGGCGGCAGGGGACTGAGTAATTCTTCTTCGCCTGCAGGCTCGGCAGGTTTTGGTCCTGGCGGCGCGCGTTATCTTGGAAGTGAGCCAGGCGATGCAGGCTACGCATCGCCTGGCAGCGGCGCAGGCGGAGGAATCGCGTATGGAAATCCGCAGATCGTGCCGCTCATTGGCGGAAGCGGCGGCGCAGGCTTAAGCTCGACACATCTCCCTTCAGGAACCGGTGGCGGCGCGATTCTGATTGTGGCGGGCGGTCGAATTGTTCTCTCAACAGGTTCCAGTATCAGAGCGGAAGGAGTCAATCTCTATAGCTCTGTGTCTTATGGCAGCGGCGGCTCGGTTCGTTTAGTGGCGGATCGGTTGGAAGGCGATGGCAGTATCTTTGCGCAATGGTCATCTGCCAGTCCAGGTCGTGTGCGAATTGAGGTGAACCATTCGGCTTTCAATGGCAACATTATGGGTTCCATCTCGGTGGGGCTTCCCGGTAATCCCCCCCTGATTTGGCCGCCGAACAGCGCGCCTTCGGTTCGGATTGTTCAAGTAGCAGGTCAAAACGCGCCTTCTGACCCTTCGGCTCGCTTCGACCAGCCGGATATGTCTGTGGGCAGCAGCGGAACTGTCACCATTCGGATCGCAGCGCAAAATGTTCCATCCAACTGGAACGTCGTTGTGCGCGTCGTGAGGTTCGCAGGAGATGACTTCACGGTCAATGCGACGCGGGTGAGCGGGAACGATGCCAATTCCGTCTACGAAGCAACCTTGGCGCTGCCACCCGGCATGATGACGCTGCAGGTCCGCGCCTCTGCGCCGTGATAGGAGAAACGCTCATGAAATGGAAACCATTCATCTATCTATGGCTCCTGTGGATGAGTTCACAGACCTGTGTATTGGCTTGTTATGACCGGAATCCGCTGCCTCTGGGAAATCCCTTTCTGGGATTGTTCTACTGGGGTCATAATGATTTCTTTCCAGCAGGGGGCGCAGAGATCACTGACGCCATTTCTCGGGAGATGACTGTGTCTCATTCGCCTTCGATACCCGGAGTCTATCTGCCTGTCATCGATGCAGTTTCGCGGGAGATGACCCTATCGCATACCCCGTCGGTCCCAGGCGCATATCTGCCCGCAGCGGATGCAATTTCGCGGGAAATGTCTTACCTGAATCCCTGTCCTGACCTCAATCAGGACGGTATCGTGGATGACAATGACTTGTTGCGTGTATTGTTGAACTTCGGACAGCAAGGCGAGGGTATTTTGGAGGATCTCAACTTCGATGGCGTTGTCGATGATGTGGATATCTTGATTACACTGTTCTTGTTTGGGCAGCCTTGTGTGCCTTAGAGCCGAAGTGGATACTTCAAGGGGCGTGCAACTGCGCCCCTCTATGCGAAACAGTCTGCCCGCAAAATCGTCTATAATTATGTGAGAATCGTAAAACAAATGGACTTGATTATGAAACTCTTCATTCTAATTCTGAGTTTTTGGGCGTTGTTGCCCTTCGCGGCGGCGCAAGAGTGGGTGATGGATACCCTGCACGGGCGCGGCGCAGAGGGACCTTATACGTTGCGTTGGAGCAAAATCGCGGGCGGCAGCGAGAGCGTTTTTGTGAATGAGCAGTGGTTGAAACGCGGCGCGGATTACACCTTCGATGCCCAGAACGGCAGAATCACCTTCAAAAACCCTCTTGCCTATGGCCAGGCAGTTCGCGTTTCGTACCAGGTTCTGAAGGGCAGCTCAGCGCGGAATGTGGACCGGGCGGATGTGCCATTGCAGATGGACTTGCTGCATATCGGCGGCGCAGAATTGGGTTTGATGGGGCGTGTGACGGGAACCGACCGCGAGAGCGAACGGATTTTGGGGCTTTATGGCAAGTGGGGAAGCCATCGGGCAGGGTTGGAAGGAACCTATTTGATGAACAGCCCAGATGATAACGCGCCCGACTTG
The DNA here is from genome assembly GCA_026129765.1 of Fimbriimonadia bacterium. GTDB lineage: Bacteria > Armatimonadota > Fimbriimonadia > Fimbriimonadales > GBS-DC > JAHCHP01. The sequence goes on along the minus strand of JAHCHP010000007.1, from coordinate 52,819 downwards.
TTCCGGTTGGCAGGCAATTGGCAGTCTGGCGCTGTTCGCGCCAGCGCTTCGTATAGCCGCGCCGATGAAGAGTTTTCTCAAGCGCGCGCCTTCAATGCGCAAAGCGGACAAGAGATTTATCAAGTCGGTTTAGATTGGCGACCTAGCGACCGTTGGAAGGGTTCGGTGGGATGGAGCCAAGCCTCTTCTACCAGCGAAATCGATTGGTTGCGCCAGCGATGGCAGGCTGCGTTGGGGTATTCGCAGCGGCAGTTTTCTTTGAACGCGGAACGCTCGGTTCTGTCGGAAACAGATCGCCCAGAATTGGTGACGGATCGTTTTTCGTTGCAAGCGAACCCTCTGCGCGATGCGCGCGTGAAGGTGGAACATACCCAGCAGGTTGCGGGCGAAGCAGACCCCTTAAACAAGACGCAGATTTCGGCGCAGGCGACGGGGCGAATCGCGCAAGCGAATGTGACGCATAAGATGGAGTCGCAGGGCGCAAACGAACAGCAGCAGACTCAGCTGGGTTTGCAAGCGCGTTATGGCATTTTCTCCAGCAGCGCGCAGGTAGACCAGCATGTTCAGAACGAGGCGACCCAACGCTCGGCGCAGATGCGTTTTGGGGCATCTTTGGACCCGCGATTAGAAGTCGGGGGCGAAATCAAAGCGCGTGAAGATGCGGGACAGATGCGCGGCTATGATGTGACGGCGCGCCCGTTGGAGACGCTCCAAATTCGCGCTCAGCGCAGACACTATGAAGGGTTATTCGACTCGCATGAAACGGCGCAGCGTTATGAATGGCAATGGAGTTTACTGCCGAATTTGCAATTGAGCGGCAACTTCGCGGATCGCGCGGAGGACGCGCAGGGCAGACCCTCCAACCGCCAGCGGCACGCGCACGATGTGGCTTGGCAGTGGGAAGGCTGGCAGGTGCGCGCGGGGTTTGGCGAAGCGCGCCAGATTGGACAGGACAACCGGGAGCGCAATTTGACTTTTGGGTTGCAGCGTCAATTAGACCCGGCAACTTTGTTTCGTGTCGATTATCGCCAGACCGATTGGCTCAGCAGTTCGCTTGTTCGGGAACGTCTGATCCGGTTGGGCTTTACGCGCTCGTTGGGCTGGTTCGATTTTTCGCTGGATGCGACTGCGACCCTTCCTCGCATCGACTCGCCCGATCCAAACCGCCCGCGGTATGGGGGCAGCGCGAAATTGGGCGTGCGTTTCTGAGAGGGGAAGAGGTAAGTTTATTCCTCTGTCTCGTCGATTTGCAACAAGCCTTCCACAAACGTATCGATTTGGAAGGGCTGCAGGTCTTCCGCTTTTTCGCCGGTGCCGACCAATTTAATCGGGATGCCCAGTTGTTCGCGAATAGAAAGCACCGCGCCGCCGCGCGCCGTACCATCCATTTTGGTCAATACCACGCCGGTCAGGGGGAGCGCCTTGCCGAACTCTTCCGCTTGGCGGATCGCGTTTTGTCCCGCCACCGCATCCAGCACCAACAGCACCTCATCGGGCGCGCGTTCCAACGCTTTTTCGGTGACTCGGTATATCTTTTTCAACTCTTCCATCAAGTGTCCGCGGGTATGCTGGCGTCCAGCGGTATCGGCTAAGACATAATCGAATCCGCGCGCTTTGGCGGCTTGAACCGCGTCGAAAATCACGGCTGAGGGGTCCGCGCCCTCGCGGTGTTTCACGATGTCGATGCCCACACGGTCTGCCCAGATTTGCAACTGTTCAATCGCCGCTGCGCGGAAGGTATCGCCTGCCGCCACCAGCACCCTTTTCTGCTGTTGCTGGGTCAGCCAGCGGGCGCATTTCGCGATACTGGTTGTTTTCCCGACGCCGTTTACGCCAACAAACAGATAGACCGTTGGCGGCTGAGCGCTGACTTTCAGCGGCACTGGATCGCCCAACCAATCGCGCAGGTAGGTTCTCAGGTAGTCGCGCACACTGTCCAGATCGCGCAATCGTTGCGAACGCGCCTCTTCGCGCAACTGATTCATTAACTTCTCGACCGCATAGACATTGACGTCGGCGGTAATCAAGGCTTCCTCTAATTCTTCCAGCAATTCTTCATCCACGCCGCGGCGGGTGATTGTCTGTCCAACTTTCTTCAACCAACTCTTAAAAACGCCCAATCGCATACAGTAAGTTTACCTGAAGGAACCCTCGAGAGCAAAAAAGCGTACTAAAACATGAGAAAAGTTGACAAATACCTATGCTTTTTGTGGTATTATTATAGTGGACATTGGAGGTAAACCTATATGACTACACTTGATAAACGCGATCAATATCTCACCGACGTGCTTATCGCCTTCAAAGAGGGAGATCTGGATATGAGTGATACAATCAAAGCCATTCGTAAACGCAAGCCTAATCAGGCAAAAGTCGATGGAGCGAAGGAATTCGCCCAACTCATTACGACAGGACGCATCGAAGAAGCCTTCGGCAAATATCGCTTCGGGCTGAAGAACGTGCGCGCTCGCCGCGCCCGCAAAAACGGTCGAGCAAAAGCGTCCTAATCGACGACCGTATCCATTAAACAGTGAACGCAGGCGTGGCTATCTTCGTCTGCGTTCATTTTTTATTTGTTCAGGGGTTGCCCAAATCGGAAGGCGGTTTCATCTTACCGAACAGACCGATCATGGCGATGACGGTCAATAAATAAGGCAGCATGAGCAACAGGTCGGTCGGCAGTTCATGCCCTGTCAGTAGCTCTGTTTCTTTGTTCCCTAACCTCTGCAACCACCTGCACCATAAGCACCCATCATCCGCTCCTAATGCGTGAGCGACTACCTGTTTACCCTGCAGTTGCAACTGTAGCGCCTCAAAAAAGCCGAAGCCCAACGCCGCGCCTACCGCGCCCCACGGTGTCCATCGCCCGAAGATCAGCGCAGCCAGCGCAATGAATCCTTTGCCCGCGCTCATGTTTTCGCGAAATTGCCCAGTTAAAGCAAGCGTGAGAAAAACCCCTGCCAATCCTGCCAACGCGCCAGATAACAATACGCCTTGATAGCGCAAGGCGCGGACTGGCACACCCATCGAGCGCGCTTTTTGCGAGTCGTTTCCCACAGCGAAAAGCCTCAAGCCCCAACGGGAGCGTTTCATGATGAGATGAATGGCGATGGGCAAGAAGAGCGCAAAAAGCACCATCCAGTTTTGTCCTTTCAGCAGCAAGCCAAGCGGGTTACTTTCCATCCATTCTGCCTCAAATGACGGGAAGACGCCTACGACCGACGTCTTGCCGGCTTCTTCCATCGGGATAATAAATCGGCGGAAGAGATAGGTCGTGAGTCCGCTGGCAAGCAAGATCACCGCCACCCCGCTAATCACGTGGTCCGCGCGCCATTGTTGGGTGGCATAGGCATGGATCAGCGCCAGCATTGCGCCCGCCATCACACCGCCGAACAGTCCGAGCCACAAACTTCCGGTCAACAAAGCGATCCACGCGCTGACAAACGCGCCCATCAACATCATACCTTCTAAACCGATGTTCACCACGCCTGACCGTTCGCTGAGCAGCCCTCCCAGCGCAGCAAAAATCAAGGGAGCCGCGTTGCGTATCGCCGCGTTTAGCAGTTCCAAATTGAGGATTTCGTTCATGGTCGTCTCATTACTTTTCAGGTGCGCGTTTGCCCAAGCGCAGCGACAGCGCAAATAAAATAAGCACGCCCTGCATAATAATCGCGATCTCTTTTGGGGCTCCGGTCGCGACATGTAAGTTATAGGTGCCCGATTGCAGCGCGCCGAACAGATAAGCCGTTCCGATCGTCAGGGCAGGGTGATTGCCAGCCAGAAGCGCGACCGCAATTCCGTCGAAGCCATAGCCACTGGGAAAGCCTTCAAAGAAGTTGTAATGCAGTCCACAGACCTCCACCGCGCCCGCCAGTCCTGCCAGCGCGCCCGACATCATAAAGGCAGTGATGGCGCGGCGGTGAGTCGGGATGCCTGCTGCCTGCGCCGCGTCGGGGTTCGAACCGGTCGCGCGCGTTTCGTAGCCCCAAACAGTTTGATACAGCAGCGCCCACAGAACGAGCGCGAGCGCAACCGCCAGCACAAAACCCCAACTGGTAAAGAGAAAGCTGCCGATGAAAGGTAGTTGCGCGGTTTCGGCAATAGCAGCCGTTTTGGGGGCATCGGACTCAGGGTCTTTAATCACCTCAGTGACCAGCCAATGCGTGAAGTAGAGCGCGAGATAATTGAACATGATCGTGGTGATCACTTCATGCGCGCCTCGTTTCATTTTCAACCAGGCAGGCAGCCAAGCCCAGACCGCGCCTGCCGCTGCGCCCGCCAACAGCGCGAAGGGAAGGTGAACAGGAGCAGGCAAAGTAAATCGCGCGCCGATCCAAGCTGCCGCGCATGCGCCCACCGTCAGTTGTCCTGCCGCGCCGATATTGAACAGTCCCGCTTGTAGCGCGAGCGCGACTGCCAAGCCGGTCAGCAAGATCGGCGTCATTTCGTGCAGGGTGTTATCCCATGCGTCCAGTAGTCCGGCGTTTTCGCTGGGAGGAATCCCAATCGCGCCCTGCAGGATTAACCGGTAGCCCACAAAAATAGGCACTTTGGAGAGCCAGATTAACCCCGTGAGCAGCGCAAGCGCGATTCCCGCGCCGATCAGGACACGTCCTCCTTGACTTTTCATCCTTTCTTTACTGTTCTTTAACGAATCATTTTGCCATTGATTAACTTGTAGACATCGAGAGAGATAACCGTAACGAAGAGCATCAGCACAATGACTAAGCCCACCATTTGAGCGCGCATGGAGGCTTCTGGAGACATTTTGCGCCTTCGCAGGGTCTCAATCGCAATGAGCAACAGGTAGCCGCCATCCAAAACTGGAATGGGCAAGAGGTTGACCACCGCCAGCGTGATACTGATGTCGCCTGCTAAGTCCATGACCCAGTCGGCTCCCAGACGCGCTTGATTGTTGACTGCGCCCGCAATCGTGATCACACTGCCCACTTCTTCCGCGCTGCCTTTGCCAGAGACCAAGCGTTTCAGAAAATCCAGAATCAGCCAACAAGCGACATAGGTTCTCTCCGCCGCGTAAGTCACGGCTTTGACCAATCCCACCTTTTCGCGCGCAGGTGTCCAGGCAACCCCGATCTTACCCACTTTCTTGCCGCCTTCCTCTCTTTCTTTCGGCGTTACTTGTCCGGTGATCTGTTCATCGCCGCGCTGGAAAATGAGCGTAATCGGTTTGCCTGCGCTGGCTTCGATAATCTTCCGGGCATCGTCTGTGGTCTCAATAGGCGTGTTATCGATTTTGACTAATACATCGCCGCTCTGCAACTTTGAGGTGACGCCCTGCGGATTTTGGAAGTCAACCGACGCGACGGGACCATCTTTGGGGATTCCCAATACTTGCGGGTGCGCCTTATTAGAGGGGATACCGGCAGTCATCCCGACCGCTAAGAACAGTAGGAAGCCCGTCAACAGGCTGGCGAGCGGTCCGGCAAAGATCGTCCAGAACCGAGCCGCGCGCGATTTAGATTGGAACCCGTCTTCCACATGTTCTTCCCCTGGCATCATTCCCGGTATCTTGACAAAGCCGCCAAGCGGGAAGAGCCGCCAGGTGTATTCGGTGCCATCTTTTCCCACGCCAAAACGCAAGATTCGCGGTCCCATGCCGACAGCAAACTCTTCCACGCGCATGCGGAAAAACTTTGCCACAAGCATATGTCCCAACTCGTGCGCAACCACCAGCAGGGTAAAGATGAATAAAATGTAAATCACAGTCATGAAGTCAACTCCTCCATACGACGGAATTCGACAATTTCTTCTACGGTTTGGCGCGCCCATGCATCGGTCTGCAAAATGGTCGTTAGACTGACTTTTTGCGGGCGATGCTCACGCATCACGACCCGGCACATCTCCGCGATTTCAGTGAAGCGAATCTTTCCATTCAAGAACATCTGCACCGCCACTTCGTTGGCGGCGTTCAGCACGGTGGGGTAGGTATCGCCTTTACGCGCCGCCTCATAGGCTAAGGCAAGGCACGGGAAACGTTTGAAATCGGGTTCGAAGAAGGTCATCATGCTCATGTCCTTTATCGACAACCGGGGCAGGCGCGTGTTGAGACGCTCAGGATAGGTCAAGGCATACTGGATCGGAATCCGCATATCGTGCGCGCCGATCTGTGCCAGCCAAGAACCGTCCTGCAAGGCGACAATGGAGTGCGCCAAGCTTTGCGGGTGAATCGCCACCTCGATCTGATCGTAATCCAAATTAAAGAGCCAACGCGCCTCAATCACTTCCAATCCCTTATTCATCATGGTGGCAGAGTCGATAGAGACTTTCGCGCCCATGCGCCAGTTCGGATGGTTCAATGCCTCCTGGATCGTTACATTGTTTAGGTCCGGGAGAGGCAAATTGAGGAAGGGACCGCCTGAAGCGGTAAGAATAATTTTTTCCACTTGGCTGAGGCGTTCGCCCCGCAAGCATTGGAAGACGGCAGAGTGTTCGCTGTCGATGGGGAAAATCGGGACGCCGCGCGCTTTGGCGCGTTCCATCACGATCTCGCCTCCCGCGACCAGCGTCTCTTTGGTTGCGAGAGCCACCGGCTTGCCCGCGTCCAGGGCTGCCAGGGTGGGCTGTAAGCCGATCATGCCAGCGACAGCCACAACGACCAGGTCCACTTCGGGATTTCGCACTAAGTCGCAGAGACCTTCGACCCCCTCCTTGATGGTCAAGCCTGCGATGCTGTGTCCGTTCATGTGAGCCTGAATAGGGTTAAGAATGCCAAGCGCTTTGACGCCAAACTCGCGCGCCTGGTCGATTAAATCGCCTAAATTGGTGTTCGCTGCGAGCGCGACAACACTCAGACGGTCGGGCAGTCGCCGAACAACATCCAATGTTTGCCGCCCGATGGAACCCGTCGAGCCTAAAATCGCGATCCGTTTCATGCGTATAGGTATTGTACCTCATGACACCCATTAACACCGATAATGACATAGCGAGACTTGATGTTAATCGGTGTCTCTATTTTCTCTGTCAGCGGTAGGATTCGGCGGCGGGGCTGCGAAAACAAACGGGATATAGTATTTGGAGGAATGGAATTTATGTCAAAGACACTGAAAGTCGGCGTGATTGGGGTTGGCGGGATCGCTCGAACCCATTATCCCGGATGGAAAGAAAGCCCCCATGCGGAACTCGTTGCGTTTGCCGATATTAACTCGGAGATTTTACAGCGTATGGGCGAACGCGAGGGAATCACCCGGCTTTATGAAGATCCCGCGCAGTTGATTGCGGACTCGGATATCGATATCATCGACGTGTGTACCCCGAACCGTTACCATGCGCCGCTGACTATCGCCGCGCTGGAGGCGGGTAAACATGTCATCTGTGAAAAGCCCCTCGCGCCCACCCCGGACGAAATTCGTCAGATGATCACGGCGCGCGACAAAAGCGGAAAACTGCTGATGACCGCCCAACATTTCCGGTTTACCGGCTCTGCCAAAGCCTTGAAAGCGGAAATCGACCGCGGGGTTTTGGGCGATGTGTACCATGCGCGTTCCTGGATGCTCCGGCGGTCCGGCGCGCCCACCAGTCCCGGTTTTGTGACTAAGCAACATGCGGGCGGAGGACCTTGCATCGATATTGGGGTGCATATATTGGACCTCACGCTCTGGATGATGGGCAATCCCAAACCGGTCGCCATTTCGGGTATCACCCAAGACCGCTTGCGCCGCCAGCCGGGCTGGTTCAGCAACTGGGGGGGACCGATCCCTGATTTCTGGGATGTGGAGGAGTTCGCGGCGGGGTTTGTGCGGTTTGAAAACGGCGCGACCTTAGTGATCGAGGTGAGCTGGCTGCTGCATCATAAAACGACAGGCGAAGATATGCAGATGTGGCTGTATGGCGAAAAGGGCGGCTCACATTGGCCCTCCAACGAACTGCTATGGACCAATACCGAAACGCGCCAGCACCTGAATACCCAACTGGTAAATCAAGAGGGCGGCGAGGCGCATGCGAAAGAGTGTATCGCATTTGCCGAGGCGGTAGCGACCGGCGCGTCGTCCCCCGTGCCTGCCGAACATTCTCTGGATGTAATCACGATTTTGGATGGCTTGTATCGGAGCGCGGAAGCGGGCAAAGAGGTCTCGTTGGTCTGAGAGACATGACAGGAGAACAGAGATGCCAAAGATCGGTTTGCAGTTATATACGCTGAGAGATGATTTGAAGAAGGATTATGACGGAGTCGTTCGCGAAGTGGCGAAAATGGGCTACGAAGGTATCGAGATAGGGGGCGGTTGGGGCGAACCGACCGCCGAACTGAAATCGCTGCTGACGGAAACCCAGTTGAAAGTCGCGGGCGTGGGGTACAGTTTGGAGGACCTGGAAACACGCGCCGGGGAAGCCGCTGCCTATGCCCAAGCCCTCCAAAGCCCTTTTATTATCACTTTTTGGCTTCAGGAACCTCTCCGCAACAGCAGAGAGGCATGTTTACGGACCGCGGAGCGATTCAACCGGGTCGGCGAACAATTGAAGGCGAACGGAATTCAGTACCTGTATCATATCCACGGCTACGAGTTTCAGGATTATGGCGGTCAGACAGGCATGGACCTGATCATGGCGCATACCGATCCTGCCTACTTCAATATCGAACCGGATACCTATTGGGTGGAGCATGGGGGCGCGAATGCCTTAGAGTTCGTGCAGAAATATGCGGACCGGGTGCTGGCAATCCATATGAAGGATTATATCGATAAACCTGAGATGCACGATATCGAGGTGGGCGATGGCGCTATCGAGATGGCAGGGATTATCCGCGCTTTGAAAGGCAAGAATGTGCAGTGGTACATCGTCGAACAGGAGAGGTATCATCGTCCACCCATCGAGAGCGCGGCGATCTGCTACCAGAACTTGAAACGGCTCTTAGAAGAGAATGGTTGAGGAGGAAACTCCTCTATTTCATGATTCTAAGAGCGCGTCATGAACGACCTGCCCATCCCATTCGCGCGCGGCGGGAATTCCCAGCACATGCGCGAGGGTGGGGCAGGTATCAAAAATGCGCGTTTCAGCCTGAATCGCATGCCCCTTTTTCACGCCATGCCCCGACAAGACCCATGGGATCAAGATGTCTTCGGGCATTTCCGTTCCATGGGAACGGTCATGTCCTCCATGATCGCTCAATAGCAGAACCGTTCTTTCGCGTCCGGTTGCGTCGTGCGCGTCCAACAAATGAGCAATACAGCGGTCCGCGTTGGCTATCGCCTTCAGGTATTCCTGGCTCATCCATCCGTGCTGGTGACCACATTCGTCGGTGTAGCCGAGATAGAGGAACAGGAAATCGAAAGGGGCTTGCTGGTGATGGTCCACAGCGGCGCGCGTCACGATCCAGTCCGTTTCTGGGGTGTACGCGCTGTTCAAGCAATAGGAGACATCCAGGCTGTAGGGTTCGCATAAGTCGCGCAGCTGCGCCCAATTGAAGAAAAAACCCGTTCGTTTGCGGTCGGCTTTGGCGGCATCGATCAAACTTGGAACCGGGCGCGCCAGCGGTTGGAACTGGTTCGAGGTGATTCCGTGCCGGGGTGTGTCGACTCCGCGCAGCATGGAGGTGTGGCAGGGCAGGGTGACGCTGGGCATCACGGTGCGCGCCTGAAAAGTGGACGCGCCCTCTTGAATGAGCCGGTCCATCGCCGGGGTGTCTGCCTGTTGAAGGGCATCGGGACGCATGCCGTCAATAGAAATCAAAAATACAGTCTTTTGGTTCATTGTTTTGTTAGCCCTCCGCGCGGCTTTCGCGCTTGCGTTCCAGCAGTTCAATCATGATGCCCACGGATTCCTGCGCATCGAAGTAGGCGTATTGTCCCTCGCCCATGTCGCCTCGTTGGATCATCGGGATATCCTGTGATTTCAAAAAGTCGACGCTGCGCTGCATGCCCTCTACCCAAAATGCGATATGATGCGCCGACTCGCCGTTTTTGTCCAAGCCCTCTTTCCACGCGCTGTTTTCGCCCACCGGTTCAATCAATTCCAATTGGACTTGCCCCAGGTTGAAAAAAGCGAGTTTTGCTTGGGCATGGGTGGGTTGTCCCCGGTAGGTGGCGTTGACTTCGGTGCCGGGCTGGGTCAAAATGATCTCTGGCGCGGACATGCCCAACAGCGCGCTCCAGCGTTGAATTGCGGTTTCGATGTTGTTGACGACAATCGCGATTTGCGCGACGGTCTGACTGCCAAGCGCATTATCTTGCATAACTCATTTCCCTCGGAAACTCTGTTCGTGCCGGAAGGCTGACTTCCTGCCCGTAAAAATACCGAAAAGAATGGGGGATAATTGGAAACTCTTGCTTTTTTCTTTTCGTATTGCGTATAATATAGGGTGATGCAAACAACAGACATCAAACGGTTCAACTGTATACGATGGAGCACCGGTTCCTGGTTCGGGACACGCGGGCATTTTCGGCATAAGACCGCTTCCTTTGCGTGTCTTATCCTGGGAGCCTGCGCGCGTCTCTGCGTCAGGCTCCCTTTTTATTTTGTTTTGTTGATCGGAGGAATTCCGTATGAAAGAGGTTCTCGTACTTAACCAAAATTTTGAACCCTTGAACATCTGCTCGATGCGCCGGGCGGTAACCCTTCTGATGCTGGGAAAAGCAGAGATGGTACAAGTCAACGATCATCGGGTCATGACGATCACGGGCGGTTTTGAGGCGCCTTCGGTGGTGCGCCTGCGTTATGGTGTGCGCCGACCGTTGCCGCAGATCCGCGTGAGTCGCCGCGCTGTGCTGGCTCGCGATCGTTATACCTGCCAGTATTGCGGACACACCTCGCGCGATCTGACGGTGGACCACGTGGTTCCGCGCCGTCGGGGTGGGGGCGACAGTTGGGAAAACCTGGTGGCTTGCTGCCGTCGCTGCAACCTGCATAAGAGCGACCGTACCCCCAATCAGGCAAATATGAAGTTGGCTCGTAAACCGCGTCGTCCCAACTACATTCCTTACCTGAGTTTGGCGCAGTATGTCAAGGCATTGTCGCATGAGCCTTGGCGCGATTATTTGCCTATCTTCGAGGACCTGGAGATGATGGAGGCGTAGTCATCGTTTTTATGGAATAGACAGAACGCTCCCAGCAAGCGATTTGCCGGGAGCGTTCTGCTGTCTTGGGCAGGAAAGCAAAGAAACCTGCAGAATTTTCTTAGAGTGCCGATAAATTAGAAGGGGAGTTGGCAACCATTTTCAAGGGTTTTTGAGCCTGTCCCGGTGTGTTATGGAGGATGTTAGATCGTTATGAGAGTCAGTGTTTTCGGTTTGGGTTATGTGGGCGCGGTTTCATCTGCCTGTTTTGCGCGGGCAGGGCATGAAGTCGTGGGCGTGGATGTGGATCAGCGCAAGCTCGATTTGATCCGTGAAGGGCAAGCGCCTATCGTAGAGAAAGATTTAGATATTTACCTCAAAGAGGGCGTTCAAAGCGGGCGTCTCCGGGTGACCAGCAGCGTCGCTGAGGCAGTCCAGCAAACCGATATTTCGCTGATTTGTGTCGGCACACCCAGCCGGGAAAATGGCGATTTGCGAACGGATTATCTGGAAAGAGTCGCGGCGGAAATCGGCGAAGCCATTGGCAGCAAAGACGGCTATCATATCGTAGTGGTTCGCAGCACAGTGTTACCCGGAACGGCTGAGCGCGTTGTGCTGCCGATTTTGGAAAAATCTTCCGGCAAACAGGTGGGGCAAGGCTTCGGGCTTTGCGTGAACCCTGAATTCTTGCGCGAAGGCACTGCCATTGCTGACTTTGACGCGCCGCCATTCACCATTGTTGGCTCATTGCACGCCAAAGATGCGGAGGAGGTCGCGCGGCTCTATTCTGGCGTTCATGCGCCCACCTTCCTGACCTCTATCCGTGTTGCCGAAATGATTAAATACTCCTGTAACGCTTTTCATGCGGTTAAAATCACCTTTGCGAACGAAATCGGCATGCTCTGCAAAGCGGAAGGGATCGACAGCCATGAGGTGATGCGGATCGTCTGCGAGGATACCAAACTGAACATTTCTCCGAAGTATATGCTGCCCGGTTACGCGTTTGGCGGTTCTTGTCTACCGAAAGACTTGCGCGCTCTGACCTATCGCGCGCATAGCCATGACCTTTGGCTGCCGATGCTGGATGAGGTGCTTTCCAGCAACGACTATCAGATCGACCGGGTGGTAAAGTATGTGCAGCGACTGCGACTGCGTAATATCGGGCTGTTTGGACTCTCTTTCAAACCTGGTACCGATGACCTTCGGGAAAGCCCTCTGGTGGAATTGGCGGAGCGGCTGATCGGTAAAGGCTATCATCTGAAAATTTATGACCCTAATGTTTCCTACGCTGCGCTTTACGGCTCCAATAAAGCCTATATTGAGCAGGAGATCCCGCATATTGCTGAGATTTTGACCCAAGACCCGGTGGAGGTCATGAAACACGCCCAAATCGCGATTTTCGGACATGCCGATAAAGAGTTGGGTCGCATTCTGGAGAGCGCGACTCCTGAACACACCATTATCGATTTGGCGCGGGTAACAACGCCCGATCAAGTACGAGGAGAGTATGTCGGTCTCTACTGGTAAAGAGAAAGGAAAAATCTTAATTCTGGTAGAGAACTTGCCGGTTCCCATCGACCGGCGCGTTTGGCAGGAATCGTTGGCTTTGACAGAAGCAGGCTACAAGGTTTCTGTGATTTCGCCGCGCCCGAAGGGGGAACCGGAATACAAAGAGCTGCAAGGCATTCATATGTACCGCTACAAGATGCCGCCACCCACCAAAGGCACGCTCAGTTTCTTCTATGAATTTACCTACTGCTGGATTCAAACCTTCAAATTGGCGCGGCGGGTCTGGAAAGAGCAGGGCTTCGATGTGATTCAGACTTGCAACCCGCCGGATACTTTCTGGCCGATTGGTCAGCATTACAAAAAACGCGGCGTGAAGTATGTGTTTGACCAACATGATCTCTGTCCCGAACTATTTGAGTCCCGCTTTAACCGGCGAGGCTTTTTCTATAAGGGACTGCTTTGGCTGGAGCAGCAAAATTACCGCACCGCCGATATGATTATTTCCACAAATGAAACCTACCGCTGTGTCGCGATAGAGCGAGGAGGCGTGCCGCCGGAGCGCGTGACGATTGTGCGCAGCGGTCCCTTGGCATCCAAGTTCATAAGTGGCGAACCGGACCCTTCGTTGAAACGCGGAAAAAAATATATGGGAGTCTATTTAGGGGTGATGGGACCGCAGGACGGCGTGGACTATCTGGTTCGCGCGGTGCATCACGTGGTGCATACGCTGGGTCATAAAGATACGCAGTTCGCTTTTATCGGCGGCGGCGATATGTTTGATGAACTGAAAGCCATGGCGACCGAATTGAACTTGGATGATTATGTGGAGTTCACGGGGCGTATTTCGGATGAACTGTTGCTGAAATATTTCAGCACAGCAGATATCGCTTTCGCGCCTGACCCATGTAACCCCTTAAATGATGTCTCTACTATGAACAAAGTGGTTGAATATATGGCGCTGGGGCTGCCTATCGTCTCCTTTAACTTGAAAGAGACTCGTTATTCTGCGCAATCGGCAGCGGTTTATGTGGATGATAACGATGAGAAGGCTTTTGCGCAGACCACTATCGACTTGTTGAATAACCCGGAGCAGCGCCAAGAGATGTCGGCATTTGGCAAAGAGCGGTTTGTGAACACGCTCAGTTGGGAGCATAGCAAGAAGCGGCTTGTAAGAGCCTACGATTGGCTCTTTGGCTACGCGGATACGATTCACCCTGTGGAGTGAGCCGATTGAAGGAGTTAATTCTGATTTATGCGGGCGATTTTGAGACCTATCCGATGGGCGGGGTTCTGGAGTATGTTAAGAATTTCGCGCGCTACCTGCCGGACGAGATCGGGATTTCGCTGGTGGGTATCACCTTGAACCCCCAGCAGGCGGTCGGGCAGTGGACAACGGTTAGGTTGGGCGATAAGGAACGCGCGTTTTTGCCGTTGCTCTTTGTGGATGAGGCGAAGCAGAACCGCTCCAAAATTCCCTTAAACGCAAAATTCACGCGCGCTTTGAGAAAATTGAGACCAGAACTATTGAGCCGGGGCGCGCCGCTCTATTTGCAGCGCGCGGAACATGCGACGCCGTTCCAAAAGGACGCGCTTCCATTGTTTTTGAACACGCACGGACAGTCAGGGTTTCTGGAAAAGCAGATGCAGCATCCCTTATTCCGGTTCAAGTGGATGCGTCAATGGTACTACCGCATGGAGGCGAAAGTGATGCGCCGGGTGCAACGAGTGATCACTATCAGCCCTTACGATTATGAATATTACGTGAAGAAATTTCCTCATTTGAGAGAGAAATTCAGCAGTGTGCCGTTAGGTGTGGAAACCGACGTCTATGTTCCTCCGTTACAGAATAGTAAGAACTGGGAAGAACCGCGCGTGTTGTTTGTGGGCAGGCTGCATGCCGCCAAAGGGCTGGACTTGCTTTTGGATGGGTTCGCTCTGTTTTTGGAGTGGTATCCGAACGCAAAATTGACGATTGTGGGCGGGTCCCAGGATTATGACCCTATCGAAGAGCAGGTAAAAAACTGGATCGAGCAGCGGCGTTTGGGCGGTTCAACCCATAGGACGGGACTGGTGGCTAAGGAACAAATTTTGGCGTTTTATCAGTCTTCAGATATATTCGTGATGACCTCGCTGTGGGAAGGTCTTCCGAATGCGTTGTTGGAAGCGATGGCTTGCGGTTTGCCTGCGGTGGTGACGGCGGTGGGAGGATTACCAAGCGTTGTGAAAGAGGATATCAATGGTTATTTAGTGCATGAGCGCGAACCGCAACAGGTGGCTTTGAAGATGAAGCTCGCTTATGAAAACCGGCAGCGGATCGGTTTAGAGGCGCGCAAAACAGCCGAGTCTTATTCGATACGCGGGCATGCAGCCAAAGTCTGCAGCCTCTTTTTTGATAATAATGGAACTGAGCTCAACGGAGAACTCACTCAATCGGTGGTCTAAGAGAATGGAAGCGCAAGCAAAAAAGCGGAAAGTGCTGCTGGTCTTAGAGAATCTGCCGGTCCCCCAAGACCGGCGGATGTGGCAGTTGGCGACTTCTTTGCAGCGCGCAGGCTATCATGTGTCGATCATCTCGCCGCGCCCTGAAGATGAACCCGACTACAAAGTGCTGGATGGCGTTCATCTCTATCGTTATCCCATGCCGCCCCCGACCCATTCCGTTTTCAGCTTTTTCCGCGAGTCGGTCTATTGTTGGTGGAAGACCTTCCGCCTGAGCCTGCGCGTTTGGCGTCGACAAGGGTTCGATGTGTTTCATGCCGCCAATCCGCTGGACACCTTCTGGTCTGTGGGGTTATTCTATAAACTGTTTGGCAAGAAAGTGATTTATGAGCATCGTGACTTATGCCCGGAGATGTACGTGGCGCGTTTTCACAGGCATGGAATCCTTTATCGTGGCTTGGTTTGGCTCGAAAAAATCTCCTATGATACTGCCGATCTCGTGATTGAAATGAACGAATCTTACCGGCAGACCGCTTTGCAGCGCGGCGGTGTTCAGTCAGAAAAAATCGCGATTGTGCGCAGCGGTCCGCGCAAATCAGAGTTTCAGCCCCAGACGCCTGATCCCGCGTTGAAACAGGGGAAAAAGTTTCTCGTGGGTTATTTAGGGGTGATGGGACCCCAAGATGGCGCAGACATCTTTGTGAAAACCGCTTTTGAGATCATTCACCAGCGAGGCTTCAAAGATATTCACTTTATGTTGATTGGCAACGGCGACGCCTACGAGTCGGTGCGTCAATTAGCGCGCGATTTAGATTTGGAAGATTACACCACCTTCACCGGCTTTGTGAGTGACCGTCCCACCTTATTACGCTATATGAGCAGTTGGGATGTGGGGGTTGCCAGCGACCCCGAAAATGACTATACGGCGAAATCGACCATGAACAAAGTTTTGGAATATATGGCGCTGGGTGTTCCGGTAGTCGCGACCCACAGTATAGAGAATCATTATTCGGCTAAGCGCGCTTTAGTCTCTCCAGAAAACGCCACGCCTGAAGCGTTCGCCGATGTGATTATTGATTTATTAGATGACTCCGAAAAGCGGCGGCAAATGAGCGAGTATGGCAAACAGCGTTTCCAAGACTGTTTGGCGTGGGAACATAGCGAAGACGCGCTGTTAACCGCTTACGACCGGCTCTTCAAGGATCAACGCCCTTTTGATTGTTCCAAAGGATAGGGTATTCTATTAGTTGATGAAAAAGATGTTGATTACGGGCGGGGCAGGTTTTATTGGCAGCCATTTTGCCCGTTACGCGTTACGTCACCTTCCCCAGTTTCAAATCACAGTTTTTGACGCGCTAACTTATGCGGGCAACCGCGCGAACCTCAGCGATTTGGAAGGTGACCCACGATTCAAGTTTATTCATGGCGATGTTCGTGATAAGGCAGCGGTCTCCGAGGCGGTTCAAGGGACCCATTATGTCGTTCACTTCGCGGCGGAATCGCATGTCGACCGCTCCATCCATAACCCCGACGCTTTCGTGACAACCGATGTTTATGGCACTTATGTGATGTTGGAAGCGTGCTTGAAAGCCAAAATAGAGCGGTTTGTCCATATCAGCACCGATGAGGTGTACGGCACGATAGAGCAGGGCGCGTTCACAGAGACTGATCCGCTGCATCCCAATAGTCCGTATGCCTCCAGCAAAGCGGGAGCAGACCTAATGGCGCGAGCCTACTTTCAGACCTATGGTTTACCGGTTGTGATTACGCGGGGTAGCAACACCTATGGTTCGCATCAATACCCTGAGAAATTGATTCCGCTCTTTGTGACCAACGCGCTGGAAGATAAACTGTTGCCGGTCTATGGCGATGGGCATCAGGTTCGCGACTGGCTTCATGTGATGGACCATGTGACGGGCATCGCCACCGCCTTGCTAAAGGGTGAACCGGGACAGGCGTACAATGTGGGCGGCGACAACGAACGTCTCAACATCGAGATTACCAAGATGATTCTGAAAACGCTCGGTAAACCGGAGTCGTTGATCCGTTATGTGACTGATCGTCCTGGACATGACCGGCGTTATGCGTTGGATACCTCCAAGCTGCGCGCTTTGGGGTGGCAGCCGAAAATGGATTTTGAGACCGCGCTGCCGGAAGTGATTCGCTGGTACGCGCAAAACCAGGATTGGTGGCAGCCCATCAAGACCCAACATGAGGCGTATACTGCATTCTCAAAGGCATGGTATGAAGAGCGCGCTTGATAGGCGCAAGGAATAAGGAATAATGATGGAATGGTTTGACAGGCAGCCGTTGAGAGAGAAACCCCATATTGCCGTCTTATTCTATGATGCTTTGGGCGATTTTGTGATTATTACGCCGCTGTTACGGGGGTTGAAAGAGACCTATCCGGGGTGTGTGATTGATTATTTCAGCGGAGATCGCACCCGGGAATTAGAGGAGCGTCATCCGTATATCGATGAGCGCTTTTCTGTGTTCGGTCCTTCCGATGCCATCGACCGGTTGCCCGCCTTCATAGCAGAACGTATCCAGACAACCGGTCCTTACGATTTGGTCATCAACTGTGACTTTCATCCCATGATGGCGTTTGCCGCGCGTTTGATGAAACCGCGTTATGTAGTGGGGCGATGTTTCAGCGAGGATTTGCGCGAAGAGGTGCCGCGCGCCCCAGGCAAAGTTCACCATCTGCATGATGAGTTCTGGTCTGCTCCTGATTTGCTTGAGCGATATGGCGATGTGTTAAACTCGACGTACATCGGCGAAATCTGGTGCCGCTTGGCGGGGATAGAAACGGATTATCACCAGCCTATTGTGGCTTATGAAATCCCTTCTCGTGCGATCCCCGATGTTCTGATTTCTACTGGGGGACGGCGATCTGCCAAGCTCTGGTCGCGGGATCATTGGGCAGCGGTTCTGAAATGGTGCGATGAGCAGGGCATAACAGTGGGTTTGTTAGGAGATAAACCCGCTAATCAAGCAGCGGTCTATCATACGGGCGATACGGAGACCTCACTGTTGGAGAATAGCAGGCTTATAGATTTGCGCGGGCAGTTCACGTTGCCAGAAGTGGCGGGCGCTCTCAAATCGGCGCGCGCTTGCATTTCTGTGGATAATGGAATTATGCATCTTGCTTATAGTGTGGGCGTGCCGACGATTGCGCTGTTCGGAGCCAGTCCCTGGCAGGTCTGGGCGCCCCAATTACCTCATCTCTATTTGGCTCTACCCGAAGAACCTTGTAGTAAATGTTATGAAAATCGCTTCCGCAACGCGGAGTGCCTGCTGCCAGTCCATCAATGCATGAACAGTGTGCGCCCCGATAAGGTGATTCAACAGTTATCTGCTATTTTGACGAGGTGACCTCAAGACATGCTTTCTTTGAAGGCATCGATGGAGGGCGCAGTGAGCGCGATTTTTCGCCATTTGCGCAGCGTTTCGAGATCGCGGTTTTCCTTCAACTGTTTGCGAATGTCTGCTGGAATGCGACCGAACCGCGCCGTCAATACATCAATCAGCGCGTCATGCGCTTCCTTGTAGAGCCCTTTTTGCAATCCTTTTTGCAATCCTTCTTTTCTGCCTTTAGTTAAGCCCTCTTTAATAGCGAGCCGTTCAGTGTCGACAATATAGGGCATTTTGGTTTCCTCCTCATAGGTATGTAAACGCATTTTGAAGACTTCGGTTAAATCTTCTGGCAGTTCTAACAACCAACCGACAAAACGGTAGAGTTGGCGAACCTGCTCTTTAGTATACCCTCGTTCGTATAACATACGCGTAAGTCGCCAACGGCTTTCGAACCGTAAATCAAACGAGTTTTTCGTTTTCAATGCCTCTAAATGGGCAAGGATTATCACAGAGAATGGGTTGGAACTATCTATCAGTTCGTCTGTTCGGTTCTCATAATCGATGATTTTTACCATCGGAAAGTCCAGACGACTCTTACAGCCTCCCAACTCCTCCTCATGAGAATCGGGTCGCCAGCGGGGATTGGAGTCGGTCAGCACAGCTAAACTAATGGTGGGTTTGCGATAATGAATTTTGAGTGTCGCATAGTAATACCACATTCGCTCTGGGAACTGAGCGGTTTGCTGTGATTGAACCTCCACATGAATCAGAATCCACAACTCGTCACCTTCGGCAGCAAACACTTTGACCAGTTTATCGACGATCAGGCGGTTGGTCTGGCTTTGAGGGAATAACTCTTGGAGTTCTTTATCCAGAAAAACCGGATCTCGCTGGGTATCGATAAGCGCATACACCTGGGGAAAGCACAAGCCCAGGAATTCATAAAAGTAGAACTCCAAGGCTTCTTTCCAAGGGCTGTCAAAACCACCTGACGCGCTCTTTTTCACAGGCTATACTCGCAATAAAGTTTGGTTTACTCGCTTTCGCCGCTCCATTCGGAGGAGTAGTTGGGCGGCTCTCGCGTGATGGAGATGCTGTGCGGATGGCTTTCGCGCAACCCCGAGTTCGTGATGCGAACGAACCTGGCTCGCTTCTGAAGCGTTTTAATGTCTTTCGCTCCCAAATAACCCATGCCTGAACGCAATCCGCCTACCAGTTGGTAAACAATGTCTGCCAGAGAGCCTTTGAATGGAACGCGCCCCTCCACGCCTTCAGGCACGATGCGCTTTGGGTCTTTTTGATAATAGCGGTCGCTCGAACCCGAGCGCATGGCTCCGACCGATCCCATGCCCCGATACACTTTGTAAGCGCGGTTCCTATAAATCTCGGTTTCACCCGGCGACTCTTCGCAGCCTGCCAGCAGATTGCCCAACATCACACAACTCGCGCCCGCTGCCAAGGCTTTGACAATGTCGCCCGAATAGCGAATGCCGCCGTCCGCAATCAAAGCGATCCCGCGTTTGGCTGCCTCTTCCGCGCATTCCATCACCGCATACAGTTGTGGTACTCCCACGCCTGAAACCACACGGGTCGTACAAATCGAGCCTGCGCCTAAACCCACGCGGGCAGCCTGCGCGCCTGCTTCCACTAAGGCGCGTATTCCTTCTGCCGAAGCCACATTGCCGCCAATTACAGGGAGATCGGGGTGAGCGCGTTTGATGGCGCGTATCGCTTCCAGTACGCCTTCCGAATGTCCATGCGCCGCGTCCACAACCACGAAATCCACGCCTGCGTCCCATAACATTTTGGCGCGCTCAACCGGTTGGCGCAGGGGTCCTACCGCCGCGCCCACAATGAGGCGTCCTCTGTCATCTTTGGTGGCGAAAGGGTGATGGCGAATTTTGAGCAAGTCTTTGATGGTAATCAATCCCCGTAAGCGTCCGTCCTCATCGACAATGGGTAGTTTCTCGATTTTATATTTTTGTAAAATCTCTTCGGCTTGTTCTAAAGTTGTGCCTACGGGTGCAATAATCAGGTTTTCGCCGGTCATGACCTCGCGGATGAGGCGGTTAAAATCGGTTTCGAAGCGGATGTCGCGATTAGTTAATATACCGACCAGATGTTCGTCGCCGTCGGTGATAGGAACGCCGGAGATATGATAGCGTTCCATCATTTGAAGCGCGTCTTGAATTGTGTGGTCAGGGGAAAGAGAAATCGGGTTCCAGATAATGCCGTGTTCGCTGCGCTTAACCCGATCCACCTCTTCCGCCTGAGCTTCCATGCTCATATTCCGATGGATCACGCCCACGCCTCCTTCTCGCGCCAGCGCTATCGCCAGTCTCGACTCCGTGACAGTGTCCATCGGAGAACTGACAATGGGCGTTTTCAGTTTGATGTTGGGAAGCAGAATAGTGGAGGTATCCACCTCATCGGGCAAAATATCTGAGTGCTGGGGCAGCAGCAATACATCGTCAAAACTAAGGGCTTCTGTAAACTTCGCGTGGCTCATGGTGTCTCCTGTCTCAATTGCCATACTCAATTGTACCCGATGATTGTGTGTTGTGGGGTAGAATAGAGACATGTTAAGAGCCACCTACATCCATATTCCGCGCATAGGGAACGCGCTTGAGCGCAGTCTTTGGGAACAAGGCGCGCTGCAATGGCAGGCGGTCATAGAAGAACCGGATCGCTGGCAAGTCCCTTTGGAGTCGCGCCGCATGCTGCTTCATGGTGTGGAAGCATCGGTCAAAGCCTATTCGGAGGGCGATTATGTCTATTTCGCGGATCACTTACCAAGCGGGGAGCGGTGGCGCGCCTATCCAGAATTCAAAGGAAAAATCGCGTACTTAGATATCGAGACGGACGGCAGCACTTTTGTCACGGTGATTGGCGTCTATGATGGCTTTCAGGTTTATCACTTTGTAGCGGGTGATAATATGCAGGAATTTCCAGAGTTTATCGCGCGCTATCCTATGATCGTCACGTTCAATGGCATTCATTTTGATCTTCCTATGATCGCGCGCAATTTTCCATCGCTATTCATGGACCAAATTCATGTGGATTTATGTCCGACCTTGCGAACGCTGGGGCTGCGAGGTGGATTAAAAAAAATAGAGTATCAATTAGGTATCCATCGCGACCCCGATGTCGATGGCATGGATGGCTGGGCTGCGGTTCGGCTGTGGCGCGCTTATCAGGGTGGCAGCCGTAACGCGCTGGAAACCTTGCTGCAATATAACAAAGAGGACATCGTCAACTTAGAGCCGCTGATGCAGTACGCTTATCGCCGTCTTAAAACGCGCTCCGGTTATCCTGCCGGATGATGCTCTTCTTGATGTTGATGGACATGCCTTTCTATCCGCCGATCTGGCACTAACCAAATCAAAGCCACGATCACATAAATCGCTACGGCTAACCACTGGCTCCAAAAGGCAAGCGCAATAGCGAGAATATAAAGCAAAATGGAGGCTTTACCTTTAACATCTTGACCTACTGCCTTGGCAAGCCGGGATTCTGAACCTTCGCATGCGATAATCGCATTTTGAAGTATCCAGTAGGCAATGGCTGCCATCAGCAAGACAACGCCATAAATGGAGGCAGGCATTTGCGCAAAATGGTTTTCACCCATCCATCCCGTAACGAATGGAATCAGCGACAGCCAAAAGAGAAGATGTAAGTTCGCCCAAAGAATCGCGCCGTTGACCTTCCGGGTCATCTGCAACATATGATGGTGATTATTCCAATAGATGCCCAAGTAGATGAAAGACATGGCATAGCTCAGAAAAATCGGTAAGATAGGAATAAGAGCTTTCAAATCCTTTTCATGCGGGACTTTCATTTCTAAGACCATGATCGTAATAACAATTGCCAGCACGCCATCGCTGAAGGCTTCTAATCGGTTCTTGCTCATTAACTGTTTGGCTCCTTAAAGGGTGGTTTTATGACAAACGGTAGAAGATTATACCGTATACGCATCTGCAACAACTCATCGGAAACCTTCTCATCTTGAGGCAGGTATAGTTACTGGACAGAGTTTCATCTATAAGGAGGCTACGAAATATGTCAAACAAGAAAATCATTGCCGTTGTTGGCGCGACGGGCGCGCAGGGCGGCGGACTGACGAAAGCCATTTTGTCGGACCCTAACAGCGAGTTCACCGTGAGGGCAATTACGCGAAATCCAAACTCGGAAAAAGCGCAGGCGCTGGCAGCCTTGGGCGCGGAAGTGGTCGCTGCCGATATGGACGATCCGGAGAGTATGAACCGCGCATTTTCAGGCGCGTATGGCGCGTTTTGTGTGACCAACTTCTGGGAGCATTTTTCGCCGGAGAAAGAAAAGCAACAAGCAAGCCATATGGCTCAAGCCGCTAAGAACGCGGGTGTGCGGCATGTCGTTTGGTCTACGTTAGAGGACTCGCGTAAATGGGTTCCTTTGTCGGATGACCGCATGCCGACTTTGATGGGACAGTACAAGGTGCCGCACTTCGATGCCAAAGGCGAGGCGGATCAGCTGTTCCGAGAGGCAGGCGTTCCGACGACATTCCTGTTGACCTCGTTTTACTGGGATAATTTCATTCATTTTGGGATGGGACCTCAGCGCGGACCGGATGGCAAACTCTATATCACAATGCCGATGGGCGACGCAAAACTGCCTGGCATTGCGGCAGAGGATATCGGTAAATGCGCCTATGGGATTTTCCAGAAGGGTAGGGCATTTATCGGCGAAACGGTGGGTATCGCGGGCGAACATCTGACCGGTTACGAGATGGCGTCTGCCATGTCTCAGGCGTTGGGACAAGAAATCGGCTATAACTCGGTGTCGCCAGAAGCCTTCCGCGGATTCGGATTTCCCGGCGCGGACGATTTGGGCAATATGTTCCAATTGAAGCGCGACTTCAATCAGGCGTTTTGTGAAGTAAGAGATCCTGCCTTTGCGCGTTCTCTGAACCCATCGCTGAAAACTTTTGCTCAATGGCTTGAGCAGCATAAGTCTGAAATCCCCTTGGGTTAAATTGATCTCTCGCGAGCCTCTGATATTCAACGAGGCTCGCGAGGGTTTATGGGATAAGGGATAAGGTACAATCGAGGAGCATAGGTTATCGGTTTTTCCTTTAGGTGAAATTATGTCAGTCAAAGTCGATTTTCCTGAGACAATTGAGAAGGAAATTAAAGAGTGTTTTGGGGATGAAGAGATCAATCGTTTGGCAACGGAAGCTATTCTGATAGCGGCATACAAGAAACGCGCTATTTCTCGCAGGAGGGTCGGAGAGCTTTTAGGTTTGAACTACTCGGAAACAGAGCACTTCTTTAAGGAGTGGGGTATTCCCTTTAACTATTCCATAGAAGATTTTGAAAATGATGGAAGAACGCTTGACCCATTTACAAATAAGTGAACGATAGAGTCATCGTTGTTTCTGACACAGGTCCCTTTCGGTATTTAATCGCGATTGATCACATCGATATTTTAAGGCAGATGTTTGGGCGGGTATTGCTTCCTCAAACCGTTTATCAGGAACTCACCCACCTTAGTTCTCCTGATATAGTACGCGATTGGTTTGATGATCTACCTATTTGGATTGAAGTTGTTGAGGTGTTTTTAGAAGAACCAACAGAAGATATTGGAATTGGGGAACAAGAGGCTATCTGTCTTGCTCTGGAGAACAAAGCTGATGTTGTATTAATGGACGATGCAAGAGCGCGAAAAGTAGCTACTCAAAAGGGATTGCAAGTGGCTGGCACTTTACGGTTGTTATTTCAAGCTGCCAAGTTAAATCTCTTAGATTTTCATCAAGCGATTGAAGCTTTAAGAGAGACAAATTTTTATGTATCTGAGAGCCTGCTAAGCGAAATTCTCAGAAGATATGAAAGCGGTGAATAAGCCGTAAGACCTTAGAGTAAGTCCATTACAAAATGTTTTACCGCGCTCTTTTTTTCGGTACATTGCGCACTTTGTGGCATTGGCGGCAGCGCGCTTCATAATGGTCGGTTGCGCCTATCAGCACGATGGGATCGTTCCAAGCAGCCGGCTTTCCATCGACCAATCGCTGGGTGTGGCTGGCGGGCTGCCCGCAGGTCATGCAAATCGCGCGCAATTTTATCACTTCGTCTGCCTGCGCCAACAACTGCGGCATAATCCCGAATGGCTCTCGACGAAAATCTTGATCCAATCCGGCAGCGATGACAGTCAAGCCTTTGTCCGCTAAGCTGACACATAACGGCACCAAACCGGGATCAAAAAATTGGGCTTCTTCGATGGCAACCACGGTCGTTTCTTTTCGAAGCTGTGCGGTAATTTCGCGGGAATGTCTCACGGGAACCGCATCGATGCTGACGCCGTTGTGCGTGGCGACGGCGGTGATTTCAAACCGGTCATCCAAAGCATGCTTGAAGACTTGTACCTGTTTACGGGCATACATAGCGCGCCGAACCAGCCGGATTAGCTCTTCCGATTTACCGGCAAACATACTGCCTGCCACCACAATCAAACTGCCGACTGGTTTCATTCAGAAATCATCCTCATCGTTCGCCGCGCCCATTTCCTCTTCCCACATCTGTTCAAACTCATGGGGGTCTTCCTCCATCGCCGCGCTCATATCACGCATAAAGCCTTTCATCGCTTGGGGGCTGTCCGGTTCGCCCATTGTTTCCACTTCGTCCGCGAGGTCATCGATCATCTGGTCCTCGGTTCGAAGGCGGCGGAAGCGAGAGATTAGCCTTTGCGCATTGGTCGCTCCGCATTGGGGACACTCCATCGGATCATCCATTTGGAGCATCCCCACTAAGCGCGAGAACTTCTTTTTACACTCTTTACAGCGGTACTCATAGATTGGCATTCAGCCCATCACCTGCTTTAATGTTTCTTTCAGTGTCGCTGCCGATTTCTGGAGAGCCTCTTTTTCATCGGGCGATACATAAGGCTCAATAATCGCCTGAACGCCCTGTCGTCCCACACGGGTGGGCAGCGAGAGACAGACATCCGAGATGCCCAATGCGCCTGCCTGCAGGCTGGAGACGGGCAGAATCGCGCCTTTATCCAGCGCCATTGCGTTGACTACTTCGCGAATGGCGATACCGACCGCATACCCTGCGCCCTGTTTCAGCCGGATCACTTCTGCGCCGCTGCGTTGGGTGAAGCTGAAAATCGAATCGATGGCTTCTTTAGAATAACCGGGATAACTAACGATGGGCGTGCCGCCGATGGTTGCGCTGCTCCAGATGGGGACCATAGAATCGCCATGTTCGCCCAGTATCAACGCTTCGACATCGGTCGCTGCCACTTTGAAATGTTCGGAGAGCAACGAGCGGAACCGGCATGTATCCAGCACCGTGCCTAAA
Organism: Fimbriimonadia bacterium; assembly: GCA_026129765.1. Classification (GTDB taxonomy): domain Bacteria; phylum Armatimonadota; class Fimbriimonadia; order Fimbriimonadales; family GBS-DC; genus JAHCHP01. The sequence goes on along the minus strand of JAHCHP010000007.1, from coordinate 27,177 downwards.
CCCACCACGCGCTCGGCGGGCAACCCTGACTCCTTGACAGCCAAATAGGTCAAAACATCGACCGGATTGGATACCACCAGCATCAGCGCGTCGGAAGCGAGCGAAACGAATTTGACGCTTTCCAAAATCTGTCTGAATAAACCGACATTACGGTTGATCAACTCTAAGCGGCTCTCGTCGGGTTTTCGTCTCAATCCGGCGGTGATAATAACCAAATGGGCGCCGGCTAAGTCTTCATAATCGCCCGCATAAATTCTTTGGGGATTGGACATGGAAGCGCCATGACGCAAGTCTAACGCTTCGCCTTCTGCCGCCTCCCGATTGGCGTCTAAAAGCACTATCTCCGATACCGCGCCCGTTAATTGCAAGGCGTAAGCAGCGTTGGAACCCACACGACCGCCCCCGCCAATAATACCTACTTTCATTGTGAAACCTCCCTTGAATGTTCGTGTTGATGTGGTAATAGGTTTGTGGAAAGTCAATTAAAGTATACCCGCTTGTCAAAAGCCAGGTATGGTATAATTCAGCAGGAGGCATTGACAACTATGCGCCAAGTGTTGATTTATCCAGGGGACGATGGTTATTGGGTGGCTGAATGTCCGAGTTTACCGGGCTGTATCAGTCAAGGTAAAACTCGTCAGGAAGCGCTGGAAAACATTAAAGAAGCCATTGAACTGTACGTAGAGTTGTTGGAAGAACGCGGGTATCCTGTACCTGATGATAGGGTCGAGGTCGTAGCAGTATGACGCGTCTCCCTGTGTTGTCAGGTCGTGAATGTGTTAAGGCATTGCAAAAAGCTGGTTTCTCTTTCGTTAGACAACGAGGAAGCCATATGATCTTAGTGCGCGAAGAGCCTTCTTCTCAACTCACTATTCCTGACCATACAGAACTTGATCGTGGGACGTTGCGAGGCATTATTAGACAGGCTGGACTCAGTGTGGAAGAGTTTCGCGAGCTATTAAAATAACTGCGCCAAGTGTTGATTTATCCAGGGGACGATGGTTGTTGGGTGGCTGAATGTCCGAGTTTACCCGGAAGTATCAAATGATCCTCATTCGGGACAGGGAACCTCAGCGTGGGGACACCATGGTTTAGGACATGGGCGGACATCGGTCATGAGATACCATTCCGGGCGACCTGCCATGTATCCCGGACTCTGATTATCAAAGCATGCTATGGGAATAGGGATGTTTTGCACAGAGCCATCCAAGCGCAGGCGTAGCACTTGCCCTTCTGTACCCACAGAGGCGTAAGGAAACCCCATTTTCAGCGCAGCCTCTTTTTTGATCTCGCCGTGCAGAATACAGACGATAATGCCATGGTTAGGGTCATTCTCTGAGAGCGCTTGGCGGAATTGAGGGTTTGTATTCATATAATAATAACTGACAGCAGTAGAGGCAGCGTCGCTTTGACGCCGACTCAATCCACCATACTGGTCCAAAGGACATCGAAATATTGATTTGTTCGCTTGGGTGATCAATGCCTTCAAATCTTTTGCCCATTGGTCTTGATGATCTTCTCGGTAGAGACTCCATGCCGAGTGGATTTGCTTTAAGTTGCTGATACATGGGGCGATTTGGGCGCGCTTGCGAGCCGATATAATGACAGGCAGCAGGATTGCTATAAGCAACGCGATAATCGCTAATACAGTGAGCAATTCTACCAATGTAAAGCCTTTCTGTTTCATAGGAGCCACCTCTCCATCAAGATATTCCTGAATCTCTCAAATAGGGAAGCAAATAACATGCCCAAACCAATCCAAGCGGCTTTGCTTAAAAGACCTGTTAGGATAAATATAATGTTCAATCTGCCTGTAGTAATTGCCTCTAAGATATTCACCCCAACTAATAGCAAGAAGAACAGCGCCAAGCACAGCCAATAAATCCTCTTGACCCAAATTCGCCGGAAAGCATACTCTGAGGTGTTCGCTGAAGGAAAGCACAGTAAGGCTCCAAAGAGCCCACCCAAAAGAATGAGTGTGAACCAAATATCTGAGCTTGGAAGCCGAAACGCTACCTGAAGAATTTCATTCCAATTCAAATGGTTGGGCGGCGCAGGGATTTGAGAAAGCGCATAGGCTAATCCAGTCAGCAAAGGATCTGCTATCAGTCGACTCACATGGTGCGCAACCCAAAACGCCAGTATCCCACTGATCACTCCGCCCAACACTATTTCTGTCTTCATCATGACGAGTCTGAAGCAGTTTTCTATGATATACACACGTTTACTGAAATCCTTATGAGTTTGACTATACCTCAGGGGGGTGTCACCAAAGAACATTCCTGATAGGATTCCCCTGGAGGAGGACATTGAGCAGGCAGCACTTCTCCACCTGCCCACATACAACAAGACTCCTCAGAGTCTCTTGCCCAACTTCCACAATAGTAATAGTTGGCGCCGGGACAATTCCAATAGGTTATCCAGCGGATCCACCACCAATGTTGTTGAAACAAAACCCCACAGTTCACAGGTTCATCGAGGCAGAAATATTCTGGGTAAGCAGTGCCTTCTCCACAGTCTGTAGGGCAAGGCGGTAAACTGAGAAAAGCGCGATCATCTGGCTTCGCTTCGTTGTGAAGCGGAATCCCTTTGTTCTTTTCCAGGAAGGTTTTCACCTCACTAAGTGAGAATCGTTTCTGTTGTGTGCATTCACAATTGCCAGGTATCACATTCCTAAATATCCCCCCCCCCGCACTGAAGTATTTGTTAGAGCGCTGAGGGTGTTTGGAAATAGGACAAGGTTTAGAAGCATCAGAATTAAAGTCGTTAACAACAGACATCTGCGTTTCTTCATTTTCTTTAACCTCCCTATGTTTCGCTGAAACTACGGCGGAATACTCATGCATGAAATCGCTCGATACCTCTCTTTTTCGGCACTCAATTCCTAAAACCGTGCAGGATCTTGCTAAAATGCGAGCCCATTGTTTTGTCAGAGTCCCTATGGAGATATCAAAGTGAGTAGAAATCTCATTCCATTTCCAACCTTCCGCGCGCAAGCGGATAACTTGTCTCCAGAATGGCGGCAGTGTTTCCATGATCTGATCAACTAATAAATGTTCCAGAACTTCTTCTTCATGAGTAGTGCCTGTTGAGGCTGACTGTTGAAGAAAGTTTGTAATAGCGCGCTTTTCAGTAGATTTACGCCTCAACGAATCAACTACCCGATGATGCAATATGTTGAATAGTAATTTGGGCTGGGGAAGAGGGTCTTCATGATACCAAACCTTTCGTGTTTCGAAGTAGTCTAACAACGCCTCCTGGACAAGGTCCTCGGCATCTTGCTTGCTGGCTCCCTGTTTAACTGCGTATCGAAGCAGCGGCTTTCGGAATTGATCAGTGGATCGGTCAAATTCTTTCATCCTCTTTCATCTCGTTTCACCTAAAAAGGAATGAGGGATTCTCTTCATAGATTAGAGTTTATAAAGAAGAATCCTGCATGAAAGTCTCTCGATAGTGTCTTCTATTCTGGATTCCCGCGTTCCCCGCTTTCGAGAAGATGACCAACGTGAATGGCGGCGAGTAACCACTTGTCCTCGAACGAATTTTCGGAAAACGCGTTATGTTAGACGTCTTCTACTGAGTCATCTGGACGGTTCGGGGGAATGGGCTGCAGAATGGCGCGGCGTTCCGACGTCAGTCGATTGAGCAGGGTTTGCGAGTATTCATAACCAAATCGTGTCGCTCCCCAACTGGGTCCATAACGATAGATAACAATTCGGCGTTCTCCGGGGTTCGTCCGACTGCTACCTCCGTGCATTAATCCATCCACAAACAGCAAGGCATCGCCCGCTTTCAAATAAACAGGAATCGCGCCCGGCAATTCATCCATACGATCCCCGCGCCCATAGTCTCCGGCTAAGGGATGGGGGAAATTGGACTTATGACTGCCCGGAACCACCATCGTGGGTCCGTCGCCCTCGCCAATATCGGTCAACGCGAGAATAATATTGACCTGTCCACACCGGAACACGCCATGCTTGTAGCCAAACGCGCCCCGCATGGCTCCCTTATAACCGCCCGAGTGAACGGGATGATGACCACCCGACTTGCGGATGGATGCGATACATTCATCGATGAATAAGCCTTGCACGTAAGATTGTTCTTCGCCGCAAAAATGGCGCACGTAAGCAATCCAACTCGGATGGTCTATGAGTCGCTCGAAAGGTTCGCCTGCTTCCACACAGTTATGCAATTCATAGCCCGTGTCGACCGTGTAATCGCGCCTTTGCGCATTGCCCCACCATGCGCCTGGTTCAATCGGTGGAAACTGGTCAAATGCCCGGTTCAAATCGTCAATGAGCGCAGGCTCAGCGGCTTCTTTGAGGATGAGGTATCCCTGCAGGTCAAAGAAAAAATCGTCCAGTTCGGTTGGGTAGCGAATCTCCATCATGTTTTAGAGTTTCGTCATAGCAGAGCGATGTCCCTGCTATGACGAATAAGCTCTTAGTATGTTGGAAGGCTGGGATCGACTTCCTTCGCGTAAGCGTTCATGCCACCCACAAGATTTTTGACCTTGCGAAAACCAATCGATTGCAGGAACTCGGTAATTTTACCGCTGCGCCCACCCGACCGGCAGATGACAATGATCTCGTCCGCAGAGTTCAATTCGCTGACGCGATCCGGAATTTCGCCCATGGGGATATGCACAATACCAGGGAGCGAGCTGATTTGGATTTCATGCTCTTCGCGCACATCTAACAAGGTCATGAGGTCATTATTGTCTAACCTCTGCTTTAATTCTTGCACCGAAATTTCGGGAACAGTGTTTTCCAAAGTTGTTTTCTCCTCGCCCCGCAATCCGCAGAATTCTATATAATCGATCAGTTCAGTCTGCGTTGGATGCTCTCCGCAGAGGGGGCATTCTGTGTTCTTTTTCAGTTTCAATTCACGCCAGCGCATGCTGAGCGCGTCCAACAACAATAGGCGTCCAATCAGCGGTTCACCCGCGCCAAGAATCAGTTTGACCGTTTCGGTGGCTTGAACCAATCCGATTAAACCGGGCAAAATCCCGAGTACTCCTCCTTCCGCGCAGCTGGGAACCAGTCCGGGCGGCGGCGGTTCAGGATAAAGACATCGATAGCAGGGTCCCTCTTTCGCGTAAAAGACCGAGGCTTGCCCTTCGAAACGGAAAATGCTGCCATAGACATTGGGTTTGCCCAGCAAGACACAAGCGTCATTCACCAGATAGCGGGTCGGGAAGTTGTCGGTTCCGTCCACGATGATGTCATAATCGCGCATAATATCCAATGCATTCTCTGAGGTTAATCGCGTTTCGTGAAGATTCACTTGCACATGCGGGTTGATCTCAGTGACTTTCGCGCGCGCCGAATCCAATTTGGGTTTGCCCACATCTGAAGTGAAGTGGATGATCTGACGCTGCAGATTGGTTTCATCCACAATATCTGCATCCACCAATCCCAAAGTGCCGACACCGGCAGCGGCGAGATAGAGCGCGATAGGCGATCCCAAACCGCCTGTGCCAATCAGCAGAACTTTTGATGCTTTTAAGCGCAGCTGTCCCTCCAGCGTGACTTCGGGCATAATCAGGTGACGGCTGTATCGCAGTACTTCTTCGTTACTTAATTGCAAGTTTTCGTATCTTTCTTGAACAATCAAGTCTTCTTTTCCGGGTTGATCGGTCTCTAAGAGAGCCGAGCCGCCCGCCACTGAAGGGACAATGGTCAGCTCTGAATCGGGTTTGAGCCCTGTTTCCAAGCCTTGTAAATGGCGAATATCTTCATCTCCCACATACAGATTGACGAAACTTCGCAGGCGTTCCTCTTCATTGAAAAGATGCTGCTTGAGGGCAGGGAACCGTTCAATGAGCGCGAAAAGCGCGTCATTTACAGTCGCCGCCTCCACAGATAACCGCGCTTGTTGACTTGTATACGGTCTTAACGCGGTGGGTATGATAATCGTTGCCATAGGTTATTCTCCTGTGATTCGTTTGAATTGTTCATCGTTTTTGATAGATACAAAGTCAGGGTCTCTTTGGGCTAATGCCTTGAGAGAACCATCCAGTTCAATCGCATGTTTCAAATGTTCTAATGCCTCTGATTTTCTGCCCGCTAATGCTAAGGTGCAGGCAAGGTTGTAGCGAATGATCGCGTTGTCAGGCGCGTCTTTCAAGATAGTCAAATAGGCGCGCGCCGCTTCCGCGTATTTCTTCTGATTGTAGAGCCTGTCCGCGCTTGCGCCGCGCTGGATAACGCTCATCATGCCCACTAATCGCTTCAGTTCCTGCACCGGTTCTGGGTGGTCATCCACGCGCAGGTCTAAATAGCGGTCATTAAAACCCGCGTACCCTCCGTTTTTGCGGACGACTAAGATCGATGCCGACTGCTTACCCCGCGAGTCGCCGCCCGCTGCCTCTGCCGCTTCTAAGGCAGCGATGAGGCGAACCGCTAATTCGCCTTGCGTGTTCTTGAAGGCGCGGGCCATACCCTCCACGACGGCTTTACTGGTCAGGATGTTGCCTTGAACCGCATAATGCCTGCCTGCGATGCCGCCTGCCCAGTTCATACACTGTTTCCCGGTGTAAGTGGCAGAACGCCCTTTCGCGTCGATGATGCCCACCTGACGCGAGTCCCGGTTGGTGTCTTCAGAGGTTAGAGCGCGAATAATGCTTGTGGGATTCGTCCCTTTTTTCAAAAGTTCTAAACCTTTCGGTCCGTAGGTTGTGTTGGCAAAGGCTTGGGTGGCAATCGCGCCGACTCCCGCCTGCGCGAAGGGAACGACACTGCCCACCGCCAAAAATTTAGAAGCGACCGCCACGCCTAAATCGCCGTTGGCTGGATCATAAGCGACGATAGAAAAAGTTCCTGGATGTTTGAATGCCATCGGTTACTCCACCTCCTGTGGATCAAACGCGGAGCGGTCCTCGCGCAGGTTCCATGCCTTTAATGCCTGCGGTTCGCCCTCGCTTACAGAAATGATGATGTAAGTGTACCACGAAAACGCCGCATGCTGGCGGTCATATTCGGAGGGAACTGCTGGGTGATCAGGGTGAGAATGATAGAAACCCAGCAACATTTTACCGCTTGTGTCTGCGGCGCGTTCCGCTTTCAATGCTTGCTCCGCGCTTACCAGATAGCGCCGTTCGCGCTCATCAACCCGTTCATTTTGCAGGGGGAGCGCTTGCTCAATGACTCGCTGCGCGTCATCATCCACGCCAATCAACGCGCCCACACATTCGTGAGGGTAATCCATTTTGGCGTGGTCTCGGATAACCGCTTCCGCTTCAGGCTTAAGAATCAGTTTCACGCCTCCTCCCAAAACTTTTCGCTGAGATATTTTTCTGCGCCATCACAAAGGATCGTCACCACGATGCCCTCCTGCAGTTCTTGAGCGACCTCTAAGGCGACCGCCACTGCAGCCCCCGCCGAAACGCCCACCATCAGCCCCTCTTCGCGCGCCATGCGTTTCACCATCGCATAGGCGCGTTCGGTGCTGACCACACGTCCCTCATGCGCCAAGGCGGGGTCGTAGATGCTTGGCACGGCGGCTGTTTCTAAATGTTTGAGACCTTCCAAGCCATGAAAAGGAGAGTCGGGTTGAAACGAAATCAAGCGAATGTCCGGGTTCAGTTCCTTTAAGCGCCGCGCAACTCCGACAAAGGTTCCCGTTGTGCCTAACCCCGCCACGAAATGGGTGATGCGCCCTTCGGTCTGCTGCCAAATCTCGACGGCAGTGGTTTCGTAATGCGCTTTCCAGTTGGCGGGATTGCTGTATTGATCCGCGTAAAAATAGAGAGAGGGGCTTCGGAAGAACAGGTCTTTGGCGGCGCGAATCGCGCCATCGGAGCCTTCCATCGGGTCGGTGAGAATCAACTCCGCGCCATACGCTTTGAGGAGATGGAGCCGTTCGGGGCTGACATTTTCTGGCACACAGAGAGTCACGCCAAAGCCCAAAGCCGCGCCGATCATAGCATAGGCGATACCGGTATTGCCCGAGGTGGCATCTAACAGGCGTTTTTCAGGCGTGAGGCTGCCGTTTTCAATCGCGGTTCGAACGATATTCCAGGCGGGGCGATCTTTGACCGATCCACCCGGATTGAACCACTCTGCTTTTCCATAGATTTCTATCCCCGGCTTCAGTTCGCGCGCGACTTTGTGCAGACGCACCAGCGGAGTATAGCCAATTAAATCCACCACATCCGTCGCTTGTTGGAGATGGTGGGGTAATCGTAAAAACGATGGTGTTTTCATACAACCCCCGAAAAATAAAAAATAGTTAGCCTTGCTAAATATTATACCTTGATGGGGACGCGGAAGTTTCCATTGTTTTTGAGGGTATTCTTATAGGCATGCAAATCAAAGAAGGCTCTTTGAGCGGGCAGGGAAAGCGGTTCGCTATCGTGGTCAGTCGTTATAACGAGATCATCACCGAGCGGCTTTTGGAGGGCGCGCTAAAGACGTTGCGGCGTTATGGTGTACAAGAGGAGGATATCGAGGTCGCCTCTGTGCCAGGCGCGTGGGAGATACCTGCAGCGGCGGCGCGCTACGTGAACGATAAACAATGGCATGCGGTTATCTGCTTGGGGGCGGTGCTACAGGGCGAAACCAGCCATGCAGATCATATCAGTTCGGCGGTCTGTTCCGCGCTGATGGGATTGATGACCGGAACAGGAAAACCGGTCGCTCTGGGGGTATTGACCAACGCGACCTTTGAACAGGCTTTGGAGCGCGCGGGCGGCAAACTGGGCAATAAAGGCAGTGAAGCCGCCCTGAGCGCGATAGAGATGGCGAGCTTGCTGGGATAAAAGGGAAGTCCTACTTATCCCAGCAAACGGAGCGTCTTTTTCCACTTAACATTCATTGGCGCATTGCTGTCCAAATCTCAGTAAGATAGGCAGCAAGTCCGCATCATCCACTATGCCATCACAATTGAGGTCGGTTCGTCCGCGGGTTCCTGAAGGCGCTCTGCCGAAATCCAGCAGCACATTAAGCAAATCCTCATCATCCAGAATACCGTCTCCGTTGGTATCAGGACAGAGGGGGTCGCCGACCAACCGGCTCGCCAAATCGCCCTTCACGCCGATCAACGTGTTGGGAATGATTGTGATGTTAGAAGGAGCATTTCTAAGGTGAGCATACAGCCCGGTTCCATTGGCATAGGTCGCATAAACTAAATCGCGCGACGCGCTGAGAGCCAATCCTGTTGGTAGTCCCAGCGCAGCGGCAGGCGAATAACCCAACCACTCGCTGCGATAATAGCGCCAGCGGAAACTCGCGTTAAGACCATCCAATGCGCCAAAGGATATGCCATCGAATCGTCTGGGTAACCGGTATAAACCGGGATTGTTGGAGGTGAAAGGATAGCCCCAACCAATCAATCCTCCGCTGCTTTCTGATTGATCGCTGCAGGGATCAAAGGCTAAATCGCCATAAAACCTGCCTTGTCCCGCTTGGAAGGTCCCCACCCGCTCTAAGGTGTTAGAGTTCAGACGATATCGCCACATTCCCAGATCACCGCCTCCACTATTTGCCAATGAGAAATAGAGATTTTCATCGCAGCCGATGGCCAAACCGCGCATTTGGCGGTCATTTAAGGCGAACTGAGAAACAAGCGTCAGGTTGTTGATCAATCGTTCATTGTTCAGTTGGATATTGGCGATAGGAAGCGAATAGAACGTCGCCATTAACGGATCGGAGTCGCGACGGATGGCTAAATAGAGCGTTCCATCGCGACTGAGGGTCATACCCAATGACTCGCCTTCCATCGACATCCCGGTATCGGGGTCCATCAAGCCTTCGCCAAAGATACGGTATTTGAGGGATGCCTCATTCAAAGCGATCAGCGAGCCGAAAAACGAAAGGTAAGAAGTTGATTGGCTCCAAGCCCAGATGTCATAGGGACCTGTGGTGTAGACCGCTTCGCCCACAAACCGGTTGTTTACTTCGCTGGTTTCGCAGATCTGATTGTCGGAATCGATAATGATCGTCACCAGGCTTCCGCTGGTGAAGGGGGTACCGGCTAAACTCAGGATGACATCTTCGAACTGTCCCGCCCCCAAATCAGTGGTTGTTGCTTGGGTTCCCAAAAGAACGGAACCATTTTCCGCCGAGTCGCCCAGATAAAACTGAACATTCACTCCTGCGCGAACGACTCCCACGCCGTTGTTACGAACACGCGCGCTGATTCGTGAACCATCATTGCCGGGTGTTCCGAGAGCAGCCATAATCAGGTCGGGCGCAACGATCTGAATCGTGACGGTCGCGATACCGCTGGTGTTATTCTGGGGATCACGCGCCCGGTAAGTGAAAGAGTCGGACCCACAGAAGTTGAGATTGGGCGTATAAGTAAAGGAGCCGTTACCGTTGAGCGTCAGGTTCCCCTGAGAAACATTACTCGCGAGGACAGCAGTCATGGTTTCATTTTCGGGTTCGGTGTCATTGCCCAAAACGCCGGGCGCGTTCACAGTGAGCGTCGTGTTCAATTCGGTGGAGTAGGAGTCATCGCGCGCAACCGGAGGGCGATTCTGCCCGCAGCCCTCGCCCCAATGGTCAATAAGGATAAACAAATCTTCGTCACCCACTATACCATTCCCATCGATATCCTCTGGGCAGCAACCACATTCTTCTCCATATCTCGCCTCCCAAGCATCCAAATCCAACTGGTCTACACATCCATCCCGGTTAATGTCTGGATTGCCTATTCCTGTACGGATATAAGCCGCGCCTTCCAAGAAAATAGTATAGCCCCCTGCGGCTACCGTATTGCCAAGCCACCCATCAATCGGATTCATCGCTCCCGGTCCGTCCGGTTGACGCTCCGGTTGAAAAGGCGTGTTGTTCCACAGCAAAGATCCTTGAGAATCGACCGCATCCCGGTTGTACCGGCTGATCGCTAACAAATAGTTGCCAGGTTGAGTAATGAATTGTCCGGTGATAATCGCTTGTAAGTCAGGTCCAGCATCGTCATTGAAGGTGATCCCCATGCCATTTGTATCAAACAACCAAAGCTGGGTATCCCAAGTCGCGCCGCCCTCGGTCGAGGCTCTGAAAGCGGCTGGGTTGGGAATGGTTATGAGGTACATGTCTACATCATTCGCTGTGATGTTGCCAACAATTCTGAGCAGAGGCGCACAGTCAATTCCTTCAACGCGCTGGGCATTATGAGGCAAATCTCCTGCATCACCTTGTTCGTTGTGGGTCTGCGCGTTGGCGATCAGACAAAGAGACAAGGTTATAAACAAACTAACACAGTAAGCGCGCATCTTTCGCCATAGACTGAGCGCATTGAAAGCGGAATGCAAGTTATTCATTTTACTTACCTCCTCAATTTTACTGAGGCTACCTTGAGCCTAATGGTGAAAGTGTCTGACTCCTGGATCCCCGCGTTCGCGGGAATGACGCTAAGCAGCCATTTGCTCTTAACATACTTTCAAAAGAGTACTGCTTCCTTATGGGAGACATTAATAAGTCTTACATAAATCATATTCTAAAAGAAATCAGAGGAATCCTGCTTCTATTGTTAAATGATGTATGATCCCCTCCCCAAGAAAGCCCAAAAAGAAAACAGGGACAACCCAAAATGATTGCCCCTGTTGATTGACAAGTCGATACGAGTGGACGATTACTTCCCGTAGATTTTGTTGCCCAGCCAGGTGCCTAATCGGAGTCCTACGCGACCGAGAAAGTTATTTTTCGCGCCTTGCTCGATCCCTTTCCAGTCACCAATCGCAGCTTTGCCGATCATATTGTAGCCTTGTATCGTTGCGCCATAATCGCCTGCAGCCGCTTTATCGTTGGCTTTGTCCGGGTCTTGAACAGCGTCTTTGATTAATCGTCCCGATTGCACGGCATCCACCACAACGCCTGCCTTTTGCAGCACGGGGCCAGCCGCTTTCAGTTTACCGCCCAACGCGCCCGCTTTCCCTGCCTTGTCGCCCAACCAACCGGCAACTGTGCCTCCGCCCCGCGCGCCTTTTTCCGCGACGGTGATGCCTAAGCGAAGTTTCTTCAGCAGTTTGCCAAAGAATCCGTCTTTATCGTCTTTGTTACCGCCGTTGTTGTTGCACAGGTTCAAGCCTACATCGGGCATAAACCAGACCGAACCGGTGAAGAGCATACCGGCATCGCCCTCATTCAGGATACCGCCGTCGGCAGCAAAGCCCACCGGGTTCATGAAGCCGAACTGCGCGGGATTGCCGAACAGATTGTAAATCGCGCCTTGCGGTCCCATCTGACCATTGAAAAGGGTGGTGCCTCGCAGCGAACCCATCAAATCGGTCACGTTCCACAGACGCCCTTGCAGGGAATGGTGGAAAGAGAGCAGTCCATGCGCCCAGGTGTTAGTGAGATAGAAGTTGCCCAGTTGCGCATCACTGACCATTTCTCGTATGACATGGTCGCCATCGTAGCCATAGAGGATACTATTTGTAAGTGTGCCGTTGATCGGGTCAAAGACCTGGCGGCGGACACGACGGTCAAAACCATCATACTGAAAGTCGTATTGCTGCGCCCACACTGCGCCTGTCCAGACCTGAATTCCGGTCAGTCTATCTTCGTAATCGTAGGCAAAACGATTTCCTGCGCCTGCGCGCCAACATTCCGCCAACCGCATGCCCGCATCCCAGAGGTAGGTGTCAGGAGGATTTGCGCCTGTGACGGTTTGGGTGAGCAGGTTATCCATATCGTAAGAGTAGGTGGTCATAACGCCGCTATGGTTTTGGCTCAGGCGGTTACCTACGCCGTCATAGGTCCAAAGGAAATCATAGGGCGCTGCGCCCACGCGCTCTTCACGAATGGGGCGGTTCAGGAAGTCGTATTGATAACGTGTGATGCCCATAGGGTCTTGCGCTCGGCTCAATTGCCCATTGGCTTGGTAGGTATATTGGAACATATGCGTGATGGCTGCCATCCCATCAAAATAGGTCTCCGTTGTGAGCTTGCCTGCTGTGTAAGCGAATTGCGCGCTGGCGCCGTTGGCTTGTGAGCGGGCGATGAGGCGGTCATCCATATCATAGACAAAGTGAGTAATCAGCCCGTCATCATTCACGCGAGTCAAGCGGCTGGCAGCATCATAGGTGTAGTTCAAAGTGCGGGAAGCTGCGCCGCCGCTCTCTGTCAACATGCTTCGCAGCCCATTTGGATAGTAGCTGTATAGCCGCTGGTGAGAGAGCGCGCCTTGAGTGACGGTTTCACTCAGCAGCCAGCCAGCGGGGCTGTATACGCGGTCCACGGTTCCAGTAGAGTCGATCATGCGTGTAGGTCTGCACTGAGCGTCATAAGAGTAGGTCGTGTCGATGCCTGCCGGGTAGTCGCGTTTTCGCAGGCGTCCCCATTCATCATAGACAAACTTGGTCTGCTGTCCCACGCCGTTGGTACGCGCTTCGGGCTGTGTAAAGCCAAAGGTCTTGAGCGCGTCCGCATATTTCCAGGTCTCAGTTCGCAGAGCCGCCGAAGTGACTTTGGTGATATTGCCATAGGTGTCGTAGGTGTACCGAACGTAGTTCCCTAACGGGTTCGTTATTCGAGTAATGTTGCCGGTTGCGTCATAACTAAACCGCGTGAGGTAATAGTTGACGGCATCGGTGTATTGACGAACAGAACTAATACGCCCTATGGTGTCATAATAGAACTTTGTTTTGTGGCGAGCCGATTCCACCACGCCCCAAGCATTTGTTACAAGCGGTTCTTGGATTTGGGTCAGTCGGTTCTCGCTGTCGTAGGTAAAGTCGGTTTTGGAGCCAGATAGATCTCGGTAGCTCAGTAAGTTTCCACGCGTATCGTAGGTGTAGTCCTGATAAAGTCCGGAAGCCAATCGCGCTCGGCTGGGCGCCCAAGAAAAGTTCACGTTGTTGTATAGAAGCGTCATCGTTGCGCCCAATCCATCACGCATTTTGATCAAGCGTCCCAGGGCATTATACTCGTAACGGTTCTGGTTTCCAACCGGATCGGTGACGGTGACAACCGATCCCGCCATTTGGTATTGGACAGGGAAGGGGCTGCCAGGCCACTGCGCCGAAGTAAGACGGCTATTTGGATCATAGGTGTAGTTCCAGTTCGCGCCAGAAGGATCTCTTAACAGAGTCAAGTTGGAGTTGCCATCATAACTAAATTGCATTTGGTAATTCTGAATGCCCAAATCGGTTGTAACGGGCGGGTAGTTCAAATCTCTTAACCTCCCCGCTAAGTAGGAAAGGTTCCATGTCCGGCTTAACGCGCCTGCCACGAATCGGACTTGATTCAGCTCCCCATTGAGAGCATAACTCAGAAGAATCGCGCGCCCGTTAGGGTCTGAAAATTGCGCGAGTCTGCCTTGCGGGTCATAAGAAAAGCTCAGTCCATTGCTGGAGCGGTCGACAATCGCGAAGAGACGGTAGCGCCCAGCAACGGAGGACGGTTCAAATTCATAGCGCATGCCGGATTTTGTTTTCAGTTGGAAGCCAAGCCCATTGGGTAAGAGGCTTTCACGATAGCCATCTTGATTTTCCCACTGCGCGCCATTGTAAACAAACCGGTGAATGGTATGGTCGCCCCACACTACGCCTGCCGTTGGGTTTCCGCTGATGGGGTCCACCCAAAAGTCGATATGCGTATCGTAGGAGTGGCTCCATTTAGAACCTATAGCGGGGTTGGAATAGACCGCTTTGCTGTTATGATAGAGCGCAAAATGCGCGCTCAGGTCACCGCGGGAATGCCATTCCATGATGGGAACTTCGGTATGACGCGCTAAGGAATAAAGATTGACGCCTTCGTTGGCGGCATGCCATGGATGTCCTGCCCCCGACTCTTGCGCTTGTTGTTCAGTGATGGGTATGACTTGCGCGGTTGCGGCAGCGACGCTTAACGCGGCGGCTGTCAGAAAAGTAAATTGTCTACGGTTTGGTCCTGCCAAAAACAAATGCATCAAATGTAAGACTGCTTTCATGATAAATCTCCTCCTAAAAGTGATATACACATAATAAGAAGATATTGTTTGCGAGGCGTATGTAGTTAGTTGGGGAATTTCAAAAAAAATTAGGAACTGAGCAAAATCGTGTCGCTCAAGTCGTCAAAAAAGGTGACGCAATTGCGCCCGCGCTGTTTAGAGGCATAGAGCGCGCGGTCGGCTTGTTCTACCAAGGCTTGCGCGCTGGGGGTATCGATGCCTAAGGAAGCGACTCCCACGCTCACGGTCATGTCGCGCTCTTTCCATGAGTGACTTTCCACCGCTTGCCGGATTCGCTCTGCCGTTTCCAAGGCAGCATAACTGGGCGTTTGCGGCATGACGATCACGAATTCTTCGCCGCCATAACGCCCCACAAAATCGCTGCCTCGCACATTGTCCTGCAATAAACGCGCGATTTCTATGAGCGCGACATCCCCTGCAGGGTGACCATAGGTGTCATTAAACAGTTTGAAGTAGTCTGCATCGATGAGCAGGACCGACAGTGATTGCCCGTGTTTAGAAGCGCGCTCATATTCCGCATCCAGCCGCTCTTGAAACGCGCGATGATTTTTCAAACTGGTCAGGCTGTCGGTGGTCGCCAGCGCATGGAGCATGGAATTCGCGTGAGCCAGTTCCGTCTTCTGGAACTCTAAGGCGCGTGTCTGCTGGCGGATCAAATGGACTAAGTTGCTCAATTGCCCGTTTGCTTCTACCAGCCGTTCATTGACTTGCTGCAGTTTCAACTCTTGATCGTGGCGCATGGTCACATCCAACGCGGTGCCAAGAATACTGCGTGGTCTGCCGTCCGGGGTCCGGTCAAAAACCAGATCGCGGCAAAGCAGCCAGCGCCATGAGCCGTTCGCATGCCTGACGCGGAACTCAATCTCCCGAACTCCCGAATCTTGGACATGGAGCAAACGCTCATGATGCGCTTCGACCCGCTCTAAATCGTCGGAATGACAAACCGACTCGAAGGTCTCCAGTCCCATGCGTTGAACTCTTTCCGGCGAGATTCCCAGAACCTCTTCTACGGCGCGGTTGATATAGAGATTTTTCTGTTTTTCCAAGTCATAGAGATAAAGAATACAAGGGGACGCGCCCGCGATACTCTCAATGAGCCGTTCATCCTCCTTCTTCTCTTTATACAGTTTTCGGGTTCCTAAATAGACGCTTGCCAAAAGAATGAGAATGAGCAGATGAGAGATGAGGAGCAGGGAATACTCTATGAGGAATTGGGAGAACTCGCCGCGCGGCTGAAAATTGTTCACAGCCCAGCCAAAGGTAACCACAAGCAAGACGGCGATAACCCCTAATCCTGCCGTGATTTTTTGCTCGATCTGTTTGCCCTTCAACATTGACTCGTTTCCCAATAAAAGCCCTCTCCGGCTTCAATTTCTATTATTGGCACTTTTGAAAAAAAGTTAAGAGGGACTCTTGGAAATAAAGGAGACATCCGTCATTCCCAAGAACGCGAGAATCCATTGGGAAGAGGCAATCTGTTTCTACGCCATTATTTCAGGATATGGCTGCCACGCCCTGAAACAGCAGACCCGTTCGCTGCGCTCAGGGTGACAATATGAGAAGGATTGTCTTTTTGCCTGCCGAACATGGCATTATGAACAAATGGCTGCGTTTCAGTGTCTATTGCTTCCTGTTATGTTTGCTGTCCGGTGTTTTTGCGCAAGAGAAAATTCATTACACCATCACGATTCCGAATCCTGAGCTGAAGAAATTCCGTGTGCTAATCAAGGTGCAAGGCGCGACTCAAGACCGTCTCAAATTTGTGATCCCCGCTTGGTGTCCCGGTTTCTATTTGCTTTTGAATTATGAACGCGACATTTCGGAAGTGCGCGCTTTGGATTCGAAGGGACTCAGTTTGAAAGTGGAGAAAGAAGGGGACAGGAGTTGGGTCGTTTCGGCTCCTGACAAAACGGAGACCACGCTGGAGTATGAGGTCGCGGCGCGAGACGGTGGGTTCGGGTTCTTCCGGTGCGCTATGTCCGAAAAGAACGCTTTTGTGAGCGGTCCGGCGGCATTTATGTATCTGGACGGTCACAAAGAAAAACCGACGGAGCTGCGGGTCTTTGTGCCGGAGGGTTGGAAGATCGCGACAGGCATGCAAAAAACCGACGCGCCCAATGTATTCACTGCCAAGAATTATGATGAGTTCATCGACAGCCCGGTGGAATTAGGAGATCTTTGGATGGGCGAATTCAAGGTCGGGGAGGTTCTGTTTGAGGTCTCTATCGCGGGCAATTTGAGCGAGGAGCGGCGCGGGCGATGGATGGAGCAGATGAAAAAGGTATCGGAAACGTCCATCGCGCTGATGGGCAGCGCGCCCTTCAAACGGTACGTCTATATCATCCATGTGGGCGGTGGCGGGTCGTTCTTCGGCGGCTTAGAGCATCTTTACAGCACGGTGCTGTCGATGTTTCCCGGCGCGCCGTCACTGGCAGGGCTGGCGGCGCACGAACTGTTTCATACTTGGAATGTGAAGCATATCCGCCCATTTGTTTTGGGTCCTTTTGACTATACCGGACCGGTCCGCACCAAGAACCTCTGGTTTGCAGAAGGGGTGACCGAGTATTATGCTAAATTGATTGTGGCGCGTTCGGGACTGCATGGCGAAACAGAGTTGCTGCGGGAATTGTCGGGCGAAATCAGCGGTCTGCAGAACAATCCTGCCCGCCTTCGCGTGACCTTAGCCGACAGCAGCTACAAAGTTTGGGAGGCGAACAACAGTATCGGGTACGGCGGCTTAAACTACTATAACAAGGGCTGCGTAGTGGGACTGTTGTTAGATTTGAAGATACGCGAGGTCACCAAGAACAAAAAGAGCCTGGACGATGTGATGCGGCTGATGATGACACGATATGGACTGCCCAAACCCGGCTATGCGGAGGACGGGATTTTGAAGGCTTGTTCGGAAGTGGCTGGCACAGACCTTACTGAGTTCTACAATCGGTTGGTGGAAAGCATCGAGGAGCTGCCTTATGACGAGGTGTTGGCGGCGGCGGGTTTGATGTTGGAGAAGGGCGAGCGGCGTTGGACGCTGAAGCGCGCTGAGAACCCCACCCCAGAGCAATTGGTCATTTTGGAAGGATGGTTAAAAGGCAAAACCAACTGAGGGGACTGGTCGCGCTAATGAGCCTCCTGTTCGCTTGCTTGCTGCTGATAGGGGAAGCAAGACAGAAATCGGTTCCAGTGAAACCGCTCAGCGCGCCGCCCATCCGTTACTTTGAGGATCACTGCGCGCGCTGTCATGGCAGTTTTGGCGCGTTTTACGGCGAGGAGTTTGGAAAAGATTTGTCGGACGAAAAGCTGCAAGAAGTGGTCAAGATGATGGCGGAGGGTCCGGCGGGCGCGCCGATCCAGGGCGAATCGCTGAGCGCGCAGGTCGCGTTCCATCGCGCCTTGATCCGGAAGGAGCCCTTTGTCGCTTGGACCGGGCGAAGCGCGACCGAGTTATGGGGCGAGGTGACGGAAAATGCGAAGGTGCAGGTTCGTTTCGGCAAACGTCTGCAAGCCGCATCGGTGAAAGGGTCGGAGTGGCGCGTCAAGGTTCCCCCGCAAGCCAACGCGCAGACAGCGCAGGTGATCGCGACTTGGAAAGGCAAGCAAACGACTCTCCTCTTACAGCAAAGCGCATACAGTCATTCGCGGTGACTTCGGCGACCTCTTGCCCGCGAACGCGGAAATTTAGGATAGACAGCCGTCTTAGAAACGAAGACTATCTCTCACTTCAACATCGTGCCGATACCAGCATCTGTGAAAATCTCGATAAGAAGCGCGTGCGGTAATCTGCCGTCCAAAATATGCGCGCGTTCGACATCGCCCTCCAACGCCGTCAGGCATGCCTGCAATTTGGGAACCATCCCGCCTGCCGCGCGCCCGCTGTCCAACATCGTTTGCGCCTGCTGCCGGTTCATTTCTGAGAGCAGGGAACTGGGTTGGTCGGGATCGCTTAAGACGCCCGGCACATCGGTCATCAGGATCAACTTGGCGGCTTGCAGCGCGACTGCGATGGCAGCGGCGGCATGGTCCGCGTTCAGATTGAAACTTTCGCCCGCGCTGCCCACTCCCACCGTGCTGATGACCGGAATGTAGCCGCCTTCCAGCATCGAGTGGATGATCTCCGGGTTCACCTGCTTGACTTCGCCCACGAAGCCCAAATCATGTTCGCTCTCCAGCTTCTGCGCCTGCAGCAGGTTGCCGTCTTTGCCGGACAGCCCCACAGCGCGCCCGCCTTGCTGATGAATGGCAGAGACCAGCCGCTTGTTTGTTTTGCCGGTCAGCACCATCTCCACGATCTCCATCGTTTCTTGGTCGGTGACGCGCATACCCTGCACGAATGTCGGCTGCTTTCCCAAGCGTTTCATCGCTTCAGAGATTTCGGGACCGCCCCCATGCACCAGGATCGGGCGCAGCCCCACGAAATGCATTAGCACGATGTCCTGCATCACTTGCAGCGCGAGCGCATCATCGACCATCGCCGCGCCGCCATATTTAATGACGATCGTCTTTTGCCGCCAGCGTTGAATGTAAGGCAGAGCCTGTACCAGCACCTCTGCCTGCAAACGAGCATTTTCTATCAAGTCCATAATGGATCATCCTTCCTTTCTTATTCGCGACTATTCGCGCGAACCACGCGGATCTGTTGAGGCTCACTCCAGCCTTCGACCGGGACGGGGAACGCCGTATCGTTGATGAACCAGAGTTGTCCGTCGACGGTGATTCGCGCTTGAAATAGATAACGATAACGCGCCTCTAACTTTCTTGCATCCACCTTCAGTTCGAAGGGGGTCTTGCCGCTCTTGGCGCTGAGCGTCTTTTCGACAATGGTGATGGCAGGGGCATCAGCGCGCGAGGCATCCACCACTTGGATCAACAGCTTCGCGTTCGGCGGCAGGGCGATTCGCTCCAGATAGAAGACCTCGCCCGTCAAAGTCAGCATCGGCACGCCGCCTTGCGATAGGTTTGTCATCAGGCTCATTGCAGGACCATTTGGATTCAACAG
Source organism: Fimbriimonadia bacterium (assembly GCA_026129765.1). Taxonomy (GTDB): domain Bacteria; phylum Armatimonadota; class Fimbriimonadia; order Fimbriimonadales; family GBS-DC; genus JAHCHP01. The sequence goes on along the minus strand of JAHCHP010000007.1, from coordinate 7,283 downwards.
ACCACTCAAATCGTTCCAGGTCGCTTTGATGATGTAGGTCCCTTCCACATACGCGCCTACTGCATAAGGCTGGAAAATCCAGCTGATGCCTTGCGGCGTGATAATAAACGAGTCCGCCAGTTTCGGGTCAATCCTGTCCACTGCCTCCAAACCGCGCTTCTCTTTGGCGGTATTGAGTTTCGGCAGCGCGACTTCGTTGAGGACCTGTTGAGGGCTGACCCCTTGCGCCAGAAGCGATTTCAGGTTCAAGCGCGCCGGTTTGCCGTTCACGATGCCCACATTGATCGTTTGGTAGAAAGTGTTGGGGTGCGCGCCGCCGGTATATTCGAAGTGGGTCAGGTAGCCGCTGACAACCTGCGGGGTATTGACGGAAAGCGTGGATTTGATCTCCACGAAATGTTCTCCGTGAGGTTTGCCCAAGTCGCGCATCAATTCTCGGGTTTCGCTGAGGAAGCGGTTGTAGCGCCCCAGCGCGTCACTTTTGAAGTGTTCCGAAGCCAAAACCTGCGCGCCTGCCGGTTTGTTCCATACCGGATAGGTCGCCTTCGCTTTCCACCAATCTGCCCTGGATTGCTCGCTGGATTTCCACTGTACCGATCCCTGCGCAAACGAAACATGAACTACTGCAAAAAAAAGAAAAAGAAAACAACTTCGACGCATATTTACTTGATTCCTCCGATACAAGATTATACTCGTTTTTGTAAACGTTGTGCTTGTGTACCGCGAATGGATGCGCGCCGACATGTGAGCGAGGTTGTTTTACCTCCCTCCTTGAGGTTCCACCACAAGCAGGGGAACCGGGAAAGAAGAAGAGTCCGTGCAGGCAGACTGGTCTGCTTTTTCGGGGCGAATGCAAAGCTGGGAGTTCAGAGCTCCGTCTCCGCCGAAAAAAACAGACCCATTCGTTGCGCTCAGGGTGACAGCGCCGGCGGTATCCGCCTACCATAGTCATCATGCCGAGCGCAGCCGAGGCATCTGTTGTATGAAAAAGCCCCCTGAAAAAGAACAAGGGGCAGGAGACTGTTATTTCTCCCGCCCCCCGAAAAGCAAAGGGTATTCTTCGTCTCAGCAAATCGTTTAGGCGGCTTCCTGAACCACCGTGAACCCGACTTGCACGGGCGCGACATAGGCGAAATCCGACTCGCTCCAGGGTCCCTGTTGGTCGTTCGCGTTCAGGTAGGTGGCGCGATACTGGATCGTGATGGGTTCCGTGTTGTTGATCACGTGGGTGAACTCTTTCTTCTTTGTCAGGGACAAATGCTGCCACTCGCCGCCCGCATAGCGGAACTGCACCAGCACCGCCACGGCGAACTCGGCAAAGGGATTGTTGCGTTTCTTGCCGGGTGAGGTGCCAAAGAAGAGGGTGACCTGTCCGCGCTGGCTCCAATCGGTCTCGATACCGGGCGCGACGGCAGGCACTTGCGGGTGGGTCTTACTATCTTTCGGAACCGTGATCCCCAGCGAAGCGCGAATCGCGTTCGTGGTATTCTGGTGCGCTTGGATGCGTTTCACGTATTTGCGAATACGGTCTTCCGCGCTGTCGCGGGCATCGCTCTTGGCTTCTTGCGCGCTGCGCGCCGCATTCTGGGTGTTGACATGATCCGTATAGGTCATCTGCCAAGAGGTGAAGCTGTTATTGAGCGCGTTGATCTCGGAGACGCTAAAGCCCAAAGTCGCGCCCATGCCAGCGAACATCGTGTTGAATGCTTCAAACCAAGTGTCAAACTCGGCATCCGGTCCAGGAATATAGTTTTTAGCCATACTCATGACCTCCTTCTGTACTTAAAATAGTCGTTCTATCTTAAGAACGCCAGTATAAATTATGGGAATGTTCTCTTGATTTTTCAGGGGGAGCAGGGCAGGGGGATTTGTTTCAACCCCGCCGCGCATACGGTTCACCCCCACGTGTGTGGGGAATATGACACCGGACGAGGGTTCGGTTGCAACTCGTCAGTCTTGCAGTTGTCAACGGCATTCTGTATGTGTTTCAGTCCTCTTCTTAACGAGGGTTCGGTTGCAACTATCTTCAGGATATTTATCATACGCATCGTTCATGTTGGTTTCAGTCCTCTTCTTAACGAGGGTTCGGTTGCAACGTCGCAGTCCATATCATTGGCTGCCAATATAGCAATATGTTTCAGTCCTCTTCTTAACGAGGGTTCGGTTGCAACACATGCAGTTCCATTTCAGTGAGTGAACTGCAAGTTGTTTCAGTCCTCTTCTTAACGAGGGTTCGGTTGCAACTAGAAAAATTTATGGTCCATCGCGACGATGGCCGTGGGTTTCAGTCCTCTTCTTAACGAGGGTTCGGTTGCAACTACACTACTGGTAGTACTTGACAACAGTGTATTCGATGGTTTCAGTCCTCTTCTTAACGAGGGTTCGGTTGCAACATATTATACAATTCCAATTATTGATGAATATGAATACATGTTTCAGTCCTCTTCTTAACGAGGGTTCGGTTGCAACTATTAGATATAAAGAATTGCACATTACAGATGATTTTTCGTTTCAGTCCTCTTCTTAACGAGGGTTCGGTTGCAACTCGGAGGCGAACAGGGTATAGTCAAAATCGCCACCGTTTCAGTCCTCTTCTTAACGAGGGTTCGGTTGCAACATCCATCAACATCTCCTCGCCGTTTTTTTTTGAGGTGTTTCAGTCCTCTTCTTAACGAGGGTTCGGTTGCAACTTCGCGCGTCTGTTCGGGCAGGTCGTCTGGCGTTTTGTTTCAGTCCTCTTCTTAACGAGGGTTCGGTTGCAACTGAAAAAGATACAGACGCCGGGAACAAAGGAAGACGGTTTCAGTCCTCTTCTTAACGAGGGTTCGGTTGCAACATGGCAAGGGGATTGAAATGGGCTTTAGATTTTGGCAGTTTCAGTCCTCTTCTTAACGAGGGTTCGGTTGCAACGCTCAGTCGATGTGTAGTCAGCATGTGGGTCGCTGGTGGTTTCAGTCCTCTTCTTAACGAGGGTTCGGTTGCAACTCAGGGCGGATTTAGCGGACGGGCAGGGTCTGTTTATCGGTTTCAGTCCTCTTCTTAACGAGGGTTCGGTTGCAACGATTGCTCCAATACTGCCGAGCACGTTGCCAAGTATGTTTCAGTCCTCTTCTTAACGAGGGTTCGGTTGCAACGGTAATTTGAACGGCAAGATATTAGAATGTCATTTGCAGTTTCAGTCCTCTTCTTAACGAGGGTTCGGTTGCAACCAGATTGAGTCTCGTAGAGCGTTTTTTTCGGGGTGGTGTTTCAGTCCTCTTCTTAACGAGGGTTCGGTTGCAACTTCATGGTCATATGACACCATTGGTCGACATGATTAACGTTTCAGTCCTCTTCTTAACGAGGGTTCGGTTGCAACGGGCGTGCGATTTGTTTTTCTGTGCGCCCCTCTGGGGGTTTCAGTCCTCTTCTTAACGAGGGTTCGGTTGCAACGCATTCTGCGCCTGGAAAACAGTTTGGTGGTAATGGTAAGTTTCAGTCCTCTTCTTAACGAGGGTTCGGTTGCAACCGCGTATTTGTTGCTGGCGTGTCGAGTTCGGGTTAGTGTTTCAGTCCTCTTCTTAACGAGGGTTCGGTTGCAACTGCTATTGATGAGACACAACGACGTCTTTATCAGCGGTTGTTTCAGTCCTCTTCTTAACGAGGGTTCGGTTGCAACTTTTGGAGCGGGGGCTATATGCGTCTGCTCTCGGAAGGTGTTTCAGTCCTCTTCTTAACGAGGGTTCGGTTGCAACGCAAATCTTACGGCATGACTGCAGATGCACTTGAGCAGGTTTCAGTCCTCTTCTTAACGAGGGTTCGGTTGCAACGAAAGACGTTCGGCGGAAGTGGTAGTGTTCTTTGATAACAGTTTCAGTCCTCTTCTTAACGAGGGTTCGGTTGCAACTATGTCGCGGTTGCGCCGACGGCGTGCGGATGTGACAGTTTCAGTCCTCTTCTTAACGAGGGTTCGGTTGCAACAATAGGTAACATACAGGTATCCGGCGCACCCTGTTGGGGTTTCAGTCCTCTTCTTAACGAGGGTTCGGTTGCAACAACGCGCGCTGACGCGCTGGACTGCGATAACCCTCTATACAAACAGCGTTTCAGTCCTCTTCTTAACGAGGGTTCGGTTGCAACTTCTCTACTACGTTTCTTTCACACCGAGCGAAAAGCCCGTTTCAGTCCTCTTCTTAACGAGGGTTCGGTTGCAACAATCAATCAGTACCGACCGAACTGATTTTAGACGTGCGTTTCAGTCCTCTTCTTAACGAGGGTTCGGTTGCAACGGCGCCGAGTGCGCATTTAATCTCGTGCCACCACCGTTTCAGTCCTCTTCTTAACGAGGGTTCGGTTGCAACGTCGCCGGCGCTGGGTAGAGTTTGCCACAGCGCAATGGTTTCAGTCCTCTTCTTAACGAGGGTTCGGTTGCAACGGGTGATAATCTGGACTCTCGTATTGTCTCTCTTGTGTTTCAGTCCTCTTCTTAACGAGGGTTCGGTTGCAACAGCAGTGTCGGATCGTCTACGAGCTGTTGGCCCGTTGGTGTTTCAGTCCTCTTCTTAACGAGGGTTCGGTTGCAACGCTTATGGCAAAATTCCAGCCCATTCTAGGCAACGTGCTGTTTCAGTCCTCTTCTTAACGAGGGTTCGGTTGCAACATTAATAGTCGCCCGTCCCGCGTTGCAACTACTGTGTTTCAGTCCTCTTCTTAACGAGGGTTCGGTTGCAACTCATGAGTGCCGGCGGGATACAAATACTCACTGACGGCAGTTTCAGTCCTCTTCTTAACGAGGGTTCGGTTGCAACAGAAACATATCAGAGAAAGTTATTGAAGAATTGAAGATGTTTCAGTCCTCTTCTTAACGAGGGTTCGGTTGCAACTATACATCCTTACAGCATTCACATTCCTCTTCATCTGCGTTTCAGTCCTCTTCTTAACGAGGGTTCGGTTGCAACATTAGGTAGAAGTGAATTAGAGATTGGCGCTCATGTTGCGTTTCAGTCCTCTTCTTAACGAGGGTTCGGTTGCAACATTTAACTAACTATGATACGTGTCTATTTTGGGGCCCTGTTTCAGTCCTCTTCTTAACGAGGGTTCGGTTGCAACTATGGCGGCTATGGCGCAAGACCCTCTGGAGGATTTGTTTCAGTCCTCTTCTTAACGAGGGTTCGGTTGCAACGGGACAGTACGGCGCGCCGTCCGATCCAATCTAGCTGTTTCAGTCCTCTTCTTAACGAGGGTTCGGTTGCAACTAGCGCTCAGTAGTTTGTATGATTTAACAAGCACAGCGTTTCAGTCCTCTTCTTAACGAGGGTTCGGTTGCAACGAATCATTTGCAGCAAATGCTGCAATATTGGCTGTGAGTTTCAGTCCTCTTCTTAACGAGGGTTCGGTTGCAACTTGCGCTCCGCGTTAGTGTTGGCGATAGCGCATGGAGCGTTTCAGTCCTCTTCTTAACGAGGGTTCGGTTGCAACGGCGATGAGTATCTTTTCGAGCTGCGGTCTCGTCACTGTTTCAGTCCTCTTCTTAACGAGGGTTCGGTTGCAACGAGTCTGGACGCTATGCGTCAGACACATCGGTATGGGTTTCAGTCCTCTTCTTAACGAGGGTTCGGTTGCAACCAGCGTAAAAATAAACAGAGTTGCCACAACTCCAAGCAAGTTTCAGTCCTCTTCTTAACGAGGGTTCGGTTGCAACATTCGTGTAATACAGCCATAGCAGCAAATGCTGCTATTTGTTTCAGTCCTCTTCTTAACGAGGGTTCGGTTGCAACAAAAATAAAGATCGGACCGACGACACCGAGAACGTAGTTTCAGTCCTCTTCTTAACGAGGGTTCGGTTGCAACGACTTCTGGGTATGTGCGCCTCCTCTCGGAAGGTTGGAAGTTTCAGTCCTCTTCTTAACGAGGGTTCGGTTGCAACGCATGAAAGGTGGCGGGAAAAGCCTTAGACAATTTATGTTTCAGTCCTCTTCTTAACGAGGGTTCGGTTGCAACAATTCGGCATCTGACCCGGTCCGCCTGTATGCAATTATGTTTCAGTCCTCTTCTTAACGAGGGTTCGGTTGCAACTAGGCTCTCCTAATTGACGTACAATCCACCAATCTGGTGTTTCAGTCCTCTTCTTAACGAGGGTTCGGTTGCAACCTTGGTCAGTCAACAACTCGCGCATGAGATTCGCGAGCGTTTCAGTCCTCTTCTTAACGAGGGTTCGGTTGCAACTGCAACATCTTTTATCAGCCGTTTCTGCGCGCGGGGGTTGTTTCAGTCCTCTTCTTAACGAGGGTTCGGTTGCAACGGGTATTTTGGGAAACAGTGTTGAAATCTCAAAAAACGGTTTCAGTCCTCTTCTTAACGAGGGTTCGGTTGCAACACGATTGGACACCGCCGACCGCTGCTCTGCCTGCCGGCGTTTCAGTCCTCTTCTTAACGAGGGTTCGGTTGCAACGAACTCGCCTCGCACAACTCGGAATGTCCACTGGAATTGGTTTCAGTCCTCTTCTTAACGAGGGTTCGGTTGCAACTTCGACATCTCTCGCGTGTTTGCGCGCATGGCGCGAGAGTTTCAGTCCTCTTCTTAACGAGGGTTCGGTTGCAACATCAGACAACGGACTACAGTCGCAATGAGATCGCATGTTTCAGTCCTCTTCTTAACGAGGGTTCGGTTGCAACTAGTACGAGTTCGGTCGGTTAATCAATCGGACACAATGTTTCAGTCCTCTTCTTAACGAGGGTTCGGTTGCAACGATGGTAAATCGTTGCACCGCCGTGACAGAAAAAATGTTTCAGTCCTCTTCTTAACGAGGGTTCGGTTGCAACATCTTATCTTGATTTAATTGTTATTGGTGATACAAGGACGTTTCAGTCCTCTTCTTAACGAGGGTTCGGTTGCAACGACTATTGATATACTGGATAGCGGACGGCGATATATGGTTTCAGTCCTCTTCTTAACGAGGGTTCGGTTGCAACGCCCGGGCGGCAGTACCGAATCAACGAGCCACTCCACGTTTCAGTCCTCTTCTTAACGAGGGTTCGGTTGCAACATGCAACTCGCGTCCGCGTTCGGGCGTATCGCGAGTGGGCAGACCGGTGGTTTCAGTCCTCTTCTTAACGAGGGTTCGGTTGCAACGGGCTGCGCATGGAGCGTATATTACCGCTCATCTCTCGTTTCAGTCCTCTTCTTAACGAGGGTTCGGTTGCAACTTGGACGAATGGGAAAAATTGGGGACACGGTTGCGGAGTGGTTTCAGTCCTCTTCTTAACGAGGGTTCGGTTGCAACAAGTGTGTATGAGTGTGTATC
>JAHCHP010000006.1 GCA_026129765.1 Fimbriimonadia bacterium | reverse complement strand
GCGGCTGATACTTGCATTTTTTCATCGCGCAGCAGAGTGTCAGACAGCTCGATGCCTGCAATTCCTGCCTCTTTCACCCGCCGGATATCGGCAGCGATTCCCGGCTCGAAATGCGGATCATCGGTGTAAGATTTACAAAAGCGGTCTGAAAACTCGCCCGCGCACCAATGCCCTGCGGAAAACTGAATATCAAATTCCTGAAAGAAGCGCGTAACCGCCTCCCCTTCCAAGTAACTTTTGAACTCATTATCTAATTTTGCTAAGCCTTCTGATGTCACTCGCATCGCGTATGCCTCCCATTGCGTGGTAACAGGATACGCGACCAAACGGCTCTTCCCTGCTAAAAATCCGAGGTTTGTCAATCATGGGCAGAGTCGCGTATGCAGTCTCAGCAGCTCACAAGGAACCAGGATGAACCGCCACTATATCAGGATAGCGATTAAAATCTGTCGAGTCGAATGTGAGAATGTGAGAGAGTCCATTCACTTGCATTTAAGCGACTAAACGCGCATCATGTACCTGAACCCCAGAAACTCCTATCTGTGTAACTTATCTACGCCAAGTGGTATAAGTTTGGGCAGATTCGGCTAAGATTGGAAACATTTTCTCGATTGCTATAACGCTTTTGTCGGCTTCAGAAATCGACATACCAAGCCCATTCTTATCTAAAGGTCTTGTCGCAACATTCCAAAACTCAATGATGTTCTGAGACGCAATAAACATCTCCTCTCCCTTCGCCTTAAGTTTATAAACCGCTTCAACAGCGACAGCATGATCCGAATCACCTATCTGTGTCCACCGCAGCAAAATTTTCGTATCCAACAAATATTTCATTTTGATTCTTCAACATAAAAGCTGTCACGTTTGAAAGCGCTGGGAGGCAGCTTGGGCGCGTGTTTGAAGGAGTTGACCCATTGCAAGAATGTCGCTTCCCACTCTTTAGAAGATAATGACTGCTCATAAAGGTCATCAATTATAACGCGCGGGCTTTGAGCAACCAACATTTGAGCGATATACTCACTCAAACTCAGTCCCTGCTGCTCTGCTTGCGCCTTCAAATGACTTTCTAATGCCGGATCAAGTTCTAATGTGATAGACATAGGTTTTTTGTCTCCAAAACTATTCTACCACATAACATACCCCAATCATATCAACTGACGCGCCAGCCATTCGCTATCGGCTTCGCGCAGGTCTTCCGGCACGCGCTGACCATCCGCGCAATAGGCAACTGGCATCCGCTTGCGCGCGATCAGGTTGGTGATGGGACCGAAACGCGCGGTCTCATCCAATTTAGTCACGATCAGATAACGCGCATCGAGCATGGCGAACCGTTCCTGCACATCATAGAGGGTTTGCGTGTCGGCATTCGCGGCAACCGCGAGATAAACCGTCGCCTTGGCAGCGTCCAACGCCAATTTCAGCGACTGCAAGCTGGGTTCATCGCGCTGGCTGCGTCCGATGGTGTCGATAAAGATCAAATCGCAGCCCTGCAGCGCATCTAAACCCTCGCGCGTTTCATCCGCGTCATAAGCGATTTGCAAGGGAATATCCATGATCTGCGCGTAGGTGCGCAGTTGTTCAATCGCGCCAATGCGATAGGTATCCAACGACAACAACCCCACCTTGCGATTATGCTCCAGCGCATAGGTCGCCGCCAGTTTCGCGATGGTGGTTGTTTTGCCGACGCCCGTCGGTCCCACCAGCGCGACCACTTGCTTGGGGGATCGCTCGGTAGGCAGTACACCCCCGACCGGAAGCAACCGTGCCAGAGCGCGCTTCAGACTCAGCTTGGCTTCCGCGCCCTGCGCGATTCGCGGGACTGCGCTGATGAGCGATTTTGCCAGTTCCAGCTCGACGCCTTGACGGATCAACTGGGTGAACAGCGGATGTTCGGTAGGAGAAGACGGCTCATTCAAGATTTCAGGAGGAGATTCCTGCAGGCGTTGATGCACCGCGCTAACCATCGTTCGCAGTTCCTGCATCTCCGCTTCCAATTTCCGCAGTTTGCCCGGAACGGGATCGTAAGTCTCCACGCCTTTCGGTTCCACGCCCCGCGGCTCAACGCCGTTCGGCTCCACCGTCAAGACTGAAGACGCGCGCGCGTTGGCAGGTTTCTCGGCACGGGCAGACTGAATGGCATCCACCCCTGCTTCCTCGGCTTGGCTCGTTGCCACCACTAATTCGATGACCGGTTTCTTGAACAGAAACCAGCCTTTTCTCGCCTGTCGTTCATGCAAAATGACCGCTTCCGGTCCCAGTTCATCGCGCACTTTCAACAGCGCTTCCAACTTCGTCGGAGCTGTATAGGTTTTGACTTGCATGTTCTGAATTCTCCCCAAGAGAGTATTATCGGCAATTCCCGCTAATTTTAACAGGTTGGAACCCTCCTCCCCCTATCCTCACGCAGCGGCGGCAGAGGCGATTTCGGGAGCAGAGATTTGCGCGATGATTTTGAGGTCGGCGCGGGGCGCGATTTCGTGGTAAGCGATGACCTGGATGGGTGGGCGGGCATCGGAAAGCAGTTTGAACAGCGCGAGACGGATCGCGCCTGCGCAGGCGATCAGAGGGGTATGCCCTTGCGAAACCGTCGTCTCCACTGCCGTCTGAATCGCGGACATCACCATGCGCGCCTCATGCGGGTTCAAAGCCAAGGTCACGCCTTGCGGGGTCTGTTGCCACTTCTCACGCAACCATGCCTCTAAGCTCGGTTCCATAGCCAGAACAGGCAGAACCCCCTTTGAATCGGTGAATCGCCGAGTGATAGTGCGCGACAACGCCGCTCGGACATACTCGCCCAGTGTCTCCGTATCGCGTGTGCGGGAAGCGTGGTCAGCCAGAGTCTCTAATACCGTGACCAAATCGCGAATCGGCACGCTCTCGCGCAGCAGATGTTGAAGCACTTTCTGCACCTCGCCTAAAGTCAACTGCTCCGGTACCAATTCTTGCACCACGACCGCGTTCTGCTCCTTCAAATTGTCTAACAACTGCTGAGTTTCTGCCCGACCGATTAACTCGGCGGCGTGCTGGCGCACCATCTCTGTCAGATGCGTCGCGATGACTGCGGACGGCTCCACCACCGTATAGCCCAAGCGCTCCGCTTGCTGCCGTTGGTTGGGATCGATCCAGTAAGCCTTCATGCCAAAAACCGGCTCTTGCGCAGGCATCCCTTCCAACGGGGGACTATCCGCACTGGGAGGCATTGCCAACAGAGAACGAGGCATGGCTTCCGAACCCGCCACCCGCTCACCGCGAATCTTGAACTGGTATTGATACGATTTCAGTTTCAGGTTATCCCTCACTCGCACCGAGGGCATTACAAACCCCAAATCCATCGCCAACTGCTTACGAATAGCGGAAATGCGGTCCAGTAGATCGCCTCTTTGTGCGGTATCGACCAAAGGCAACAGTCCATAACCGATCTCCAACTCGACCAAATCCACCTTCAACAGGGGCAGTACCGCCTCTGGTCCCTTTGGTTCGGGAGCAGCCGTTTCGAGTGCCTGCGCTTCTTCTACCGGCAGGCTGGGCGCGGGCGAACGCGACACCAGATAGCCCATCGCGGCGATAGACGCGCCTATCAACAAAAACTGCGGTTTCGGGAAACCCGGCACCAGCGACAACAGCATGACCGCTGCGCCCGCACCCATCAGCACCCGGGGCTGCGCGCTCAGTTGTTTAACTAAATCCTGCCCCATACCGGTTTCCGCGCCGGAACGGGTGACCATCAAGCCGGTCGCAGTGGAGATGAGCAAAGCGGGGATTTGCGCGACCAAGCCTTCGCCCACCGTCAACAAGGTATAGGTCTTCATCACGGTCATCGCGTCGCCCTGTCCCCGCAAGAAACCAACCGCAAAGCCGCCGATGATATTGATCAGAATAATCAGAATCGCCGCAATGGCATCGCCCTTCACGAACTTACTGGCACCGTCCATCGCGCCGTAAAAATCTGCTTCGCGTTCAATGATCCTGCGCCGTTCTCGCGCCTGCTCTTCGTTGATCAATCCTGCGTTCAGATCGGCATCAATCGCCATCTGCTTACCGGGCATGGCGTCCAATGTGAAACGCGCCGCCACTTCCGCCACGCGCCCCGCGCCGTTGGTGATGACCACAAATTGAACCACCACCAGAATCAGGAACGCGACCACACCCACCACAAAATCGCCACCAACCACGAACTGCCCAAAGGTCTCGATGACGTGTCCGGCTTCACCCGTTCCAAGTATCAGCTTCGTTGCCACAATACTCAGCGCGAGACGGAACAGGGTCGTGATGAGCAGCAGCGCGGGAAACGCGGAAAACTGGAGCGAATCGTGGATGTTGACCGCCATCAACGCGATCATGATGGCAACAGTCAAGTTGATGACTAAGAAGGTATCCAGCACCCATTTGGGCAGTGGCAGAATCAGCATCACTACGACCGTGAAGATCGCCAAGGCAATCAACAAGTCAGAGTTCCGCAAGATACGATTGAGCCAACTGCTCCCCAAACTGATCACAAGAATCTATTTTAGGTCAAAAGGCAGGTAATTTTGAGGGGTTCATGGCGGAAAGCATGAGGCTGGGGTATACTTTTACAAGGCAATAAGAAGGAGGAAAGGGATGCCGTATTTAACGGATACAGGAAAGAAATTGGTCACGGTGATACCGGGCGATGGAATTGGTCCCGAATGTGTGGATTCAGCCGTGAAATTGATCGAAGCGACAGGCGCGCCGATTGCTTGGGAAGAACGTCATGCGGGCGCGTCGATATTCAAACAAGGTTTACCCTCAGGTGTTCCCCAAGAGACGATTGAATCGATTCGCAAGACCCGCGTCGTCTTGAAAGGTCCCCTGGAGACTCCCGTCGGCTATGGCGAAAAGAGCGCGAACGTTACCCTGCGCAAACTGTTTGAGACCTATGCCAACATCCGCCCCGTGCGGGAACTCCCCAATGTCCCCACCCCTTACAGCGGGCGCGGGATTGACTTAGTTGTGGTTCGCGAGAATGTGGAAGACCTTTACGCTGGCATCGAGCATATGCAGACGCCGGGCGTGGCGCAATGTCTTAAGCTGATTTCACGTAAGGGCTGCGAAAAGATTGTCCGGTTCGCCTTCGAGTTTGCGCGTTCCGAAGGCAGAAACAAAGTCGCTTGCGCCACGAAATCGAACATCATGAAGTTCACCGAAGGTATGCTGAAACGCACCTTTGAGGCGGTTGCGCCGGAATATCCCGACATCGAGCCATGGCATGTGATTGTGGATAATGCCGCGCACCAGTTAGTGAAAAAACCTGAACAGTTTGAAGTCATTGTCACCACCAATATGAACGGCGACATTATTAGCGACTTGACTTCGGCATTAGTGGGTGGACTGGGCTTCGCGCCGTCTGCCAACATCGGCAATGATGTCGCGATCTTCGAGGCGGTTCATGGCTCCGCTCCCAAATATGCGGGCAAGAACGTTATCAACCCGACGGCGGTCATTCTCTCTTCGGTGATGATGTTGCGCTACTTGGATGAGTTCGAAGCGGCTGCCACGATTGAGAACGCGCTGTTGTTCACGCTGGAAGAGGGCAAAGTTCGCACGGGCGACGTGGTCGGCTACGACAAAGGCTGCAGCACTACCGACTATACAGACGCCATTTTGTCCAATTTCGGCAAGACTCCCTCACAGACGCATATGCGCGATTACAAGCCGATCCAACTGCCGAAAATCAGTTCGGAACCCGCATTTGTCAAAGCGCAAACGCGGCGGGTTACGGGCGTAGACCTCTTTATTGAGGCGAACGAACAGCCCGATACATTGGGTCCCAATATCGAGCGTCTGTCCGAAGAGAGCGCGTTCCATTTGAAAATGCTCTCCAATCGCGGCACGAAGGTCTATCCTGCCATGGGCGCGATTACCGACTGCACCGATCAGTTCCGCGCGCGTTTCATTCTCAAAGACACCGTAGCGGACGCGACCGACGCGCAGATTCTGGAATTAGTTCAGATGGTCAGCGCGAAGTATCGATGGGCGCATATCGAGAAACTACAAATCTTTGATGGCGCAGATGGCTACACGAAAGCGCAGGGCGAAGACTAATCAATGAAGAACGCTTCGCGCGCCAGCGGTTTACTGCTTCATCCTACCTCCCTGCCCGGTCCGTTCGGAATCGGCGAGTTCGGGCAGGAGGTGTACCGTTTTATCGACTGGCTGGTTGAAGCCAAGCAGTCGCTTTGGCAGATATTGCCATTGGGCGCGACCGGCTATGGCGACTCACCCTATGCCTCCTTCTCCGCGTTTGCGGGCAATCCCCTGCTCATCAGCCTTCAACAACTTCAGGAAGAGGGTTTGCTGACCGCGCGCGAGTTAGAGCCATTGCGCGCTCTGCCCGCGCACCACGTCGATTTCGGCGCGTTGATCCCGTTGAGGACCGCTGCCCTAAGAAAGGCATTCAAGCGTTGGCAATCACAAGACCCGAATGATGAAGAGGAATGTTTGCACCGTTTTCGGCAGGCAAATGGCTGGTGGCTGGAGCCGTTCGCGCTGTTTATGGCGTTAAAAGAGAAGCATAAAGGCGCGCCCTGGTGGCAATGGAAACCGATATTTAAGCATTACCAACCGGACTTAGCGAGTGAACTGTCGGAAGCGCATACGCAGACCGTGCAGTTCGAAATTTTTCTGCAGTTCGTTTTTCATAAGCAGTGGAGCCGCGTGAAACGGTATGCCCACGAACGCGGAATTCAAATCATTGGCGACTTGCCCATTTTTGTCGCGCATGACAGCGCGGACGTCTGGTCTCATCCCCACCTGTTCCAGACGGATGATCACATGAACCTGACCGCCGTTGCCGGTGTGCCGCCCGATGCCTTTAGCCAGACTGGGCAGCGGTGGGGCAACCCACTGTATGACTGGGAGGCAATGCAAGCGGACGGTTTTCAATGGTGGATTGCGCGATTCCAGCAGGCGTTGCGCTGGATCGATGTGGTTCGCGTGGATCATTTCCGGGGATTCTCTGCCTACTGGTCCGTGCCAGCGAACCAACCGACCGCCATGATTGGTGAATGGGTTCCCGCACCGGGGCATACGTTGTTCGAGGCGGTTACTGAAGCGCTGGGCGAACTCCCGCTGCTGGCGGAAGATTTGGGCTTTATCACGGAAGAAGTGGCGCATCTCCGCGACCGGTTCGGCTTCTGGGGCATGAAAGTGCTTCAGTTCGCGTTTGAAAGCGGTCCCGAAAACCCCTATTTACCACACCATCATCAGCCGAACATGATAGTTTATACCGGCACGCATGACAACGACACCAGTTTAGGCTGGTTTCAGAGCGCGAACGCCGACACCCAAGAGGCGTTTTACCGCTATATCGGCTGCAAAGAGGAACCCGTTCACCGCGCTATGATTCGTTTGGCGATGGCGTCGGTTTGCCGTTGGTCGGTCGTTCCGGTACAGGATGTGTTGGGACTGGGGTCGGAGGCGCGTATGAACCTGCCGGGCGCGGAAACAGGCTGGTGGACATGGCGTTTGCTGCCTGGCGCGCTCAACCAGGTCAATGCGCGCTGGCTGGGTGAATTGACCGAAGTTTACGGACGCATTTAACAATTTGGATAGGAGGCAATATAGAATGCCAACAGCAGTTGTTACCGGGGGCGCGGGCTTTTTAGGGTCGCATCTCACCGACAGAATTTTAAGCGAGGGCTGGCGCGTGATTGTGCTGGATAACTTGATCACAGGGCGCGCAGAGAACTTGGCGCATCACGCCGATAACCCTGACCTCACCTTCATCAAGCACGATGTCTCCCAACCCTTCTCAATTGATGAACCAGTCGATTTCGTGTTTCATTTTGCCTCCACCGCCAGCCCCGTCGATTTCATTCGCCATCCCATCGAGACCATGTTGGTCGGTTCTTATGGAACGCACAACGCTTTGGAACTCGCCCGAATTAAAGGCGCGAAGATGATGATGGCTTCCACTTCCGAGGTGTATGGCGACCCGATGGTCCACCCGCAAAATGAAGAGTACTGGGGCAATGTGAACCCGATAGGTGTGCGCGGCGTGTATGATGAGGCAAAACGGTTTTCGGAGTCGATGGTGATGGCGTACCAGCGGTATAAGGGCGTGGATACCCGCATTGTGCGCATTTTCAATACCTATGGCGAGCGCATGCGCCTGGACGATGGGCGCGTAGTTCCCAACTTCGCGATGCAGGCGTTGCGAGGCGAGCCGATCACGGTCTACGGCGATGGCAGCCAAACCCGTAGTTTCTGCTATGTGTCGGACTTAGTCGACGGAATATGGCGGCTTTCGCAGAGCAACTATCAGCTGCCGGTCAACATCGGAAACCCGGACGAGTACCCCATTCGACGGTTCGCGGAGATCATCCAGGCGTTGACCCACACCGACAGCGGGATTGTTTACACTGAGTTTGTGACCCCTGATGACCCCAAACAGCGACGCCCCGACATCACGAAAGCGCGCGAAATTTTGGGATGGGAGCCGAAGGTGTCGCTGGAAGAGGGAATCCGCCGCACCTTAGAAGATTTCAAACAGAGAGTGTAACCCCTATGTCTAATCAACCCTTGAAAGGAAGAACCGCCATTATCACGGGCGCAAGCCGCGGGGTCGGGCGAGCGGTCGCTTTGAAGCTGGCGCAAGAAGGCGCAAACATTGTGATCGCCGCCAAAACAACCGAACCCAACCCACAGTTGCCAGGCACAATCCATTCGGTTGCCGCAGAGGTGGAAGCATTAGGAGTTCGCGCGTTGCCGGTGAAAGTAAATGTCCGTGAAGAGGCAGAAGTGGAAGCGATGGTCGCGCAAACGATAGAGGCTTTCGGGCGCATCGACATTTTGGTGAACAACGCGGGCGCGCTCTGGTGGTATCCGGTGTTGGAGACGCCTGTCAAGCGCTTTGACTTAGTGATGGATGTGAATGTCCGCGCCGCGTTTCTCTGCTCTCAAGCCGTTTTGCCATCGATGATTCAGCAGCGATGGGGACACATCATCAATATGTCGCCCCCCATCGACCTAAGCGTGCTGCCCGGAAAAGTGGGCTATATGATTTCCAAGTTCGGGATGACGATGCTCGCGTTTGGTTTGGCGGAAGAGATGCGCGAACACAATATCGCGGTGAACGCGCTCTGGCCTGTCACATTGATCGAGAGTTACGCGACCATCAACTTCGGAATGGGTGAGCCCTCCATGTGGCGCAAAGCGGACATCTTAGCGGACGCGACCTATGCCGTTATCAGCCGAGAGCCACCGAGTATCACCGGACAAGCCTTAATGGACGAAGATATCCTGCGCGAATCCGGAGTCAGCGACTTTTCGCATTATGCCTGTGTGCCGGGTTCGGAACCGATGAAAATCACTTGGGAAGGCATAACTGCGGGGAAGAGATAGATTCACTGAAGTCTGTAGAGTCCATTTGGTTCATCCGTCTTTCAAGCTCCTCTTTTTTCTCAGTCATTTGCTAAGGTCATCCTCGCGAAAGATGGGCGGCAAGTTCATTAGCAGGGCAAATGTGGTTATTCTCGCTATAAGGTAACTTTGATTCTTTACCGTCTTCTCGGATAATTATACCCCCTCTTACTCCACTTCTCATAAGCAAAAGAAACAAAATTGCATGCCTTTACGGTAAACTCTTTAGAGCGCATGCGATTCACCGATCCGATTTTCTTGCTGTTGCTGCCGCTGCTCATCGCCGGAATTGTCTGGAGCAGCCGGCGTTTGTTGGGCATTTCACAAGGGCGAAAGCGTTTTGTGGTGCTGTTGCGGTGTCTCATCGCCGCGCTGTTGACGCTGGCATTGGCAGGTTGGCAAACCATCCGGCAAAACCAAGATATGTGCGTCGTTTTCTTGCTGGATAAATCGGACAGCGTGCCAGAAGAATCGCGCAAACGAGCGGAAAAATTCATCAGCGAAAGCCTGAAAAACCTGCCCGACGATGCCCAAGCCGCGGTGATTGGGTTCGGTCGCAATCCGGTGATCGATCTCAGCCCTACGCATACCCGAACGCTGCCGCCCCTCTATTCCGATCCCAACCGGCAAGGCACTGACCTGAGTTCCGCGATCCGGTTGGCGAGCGCGTTGTTCCCGGACGGTTATTCCAAGCGAATTCTGCTGCTTTCGGACGGCAATGAAACGGAAGGCGACTCGCTTCAATCGGCTTCGGTTGCAGCCACCGACCGGATCGAAATCGACACGATTCCCCTGGCATCGGTCGCGCCGGAACGCGAGGTCATCGTCTCGGAGATCAACACGCCAAACGAGGTCAAAATCGGCGAACCGTTTGATTTACGGGTCGTGATTGAAGCGAGCAAACCTGCCAGCGGTCTCCTGCGGGTCGATCAAGACGGCGTTCCGGTCAAACAGGTTTCTGTCGATTTAACCACGGGTAAGAATGTCGTTCTGATACCCGTGCAGACCTCCAAAGCGGGATTTTATCGCTATCGGGTGGTGTTGGAAGCGCAGCCGGATACCGATCCCCGAAACAACATCGGGCGCGGGTTTGTGGCGGTTCGGGGCAAGCCGCGCGCGCTGTTGGCGGAAGGTCAGCCAGACCCCTCGCGCGCTTTGGAACGCGCCCTGCAGTCTCGCGAGATGGAAGTGGTCAAAGCCAATCCCAGCACCTTCCCTTCGCGACCCGACGAGTTGCAAAATTACGATGTGATTTTGTTCCACGACTTCCCTGCCTTTGGGCTGTCTGCCGAACAGATGAAGGCGGTTCAAAGCGCGACACGCGATACAGGCATCGGGTTCGCGATGATCGGGGGCGAGCAATCGTTTTTGCCTGGCGGCTACTTTGAAACGCCCATCGCAGAGATGCTGCCGGTCGATTTGGAGGTGCGCCAGCGCAAGGTGTATCCTGCCGCCACCGTGATCGTTGTGATTGACATCTCCGGCAGCATGGCGATGCAGGAGGGGGGCGTCCAAAAGGTGCATTTGGCAGGTCAAGCGGCGATTCAAACGTTGAAGATGCTGCGCCCGATGGACCGTTTCGGCGTGATAGTGAGCGGCACGGGCTGCGATTGGCTCTCTCCCGTTCAGCCAGCGGCAAACAAAGAAAGGGCGATCAGTCAGATATCAAAAATCTTTGCGGGCGGCGGCGGTATCTATGTGCGCCCCTCGCTGGAGTTTGCGCAGCGCGCTTTTCTGGCGGAGAACACCCGCGTGAAACATTTGATCGTGCTGGCGGACGGCGACGATGCGGATGATCAGGAGGGCTGTTTCCAATTGGCGCAATCGCTGTTGGCGCAGGGCGTCACGATGTCGGTCGTTTCGCTGGGACAAGGAAAGGATGTGCCATTCTTGAAACAGTTGGCGCGGTCGGGACAGGGCAATTTTTATCTCACGGATCGCGCCCGAGATCTGCCCAAAATGTTTACGGCGGATGTCAGTTTGATGACCCGCTCCGCGATAGAAGAGGGCGCGTTTGTCCCCAAAATCGCATCCAATGATGATGTGCTGAAAGGGATTGATTGGAACAGCGCGCCGCCGCTGCTGGCTTACGATCTGACCTCGGACCGCCCAATGGCGCGAACGCTGTTGAGAACCCACAAGGAGGACCCACTGCTGGCGGTGTGGCAGTATGGGCTGGGAACCTCCATCGCATTCACTTCGGACGCCAAGCCGAAATGGGCGCAGCGCTGGATGGGCTGGAGCGACTTCAACACCTTCTGGGCTCAGCTCACGCGCAGCGCGCTTCGGAAAGCAGGACGCCTCAATTATCAACTACTGACCCGGCGCGAGGGCGGTCAAGCGGTGGTGGATTTGCAGGCGTTCGATGCGGAAGGCAACCCGATCAACTTCTTGCAGCCAGACCTGCAGATCAGTTCGCCGACCGGACAGGGGTTCGCGCTCACTCTGCAGCAGTCCGCGCCGGGACGCTATCAAGGACGGTTCGATATCGCCGAGTTTGGCGACTATTTGTTGACGATGAAAGAGAAGCAGCCAGACGGCAGTGTACGGGTAACGACCACCGGTTTCTCGATGGCTTATCCGCCTGAATATCGGTTTACCCGCGCCAATGCCAACCTGTTGAAGCGTATCTCTGAGATGACCGGCGGCAAATTTGAACCCGCCGCTTCCGAGATTTTCCGCCCGATCAGTCGACCCAACACCTCCGCTTCCGATCTGTGGAGGGTCTGTCTGTTGAGCGCGCTCGTTTTGTTCCTGCTGGAAACGACAGTGCGCCGAGTCGCGCTGCCGTTGGGACAAGCCTTCGCGTTATTGGGCAGCGTGTTGAAGCGGATCGGACGGTCGGGACGCGAACCGTCGACACAGCCATCCGCAGGAGTCAGCGCGCAACTGCTGCAGGCGAAATCGCGCGCCCGTTCGGCTCAAGCAACCGATTCACCGGTAAACCCTGCGCCTTCCCTTTCTCGTAAAGAACCCGCCGAGCCGACTTTGTTAGAGTCGCCCGAACCAACAGAGGCTGCTCCCAAACCCACTGTGACTCCTGGCAGCGCAACCCAACGCCTGCTGGAAAAGAAACGCCGACGCGAGGGATAGAGTACAATTGTAAAATGCGAAAGATTATCGGAGGCGTTTTTCAGTCGATGGACGGCGTGATGCAGGCTCCGGGCGGTCCCGACGAGGATCGTTCTGGCGGGTTTGAACTGGGCGGTTGGATTTGGTCGTTCACCGACGACACGACGAGCAGCGCGGTGAAGGGCTATCTTCTAAGCGAGCCATACGATTTGCTGCTGGGGCGGAAGACTTATGACATTTTCGCCCCTTACTGGTCCTCTATGCCCGACGAGAACCCCATTGCTTCGCGATTCAATACGGCAGCGAAGTATGTCCTCACGCGCAACGATGAGCCGTTAAGCTGGAACAACAGTCATAAGCTCTCTAATATTGACGAAGTGGGTCAACTGAAAACAGCCGAGGGTCCAGACCTTTTGATACAGGGCAGTTCCACTCTTTACCCGCAACTACTTAGCGCAGGGCTGCTTGATCAGTTGATACTCCTCACCTATCCTATTCTCCTGGGGAATGGCAAGCGGCTCTTCGGCGATAGCACTCCTTCAAGGGCGATGAGACTGGTGAACAGTGTCGTCTCTTCTACAGGCGTCGTGATCGCGACCTACGAACCTGCAGGCGAGGTGATCACGTCGTCGGTGTGAAAGTTTTGATGATGGTGGGGACAATGTAATCGCGGGAATTGGAAGATGTAATAATTACGATCACCTCATTCTTTGATGGTCATCAAAACATATTCTATTCCGCGTTTCTGACACCAGAGTTCAGCAGCTTTACGTTTACGCTTAACATCATCCGAATCAATGCGACTGGGGTCTTTGACTTCGATAAGCACGATTCGCCCGTCACTGAATTCTACCAGAAAATCTGGAGAATACCTTCTTTGGTGTTTTTGCCCATCAACCCATGGAATACTGATACCATGCCGCTTCATCCATTTGATAACGATTGGATCATGTTCTAATTTTTCCATCATTTTTCGCTCTAAATCGCTATCATATTTCTCGAAGTTGAATGGGCTTTTTATAGGATTATCATAAATACCTCGCTTACTAATCGCCATATTCGATAATGCCTCCTATCAATCCGGGGATAGCACGTAGTTTTTCTTTAATCTGAGGTAGTATTTTCCACACAAACTCAATATCTTCTCGTTCAGCCAAACCAAGCGGGTTGCTTTTAAGGAATTTTGCACGAACATGAGACATGAGAACGCTGTACATTCTCGACTTGAATTCAATGGGAGCATAGCCAGCTTCATCAAGCATTTCCTCTGCCATTTCTAACAAGCGAGATTTAACACTTTCACGCAATGCCTCATTGCTCAAAGGCACTGAATAAACTTCACCACGTTCTCTAATCTCAGGCGATGAGTAACGAGTCTTCCACTTATCACCTGACAACTCAGTACCAACAACTTCAGTTATATCAACACGCGTAATTTCTGCGAAATTCGGTTCATAAACTATCGCATTAAGGACTTGCCGCCAATCTTGCCTTGGGAGGACTCCGTTCGGGGAGCTGTTTATGACAAATTCGCCTTCATCGACATAATTGGGATTTATCTCCGGTACTGCAATAACCATCTCCGGTTTTCTCAACTCTTGTTTTGGCAAAGGGGAGGGTAAATCCTCGATTTCGTCGAACTGATCATCAATAGAAACATCAACACGCTTCTTAGCATTGAAAATATCCCATAGCCATTGGTGTTCCAGTTTTGGATGATCGACAATAGCGCAGATTTGAGGTTCATTAGACTGCACATTCTCAACACGCACACGTCGCAAGCCACGCCCAATCACCTGTTGACCATAGACCTTGCTGCTAAACTTACGTAATAACAAAATCACTCCTACTTCTGGCACATCCCAACCTTCACGAAGCATTAAAACGCTTACAACTGCCTTGTACGGATTACCACTTTTTTGAGCGCGTCCCAACTCGTGCGCTTGACGGCGATCTTCTTCGTCACTGTCTTCAGTTACTAATAGAGTCTTAAGTTTGAAATAGAGATTAAGCGTTTGCGCTGCTTTTTCTGCATCCGCTTTGCACACTGCAACAACAAACAAAATAGGCTGATAGCGTCCTTTAGCGCGCCCCTCTTGTTCTTCCAATCGTTTCAATGAGATTGCTATCTGCTGGCGCATTGGTTCATCATCGGTCACCCACTGTGTGGCGCTTAAGCCTAATCGGTCTACTTCGTCCCAATCAATCTCTTCCACTTTGCGTTTCTCCCCAGTGCGAACATCGGTGTAGGTAAGCTCAACCGCTTGTATGCTAGGCTGGTAAACAACTAGTGATTTTACCAATCCATCTGCAAGTGCATCGTGGACAGTATACTCATAAATCAGGCTACTATCGGGCGTTTGTCCATCAGCGCGCTGTGGAGTAGCAGTCAAGTCAGTACGCAATAAGGTTCTGCACGCCAGTTTCTTCAGTGTATTCTCCCATTCGGGGGCGGGAGAATTATGTGCCTCATCATTGAAAAGAGCAAACTCTGGGCCGTTCATCAGAGCAGATAAGTTGCTCTGCCCGCTCCTGTTGCTTTGGTAAAATTGGTGAATATTGCCCAAAATAATGTTAGAGCTGAACAAGTTTGCCCATCCCCCTCCACTCCGGTCACTACCCAATGAAGAGAGAATGAAGTCTCCAGGTTGACATTCAGACCAATCGGGAATCAGCTTGCGATCATGAAATACCTTCCCACTTTGGAAATCCACCTCCAATCGATCTCGGACAATCAGGTTTGGACAGAGAATCAAAAACTTGTGAGTATGATGAGCCACACGCAGCCAAGCAATAATGGCTGCTATCAGTGCAGTCTTACCACCGCCAGTAACGATATTGAGGAGCAACCCAGAACTTCCGATTTGTTCCTTATTAAGGATTTCATAAGTATAGATTACTCGCAGGAAGGCTTCCCATTGATGCTGCCATAGTATACCTTCACGAGGGGACTGGTCATCTTGCTGGTCAGTCAGGTACTCGATATAGCGATAGGTTTCAGGCTTGACCCTGGGATACCCATCTTGCCGCCAATTTGCGAATTCTTTCTCGTAACGCGCCAATTGATTAAGCATTTCTTAAATACTAATTTTACCCCAAAAAAATCTATTTATAAGACAAAGAATCCCATAAATTTGCTTACGAATTAGAATGATGAAGGGAATGCGCAATTTGTGGCATATCATCGTAAGTCTTACCATCCAATATACGTCCTGACAAGTCTTTGCGCACTCCCCCCCATTGTTTGAAGAAAAACGGTACATCCGCTTGACGACACTGGTCGCGAATGTCACGCGCCCATTCTGCATTCATTGGGCGGGCGCGTGGACCTGACTCACCGCCCACTATAACCCAGTGAATCCCATTCAAAGGTAAATTGCAGAGCGATCCTAAGAGTGGTTCACAAGAAAGGAACCGAATATGAGCTGGTACATCACACAATTCCTTTATACGAAAAAGTACCTTTTCATTTTCCACACTAACACCCATCCAAATATTCGGTGTCCACTGTAGCGCGTGTGCGACCTCGTGCAACCTTTGAGATCGTTTAGTCAGCACTTGAAAAATATGTTGCGGGCATTCATTCATGGTTTGAAAAACGCGTTGAATGAATTCCAGGGGAACTTTCTCGTGAAAAAGGTCACTCATTGAGTTGACAAAAAGCACAGTTGGGCGTTTCCAACGCTTCGGCAGTTCTAACAAATCTTCATGCAGAGTGAGTTGGAAGCCTTTCGTATAACGTAGTACACCCATCTTCTGCAACCGTTTTGCCATCCGCTCAGCATAACAGTTTTTGCATCCCTGACTTACTTTCGTACAACCAGTAACCGGATTCCAAGTAGCTTCTGTCCATTCTATTGAACTGTATTTCATTATTCGATCCACCCTTTCCTAATGTCACCGGCAATTCTGACTGCTGTTGATGCACCTTTAGGGTTACTTGCGGCAAACAACAACAGATAGAGCGGATTATTTTTCTGGTTTCTAAGAACAAATGGTTTTGCGAGAACTTTTTCAAAAATATCCTCATATCGCTTTACTATGAATTGGGCAACCCCTTCAACATCTGTGCTCCGTACCAAGGAATGATCTTCATCCTCATCTTCGTACAAGCTGTAGCTTGCACTGTTTCGATAAAACTGCTTCCACTCTTCTGTTCCAAGAAAGTCAGTAAGGCGATTCATCCATGTCGCAGAAGGCAGGTTATTATGTTTAAGTAACCGTAAAATGCCTTGACCAAAGGGAATAAGAACCCACAGATCGATCTTTTTTGTTTGAGCAATAGCCTCGATAGTCGTCCATTTCACTTGCAATCCATATGGATCGAGGAACACCAAAGCTCTGTCCATAGGATTTAACTTCTCGCACCATTGTGGGATAAACTTGTTTACATCCAACTGGACAATCTCTATACTTCTTGTTGGGAATTCATGGGGGAGCGTGTTCAATTCTACGACTGAGTGACGTTTTTCTTCCACGAATATGTAATGGTCGAACGGATGTTTTATCTGAAGCGCTAGTCTCACACTCCCTTCAAAGAATTCAGCAGGCTGCTCAATTTCATCAAACCCTTCAAGAACAAGGTTGTCTTCGGTGGGTTCACTAACGTATCGCTTACCTGAACCTGCAAAACCATCTACATAAACCGTCCGAAAATTTGCCGCCTTCGGATTACCACGCATAATAGTCATATAGGCTTCTAAGTATTTTCTCAATGCCTCAAGTTTCTTTTGTGTCCATTCGCCACCAAATTCTTGTCTCATTTATGTTCCCCCATATACGACACTTAATAGTATACCTTTGTCTACAGGCTTTTGTCAAGCCCTGGCTCGCCTCGCTTATTTAAGACTCTATATCTATTTCCCCGATCCATAGTCCCTCACCTCCACGGTCGTCTTGCACTTTGCAGGCAACCGAATGTTTACCTGATCGAGAGAATTTATAGGTCACAGGCTCTGGTGAATCATGCAACGAATAACCTATCGTACTTCGAAATCGATGGCCGTCATAATGAAAGTCCCACTGCACATTGATGATACGAGCATTAGGATTCACTACCACTGTATCACCCACATCAAACTTGTAAGTCAATGAGGTAACACGCTTATAATTAACCTCTATTTGTGGCGGTTGAACGAAGGTCAAGAAATTTTCGTAGTCTGCGTGACCAGCCTTCAAAGACGCGATATGTTCACGAAATGCGAGAGAGTCAATACGAATTAAATCCAGACGGACAAAATTCACATCGACCTGCTCTTGTTCGCGCAGTTGATCGGCTGTTTGACGCGCTTCAGGGCTGAATGCCCATGCCAGCATAACTCCATCGCGCAAATCGGATTGCTGGTAAAAAACAGTCTGGCGAATAGCATTGGCGAAATCAAGCACTTCTTGATTTCCAACCCTTCTTTTGGGGTCAGACACACCCACCCAAACTGGTACGGGTCCTTTCATACCATGAATGTTTAGACTAGAATCCTCGACTCGCGCGCCGAAACATTTGAGAATGAACTCGCGAAATACTTCCTGTGGCATTTTGGAGAGTTGGCGTGCCTCGTAGACACCCCAATGTTCTATCGTGAAGTCTGGCACTGGATTGTCTATGGTCAGTTGTTGCGCTCCGCGAACAAGGCGGTCCGTCGTTACTGCTACTGCCACACGCGACTGGTCACACGCGATCCAACCCCGCCCGAGACGCTGAGCGACTGCTGGCGTTGTCCCCCCTCCACAAAAAAAATCTGCAACTATACCGTCTTCTTGCGTGGAAGCCTTTATGACACGTTCGAGTAAGGATTCGGGTTTTTGGGTAGGGTAGCCTATCAACTCAACATCATTTCTAAAGAGGCCTCTTATATCGTTCCAGACATCTCGCATTGAAACCAAACGATATTTTTGTCCAGGATGCCCTTTCTCACATAACTCACAAATAGAATCACGCTTTACTCCAAGACTCTGACCGCTGTTTGTATGCGGTTCAGGTAAGGTTCTTGTATAAGATTTTTCTTTGGGAATAAGTAAAGTATGGTTTCCTATATTACGCGCATACAAAAGCAAGACATCATGTTTTCTTGCAAACCACTGTTTAGCTACTCCACCAGAGGTATAAGCCCATATGATTTCATTTAGAAAATTCTCATGCCCAAAAATCTTGTCCATCTCTACTTTGATGTAATGGCTGGCATGCCAATCGCAATGGACATAGATGCTACCTGTCTTTTTCAGAAGACGCTTCATTTCGTACAAGCGGGCGTTAAGCCAAATTAGATAGCCAGGCATGCCACCCTCCCAGATGTCGTTGAAGGAACGCATTTCGTTCTGATCACCAAAAATCACGTTATATTGCCTGCCTGAAAAAAAGGGGGGATCGATATAGATTAGATCAATGCTCTCACTGGGCAGTTGGCGCATCACGTGCAGATTGTCTCCCCAGACAAGGCGGTTTAGAGGGAGTTCAGGACAGCCAAACGAGACACGCTCAACAATTTGGAATGGCAGACTAACTCGGGGGAACATTCTGAGAAAACCCTTGCGTCTGTCCCAACCAAGCGGTTCCTTTTCAATGGGAATAGTTCCAAAACGCACAGGCGGTCGCCAGAATTCTTCTTGGTCAGGCAGTGTTAATGTGCTGGTCTCATCAAGCATAGGCTCGATAAACTCGTCTTCAACAGGTGTGCGGATCACATCTTTCGGCATATCAGCTTAAGTTCGGCAAGCAATTATAACTTCCTGCTTTACTCATGAAGCAGGTCCCAGAGAAAAACAAGTTCAAACACCGGAAAGGCGCAGAAAAAACTACGTCCTTCCAACCATCTTCTCTCCCAACCTCTCCCCGCATTAATTCACCACGCGCCTGCTGTCGAACTGGGGCGAGACTTTGCCCTGTTTGCGAATGTAGCGGGCGACGACGTCCAGGACATCCTCGTTTGTGTCGATGTACGGCACATTGAGCGGGACGAGGAACTGCTTGGCGAGATAACTGTTGGCGGTTCCTTTGTAGATGCGATCCTCTTCTAAGGGCTGTCCTTGAACCGTGATTTCGGTGATGTTGCCGCGCTCTTTTTTGAAGCGTATTCCGCCTGCGGTCAGGTTGCGGCGGCTCAGCAGCGTTTTCAGGTCGCGCCCGGTGATCTCAAAACGGACGACTGTATTGCCGAACGGCATCATTTTCGCCAAGTCGTACCGCTGAATGGGACCTTTTGCCAATTGGATGCGAATCCCACTGACATTCTGCAAGTCGAAATCAACGTTCATTTCCGACATCACTGCGTCATTCACCAGATAGTAGTGCGCCAAGTCGTCCCCGCGCGACACAAAATCGTCCGTCGCTTCGCCGACCACCTCACCATACCGCTTGGCAATAGGCTTCCAATACTTTTGCACGATTTTGGCGGTTTTCGGCTCTTCGGGGACCTCGGAGGTCACGGGAATCAGTTGCCCCTTGTAGCCGACAATGGTCCAGGCGTTTGTGTTCGCGTCGCGCCCAAACAGCAGGTCTAACCGCCCGATTTCTCCGCCCCACTGGTGCGCCTGCACCATGATCGTCGCGCCCAAGTTGGGCGTTTTGGCTTCCTGCCAGCCTTGCCAAGGGATGAAGCGCGGTTCCGTGAGGCGCGTATGAGAGTGTCCGCCAATAATCGCATCGATGCCTGGCACTTGCCGCGCGATACGCTCCTCGTCCTGAATACCCAAGTGCGAAAGCAAGATAACAACATCGGCTTGTTTGCGTAGTTCCGGCACGAGGGCTTTCGCGATTTCGACCGGCTCTAACACATCGATTCCCTCTTCCGCAGCGGGATAGGTGCGCGTATCATAGGTCACCAACCCGAACAGCGCGATTTTGACCCCGCCCCGCTCGATGATCATGGAGGGCGGACAGAGCGGCTGACCCGTTTTGCGGTCTTTGACATTCGCGCAAAGGAATTTGAATTGCGCCTCCTTCACCATCTTCTGCACCTGCCCCGCCGTATTGTTAAACTCATGGTTCCCCAGCGTGCCGAAGTCGTAGCCAATGGCGTTCATCACCGCGACATCCGCGCTGCCCTTATACTGCAATGAAAATGGAGTGCCATCCATAAAATCGCCGCAATCGACAAACAACGCCAAGTCTCCAAACTCGGAGCGCCACTGCTTAAACATCGTTGCCCTGCGCGCCGCGCCGCCGATATTAGTCTTGTATCGCAAACCTGACTCTTGTGTCGAGGAGTCTATCTTTTCGGGATAACTGAATGGCAGCAGATTGCCGTGTGTGTCATTTGTGTGAAAAATCGTGATTCGAGTCCAGCGCTGCGCTGTCTCCGCGCCAAACACCAACTGGATTAACAGCCCATACACCAACAGCCCATAGAAGAAACGTTTCATTGCCTACCCTCCACCCCCAATTTTACCCGTTCAGGTATACTTGGCATGGCTTCCGGCGAAACTTTTCACTGCGCTGAGCCGTCTTTTTTTTAGGGGTAGCTGTTTTCAGGAGATTATGCATGATTTTTAATAAGTCCATTTGGAATCATCCCACTTGGAGGCGCGCGGTTTATGGCGTCTTGACCTGCTTGTTATTATTGAACCCGGTGATCGCGCAAAAAACGGCGGCGACTCAACCCAAGCAACCCACTGCCTACGAGCGGGCGGTTCAGCTGGCGCAGCAGGGCAAACAGAAAGAAGCGATCGCTCTGTTCCGGCAAGTCATCCATAGCCAACCGAACAACGCGCTGGCGCATTTCAACTTGGGCGTGTTATACCGGCAAACAGACAATCACAAACAAGCGGAATACCATTTCAAACGCGCCTGGACCCTCGCGCCCAACCGGCACGAAGCGCTGGTTGAACTGATCCGGGTCTGCCTGGAAACGGGCAAAATGCCGGAAGCAGACGCGCATTTCCGTACCCTGCAAAGCCGGTTCTCGAAATTACCGGAGCTGCCGCTCATCGCCGGCTCGGTCGCGATGGCGAAAGGCGACTGGAAAGGGAGTTATGAACAGTTTAAGGCGGCGCAAACCCGGCTGCCCAAAGATTCGCGCCCCTATTATAACGCGGGCTTAGCCGCCTATCAATTGGCAAAGTATGAGGCGGCTCTGAAAGAGTTCCGAAAAGTAACCGAACTTTCACCCAAAGATGTCAGCGCGTGGAAAGCGGTGGGCATGACCTATGAGGCGCTCAAAATGCCGGACAAGGCGATTGAGTCATACACGCGCGCGCTCCAAATCGAACCGGAAGACGTCCCGACCCGTCTGCGGCGCGGCTCGTTAAATGAGAATCAAAAACAGTTAGAAAAAGCGTTGGTGGATTATAACGCCATCTTAAAGGTTTTTCCGCGCAACACCGATGCCCGCCTGCGCGCCGGTTCGGTCTACTATCAACTGGGCAACTACTCGGAAGCATTGAAACTGTTCGGCAGCGTCCATCGCCAACTGACGAAGGATGACCAGCTCTATTTCGATGTCTTGACCGAAATTTCGTGGTGCGAATACCACTTAAAACAGTATGAGCGAGCGCAAGAACACTTCGCCGAAGTGTTGCGGCACAGCCCCAAAAACACCCGCGCCTACGAAGGTCAAATGCTCAACTTGGAAGCGCAAAATGAGGATGAGCGCGTGGTGGTGCTTTGCCGACAATGGTCTATCAATCAACCGAACGACCCGCGCCCACTGCTGAAAATCGCGGAGATTTACGACCGCAACCGCAAGTTTGATTCTGCCAAAGCCGAGTATGACAAGCTGATGAAAAACTTCGGGGACGTGCCGGGCATCCGCCAACGCTATGCGGACCACCTGCGCGCCCGAGGCTTGGTAGATGAAGCCTTACAGCAGTATGACACGGTACTAACGAAAGACCCAGAGAACTCGAACGCGCTTGAAAGCAAAGCGCAGATTTTGGAAAGCGCGGGACGATACGATGAGTCGCTTGCGATTTACCGGCAGTTGAATAGCAAAGCCCCCAACGACCGCTATGAATTGTCGATGGCGGCGATACTGGTGAAAGCCGACCGCAAAGAGGACGCGCTGAAATTGTACCGTCAGTTGGCATTGCGTAAAGAGCCAGCGCCTCTGTCGGTGGGTGGAGCGGTCGATATCTATATCGGCGAGAAGAAGGTCGATGAGGCGATTGCCTTCTTGAAAGAGTGCGCGCAAACGCAAGGCGAACCGGACGGCTATCTTTCGCAAATCGCCCAAATTTTGATCGTACATAACCGCCCGGACGACGCGATCAAAGAATATCAGCAAGCCATCGCGCGCAACCCGAACAGTTCCAAACTGCAAGCCGAGTATGGGTTCATCCTAAAAAGCTTGGAGCGGTACGATGACGCGCTGCAGGTGATTCGCGAACTCCAGAAGAAGGAGCCTCAGCGCACCTGGTGCCATCTTCAGATCGCGCAAATTTTGATTCAGAAAGAACAGAAATCGGAGGCTTGGGACGAGCTGAAGGCAGGCTTGCAAATCAACCCGGACGATCTCGCGCTCTACCCGCCTCTGGAGCGGTTGGCGGCGGAACTGAAGCGCGAAACCGAGTATGAAACCTTCCTACAAACGCTGGCGCAAAAAGAGACGCCTGGACAGGAAGCCGCGAAACGGTATGTCACGCAATTAGAAGGCAAAAGCCAAGATGAAGACGCGCTCGCATTCTTGGATCAGCGACTGAAAAACAGTCCGAACGACTTCACCCTGCTGCGTCTGAAGTTGGGACTGTTGGAGCGGCTCAAACGCTCCGCCGACGCTCTCAAGCTCTATCCAAGAATTGCGAAGCAGGAACCGCCCGACCTGTTTCTGCTGAGGCAGTGGGGCATGCGCGCAGAAGAGATCGGTACACCCCAGGATTGTATTCAAGCCTATGAGGCATTGACCCAAGCAAACCCGGATGATGTGAGCAGCTGGCTGAAGTTAGCGCGTTTCTACCATCAAGTGAAGCAGACGGGTAAAGCGATTGATCTGGTGCGCGCCCTGCAAGCCGACTATCCCGATAATGCGGATGTAAAGCGCGCGTTGCGTGAATTAGAGAAGTAACACTTCTAAATAGACCACCGAGGGAATGGGGTTCTGATAATAGGCGGGAATTTCGTAGAATCCCAGGGATTGGTAAAGCGAACGCGCTTCGGTCAGTCGTTCTAAGGTGTCTAAGCGCATTGCCTGGTAGCCGAGGGCGCGCGCTTCCGTCATAATCGCTTCCGCTAATTGCCTCCCGATCTGTTTGCCGCGGAACACGGGTCGCACATAAAGCCTTTTCATTTCACAGACGGCTCCGTCCCACGGTCTCACCGCCACACACCCCGCGACCGCGTCCCCACAAAATGCCAACAGCAACTCGCCTTTGGGCGGCGCATAGAGACCCGGCAGTTGAGCCAGTTCCTGTTCAAAACCTTGAAAACAGAAATCCACCCCCAGCGACTCGGCATACTCTAAGAAGAGAGCGCGCGTCTGCTCTATCTCCTCTGCGCTTCGGACCGCCCTTAATTCCCCCATTGTTTTTTATACAAAGCGGCGGTCAGCATAGCACCAGCGCCAATCCTCGCCCGGCTCAAACGATTGAACGATGGGATGCTCGGTTTCTTGAAAGTGGCGGGTCGCATGTTTGTTTTTGCTGGAGTCGCAGCACCCCACATGCCCGCAAGTCAAGCAGATCCGAAGATGCACCCAGGTATCGCCCATTTTCAGGCACTCCTCGCAACCTTGCGCGCTGGGCTGCACGGACTGAATTTGATTGATGTGGTCACATTTGCTCATAAAGGAATTGTACCCTCTTTTTTAGATTTGGCTTTTGCAGAGAGCTTCCTCCGTTTCAGAAGCGCCCACACGCTCAGGATCATCACCACGATAACAGAGCCAGAATAGCTGACCATATGCATAGAAGCAACGACCACCAACCGCCGATCCAACTCAGTCGCTTTTTCGCTGATTTGCAGCGCGATCCCTCCAACATAGTAAATCGCCAACCCTAACACCATCACCAATCCCCAAAGCAAAGTTAAATTGATGGCGGCAGGACGAACTAAGTGGCGCGCTTCTAAGGGCTGCCATCGCCCAATCCGGCAAACCGCCGCAAGAAACAGCCCCCCTATCGCGCCTGCCCACCAAGTCGCCCAAACACCCCAAAACAGCGCGAGGGGCAAAGCGGTGGATGCGCCGATTAAGTCGGGATGGTAAGGAGGCAAAAAGTATTCAGGGCAGATATGCGCCGTGACCAGGTCATGCGCGATACCATAAATCACGCTCGCCATCACAGCCACCCCAACAATTCCCGCCCATGCGCGCATACGATGATAGTACCTCACTTGGCAAGTTATTCGTAATTGACATAAAACGGGTACAACATAAGGGTGGAGGAACACCGAACTTGACTACTTTGAACCGCTTTCATCACCGCTTTATTCCTGCGCGGGCAGACGATCTGCCGACGCTGTTGCTGCTGCATGGCACGGGTGGCAATGAGGAAGATTTAGTCCCTTTGGGCGAGATGATTCTGCCCCACGCCGCGCTGATAAGCCCACGTGGACAAATCTTAGAGAATGGAATGCCGCGTTTTTTCAGACGGCTGGCGGAAGGCGTGTTTGACGTGGAAGATATGATCGCGCGCGTGGGAGAACTCACTGAATTTTTGTCGGAGGCATCGGCACATTACGGTTTTGATCCCCATGCGGTCATCGGAGTTGGTTTCTCCAATGGCGCGAACACCGCCGCTGGAATGCTCGCGCTGCATCCCGACTCGCTCCTCAGCGCAGCGCTGATCCGCCCTATGGCGCTGCCCTTCATACCAGACCCGATGCCCAATCTACAAAGCAAATCGGTTCTCATCCTTTCAGGCGACTACGACCCAATTATCCCCCGCGATCACCCAGAACGACTCACGCAATTCTTAGAGAGCGCAGGAGCGCAGGTCGAGTTTCATTCCCTACCCGCAGGACACGGTTTAACGGCGCAGGATGCGCGTATTTTGCAGGAATGGCTGGCAAGCAGGTAAAATAAAGCCCTGAAACCGATGACAACAACACCAGCGCGCGCGGGCGTGGATGTGGGAGGCACGTTCACCGACTTCGTCTTTTGGACGGGCAGTCAACTACGCCTGTGGAAACAGCCTTCCACCCCCTCCGCGCCGGAAGAAGCCATCTTTCAAGGATTGTCTCAACAGATCGACTCACAGCCGTTCGCGCTTTTACATGGTACCACCACCGCCACTAATGCCCTATTGGAACGCAAAGGAGCGCGAACCGCGTTTCTCACCACCGAAGGGTTTAGGGACCTGCTGTTTCTGGCGCGTCAAACCCGCCGAGAGCTGTACGCGCTCAACCCTGAACCCGCGCCCACGCCCGCCGATCGCGCGCTTTGCGCGGAGATTCGAGAACGGCTCAGCGCGGAAGGGCAAATTCTCAAACCATTAGACGTGTCGGCATTGCCCGCGCTCATTCAAAAGTGGAAACGGCAAAAAGTGCAGTCGGTGGCGGTCTGTCTGCTCTTTTCCTATCTCTATCCCGACCACGAACGCATTCTTGGCGAATGGCTCAGCCCACATTTCGACGTTTCGCTCTCCAGTCAAGTCGCGCCGGAGTTTCGGGAATATGAACGCGCCAGCACCACCTTCCTGAACGCTTATGTCGCGCCGCGCATGAAACAATACTTGAGCGCGCTGGAACAAGGCGCTCACTCGCGGGGCGCATCCCAACTGCTGATTGCCCATTCCAATGGCGGCTTAATGAGCGCGCAACGCGCCAGAGAACACCCGGTCAGCACCCTGTTATCAGGTCCCGCAGCGGGCGTGATGGGCGCATGGGCAGTGGGTCGGCAAGCGCGCGAGAATCAACTACTCACCTTTGATATGGGCGGCACCTCCACCGACGCCGCGCTAATCTATCGTGAGCCGAGCCGCGCCGGCTTTGGCGAAATAGATGAAATGCCCTTGAGGCTGCCCCGTATCGATATTCAAACGGTCGGAGCGGGTGGCGGCTCCCTGGCGCGATTGGACTCCGCAGGGTCACTGCGGGTCGGTCCCGAAAGCGCGGGCGCAGACCCCGGTCCGGCTGTCTATGGCAAAGGCGATCTCCCGACCGTCACCGATGCGCATTTTGTGCTGGGTACGCTGCTTCCCGAAACGTTCGGCTATGGTCAATTTGATCTAAACCCTGCGCGCGCATGGCAGGCGATAGAAAAGCTGGCGAAACCGCTCAACCGTTCGGTTCAGGAAACCGCCGAAGCGATCCTGGACCAAGCCGATGCGCAGATGGCGCGCGCGCTGAGAAAAGTGTCGGTGTCTCGGGGGTTTGACCCTGCCGATTTCACCTTGATTCCTTTTGGGGGCGCGGGCGCATTGCATGTCTGCCGGTTGGCGCGCTGGATGGGAATGACTCGTTGGCTGATTCCTGAGTTTCCCGGCGCGCTCTCCGCTTATGGGCTTCTGTGGATGGATTTGATGCACGAAGCGGTCCGTTCTTTGCTGATCGATTTCTCCTCGTATGACCGATTGAGAGTTCAGCGCATCCTGACCGACTTGGAAGAAGAGTGCGAAAACGCGCTTCGCTCAGCAGGCGCGCCCCCCGATTCGATGACTTATTCCACGCTTATCGACCTGCGCTATCTCGGACAGTCTTATGAGTTGACCGTTCCCTTTGATTCGCGCGACCCAAAACGCGCCGAGGAAGCCTATCACCAAGCGCACAAACAACAGTTCGGCTTTGACCTGCCGGACCGTCCATTGGAATTCGTGAACTTGCGCATGCGCGGAGCGTCGCTCACCCCGAAACCCATAGGTCTCCGCGCTTGCAGCGCGCTCATGCCTGCGCCCCGCCAAACAAAGATCTATTGGAGCGGCGAAACATTAGAGGTTCCCGTTTTTTCGCGCGCAGAGTTGACATTGAAATCCCCAGTGCCAGTTCCCTGCTTAGTCGTTCAGCCTGATACGACGATTTGGATTGAACCCGGTTGGCAAGCGCAGGTAGACAACCTGGGCAACATAACAGGTATTTTGGTCTCCAATCATGAATAATGAAATTTATGCGATGGTTAAGAAAATTCCGCGCGGTAAGGTGATGAGCTACGGGCAGGTCGGCGAAGCCATTACACCCCGTGTGCCTGCGTTATGGGTGGGGCGCGCGATGGCTTCGGCTCCTAAAGGGGTGCCCTGGTGGCGCGTGGTGGGCGCGGATGGCGCGTTGCCGATTCATAAACGCGATCCGCTGCTGGCTCAAGAGCAACGCGAACGTCTGCTTGCGGAGGGGGTGCCCTTTGTGGAACTGCACAAGGTCGCCATTGAAGAATGTCGGCATTCGTTCTGAACTATCTAACTGCCTACCCATTGTCAACAATTTGACAAAAAACCGTGTATAATTAAAGTCGGTAGGTGTCAGTGATGGAAATTCAAGTAGGTAGTTTGAGAGTCGATCGGAGGGAGTTAGAACGGTTATGTCATCGATGGCATATAGCCCGCTTAGAGGTGTTTGGTTCCGTCTTAAGGGATGATTTTGGTCCAACCAGTGACGTGGACTTATTGGTTACTTTTGACCCTGACACGCGCTGGTCTCTATTCCAGCTCCACACCGCCGAAGAAGAGTTTAGCGATTTATTTGGGTCCCCAGTGGAATTAGTCTCAAAAAACGGGTTGGAAAACAGCGCGAACTATCTTAGGAAAAGGATCATTCTTGAATCGGCAGAGGTTATTTATGCAGCATGATGTCACAGCTACATTGCTCGATATGCTCTTGGCAGCAAAACGAGCAGTCTCTCGCTTGGGAGAAACAAGCGAGGATGAGTTTGTCGAGAATGAAGATATGATTTGGTTCATGTTTAGCCAATTGATCATTATCGGTGAAGCCGCAAACCGAATTGACAAAACAACACAATCTGCCCATCCCAGCATTCCTTGGAAGGCTGCCATTGCCACTCGCCACCGCCTGATTCACGGCTATGATTCAGTTGATTGGAAGATTGTTTACACAGCCGTAAAGCAAGATTTGCCCGGTTTGATTCTTGAGTTGAGCAAGATTGTGCCTGTTGAAGACGAAACTTCTTAAGCCAAAGTTTCTTTTCTCATTCACACATCAATGACTGTGATACCCGCAGGCGCAAAATTCTCGCGTAAACATTCGGCTAAGGCGCGAACGCCTGGCATCTCTGTTTCGGCATGTCCAGCATCATATAAAGCGATATCCCAAGCGTCCGCTTCCCATGTGTGATGATGACGAACTTCGCCGGTCAAATAGGCATCTGCCTGAGCCGCCTTCGCCTGACGCAAATAGTCGCCGCCCGATCCACCCAACACTGCCAGCGACTGAACCACTCTCTCAGGATCGCCATAAAAACGAGTGTAGGGACTGCCTAACCGCTCCGCGATGTAATCTCGCAACGCTTCTGCATCCATCGGGTAAGGCAACAAACCGACACGCCCCATCGAGTAGCACTTGGCATCTTGGAGTGGGTACACATCATAAGCGACTTCTTCGTAAGGATGAGTCGCCAACAAGGCGGCGCGCGCCTCCTCTAATTGATGACCCGATACGACCATCTCAAGACGCGCTTCTGTCGCTGTTTCTCGTTCGCCAATGGTTCCCATAAACGGCTCTGCCCCCGATTGAGGCTCATAAGTGCCATAACCCTCGTGATAAAACGCGCACCGGCGATAGAGACCGATCTCGCCCGCGCCTACCATCGCCATCGCATCGATGACCGCATCGAGATGTTCTAAGGGGACAAACGTGACCAGCTTGAACTGCGGAACTTCTGCGCCAAATCCAAAGGGGCGCGTATTTGTGAGTTCCAATGCCGATGCCAGCGCGTCATTGACACCGCCCGGCGCGCAGTCCCAATTCGTATGCGCGGCGATATGCGCGATTTGGTGTTGACAAAGAAAATGAACCACGCTCCCTACCGGATCGATGCTTACGACCGATTGTAAGGGACGATAGATAAGCGGGTGATGGGTCATCAGTAGTTGGCACTCGTGATTTAATGCCGCTTGGGCAGAACGCATGTCGGGGTCTAACGCGACGGCGATTCGCGAGACCTGAGTATCAATCGCCCCGACCTGAAGACCGATGGGATCGCCGGGTAACGCAAACGCGCGCGGTGCGGTCTGCTCCAAGAAATGCAGGATTTGTGAAATAGGAACAGGAATCAACATGATAAAAGAATACCCATTAGAGACTAAGACTCGGTTTTATCATTGACCTCAACCAACGGCTCGCCTGCCATCAAAAGTTTCAATGCTTGGGCGAAAGACTCCAAAAATATTTCCTGAAGACGCGCGTTACTCGTATTGCCACAACGAACCCAAACGACTTGAGGGGGAGAACCAAAACGCATAACCAACTCCACAAAATCTATATCTTTTGTAATCACAATCGCGCCCGCTTGTTCAGCCGCTTCAAAGATTTGAGTATCTTCCGCTGTAAGCAATCCAAGATCACGGACTGGCACAACATTCAATGAAAACTGTTGTGCTAACCATCGCCCGAATGAAGGACTTAAATGCGCGTCAATCCAAACTAAAGGGAACGGGTTCATGGATTGTCAGGTGGTTATCAAACAACGGGATGATCCAACCACTTGGCGGCATAGAGTAAGCAGGCTTGAATGTCCTCTGTTTCTAAATCGGGAAGTTCAGATAGGACCTGTTCCTTTGTCAAACCCGCAGCCAGCAGTTGTAACACATCAATCACCCGAATTCGCATTCCACGAATACAAGGTCGTCCGCCGCATTGAGCGGGATTCTTTGTGATTCGGAGCAATACTTCTTCCAATGTCACGCCTCCTCAGCAAAAACGCTATTTTAAGTATACTCCAAGTCAAAGATTGTTCTGCTCCAAGAAATGCAGGATTTGTGAAATAGGAACGGGAATCAACATGGTAAGAGAATACCCGTAACAAATCGGTCTCTTACGAGTCTCTATATTTAGGAGGTTAGGATTATGAAACGATTCTGTCTATTGCTGTTGCTGGCGACTCTGACGATCGCCGCCTTCGCGCAAAACTATGTCGATATTCAAATGGGAGGTTTACGAATCCTCCGAATTCGCACCGATGGCGGCCACCCCAACATACAAGCGCGCGCCGATGCGATCTACAACGAGTTGGCAGTCATTTTGGGAATGTCCAGCTTGAAACCCTTAGACTTCACCATACGCGACGACAAGAAGCTAAAGGATGTCCGCTGTATCTATGTCCGCAATCGGCTCCTGGTGAAGGTTACACCGGCTGACGCGAAAGTGGCAAAAACCACAGTCAACAAACTGGCGTTGGATTGGCGAGCGCAGTTGCAAAAAAAACTGCCCCAGTTAAATGCGCAGCCTGCGCGTCGCGCTCCGCAACAGTAGCGCTTGAGCCATTTAGTATGCAGGGGGGCGCGGTAAATGCGTCCCCAGAAAGCCTCGATATCCATGAACCTGCTGGACATGGTCTATCCGCCCCGTTGCATGGGCTGTGGAGCGGTTCGCTCAGAACTATTGTGCGAATCTTGCCGACTATTTCTGCCAAGAATATTGCCCCCACTCTGCGACTATTGCGGTAGTTCCCTCACGGAAACCTTTTGTCGTTCCTGCAATGAACATGGTTATGCGTTTCGCCATGCGCGCGCTGTCGGCGTGTATGATGGTTGCTTGCGTCATGCGATTCTCAAACTGAAATTTACACGGTGGAAACGCGCTGCAGACCTGTTCGGCGAACTGTTGGAAGAGTTATGGCGGTCTCCCCAGACGCAAGCGTTACATTCCGCACAACTTTTGCTGCCAGTTCCCATTCATTGGGCGCGTAAAGCGGAGCGTGGCTTCAATCAGTCGGAACTGATCGCGCGGGCGTTGGCAAAGCGCATCGGTTTACCGGTTGTTTGCGATGCGGTTCAACGACGATTCTACCGAAAACCCCAAGTCGGGCTGAGCGGTACTCATCGCTGGCAAAACATCGAGGGCGCATTTGAATTGATTCAGACAGAGACCATTCAGGGGAAGCATTGCCTGCTGATCGATGATGTCTTTACAACAGGAGCCACTTTGGATACCTGCGCGAGAAGCCTGCTTTCTGGGGGCGCGGCAAAAGTCAGCGTGTTGGTGATGGCGAGAGAGAGCAGCCACTCTCCCCCGCCCATCAATGCTTAAATCAGATATTCTAAAAGCCGATGGTGAGGTGCCATCTGCCGTTATAGCGTTTGAAATGCAGTTCATCCATCGCCATACGCATCGAGGATTTGTAATTGCCTTTTGAGTGCTTACCATCCTGGCCTTGGATCACCGTTTCATTTTCCACGATCTCCACACTCGTGAGAATGGGTTTCCCATCTTGCCGCGTCACTTTGATACTGTCTCCCTGCGTTTCAAACTGCAGGGGAGCGGGGCGAAAGGGTTCCATACGGAATTTGGGATGCTTCAGCATCTCTTCCATGCCGAACTGCATCAGATTGCGGAACATCGCGACGCCCTCTGGATAGATGGCTTGTTCCGCCTGAAACGCTGGTTCAAACAGGCGTTGGACCGCATTGAAATCTTTGCGTTTTAAGGCTTCACTCAACGATTGAATCTGTCCCCGGATTTGCTGTTTGTCCGCCGCCGTCAACGCGACTTGGAACCGGGGCGGAAATGCCTCAAAGTTGACCACCCGTTTAACAGAACGCCCTTTGGTTTCGTTTGCGGACGCGCTGAACCGGGCAATGGTGGGACGCTCGGACTGATCCACGCGCCGCTGTTCGACCATGATCGCGATGCCTTCGGATGAATCGCTGGTGAACTCGATTTCAAGGCGGTTCTGACCCGACTTCAAAAAGGATGTAATCGGCATCGGCAGACGGAATTGGGTGATCGTGCCTGAGACAACCGTATGTCCATTCACGCTGAGTTTAGCCAAAGGCGATGCTTTGCCCTGCATTTTCACAAAGTAGTAATTTTCGCTCTCCGCGCGCGCTGCGCCGAGCGACAGCAAACTGATGGCTGCCAGCCACAAAAAGGTCTTTCTCATCATAGACTCCCTCCAAGAGGAGTCATTCCATAAACGCGCTTATGATTGATACAATTGAGACATTGCCGTTTCAATCATCACTGGACTGGGCGCGCGGCTTCGAAGAATCTGCTCGCACATGTGAAACGGGTACAAAAGCCGGTCATAACGCGGGTCTGGATTGCTCAATGGGCGCGCCTCTTGCAAGAGCCATGCAGAAACGGCATCTACCTGGCTGATCGCTGCCTGATCATGCGGCATCTCAATACGGGTCAGCCCGTAAGTCGGCGGGGAGCCCTCCCGCCAGCGCAACCGCAAATACCAGCTGATAACCTCATCGGCTTTGGGGCGCATAGGACGAAAGAGGCTGCTGCGAAAGTAAGCCTTCATCGAACAGACCTGAATCAAATCGTCCGGCTTCAGATAGGCAGTATGGTGTGTTTTGGAGACGCCCACCAGCGGTAAAAATCTTCGTTCTGACTGCGCTTTGATCACATCGGAAATGGAACCGTCCACCACCAGCCAATGCTTGCTCGAGTCTCCAAACTGTTCGAGCCATTTCAACACCATCGCGCGCTCCTGCTGGTCGCGAATACGCGCCACGGTCCCGCTGGCTTTCTGGAGGGCAGCGGCAAAAGCGATCTGGTCGGGTAAAGAGCGGTCAAAAATGTCGTGCAGGCGAATGTTTCGCATCTCCAGCGCGCTGGTATCCATCAAAGCGCGAGGCAAATAAAGCGCTTCCTCCTCCTGCCAAAAATCAGGGGTTGGATGAAGATGCCGGTCTCGCCGTTCCAACGCGACTGTCGCGACATAACCATAAACCACCGGCAGAAAGCCATATTCCGTTTTAACATAAAACAGTAAGCGCGCATGTTGGATGCCATCCAAAAAGTGGGTAAAAGGCGTACCTCTGAGATTATCTGGCACAGGGAACACGCCAAACTTGGCAGGTTTATCTGGCTCAATGACATGCATTGCATTCCCAACCTTCCCTTCTACCATCAAATCCTTCAGCAAGTCCTCTTGATCGGTAATAGCGCGGACAACATTCACGCCGGGCGGTTTTTCCGCCAGAAATTCGATCACCTTTCTCAGAAGCGGGGTCATATTCAAAGAATACCTGATAGTGACAGGAACGCAGGAACCCCGCAATTTTACCAGTTTTCTTGTATAACCAGTTTATTGCGGGCGGTTGCTTGACAAATGGCTAAAAGTGTGCTATAATATGTTCGGATCAAAGCCGCCAAGTATCTATTACATTTCACCCTTGTTAAAACCCCCCGTTTAGAGGGGGTATATACGTGAATACGTATTCTCTGGGGGCAGGTACTCCTGCTCCTTTCACAAGATTAAGGAGGCATTCAAATCATGCAACGTAGCAGAACTCGACTTTTCGCGCTGATCGCGCTCGCTTCGCTGAGTTTATCCGCTTTTGCGACGATTGCCGATGACAGAGCAGACAACGCGCCTTACAACGATGGATGGCAACTCTCCGATAACGGTGGTTCGGGCTTTTTCGCTTGGACAGAGCTGAACAATGGCGGGGGGGGTATTTTCACCGATGGTGGCAGACTGCTCGGCGGCAGCCGTTCGTTCGGTATGTATTCCGGGAACGGCGGCTATGCCGTTGGCAGAGCCTTGTCTGGGTCACCGGTTTCCGCCGGACGCTATACCGTTCGCGGCAGACACGATGTGAATAATGAAGTTGGCTTCACAGGCTTCAATATTAAGTCCAGCATGGGCAGCAGCTTCGGCGATAACGAGTTGCTCGCTTTTGGCTTGGTTCCTTCCAATGGCAACCAGTCCATTTTCCTCAGCGACGGCAACACCATCAATCTGGGAGTGGAACTGCGCGGAAGACGCATGGAGTATGACCTTTTCTGGAACACGACCAGTTATACCTTGTTCGTGAAAGATATCGATAACGGCTCCATTAATGGCAGCGCTTCCGGTTCTCTCTCCAGCCCCGTGGGCGCGTTGGGGTTCGGCAACTTCAACGGCGGCGGCTTCCAGGATTTGATTTTCGACATGCCGACGGTTCAGGTTCCTGAGCCAGCCAGCATGATGGCTTTAGGCGCAGGCTTGGCGGGTCTCGCGCTGCGCCGGCGCCGCAAATAAATTCGCTGAGTGAACTCACCCCTCCAAACCCGTCTTCAGGTTCGCGCTTGAAGGCGGGTTTGTTTTTCTTTGGGAAAATTCAAAATTAATTCTTCACCTCTTAGTTGACTACATTACTTACTCTCCATGTATCAGTTATTTTGAGGTGAAAACCATGAACTTTCTAAAAAATACGGTTTTGTTGTGGACGATTCTTCTGATCGGCGCAAGCTTGATCCCAACCCAGCTCGCCTACGCGCAATCTACCGCGTTTAACTATCAAGGCTACTTACGAGATGGCGGAGTCCCCGCCAACGGTCTTTACGACTTTCAATTCAAGCTGTACGATGCTGCCGTCGCTGGCTCTCAAGTCGGTGTGACGGTAACCTTTGATGACCTGTCCGTTGCGGACGGGCTGTTCACCGTGCTGTTAGATTATGGAGGCAATGCGTTCTATGCGGATCGCTGGCTGCAGATTGAGGCGCGTCCGGGTGCAAGCGTGGCAGTGCATACCGTCTTGACTCCCCGCGTCAAAATCACGCCGACACCCCAAGCGCTCTATGCTTATGTGGCTGGCTCTCTTCTTTTGCCCTTTTCCGCGACAGTCAACAATCCTTCGGACCTGTTCTCTATAACCCAGACGGGCGCCGGCGGCTCCGGTTTCTTCCGCGTGAATAATGCGGCAAATGCCGGCAATGCGCTGTTTGCCCAGACGAACGGCGCTGGGAACGCCTTTGCTGCCAGAACCTCTGGCACGGGGAATGCGGGATTCTTCCGCAATACCAACGCTGCCAATGGGTCCGCAACCCTTTATTCACAAACGAATGGTTCAGGCGCAGCCATTGTGGGCGGTACCAACGGAACGGGAAGCGCGGGCTTTTTTGATCAAACGAACGTTCTCAATTTCTCCGCCTCTCTCACCGCTCAAACCAATGGGCTCGGTCCGGCAGTTCGAGGGATCGCTTTGGGCGCAAGCCCAGCAGGCGCGTTTGAATCGGCATCTGGACGCGCATTAGTGGCGCAAATCACCCTGGCGGGCAACGCCAGCAACACTCTGGAAGTTTCTACAGTGGGTACAGGTCGCGGGGGCTTGATCAGCTTGACCAACGCCGGGAATGCCAGCGATGGACTGGAAGTTTACACCGCAGGCACGGGACGCGGCGGTTGGTTCCGCTTGATCAATCCTGCCAATGCCAGCGATGGGCTGGAGGTCATCACCGATGGCACGGGACGCGCGGGTTACTTCCGAACAACCAACGCCGCCAACAGCAGCACAACATTGGAAGCGCGTTCCACCTCCACAGTGGACGGAACCTACACCATCATGGGACTTTCGATGGGCTTGACCGGCAATACGCGCGCAATTTACGGCAATAATATGTCAGGTAGTATGGGCGCGACCGCTGTGGAGGGTTGGGCTACAGCTGCATCGCCAGACCGTATTTTTGGCGTGAAAGGCGCGTCTAACTCGCTGAATGATGGGGGCGCAGGCGTACAAGCGATTGGTAATGGAGTGGCAGGTCCCGGTATGCCCCAAGCGGCTGCCTTGGAGATATTCAATGGAGCGATTCGAGTCAATGGAGAACAACGCCCCGCAGGCACTTTAGAAGCAGATATCGACTGGACGCCTGTTTTGAGTTGTCCCGCAAACTGCCCTGATGGTCCACCCGCTTGCCCTCATACACATATCATCGGATGGCGTGGCTGCATTGAGCTGCGGAATGATTTGATTATCCCTGGACCGCCCAACATCGGCAGCATTATCCAGGCAACGGTCGAAGCGGATACTCATTGCCAGATGTGCGTCTATGTGCAGGTCTACAACAAGCGTCTTGGACGTGTTTGCTTCTGCCTGACTTCGGTTGGCTGCCAGCGCCCACCTTCGCGCATGTGGGTTCATTATGTGATTATCAATCCTGAACCACGCGGTCCCGACGTCGGATTCCCGTGCGGCGCTCCGTAGGAGGAGGGGTCGGGGTGACGCTTGTGTCACCCCGACCCGTTCCCTTTACTTCTTATCCTTATTATCTTCCGCAGGCGGCGTTTTGGTATCGCCTGCTTGATTACCGTCTTTGCCAGCAGCAGCGTCCGGCTTCTTCTCATCTTTCTTGTCTTTGCTCTGCGCTTCTTGCTGCTGTTTCATCTGCTCCATCATGGCTTTCTGTTGTTCGTCCTGCTGCTTCTGCACGACCGCGAACAACTCCTTACTGCGCTTTTCCGCTTTGGCAGCCAAGTCGGGGCGTCCCGCTTTTTTGAACAGGTTCTCCAGCTCATTGACCAGGATGAACTGGTTCGGTTCCCACGCTTCACCCATCGCCAGTTCCAGCTGCTCAATCGCTTGTTTCTTCATGTTCTTCTCGATCAGCAGTTCCGCATACTGTTTGCGCATGGAGGGATTGGTTCCGCTCTGCTGGAAATAGCGCGTATACGCCGCCAACAACTGGTCTTCCGCCTCCTTCTTTTGCTCTTTATTTTTCAACTCGACCGCAATTGAACGTAGATTGGTCAAGATTTGAATTTGCAGCAACTGCTTGGATGCCATATAGATATCGTTTTCCGCCAGCAAGGGAGTCAGCGCAGTCAACGCCTCTTTGTTCAACTTCAGCCGTTCCGGGGTCGGTTTGCTAAAGCTCTCTACCCACGAGGCATAAACGCGCAGAAGCGGCTCGTTGAACTCAGGTTTCGTATTGACAGGCATCTTTCGCATCAACTGGTTTTGCTCGAC
The DNA here is from genome assembly GCA_026129765.1 of Fimbriimonadia bacterium. Lineage (GTDB taxonomy): Bacteria > Armatimonadota > Fimbriimonadia > Fimbriimonadales > GBS-DC > JAHCHP01. The sequence goes on along the minus strand of JAHCHP010000006.1, from coordinate 121,479 downwards.
CCCTGTCAGCGTGCCGATATACTGGTCTTTATACTGCTCTTTCTTTTCCTCAAAATCTTTCGGCACTTCGGTTTTGCGTTCGCGCATCTGGAAGATATAGTAGCCTTGATTTTCCCGCGCGCTCAGAGGTTCTGAGAGGTCGCCCTGTTTCAAATCGATCACGCGCTTAATATCTTCCGAATTTGCCAACAGAAACGCCAGTTCATTTTGGATTTGCAAGTAGCCTGTTCCCGGCGTCTGACCGCCTTGATTCTTGATCGCTTCGGGGTCATCCGAATAAGTCTTGACCACATCCGCGAACTTTGCGCCGCCTTTCAGCTTTTGCATCGCTTCCTCGGCGCGTTTTTTGGCTTCGGTCGCGTTTTGTTTATCGTTAATCGCAAAGTAGATTCGGGACAGGTAAATTTGTTCGAACATCTGCTTCATTTGCGCGTCATCTTTGGGCGTGTTGCGCGCTTTCGCCTGCTCTTGCCACTTCTGGCTGTAGAGCTGGGATCGGAGCTGCATATCCGAAACCGTGGCAGCCATTCGCTCTTTCAATTGCGCCAGTCCCATTTGCGGGTTCAATTTTCTGATTTCGCGGTCAAGATCGGCATCGGTGCCTTTACCTTCCGGCAGCAGTTGGCTCTTAAGCGCAGTCAATTGTTCTTCCACTGCTTTGTCGCGCGCCGCCCGCAGTTCCGCGTTAGAAACCGTGATGCCCTGGCTTTCGTAGGCTTGCATCATCTGTTTCTGCTGTATCACAGAGCTGGCTGCTTGATAACGGACCATCAGTTGCATCTGGGGGTCTTGCGCCCGCTCGTTGCCCTGGGTAATCAGGCTGATCATTTGGTTCAGCTCATTTTCCGTCACGGTGATGTCGCCTGCCTTCGCGACCACTGTGTTGGAACCTTGCGTCTCTGTGGAATCTCCGCTGGAGGAGCCGCCCCCTATCGAAGGTCCCGCAAAGAAACCAATCATACTGAAGGCGACCAGCGCCATAATCGTGTAGCCGATATACTTCACCGGCTTGTTATATTTCAACTGACCACCAAATTCTCGTATTGTTTTAATTGAAAATCCCATTGTTTTCAGTCCTCAGTTTTGCATTAATTGTCTCATTGCCTGCAGACAGCGCGCAGAGACCTCCGCTTGAGAGAGTCCCTCCACTTTTGCGTGTGTCTCCAGCGAGATATAGCCTGGATAGCCGTCGTGTTTCAACGCGGCAAATTGTCCTGCATAATCGATATCGCCTTGTCCAACAATCACCCATTGGACATCGTTATTCACGCGCTTGCCGTCCTTGATATGCAGATGCGCCATGCGGTCGCGAATCAGCGCGTAGCCTGTTAATGCATCCTCGCCTAAGACAAACGCATTGCCCGGGTCCCATATCACTTTTAAGTACGGAGAAGAAAGCCTGTCCGTTACTCGCTTTGTCTCTTCCGCAGTTCCACACAGGCACGCATGTTCATTTTCCAGCCCCAACACAACGCCTGCCCGCTCCGCGTAGGGCAGCAACCGCTCCAGCGCGTCGATAATCTGCTCTTCTACGGTCTGGCTCCAAGCCACCTGCCGCCAGAAAGCGAATATTCTTAATAAGGGACATTCAAAATAGTTTGCTTTTTCTAAACAGCTTTTTAGCAGCACGATTTGACCTTCTAAAGGAACGGTCGCAGCGAGATGCATATTGCCCATCGCCTCATTATCCGCATCGGCATAGAGGTGGGTTTTATAGACAGGCGACGCGATAGAACAGACCGATGCGCCATACGCTTTCAGCAATTGAGCCGCGCGCTGGCATGTGCCCTGATCAATATTCGCGATGTTTTGTCCCCATAGCCCTCTCAGTTCCGCGCCTTTCACCTCATGCGCCTGCATCACCTCTAAGGCTTCGCCTAAGTCTTCCGAAATTTCATCCGTGATAACCGCTAATCGCATGCAAGTACCTTTTCCTTAAAGACTGTGAGCGATGATAATCGCCTCTGCGATTTCGCGCATGGTTTTCCGGGTATTCATGCTCTGCACTTGAATCCGGCGATAGGCTTCTTGCTCTTTCAGGCTATAGGCGTCCATCAAGACTCCCTTCGCCCGCTCGATCAGTTTTCGGGTCTCCAAGGTCTCTTTTAGATCAATCACTTCCCGATCCAGTTCCAGCGCTTCGCGATAACGCGATAATGCGATTTCAATCGCGGGCGATAAATCGGCTTGTTTGAACGGCTTGACAAGGTAGCCATAGACGCCTGAATCTTTGGCGCGCGATATTAAGCCGGGATCGCTATAGGCGGTAAGCAGCACGGCAGGTGCGAGATGTTCTTCGTCCAAGACCCGTGCGGCTTCGATACCATCCATTTCGGGCATCTTTACATCCAATATAGCAACATCCGGCTTGACTTGACGCGCTAACTCAACGGCTTGCGCGCCGTCGCCCGCTTCCGCCACAACGTCATAGCCTAATTCTTCCAACATCTGACGCAAATCCAATCGTATGATCGGCTCGTCATCCGCAATCAGTATCCGTAAACGGTACATCACTCTGAACTGCCTCCTATCCTCTTCGCTGCTTATATATTATAGCCCATTCTCACTCGGAGGCGGAATAAGCCTGCTTGGGAGGCAGTTTCTTGGAAGCAACATAGATAATCACAGCGCATGTCGCGAACATAATCAGGCTGTAAACCGCAGCGGGAATGGTCATCGGCTGCTGCTTTAAGATCGTGCCTGCAATCAAGATGGCCATCGTGCCATTCTGAATACCGCCCTCAATCGCAATGGTAGTGGCTTGGTGAGTGTTCAAACGCGCCAAACGTGAGATACCATAGCCGATACCGAGCGTGAGCAGGTTCAGCAGCAACATCAAAAGCCCCACTTGCTGGAAATAGCCGGATAGGTTTTCGCGTTCTGGAGCCAGCGCGCCTAAAACCGCAATGATTAGAAAGATTCCCGATAGAATCTTGACCGGACCTTCCACTTTCTGAGTCCAATGGGGAAATTTGGCGAACAAGAACATGCCAATAGAGACAGGCAGCACCGTCATCAACGCGATCCGCGTTATCGTCTGGATCAAGGGGAGTTGAATCGCCTGGGTTTCACTCATGAAGTGCTGGAGCGATAAATTGATCAGGATGGGCGCGCTAAAAACAGTGATCAGGCTGCTAAAAGCCGTTAAGGTGATTGAAAGAGCGGCATCTCCCCGCGCCAAATAAGTGATTAAGTTTGAGCTTGCGCCACCCGGACAGAACGCCAAAATCATGACCCCAACCTTGAGCGTAGGGTCGATGCCGGTTTGGAATATTAGCAAAAACGCGGTCACCGGCAGTAATATGAGTTGGCAGATCAATCCAATAATGGTGGGGATCGGATAAAGAAGTATACGCGTGAAATCATTCAAACGCAGCGACATGCCCATCCCCAGCATGATCACCGCTAACGCGATTGGTAAGACAACATTGGTAAAAACGTTCATCGTTTCTTCACTCCCAAACCCGGTTCGTCCTTGGGCAGCAAACGCCCTTCTATCAATTCCGCGCCCACAAATGGGTCATTCAGCAGGTTCAAATGGCTGTCTAAGTCTAAATGGTCGGCTAAGGGCGCAATTTGCGCGGCGGCAGAGATGGCTAACACGCTGTCGGAATAGCAGCCGTACATCACTTGCAGCCCCAGAGAGCGCGCCAGCATCACCATCCGAATCGCCTCGGTCAAGCCCCCGCACTTCATGAGCTTGATATTGATGCCATGAACACGGTCCGATAGCCTCAGCACATCCTGGCTGTCAAAGCAGCTCTCATCCACAAAAATCGGTAAGGGAGATGCCTTGTAAAGGATAGGCAGGTGTTCTTCTTGTCCCCGTGCAAGCGGCTGTTCCACATATTCCACGCCTAACTTTTGAAGCCACTCACACATGAGGAGAGCATCGTCCAAACTCCATCCCCCATTTGCATCCACACGAAGCACCACCTCGGCAGGCGCTTCTTCGCGAATGGCTTGAATCATGGCTTGGTCGGCTTCAATCCCTGCAAGGTTGCCCAACTTGATTTTGAGCGATTTTGCCTGGGTTAGATTCAGCCAGTCGCGCGTTCTTTCTCGAGCGACTTCAGGCGGGTTGATTCCGACGGTAACCGAGGTCGGCACAATGCGCGCTCGGTTTAGACCCAGAAGTTTCCAGACAGGCAGCCCGGCTCGTTTGCCCATCCAATCATACAAGGCGCATTCAATGGCAGTGCGCGCGGCGGACAAAATCCCCGCCTCAATTAAGGCAGATTCGATAGACTGCCGCTCCAGCGGATGAAATGGCTCCAACAAAGCCGCCGCCTGCTGCGCTGACTGCGCGATAGCTTCGGTGGTTTGACGATGGTCGCCAATGCCAAACGGCGATGCCTCCCCCCAGCCCTCGATGCCCTCCTGCTCCACCCGAACCCATACATTCGTCGTTTCTGCGGTCGTTCCCCGGCTAATCGTCAAAGGAAACCGCTTCTTCACTGTAAAAGTTTCCACTTGTAAATGCATAAATCAAAGAGATTCGCCCTGCCTTCGGAAGTTCCTTTCAGCCTAAGGACAAATCAATCGCTTTTCTCTGAATGGCGCAACCGAAATCAGCGACTCGGCAGGAATACGCGCTCCTCTCGCGAAAAAAGAGTATGGATTAATGAGATCCTATCTTAAGCGAGAGGAGGAGCAAATAACGTGGCAAGGCCTGTAACGCTTTTCACAGGACAATGGGCAGATTTGAGCCTGGAGGTCATGGCTCAAAAAGCAAAGGAATTTGGTTATGACGGTATCGAACTCGCCTGCTGGGGCGATCATTTCGATGTGCAGCGCGCGCTGAATGAAGAGGGATACTGCGCATCGCGATGGGAGATATTAAGCCGTCACGGTTTGCGATGTTTCGCGATCAGCAATCACCTAATAGGGCAAGCGGTTTGCGATCAAATCGATGAACGACATCAGGCGATTTTGCCGCCGCATGTTTGGGGCGATGGCAGTCCCGAAGGCGTCCGACAGCGCGCGGCGGAAGAGATGAAAAATACTGCCCGCGCCGCCCGAAAGCTGTTCGATGCCGCTCCCAGCGGCTTGAAACCGGGGCGCGTTGTGGTGAACGGCTTCACCGGCAGCAGTATCTGGTATTATCTCTACTCTTTCCCGCCTGTCCCGACCGGATGGATCGATCAAGGGTACCAAGATTTTGCCAAGCGCTGGCTGCCGATTTTGGACGAGTTCGACCGCCAAAATGTCGACTTTGCCTTGGAAGTGCACCCCACCGAAATCGCGTTCGATATCGCTTCTGCAGCGCGTGCGATAGAGGCAGTCGGCGGACACCGGCGATTCGGTTTCAACTACGACCCCAGCCATTTGGGCTACCAAGGCGTCGATTATGTGCAATTCATCCGAACGTTTCGAGATCGGATATTCCACATGCATGTCAAGGATGTCTGGTGGTCTCCTACCCTCAAAGAGGCAGGCGTGTTCGGAGGGCATCTCAATTTCGGCGACTCGCGTCGATTCTGGGATTTCCGATCCCCCGGACGAGGCAGTATCCAATTCGAAGAAATCATCCGCGCGCTCAATGAAATCGGCTATCATGGTCCGCTTTCCATCGAGTGGGAAGACAGCGGGATGGACCGTGAACACGGGGCGAAAGAAGCCTGCGCTTTCACGCGAAAGCTGGATTTTGCGCCTTCCAATATCGCCTTTGATGCCGCTTTCTCTGAGGGATAAAGCGGAGGTGTCGTATGCGAATAAGCGAGTGGCAGCAGTGGTTGGAGCGATTGCGTGAAGGCAATGACGCGCTGGTGTTAATGCAGGAACTGGTCAACACTGCAAGGCGCAAATCGCGCGCGCAAACCGCGTTGCTGTTGCTGCCAGACCCCAGCGGTCGTTATGTTGATTTTGCGGTGGTGGCGGGTCGAGGCGCAGACGATCTGATGGGTTTGAGGCTGCGAGTGGAAGAGATCATGCTGGAAGAGACGCTGCTCCATCATAAAGACTGGTCCTATTACGATGCCTCACAAAACGAAGATAACTATTTTGGAGTACGCAAGGGCATGGCGGGATTGCGTTCGGCGTTGGCGATTCCGCTGCCCGGATTGAAAGGCGCGGCGTTGGCGCTGGTGAACCACAAAGAGGACGCACCATTTGACCCCAAAACCCTGATCCGCCTGCGCGCTTATGCCGAATACCTACCTTGGCTGTTGCATATTCGCGAATTGCAGCATCGCGCGAAGCAAAATGACCTGGAACGCCAGCGTTTGGAAACCATGCCCCAGCACATCGGCAACGAGTTGAGCCTGCAAGCGGTCATCCGAAACGCGATTACCCTGCTGCGCGAAGTCGAGGCGTTTGCGGGCGCGATCTGGCTGTTCAACGAAGAGCGTTCCCGACTTTTCTGCGCACAGCATTACGGGCTGGATACGCCACCCGCCGAGCTGAATGTGGAGCAGTACCCGTTGCCTTGGGAAAATGGCGCCGCGCGAATCGATGCATCAGAATGGAACACGGTTTTTCCCCAAGCCGCCGATGAGACCCTTCATTCCCTATTGGTTGCGCCCCTGAGACGAGCCGATAAAACATTGGGACTGCTCATTGTGGGATCGCCCAAATCGGATGCCTATTCGGAGCGGGACGAACGAATCTTGACCGCCATTGCTTCCCAAATCGGCTTGGCGCTCTCCCATGCTTTGCTTTATGAACAGATCGCCCGGCGCGCCCGCAATGCCACGGCGCTGTTCGAACTGTCGCAGCAGTTGGGCGCAGCTCAAAACGAACCTGAGATACTCTCTTACATCGCTCGCGCTGCCCGGCGCCTGATTCCTTGTGACCATGTGGCGATTTACCTGCCCGAAGAGGATCATTTGCGCGCTGCCCATGCGCAGCCCTTCCACCCAGACCTCAACGAATATGAACCGATCCTTCGCCACAGCCTGCCGGGTTGGGCTTATGCCTTCAATGCGCCCATCGCAGCGGCAGACCTCCCCTCTCATGCGCAAAATCAACTGCAGCCGATTCCCGGCGGTTTTCAATCGGCGCTGGCGGTCCCGTTGCAGGTGGGAGACCGCGCCTTGGGGGTTTTAATCGCTTTGAGCCATGAGCCGCGCCTCTTCACACTGTCGGAAATCGAACTCCTCTTCACGATTGGCAACACCGGCGCGCTCAGCCTTTCACGCGAACGAGGGCTTTATGAGCCAGCGTAAACCCACCCTTAGCCCCACAAAAATGATCATGTACCTGACTTGTCCAGTGAAGTATTACTGGACTTACCTCAATCCACTGGGAAAGTACTACCTGCGCGCGCGCAAAGAACTGACCTTTGGCGCGACGCTGCACCGGGTTTTGCAAGATTTCCATGAAGCGGGCGGGGTGGAACAGGTACAACAAGAAACCCTTATCGCAAAGCTGGAGGAGCGTTGGAGCGAAGCAGGATTTGAGACCAAAGAGCAAGCAGAAACCCACAAAACATTGGGCAAAGAACTGTTGCATGCCTATTTTGAGCAGCAAATACAAGTAGAGGTTCCCCCTAAAATCTTATACACAGAAAAAATGCTGCGTTACGACATGGGGCGATTTGTGCTGTTGGGGCGCATTGATCGGATTGACGAGCATGCGGACGGTTCGATTGAGGTGGTCGATTACAAAAGCGGCAGATCGACTGTTACCGAAGAGCAGGTGTATGAAGATTTTGCTATGCGCTGTTACCTACTACTGGCGCGGGCGCACTTTCCAGAGAAGCCTTTATTGGCATCGATCATTGCCCTGCGATCTGGTGAGCAGGCGCGTGTGATACTGCCCGAAGCCGAGTTAAACGAATTTGAAGCGCAGACGCGCCTGCTGGGCGAGGAGATGTTGGACCGCGATTTAGAAACATATCTGCCCCGCCGTATTTATGCTTGTGACGATTGTGACTTTTTGAAACTCTGCCAGCGCAATGCCGAATTTGATGAAAACTGAGAGATGCGGTTGAATAACTTGCTTGAGCTGTTAATCGACTCGATAGATACCCGTTTTGAAGGAGTGTCTTCTGATTATCGCGCGCTGGTGATCTACAACCCGCAAAACTGGCGCGTGTCGGGCTGGGCATGTCTTTCTGTGTGTATGCCGTTTCGAATAAAAAACTGCCCCAAAGAGGTTTTTCTTTACGATGAACAGGGCTGGGCAGTGGAGTGTTGTGTGTTTGATCCGCGCATACTGGAAACGGCTCCTGTCCCTCTGCACGACCACGACTGGTGGGCATTTGAACTGTTAATTCGGATCAACGATCTGCCTGCCCACGGCTATCTGACCTTGCGGGCAGAGTGGGGCTGCAAGAGAGCAGCCGCGACAGAATCTCCCGTCGTTCCTCTTCCGCTTTATGACCCGCCTGTTTTTTCGCCCCTTTGGGTCAAAGAGGCATTACCTCATCCCGGAACGTTGCCGAAAAGCGGGGATGCTTCCCTCTTTTTCCAAAGCTTTCAGCAGCAGGAAACCGCCCCTTAAACAAGAATCGTTAGAACGATGCAAACGCAAAACCCATCTCAACACAAGCATAAATCTTCTGCGCCGGGTGTCAACGCCGTGGAACCGCGGGTGGCTACTGAGCGCGCGGTAAGCGAATATATGATTTGTCCCGTTTGTGGAGGGGACTTGACCATGCTCAAGCCGCCTTGTAAATTGATCTGTTTCCGGTGCGGGTATTTGGCGAGTTGCAGCATGGACTAACGACTATGGCTCTCATCGTTTTGGATCATCCCTTAGTGAAACATTTACTGACCCGCCTGCGCGACGAGCAGACGGAACCAGCGCGTTTTCGCGCCTACACACGGCAGTTGACGTTTTTGTTGGCGATTGAAGCGACACGAGGCATTCCGGTCGTTTCAGGAACGGTTCAGACCCCTTTGGAACCCACCGAAGGTCACACGCTCGCCAAAACGGTGGTGGCGGTTCCTATTTTGCGCGCAGGCTTGGGTATGCTGGAGCCAATCACCGATCTGTTTCCCGATGTCCGAGTGGGTTATGTCGGATTGGAACGCGATGAACAAACCGCGATTGCCCGCGCTTATTATCGGAAATTACCTCCGTTGGAAGACAGTCGTGTCTTGTTGTTAGACCCGATGTTGGCGACGGGCGGTTCGGCAGCGCAGGCATTGGATGTGTTGTTTGAAGCAGGCGCGCGCGATGTGGCGCATATTTGCGTGGTGGCTACTCCCGAAGGCGTTCAAACACTGGATAGCCGCTATCCCGAAGTGGAGATATACACCGCCTCGTTAGACCGCGGGCTAAACGCGCAGAAGTATATTTTACCTGGCTTGGGCGATTTCGGCGACCGCCTTTACGGCACAAACGCGCGTTAATATTTCACAGCAAGGATTCTGCAATCTGAACCGCGTTGAGCGCTGCGCCCTTCAGCAGTTGGTCGCCCGCCGCGAAGAGGCTGACTGCCTGCGGGTGAGAAACATCTTCGCGAATCCGCCCCACCAGAACCTCGTCTTGACCGCTCGCGTCCAGAGGCATGGGGAAGTAATTATTCGCCCTATCGTCTACCACCCGCACGCCGGGAAACCGCTCATAGGCTCCGTAGATCATATCCAAGGAGGGACGGTGGTCGAACTCCACCGTGATGCTCTCGCTGTGCGCCCGCAGTACCGGCACGCGCGCGCAGGTAACGCCCAATCGCAAATCGGGTAAGTTCAAAATTTTACGCGATTCTTGAATCACTTTCCATTCTTCTTCGTTGTAGCCATATTCATTGATCGGGGTGTTGTGGGAAAAGAGATTGAAGGCGTAAGGATGCGGTAGGATTTTGGGAACCACCGGTTTTCCCTCGATATAATCTCTGGTTTGATCCAACAACTCCTGTATGGCTTGCGCGCCTGCCCCGCTGGCTGCCTGGTAGGTTGAGACCACAATGCGCTCGATACTCGCCAAGCGCATCAAGGGCGCGACCGCCATCAACAAAATAATCGCGGAACAGTTCGGATTGGCAATAATGCCTCGGTGTTCGCGCGCATGGTCGATATTGATCTCAGGGATCACCAGAGGCACGGAGGGGTCCATGCGGAACGCTGATGAGTTATCGATGACCAGCGCGCCCGCCGTCACCGCAGGCGGCGCGAACTCCCGGCTGCGGCTGGCTCCCGCCGAGAAGAAGGCAACCTCACATCCCTGAAAAGCATCCTCCCGGAGCGGTTCGACGGTTAAGTCGAAACCTTGAAAAGCCATCGTCTTTCCTGCAGAACGCTCCGACGCCAATAATCGCAACTCTGAAACCGGAAACGAGCGTCTTTCCAGCGTTCGCAACAACTCCTGTCCGACTGCGCCGGTCGCGCCCACTATCGCTACTTTGAATCCCATATTTAAGAGAATACCTGAAGGGCAAACAATAAAATGTAAGCACGCTGTAAGAATTGCTTGTGGCTGCCGTTATAACGCTGTGTAAGCCGGAACGAAGCAGACCTCCGGCAAACAAAAAAACAGTAAGAACTAAAACATAGGAGGATTTACCCAAGTGAAAAAGCGTGGAATCTTGTTGATGGCAGTAGCAGCTTTATCGATGTTGATGTCCGTTACTTTTGCGGACCGAGTTGGTGGTGGAGTGTCGGGATATCATGTCGTCAATGCTCGAAGCTCTAAATCATTTAGCGAGAGCTTCTATAAGGGCAGATTAGCAGGCGTGTTAGTCTCTGGTGATGGCGATACCGATTTAGATTTGTATATTTACGATCGTAATGGTGCATTGGTGGCCTATGATGATGATCCAACTGATGATTGCCTTTGCCTTTGGACGCCCAGGTATACCGGGAAATATACGATTAAAGTCGTCAATCGCGGCTATGTATACAATGAGTTCTATATTGCTGCAGACTAATTTTAACATCAGGCCTCCTTCCTCCCTCACCTCTGCTCCCTCGTTCGGAGCAGAGGTTTCTTTTTTCACGAGAAAGGCTGTCAATAATAGATTTTTACTGTTATCTGTTGTTAATAACTATTCTGTAAGAACTCACGAATATTCTCGTTATCATTCTATGTGAGCTAAAAAGGGTCATCCCCTCGAGGCAAATTGAAATTTACCCTATTCATTGGAGGAGTGAAAGATATGTATCGCGAATTACTTTTAAGAACTATCTCTTGCGCTGGAAACACCGAAAACTTGACTTTTGAAACCCATACAATCCAACCGGGCGAAACGAAATCTTTCGTCAAAAGCTATCGCGCGGTTCAAATCGCAGCCGTTGCTGTCTCTGGTGATGGCGATACCGATTTAGATATGTTTGTCTATGACGAACAGGGCAACCTGATAACTCATGATACCGAACCTATCGACGAATGTATTTGCGTTTGGAAACCGACTGATAATGGACGCTACGTCATCAAAGTGGTAAACCGCGGAGCAATCTACAACGAATTCGGAATCGCAATGAACTAACAATTGAAAGTTTGACGACTACCTTCCGTCAACCCCTCCTCTGCTCCCTCGTTCGGAGCAGAGGATTTTTTATGCTTTCTCACCCCACAATGGGAAACAGATCACCCGATAGAGGTTCACCGGCAGGCAGATTCAATCCTTCTGTGACCACGTGCGGGCTGCCTGTAAAGAGCGTTCCATCGGGCATATAGATCACCACAAACGCGAGACGGGGCTGATCGGTCGTGTTTGCGCCCGCGCCGTGAAATGTGAGCGCGTTATGGAACGTGCAGTCGCCCGCTTTCAAAGGCACAAAAACCGGCTGAAAATCTTCCGAAGTTTTGCCTTCCACATGAGGGTAGAGGTCTTGTGGATTCACCAGATTAACCGGATCTAATGGACCCAATCGATGCGAGCCGGGAACAAACCCCATGCATCCATTGCGAGTATCCACATCCTGAAGAGCGATCCACATCGAAAGCTGTCCGGTATCATTGTGCGGCCAATAAGGACGGTCTTGATGCCAAGCGGTCGGTTTGCTGTCGCCGGGCTTTTTCGTCAAGAGATGATCATGCCAAATTCGAATATGCTCTGCCCCCGCCAACTTGCGCGCGATCTCCGCTAAACGCGGGTGCAGGCTGAACTTACGAATGCGCTCCTCCACCTGCCATAAATTGACCTTCTGAACAAAGATCTTCTCATACTCTGCATTGTTGCGGGAAGTCTCGACACGCGCTTCGTAAGGCGTGTCTAAAATCTCTTCCGCAATCGCGCGCAGTTCTGACAGCTCGTCAGGAGTCAAAACGCCCGGCAAAGCGATAAAGCCGTTCTCTTGGTAGTCTCGAATTTGATCCTCAGTGAGTGGATAGGATTGCATGTTGTATTGTCTCCTTAACTTCCGATTTACCGCTGCGTTCCGCGCAAACAAAGGGCGTTTCTCCCATCAAACTTTTGGCGTTAGGGTCCGCGCCTCGCTCCAGCAAAAACTGAACCGTCTGCAGATGTCCATTTTCGGCTGCCAGCATCAACAGCGTTTTGCCGTTGCGATCCCGCTGGTCTGGCACCATTCCATGTTCCAACAGCGTTTTCAAAATCTCTGTTCTCCCATAAATCGCTGCCCAATGAATGGCCGCGTTGCCGGGTGTGGCTTGGGTTCCGCTCTTATCGCGCGCGTCCAAACTTGCTCCCCGCTCAATCAACAACTTCGCGATGGCGGTTTCACCCCGGATCGTCGCCACACTGAGAGCCGTCAATCCGCTTTTTGTTTTCGCGTTGACCGACGCGCCATCTGCCAATAGCGCGGAAACTCGCGCCAAGTTGCCCGCGTCAATCGCCTCAATCATTTCCACATTCACTTCGGCGTTGTGGGAGCGCGTGTCGCGGAACCAAGGCGAGAAGATAAGCGGAATCGCAACCAAAAACGGTAAGACCATCGCCAATACAATCCAGCGCCCCAACGTTGACCTCTTGTGAGGGGCTGAGTCCTCCGGCTTGAGATCAGACTCGCCGGTATCAACGGGGGATGTTTCGTGACCATCGCGACGCATCTTGAGAAGAATCGCGGGCTTCCAATCAGACTTGCCAATGTGAATCCACTCTGACTCCATCCCTTCGATTTCATCCTGCGAAAAGTCGGAAGTATCTCCACGAGACATTCTCCTTTCTTGGCTACCGTCGGAAGAATCGTTGTGAGACGATGGATTTTGCATAAAGTGATTATACCCCTTTGCAGAGATAATCAGGTACAATTTTCCCACTTGATCATGGCACAGGTAACGTTTAGCAATATCACGAAACGGTTTGGGACCGTCATCGCCGTCAATGACCTCAATTTGGAAATCAAAGATCAGGAATTCATGGTCTTTGTGGGACCCTCGGGCTGCGGTAAAACAACCGCCTTGCGCATGCTGGCGGGGTTGGAAGAACCCAGCGAGGGATCGATTTCAGTGGATGACCGGCGAGTCGATGACCTTTCGCCGCGCGACCGAGACATCGCCATGGTGTTTCAAAGTTACGCGCTCTACCCGCATATGACGGTCTACGATAACATCGCCTTTAGTTTGCGATTGCGAGAGTTGAAGACCACTGTTTGGCAGCTCAGCCATTGGGGCGAAGCACAGAATGTCAAGCGCAGCATCGACGAGCGCGTGAAAGCGGCAGCGCAAATGCTGGGCATTCTTGAACTGCTCCACCGTAAACCGAAAGAACTATCGGGCGGTCAACGGCAGCGAGTCGCGCTGGCGCGCGCGATTGTGCGCAAACCCAAAGTGTTTCTGATGGATGAACCGCTCTCGAATCTGGACGCGAAGCTCCGGGATCAAACCCGCGCCGAGCTGAAAAAACTTCAGGAAGCGCTCGGAGTCACGACTCTCTATGTGACTCACGATCAAAAAGAAGCCATGACCCTGGGGTCGCGGATCGCGGTGATGAATCACGGAAAATTGCAACAAGTCGGCACGCCCGAAGAGGTGTATCATCACCCGGCGAATCTGTTCGTGGCGGGTTTTATCGGTACACCGCCCATGAACTTCTTCAAGGGCAGCGTCTCCGATGGAGCGTTCCAGTCGCCCGCCATGCGCTTCTCGCTGCCGCCAGAAGCGATGGAAAAAACGCGCGCCTATGGCGGCAAGCCGGTGATATTGGGTGTTCGCCCGCAAGACTTTTTCCCTGCCGATGCGCCCGCGCCGCGCGTTCAACCTTCCGAACCGTTTGAGGCGCGAATCGATGTGATTGAACCGTTGGGTGACCGCATGGACCTCCATTTAGTGGCGGGAGAGACGCGCTTCATTGCGCAAGTCAATGCGGATTACGCCTGCCATGAACAAGACACGCTTCGTTTAGCGATCGATTTGCGCCGCCTGCATCTGTTTGATCAACAAACCGAACAAGCGATAGTCAGCTGAGCGTGCCGCTGATTCTCACAGTCCCGGGTTCAATTCCTGCACGGTGGGGTGGTTCCAATTGATAATCGCGACGGAATAATCTTGAAATTCGGGCGGCACATCATCCCGCTTGCGCGTCTCAATCGCGATGGCGCCTCGGTCAATCAAGTCTTCAATCAGCGCTTTTCGCTGGAAGTTCGCCAGCCAAGACAGCGCGTCATTCAAGCGTTTGAGATAAGGTTTCAAAAAGACCTCTTTATGATGACCAAAATCTTCCAGTAACACTTGCAAGCAAATGCGGGCGTTCTCATCGTCGATAGGGCGTTCATTTTCGAATTTTGCTTCCTGCATTTTGTAGGAGGGGTCCCGCCTTAAGACCGGAGGCTTACCCGTTGTCGCAGTGGAAGGGATTTTCAGTTTGGCTTGAATCGCCTGCCGGTGGCGCGCCGCTTCCAACTGTTTGCGAACAGAATCGGTGACCATTTCTTGCGCATCAATAAAATTTTCTTCACCCACATTCACTAATAGATCGCCCGACAAACTGCCCCGAAACGCGACGACTAACACATTTTTCGCCTGTTTTTTAAGATGTTGTATCAGCGGAATATAGTCGCGGTCGCCCGCCACAAACACAAAGGTATTAATTGTTGGGCGTGTATACAGCAACGATAACGCATCGATACAAAGTCTCATATCTGCCGCATTCTTATGTTCGGTTCCCAACACATTATGGGTCTCGACACCCATCAAGTAGAGCGGACCTAATTCAATATTAACCCGGTCAAAATCGGCGTAGGCTTCCATCGCAATACACTGCTCACCGCGCTGTTCTGGCAACCACTTGCGAATTTCGCGCAGGACATGAATAACTGCCTCTTCGGGGTCGTCCACTTCCGCATTAAAAAGGTAGTAATAGATGTTTTCGTAATCGATAAAGACGCTGGCATATCCGCCCCGCGTCAGGAGCGATTCTGGAGGGAGGGTGCTTATCATAGGGATTGTCATAGTGTTCATCATAGCCTAAGAGTACCCGATATTCGGAACGTGGAGGAGTTCCGAGAGGGTCACTCGTTAAAGCAGAGAAGCGTGTTTTCCTTGAAGATTGAACTTTTCGCGTAAAAAACAGGTATTCTTAGCGTGTTGGGGAAAACCTAATGACTGATACCACTTCTGATGAAAGATTATGGGCTATGTTGGCGCACTTAGCCGGTTTCCTGGGCTATTTGGGCGCAGGTATCGGACAATATATTGTGCCGCTCGTTATCTATCTGGTCTACAAAGACAAGTCTAAATTTGTCGCTTTCCACGCTATCCAATCGCTCTATTTTCAGCTGCTGTTATTGGTCGGATGGGTGGTTGTGGGCGGAATGGCTATCACCGTGATCTTGTTGCTGCCCGCGATCTTGCTGGCAGTGGTCATAGGCATTGTGACCATTGTATTCCCCATTCTCGGCGCGATTCGCGCCAATGCGGGCGAATGGTACGAACTGCCGATGGTCGGCGGGTGGGCGCGTAATACGATAGGAGGATAATCATGGGAGAAATTACATCTGAGGAAAAAACGTGGGGCATGTTGTCTCATCTGTCATTTTTCATCGGCGGGTTCATTGTGCCGCTCATTCTCTACTTTGTTTATAAAGACAAGTCCAAATTTGTCGCTTTCCATGCGTTGCAGGCGCTCTTTTTCCATCTCGCAATTTATGTCGCGTTATTTGTTTCCGGCGTATTGACTATTGTTTTGATAGGCTTGCTCTTATTGCCTGCTGTTTACATTGTAGGGCTGGTCTATGCTATTTTGGGGGGTATCAAAGCCAACTCGGGCGAATGGTATGAACTTCCTCTCGTGAGCGGATGGGCTAAGTCAACCATGAACATGTGACGATGTGTCATGTTTGCGCAATATATCGCTGACGCAGAACATCTATAGGTTTCAAGCTGCCATCAGTAGAATCTCGAAAATGCCAATGCTCCCACCCATTGCAAGGCGCTCCGGTGATCGCGCGTCCGACTTGATGAATCGAACCGGTGAAACCGTTCAGTTGAATGTTGCCATTCGCAAGCACAGTCGCTTGCGCTGAAATATCCGCTCGGAAATAAAGCGCATCTCCTGGCTTCAAATATCCTTGTTCAAGCAAACGACCGAAAGGGACCCGTGGTGGGCGTTGCGCTAATTTCGGAGCAAAAACGGTTTCCTCTAACATAGTCGGTTGAATGGCATCTATACGCTGTTGTGCCACTTCGACATAGTGGGGATCGCGCTCGATACCGATCCATTGACGATTGAGTTTCTTTGCCACAGCTCCTGTTGTGCCTGATCCAAAAAATGGGTCTAACACGATGTCGCCAGGGTTGGTGCTGGAAAGAATGACTCGATAGAGCAAGGCTTCCGGTTTCTGGGTAGAGTGCGCTTTTTCGCCATTGAGCTTAACTCTTTCGCTGCCAGTACAAAGCGGAAGATACCAATCACTACGCATTTGTAAATCGTCATTGAGCGCTTTCATGTCCTGATAATGAAAAGTGTATTTTGCGCCTTTTTGTTTTTGCGCCCAGATCAATGTTTCATGAGCATTTGTAAAACGCACCCCACGAAAATTGGGCATTGGATTCGCCTTGATCCAAACCACATCATTTAATATCCAGTATCCCAAATTCATCAAAACAGTCCCAACTCGATAGATGTTGTGGTAAGAACCAATCACCCATAAAGTGCCAGTGTCTTTCAAAATTCGTCGGCATGCAGTGAGCCATGCCTCTGTAAAATGATCGTAAACTTCCAAACTATCAAATTGGTCCCAGTCGTCATCAACGGCATCGACTAATGTTTGATTCGGGCGAAACAGCTCTTGCCGTAATTGCAAATTGTACGGAGGATCTGCAAAAACGATGTCTACCGACTTTTCTGGCAACCGATTCATGATTTCTATACAGTCACCTTGCAAAATCTGATTGACAGGAATGTTGTTCATATTATTGTCCCTTCAAAGTGTCGTTTCAGGATAAAGCTCATTGATGATTAATTTAACCTCTGGAATTTTCAGGATGTTTTCTACGAAGTAGCGCAGATTATCGTTTTGGTCAGCACGTCTCAGTTTTTGAATAGCGCTATAGTTTATCCCTAGAATCGCACATAAATCTTCTCCTGTCATAACTTGATCTCTATTAAAACGTCCCTTTGCTCCCCGGATGATAGATTCTTTATCAGGTTGATTGAACGCGCAGAAAGCAATCGATGTGTTGTATCCTAAGCGGTCAGACAGCCAAGAGGTAACTTTTTGCATGTTGTCAAGTTCTCCGCTGGCTTTCTTCGTATCAAAGGTATCTCCATCTTTCAGTTCTATGATAGTTGCTCTGCGCTCTCTATGTTCTATAACAACGATGCCAGCGCTACTCGCTCGTTCCCCAGACGAACCCGGAACGCGCAAATTGAAGATGACTTGCTTGCCTGGCAAGACAGGAGTGGTTATAACGGTTGCCTGCATTCGGCTCAGCAATAGCCCTAATTCTTGATTACCAATGTTTTTGGCTCGCTATCTTTCTGGTTGAACGCCAAGTATCATGGGCAGGTTAATTTTAAGGTTAGGAAACAGTTTCGGTTCAAACAGCGTGCCAGAGGAAATCGTGGCTCGGCACAAATAGCCTTCAGGAGAGTGCTCAAACTCTTGGATCGCCAGTGTTTCGCTGTCAATCAACCAGTACCAGGACACGCCCGCCTCATAGTAGTTTTGAAACTTAATGACCCGATCGCGGCTCTGTGTGAAAGGCGAAACGACTTCCACAACCATGTCGAGCGCGCCATGAATTTTGTTATCCTCACCCATAAGATGTAAAAGCCGGTCTTTGGCGATAAACGCCAAGTCAGGATAATAGCCTACACCGTTGGGCAGCGCGACATCCAATTCCATCACAACTACCCCTAAATCGTTACGCGCAACGTAATCATAAAGCGCGTGAAACAGCAGCCCTACAATCTTTTGGTGAATTTTTTTTGGTGAGGGTATAACCACCAACCTCCCAGCCTCCCACTCAAAGAAGGGAGGTCCTTCTGGCAAATCTAACCACTCTTGAAGCGTTGCCACGCTAAATGCCTCAAAGGATTGAACCGACATGACTCTATTACCTCACCCATAATGATACCTCTTTACGCGTATCATGCGGTAAAATCATGCTGTTATGCAAGAGACCGAGAGCCGATTGGAAATACGCTGGCTGGACCCCAGCCAAGTCACTATCGAACGAACCCCTGAAAGCGACAACATCCGCCTTACGCTCAATGAGGAATGTTGCTATCTGGATGTAGCGTTCGCGCGCGCGTTCCCTTTCTCGGATGCCTCCCGTTATATCAACATCACGACTTCTGATGGGCAGGAAGTGGGCATGTTTAGAGACTTGAGGGGGATGGATAGCGCGTCGCTGCGCATTCTGGAAGAACAGTTGGAGAGACGTTATTTCATTCCCATCATCACTAAGGTTCATTCCCTGAAAGAAGAGTTCGGCATGCTGAGTTGGGATGTGGAAACGGACCGGGGCAAACGCAAGTTTTATGTGCGCAACTGGCGCGACAATGTGCATGAGTTGGGCGCGAGCCGCTATCTGATTATCGCCATCGATGGCAACCGTTACGAAATTCGCGACTATGAAAAGTTAGACACCGACAGCCGCCTGCAATTGGAACGGCTGGTCTGATCTCAGCCGCCCAGCCGCCGGTGATTTTTCAAGGTCTCTCTTGCCAGTTCTATTTGCGCTTGAACAACGAGTGGCGCGGTTCCCGTCTGAGACAACGAAGACGCCACGGCATGCTCCGGTTGAAGCGCCTGTAGGACATCTTCCCCAATCGTTTTATGATATGCGCTTAGTTCCTCAACCGTCAATGCCTCCAGGGGTTTGCCTTGCTGGACGCAAGACAACACAATCTGCCCTGTGAGTTTATGCGCCTCCCGGAACGGAACCCCTTTTGTCACCAAATAGTTGGCTAATTCAGTCGCGGTGGAATAATCGCCTATGACGGCTTGACGCATACGTTCTGTGTTCCAGACCGCAGAAGACAATACGGAGTTGGTCAGATTCAAGGCAGGCAGCATAAAATCGTGCGTTTCAAACAGAATCGTTTTATCATCTTGTAAATCGCGATGATAGGTCAGGGTCAGCCCTTTGAGGGTGGTCAGCATAGCGGTCAGATTGCCAATGGCGCGCGCCGAACGCCCACGGATCAGTTCCATCACATCAGGATTCTTCTTTTGCGGCATGAGACTGCTGCCGGTGGTATAGCTATCGTCCAACTCCACAAAACCATACTCCGGCGCGCTCCACAGAATCAGTTCCTGCGCCAACCTTGAAAGATGGGTCATCATCAGCGCATAGACAAAGAGAGTTTCCGCCACAAAATCACGGTCGGAAACCGCATCCATGCTATTAGGAATCACATCGTTAAACTGCAATTCGGAAGCGGTGATAATGGGGTCGATAGGAATCGAAGTGCCTGCCAGCGCGCCCGCCCCCAACGGACTTAAGTTCATCCGGTGATGGGATTGACTCAGTCGCTCATGGTCGCGTTCCAACATCCAGAAGTACGCCATCAGGTGATGCGCCAGCGTGACGGGTTGCGCGTGTTGTTGATGAGTCAAGCCGGGCATCAGGGTCTGCAGGTGTTCTTCCGCCAAGTCGATCAGCGTCTGTTGAAGCATATGCAGCGATAATTGCACATCCTGCAAAGCGTCCCGTGTCCAGAGCCGCAAATCGGTGACCACTTGATCGTTCCGGCTGCGGGCAGTATGCAATTTGCCTGCGACCGGTCCAACCTTCTCTCGCAATTTAGTCTCGATAAAAGTATGTATGTCTTCCACGCTGGGATCGATCATGACCTTTCCGGTCTCAATCGCGCGTTTCAAATCAAGTAAGCCCTGCACAATTTGATTGGCTTCTTGAGGCGAAACCACCCCGCGCGCCGCCAACATGCGGATATGCGCCAAGCTGCCCGCAATATCTTGTTCCCACAACCGCGCATCGATATGAATTGATCGCGTAAAATCTTCCGCTTCAGGAGCCGGTCCCTTTCCAAATCGACCGCCCCACATTTTTTCTGGTTCCTTTCGCTGCATACGGTTCAGATTCGCGATTGCGCTGCCGAGTCCTGTTCCAAGCCGGTCTTTGCAAAAAGAAAAAACCGCTTGGCTACGGGATCAAGCGGTTTCAGGAGAGCGCCAAAACTCTGAGCAAGGGGTACGTTTGCAGTCAGAGTAGGCATATTATTTTCTACATAGAGTTACACGGTCAAAATGAGGGGTTCTTACAAGCAGGGTTTCGGGACATGAGCGGCTCCCAATACGGAATTAAGCATGGATTGGCTTCGCAATAAAGTTTCTCGAAACCGAATGATTTTCGTGGATTCCCGCGTTCGCAGGAATGACGGAGATCACTGTTTTCGGGCTGAAAAACCTAATCAAAACGGTAGATTTTATGCGAATTCTGTTTAAGATTTACCGCCAAAAGAGGTAGGCTATGATGCCAGTTGCCAACAACACGACCGCGATACTGGCAATTTTTTCTGAGCGGTTCAGTTGGAACTCTCTCCAATTGACGATCAAAAAGACCGCCGCCATGGGGACCAAAGCGGGCAGCTTCGTGAAGCCCGGTATAAACAGTACCATCCAGAGATAAAGCGTTAAAACGCCGATAAAACCCAAAATCGTGGGCTTGGTTCGCATCTGAAACTTATGCAGGCAAGCAGCATACATCGCCAAAAAGATAAAATCGCCCACCCCAATTATTGCTGTCGGCGCGATATCCTGCCTAACCACCGCGCCCGCCGCAGGAACCGCCACGCTGGCTTTCGCCACCACTTCCGGGGCGTTCTGAAGCATCTGTTTTACAAATCCGCCTGGCGAAAAGACGGTCAGCATGTCGACAATCGCGGAAAACGGAACCACCGGCGCAAGCAGATTCTTTTCACGAATTGCCAGCGCAATCGTCCGTCCTAAACCCACCGCCGCGATGAGAAGGGTCAAACTGAAGACACCCCGATAGAAAATAAACGGGACCAGCCAGTCCGGTTTCTGATGAGGGGGGGGTGGCGGAAACCAGCCCATCGCTTCTGGCAGGCGGAGCATAAGCTGCCAACAAAACAGCCCTGCCGCCAGCATGACCGGACCCGACCACCACGCCTCTCCCCAACGGGTTAAACTGACTGCCAGCATGATGACCACCGGCATGAAGAGCAGCGTCGTCAAGGCGGTTCCGACGCTCACCCATGACAGAGGCACATGGATGAGCGGGGTAACCCAGACGACCAGAAGGAAGAACGCAACCCACAACGCGCCTTCATACCAGCGCGCTTTCATCACGCAATCAGCGACTCCAGCAGGTCCACATCCTGCCCGATCTGACTCAGGCTGGCGCGCCAGAAATCAGGCGTTCGAATGTCGAAACCAAACTGCTGCGCGAGGGTAGCAGCATCAGCCATACCGGTGCTGGAGAGCAAATCGTCATAGCGGGCGCGAAAACCGTCTGGGTCTTGCTGGTAGAGCGCGTAAAGCCCCAACCCGAACAGCAAACCGAACATGTAGGGATAGTTGTAAAATGCGCTGCCGTAGTAATGCGGTTTGGAAGCCCACATATAGGTATGGAAAGTTTCCTGGTCTATCCCTTCTCCATAGGTATCCATCTGAGCCTGCCGCATGATGTTACACAGTTCCTCCACCGACAACTCGCGCTCTTGACGGCGTTCAATCGTGTTCTTCTCAAACAGGAAACGACTGCTGATGTCCACGACCACTTGGCATGCGCCTTGCAAGGAGGCTTCCAAGATCGCGATCTGTTCCTGCTTGTCGGCGTCTTTCAGGCTGGCTTGCCGGATGATCGTCTCGCAGAAGATACTGGCGGTTTCGGCGAGCGTCATCGGGGTCTGGTGCTGGATCATTGTGCGGTTCGCTAAACAGAGGTTATGATAAGCATGTCCTAACTCATGCGCCAGCGTGCTTAGCCCGCCAAAGGCAGGTTTGTAGTTCATCAAAATGCGTGACTCATCTTTGCGCACTCCCATACAAAACGCGCCATCGCGCTTCCCTGGCGCGGGCGGAGCATCAACCCAGTTCTCTTTAAAGGCGCGCGCAGCGAACTCACTCATTTTAGGAGAGTAGGCGGCGAACTGCTCCACAATAAATTGGCTCGCCTCGTCATACTCCCAAACGCGAACCCCCTCGCCCACCGGCGCGAAGATGTCGTACCACGCTAATTTCGGAACCCCTAACATACGCGCCTTCAGTTGGAAATAGCGACGGAACATGGGGAACGATTCTCGCGCAGCCGTCATCATGGCTTCCAGGGTCTCGATATCGATATTGTTCTGGAAGACCGCCGCATGCAGCGCGGACTCCCAACCTCGCTTGCGCGCCAGCAATGCGGTTTCGCCTTTGATGCTGTTCATGGCGGCAGCCAAAGGCAGCGCATGTTTCGCCCATGCCTTCATTTCCGCTTCAAAACCTGCGCGGCGCGTCTCCCGATTTTTGTCATAAGCCAGATTGCGCGTCTCGCTCATGGTCAACTCTTGTGTCTCGCCCTCTAACTCCACCGGCACCGTAATTTGCGAGGTGATATTGCCATGCAACTTGCCCCAGGCGGTTCCGCCCGTCAAACGCATCTCCACCGCTAATGCTTCCTCCACAGGCGACATGAGATGTTCCGCATCGACTTTAGCTTTTCTCAGCGCAAAAGCATGGTCCTGCGCATATTCGGACGCGCCGATTAACGCTTCCACATCCAAAGACCCAATCCAGGCGGTGAAGCGCGTGATGCACTGGGTCAGTTTGACCGAATGTTTTTGCAGTTCGCTCAGTCGCGCCTGCGCAAAATCATCACGCGAGTCGGTCGTCACAAACCCATAAACATACGCCGTCAGCATACGGTGCGACTCCATCAGCTCGTTCAACTGTTTCGCCACATAATCGAAGGTTTTCGCGGCGGCAGCGGTATCGGGTGGGGACTCTGTTTTTTGAATCCCAAATTCCTCAAAAAGTCCGTATAAATCTTCGATAGAACGCATCAATGCGCGGAAGTCGCGCTCAAATTGCGGGGAATCTAAACTGGGATAAATAACGCTCATATCCCAGCGCGGTAAGGTTTTGTTTTTATCCATAACGGTTTTTTCTCCAATTCTAATCAAGAATTCTACCCTGTCGCGCGCGCGTTTTGAATAAACTCACCGATTTTCTTTTCTGACTTCACTCCAGGCGCGCTTTCGACTCCGGTACTGACATCCACGCCAAAAGGGAGAACAGCGCGAATCGCGTCTTGCACATTGTTGGGTGTTAAGCCGCCAGCCAGCAGCACGGGGCGCGGCGACTGCTTGACGATGGTGCGGGCAATCTCCCAATCTAAAGTCTTGCCTGTGCCGCCCAATGCCCCCGGATCATACGCATCCAGCAAGAAATAATCCGCATAGGGTTCCCAAGCCGTCATCGATTTTATCAAAGTGCCTGGGTCCGTTTGCGCTGCCACGCGAAAGGCGATCCAAAGCGATAGATTTTGAGCCAAGACAGGGCTCATAAACGGCGATGCTAAGAGTTCGGTGGGGTTGGAGGTTCCATAGATTTGTAAAGCCTGGAACAGCGCAATTTCTGGAAGGGATTGTGGAATGGTCTCGGCGGTCGCTGCCACCAGGACACGGGGCATGGGGGTTCGCGAAACCCACTGGGTCCAATCTAAATCGCGCGCGAAAAAACGCTTACTGGTTGGCTCAAAAACAAAACCGAGCGCGTTTGCTCCCGACTGCGCCGCCGCTTGGGCATCGGTCAAGCGGGTGATTCCACAGATTTTGACAAACATTTTTGGAGAAGGCATGAGAGGTAGTTTGCCTCTCATGCCCATGGTCTCATGCGCGTTTACGCCGTTTGGCAGTTAGACCCACCAAACCTGCTCCCAACGCGAGCAGACTGGCAGGCTCCGGCACCGGTCCAAAAGTCAAGCCCGTCACATTCGCGTAGCCAATGCTGCCGACCAGAGTCTCGTTGCCGGTGAACTGGTCAAGAATGTAGAGATCGGCAGGCGTGCTGGAGAGGAAAACGGTGTCGGTGCTGGCAGCATAAAAGGTATCAAACCGAGGCAAAATCGTCATCGCAGGATAGATATTGGTCAAGTCTACCGCGTTCGTGATCGCGCCCGTGAGTTTGTTAAACTGGAACAGTTTGCGAGGATTGTCCAGATTGATGCCAAAAAGACGGTCAAAGGTATCGAAAGCCATGGCATCCATATCCCAAGCCACAGACATATCCGCAGAGTCGACGATGCTGGAAACCGATCCATTCGTTAGGTTCACCTGCCCCACGCCTTCCGCGGAAACATCATTGTCGCGGGAGACGCTGGCAAACAAACGGTCGGTCGAATCGGCGGCTAAGGCTTCTACATAGGGAAGACCACTGTCACCCACTACGACTTCATCGCCGGAATTGAAGCCGAACTTAACGATTCGACCGCCATCGTACGAGGCGTAGAACTTATTGTCGACGAACTCCAGGCTGTCAATACTGCGATATTGAGGGGCTAATTGACCACGAATCACGGTTCCTGCACCAGTCAGACGGTCAATTTTCAGAAGATAGCCGTCGTAGGTCATACCATAGAGCGTTGTGCGATCTGCCGCGAGGGCAGCGCTGGATAAAGCTGAGTAAACCGCAAGCAATAGAATAGCGCGTCTCATAAAGTTTTCACCACCTTTTGATTGGGTAACCGATCCACACAAGACGCAGCCATGCGTTGTTTCTTTCCTTTCCTTGGCACAAAGCGGCGACTCCATGTGGAGGCTCCCTAAAGTAAAGACTCAAAAAAAACTCAAAACCGGACAAACTTTTGAACAACAGGCGAAACATCGGCTGTCCGTAAGATAAATCATACCTGATTTTCTCATATGGTTAACACCAATGCGCATTTTGGCAACAACAACGTGTATAATACTGTTGGAGG
Source organism: Fimbriimonadia bacterium (assembly GCA_026129765.1). Taxonomy (GTDB): domain Bacteria; phylum Armatimonadota; class Fimbriimonadia; order Fimbriimonadales; family GBS-DC; genus JAHCHP01. The sequence continues at coordinate 96,297 of JAHCHP010000006.1, read as the reverse complement.
CGATTCAACCTAAGATGAATACATTGCACCAAGTGAAAGCCTATGAGTGTCCCGTTAAAGTGACTGCAGACGGAAAACTCGAAATACCAGACTACTTGATCGATTTGCTACCGCCTGGCGAAATCGTGCGTTTGCTGATATTAGTTGACGAGCATTCCAATGAACATACTGCTTCCGCTTGGTCGCGCGCAACAGCGGAACAGTTTTTCTCTGGATACGATGATTCTGATTCAATGTATGATTCATTAGAAAAACCATGAGCATACTTTCACCGGGTGAAGTAGTTCTTCTGTTTTTCCCATATACGGGACTAAATCAAGGTAAGAGACGCCCCGCATTGGTGCTTAAAGATACCAATGATGGAGACGTGATAGTAGCGCGAATCAGTAGTCAAGTCAAACGTTCTGATTTCGATGTAGAAATCGTCGATTGGCAACAGGCGGGGTTACTTGCTCAATCCATTGTAAGGATTCATAAATTAGCAACTCTTGAAAAATCTTTGATTGAGCGTTCCTTAGGTATTCTAAGTCAAAGTGACTGGAACAAGGTACACATCGTTTTGAAAGACCTTCTTAATATAAGTCATACCTGATTTTTCTTCTCTTGCGCTACCCATCGTAAAATCGCCCAAAGCGCGACCGCGCCCAACACCAGCCCGATCAATATACTCCAACCGGTACGCGTTGCCGATACCAGCAATGGCGAATGCAAATGACAAAAGGTATTGATGAGCGAGACCTGCCCAATCGCCGCGATCATCATCCAAAGCGGAAGATAGGCGCGCCTCTGAGAAAAGTAAAGCCCCAACGCGACCACCAAAGCAGGATAGCCAATCAGAAACTCTTTCGTTCGAGGGCGAACCGACAGCGCGCGCTCCAAAAGCGAACGCAATTTCAATTCCCAACCTGGCACGGCAGTGGGCGCCTCGTTGCCAGAACGAATCAGCATAAAACCCACTGCCCCCATCAGTACCAGCGCGACCGCTGCCTGCCGCCAAAAGACGGGTTGGCTCAGCAAAGCGCGAATGTTCTCTGCCCCATACACCCGGTAGGCGAACATCATTCCCACTAACAACATCGGTAAAACGTGCGCCAACTTGATACCCGAAAATTGGTCTGCTTTGACCAAGAAACGGCTCTCTGCCAACAGCCCCACCACCAAAAGCGCGCCCAAAACGCTCCAGCAAAACACCGACAGCAGCGCGCGCGCCAACACGCCCCACGAAAAAACGGGAGGCTCTCTCAATTGTAAAAAGGCAACAGTAGGAAACGCGACCGCTGCCGTAAGAGCCGCCACTTTGCGCCCCAGTTCCGTATAACAAAGCGCGCCCAAAACGATGGCTCCCAACAGGGGCAAAACGACCCAAGCGCGTTCGGGTTTCAGCAGAGTGGCTCCCCAGCCCAACAACGCGCCCGCCCCTGCGCCCGCCAACATAAAGAGCCAAACGGGAGGGTTCAACGGTTCAAAAGGACGCGCCGATTTGATCTCCAAGCCTTCTCGCAAAAGGTATCGTTGCAATTGCTTCAGAAACTCAAGCGCGTTTTCATCGGGCGGTTGGCTCGCGCTCATGGGAAGCCGGACATACAACACGCGGATATTGCGCTCCTGCGCCGCGCGCGCAAAACGCTCCAAGAGTTCTTCGGGCGCGGTCATAGTCACTTCGGGCGCGCTCACACTATGAACACGAACCACGCGCTCCACCGACTTTTGGGTCAAGGTGGCATCGCCCGCCATTTTCCCAAACTCCACCGCGCCATATAACATGCCCATCGAGCGCATGGCTTCAACCGTCGAATCCAACTCTTTACGAAAACCCAAGGCTTGATCGCCGGCAAAGATCACCAGTCGCGCCCCTTTTTTGTGCGCATCCTGCAGGCTAAATCGAATCGAGTCGGGTTTTGCGCCCAAAAAGTTTTGGAGGCGCGCCACCGGTCTCATGCCTGCGCCCAGCACCTGTCGCGTCGCGAGGGGATTAAGTCCCAATCCGAGATTCCGAATAAAATTAGGGTCGCCCAACACATAGAAAATCATCGGCTGCGGCGTGTCGGCGAGCGCCTGAACGGTGACAAAAGAGGTGGCAGTGGGGGGCATTGCCAGTTCCACCCGCGCTTTCATGGCAAGCATCGATTTCGCTTGACGGTAATGGTCCGGCAGAAGCAAGTAACGCAATCCGCCCGGCGCAAGAATTGCCTGTCCCCAATCATCCAGAGTCTCTTCGGGCAGCGCGATGGAACATGGGAAAGGCAGTTTCTTCAACCATTCGGTCACCTCCAGCCCGGAGGCGGAGGCAAATGCAGCCGCTTCGTTGTAGTCCAGCACCACTTCCACCGCGCGATTGCGCTCCTCCACGCGAAATCGTTCCAATGCCAAATACCCTGTAGCCCCGCTCGCGATCAACAGCACCAGAGCCATCTGCCAGAAACCCATCCTTGTTTTTTGCTCCATATCTCCCCCACTAAACATAAGATAATAGCCGATTCACAGCGACAGGTATAATTTTGACATGTGGAATGTGCTTGTGCTGCACGGACCGAACCTCCAACTTTTGGGAGAGCGCGAACCTGAGACCTACGGGTCGGCAGATTTCAACTCGCTGTGCCAGCAGATTGAACACGCCGCGCAATCGCTGGGCATGCAGGCAGAAAACCGCCAATCGAACAGCGAAGGCGCGCTCATCGACCATCTGCATGCGGTGCGGCTTTCGTTTGACGGCGTGATCTTTAATCCGGGCGCGTATACCCACTATAGCTATGCGCTGCGCGATGCGGTCGCTGCCATCGCCATTCCTGTGATTGAAGTTCACCTGTCCAATGTGCATGCGCGGGAAGAGTTCCGACATCGCTCGGTCATTGCGCCCGTCTGCGCGGGACAGATCTGCGGCTTTGGTTTCAACAGCTACCTGCTGGGATTACATGCGCTAAAAATGATATTGGAGGAGACATCCCGTGAATCTGTATGATCGTTTACAACCCGTCTTTGAAGATAAAGACCATCCTATCGATACCTTACTTATTACTAATATGACGAACATCCGCTATCTGACCGGCTTCACCGGCTCGTTTGGATGGCTGATCGTTCATCCCCAGCAGACTTTATTCATCACCAGCGGGATTTATACCAATCAAGTCCGCTCCGAGTGTCCCGATTTATCTTTCCGCCAAACCGATTTGAAAGATGCGCAAGGTACGCTGTTCGATGCCTTGAAAGCATTGAATCCCCAGCGATTGGGCATCGAGGCGAACCAGGTCACTCATCAGTTTGCGAACACATTGCAAGAGAAGTTGGAAGGAGTCACATTAGTGCCGAAAAAAGAAACTGCGGAACCCTTTCGGTTGATCAAGACACCCGAAGAGATCGCGACCTTGCGCCATGCGGTTGGAATCGCCGATGCCGCCTTCGAGCATATCCAGCGGTTGTTGCAGCCCGAGGCGGTAGAATGGGATATCGCGATGGAGTTAGATTTCTTTATGCGGCGGAACGGCGCGTACCCTGCCTTTGAGACGCTGGTCGTTTCCGGTGAAAGAAGCGCGTATCCCCACGGACGACCGACTGAAAAGCGGTTGGCGGAAGGCGACTTTGTCACGATGGATTTCGGAGCGCGTTATCAAGGCTACTGTTCCGATATCACACGCACGGTGGTCATCGGAACCCCAACGGAACGACATCGCCAAATCTATGGCGCGGTTTTGGAAGCGTTGGAGACTGCGATTGCCGCCATCCAGCCCGGCAAAAAGGGCAAGGAAATCGACACGATTGCGCGCGAAACGTTGGGCAAATATGATTTGGCAGATTACTTCGGGCATGGATTGGGCCACTCAATTGGCTTAACGGTGCATGATGGTTCCGGTTTTTCCCAGCGCGAGGAGAATCTTTTGAAGCCCGGTATGGTGGTCACGGTGGAACCGGGGGTCTACATTCCAGGTTTCGGCGGTGTACGCATCGAGGATGATGTGCTGATCACCGAAACAGGCTGCGAAGTGTTATCCCAGTCGCCCCGCGAGTTGATGGCTTTCGACTGGAGCGGTCGAAAGTAATTCACTTTAATCCCAAAAGCGGTAAAAGTATTACTTACCCGCTTTTGGGATTGTTTTCGGGACTGATATTGCTTCAGCATCCCCTGCTAAAGTTGAACAAGACCAGTAACAGGTCTGTATCGTCTATGCTACCATCTCCATTTAAGTCTCCCGATAAGTTCTCCCCGGTCTGTCCGAATGCGAACAGAATCGCTAACAGATCGATGTCATCAATACAATCGTCCCCGTTTACATCTCCGTTAATCAGATCAAATACCAACCCTGATACACTCCCGTTGGTGGTATCAACGCTGAACGATTGTCTCAACCAAGGATGGATTTTGACCGATAAATCAAACAAGCCATAGGGAGCGGGTAGAACAAAAGATCCATCTGCTTCCAGCGAAACAGTGTAAGCACCGAACGCTTCGGTCTGTCCTGGGTGACGGAACTCAATCGTCGCTTGGGAAATCGGAGTTCCGACATAATCGTTGAAAACAAGCCTACCGCTCACACTCAATGGGCTGAGCAGGACAATGTGATTGTTGTCGAACCGCACCTCATCAATGCTGCCATTCGTATTTGTCACGAGCCAAATCGATCCACTCATATTCGCAAGTGAAACATTGAACTCAAGCGGCACATTTTCGAATCGGTTAAGGTTCGGCACGGTTGAGCTTGCAAGGACAGTTCCTATTCCTGGAGGTCCATTCAAAACTTGTACAACAACGTTCTCTGCATTCGCCCATCCAAGATTTTGGAGGATCGTTTGCACTGTTGCAACTCCTCCAGTTCCCACTGTCAAATGACTCTGAAAAGAGCTGAAGGTAAGGTCAGGGAGTAAGGCAATCTCTACGACACTGGTATTGTTCTGCTCATCTTCTTCTTCCAATTGATTGAGGCTATCCACTTTAAGGTAGACTGAGTAGCGTCCAGGATTGACCGATCCAGGGTCCCAAACAACACTCATCACCTTTGTGTGACCGGTGGAAGGTATTTCCACAATTTCCTCAGCGATAAGGCTGCCGGTGTTGGGATTATCTTTTCGTAGTTGCCAAGCGACTTCGCCTTCAGGGGAAACCGAAGACTGGTTTCGGATGCCTACAAGCATTCTAATAGCGCCAGTCGAGAGATACTGTTCTACTTCTGGCGCGAGTGCAAGAAGGTCTGGCGCCCAGATTGTTAAGGAGGAGAGGTTGTTCTCTTCATCAGACTCATCAACACTATTCGTGGGATCTACCATCGCATAGATTGAACTGGTTATATGGGACTGAGGCAAAGTGTAATTGGTTGTGAACGTCTCTTGGGTGCCCGCTCGCAACATCCTCGTTTCGCTATGGAAAGGAGCCCCTCCTTGTTCTGGATTAACATCATAAAAAGCAACAACTGTTGAAGTGTCTGAATCCCCCAAACAACTCACATCTACGTCCAGTTGTATGGTTGCTCCAGGCAGTGAGTCTCCATCCAACCTTATATCGGAGATTTTCAGATCGGTGAAGGGGGAGTGTTGCAAGGTATAGAGGTCAGGTTCGCCATAAACCATCATTCTGACCACCTTAAAGGTTCCATCGGGCATTTCTTGTTCCACATCTTGTAAATTGCCTTCTGATTTCAAATAAGCAGCCAAAATGCGGTTGTTAAGCATTCCGATTGTTAGCATCGACTCAGTTGCACGATCACGAGTGAGTTGCTGTGGAGCCGTCCAAGTATCCCGATTGGCTTGATAAAGAGCATAGTAAATATCATTTCCGTCCTTGGACACGGTCGTCCAAAGAGCTACAGGATTCCCACAGTCGTCTTTGTGAACCTGCAGGTCAGTAATGGCGGGAGTGTCATTCACCTTGCTTGCAATTCCTTGAGCCGGATAAACCTTTTGATGCCAGAGTTCATCGGCTACTTCTCCCAGCGCTCCTTCCTCGATAGGGATTTGCTGTTTCGCCCAAACTAAATGCGCTTCCCCATTGCTTAACCAGACAAGTTTAGGATTTGTATCAGTGAACGCGTCCTGGGTGAGGCGAGTAAAGTTTGCGTTGCCGGTGAACCAGTGCATCAAGGTTAGTTCTCTGTCTGTGGTAGTATTCGAGAGCATATCATGATCGGTGTTTAACGCCAACAACAGGCTGCCATCGGCTAATCGTAAACCCGCGGGCGTGACCATAATCGGTAAGTCCAATGCTAAAAGATATGGAGCATTGAAGCCATTCCCATTCCAGTCGGCAGCCCAAAGTTCACAAGATAGATTCACATTCTCTCCTGGAATGGTAGGAAACTGATTGCCGGGTTGAGAAATCCAAAGCGCGGTTAAAACTCCGTCTTCACCTTGAATCAAAAGAGGTTTTGTGTCTATATAGTTGTTATTCGTCAATGACTGGGGAGTCGACCACGTGCCATCTGAGTACTGAGACCACATGATTTCCATAGAAGGCAAAAATTGACTGGGCTCAGTTTCGGTTCCAGTCGAATTTGGCGCGCCTACCCACACACATACCGGCTTGCCACTCGTATCATAAAGCACATATGGCAACAAATTAGGGTAGATTGTTTCGGTAATACTTGGCAAGAACTGCCATTCACTCCCATTGAAGTGGAGCGCGCCTATCTGAAGATCAAACTGATTAGTCTCATCGCCCCCATCATAAGAATAGACGATGATCGCCTCAGGTGAACGAGTTGCTAATGAAGGAAAAGCATGAGGATACATATTCTGAACAACCATTTGCTCATTACTTGTTCCCCCTTGTGAATGAAACTCACCGAGACGCATATATCCTGATGGCGTATTCAGATACTTCCTTTCATCTTTTTTCCAAATCCCAAGCCGCTCATGGTAAGGTTGATTGAAACCGTGTAAGCTGGGGGGGCAGTTCCAGAAATCCCATTGCCATGTGGATTCCCTGCACAGCGCAAAAAGGCATAGAGTCAGTTTTGCAAATAATGTCCCTTTTAGTTCGGATATATAAGGTGACAGACAGTAGTTCTGATGATTTCCCGGAATTTGAACTTTTATTCCTCCACTTATTCCTGCTGAGCCTGTTCCTGAAACAGCATAATCTTGTCCTACCTTCAAAGTGCCTTCCAAAGTAGGTCTAAAGAAACCTTGGACCGGTTGAAACCACCATGATCCCCGCGGCGAATCAAGGTCGCATTCACCATCTCCCTCCTGTAAACCAACTTGAACGCCTATTTCCGGTTTTAGCGCAGCCTCCAACTTAACCAAAGGCAGCGGTGAGGCGGGCGGCCATTGAAGAGGAGGAGTAGAAAAACTTAAACTACCAGATACATTGACCTGTGCATCGCGCATTTTGATCGGACAGATACAAAAACCGATAGAACCAGAAGCAGCGAATTCCCCGCTGCGCTCTGCAATAAACAATTTCGCGCCACCTCCAACAGCGGCAGTCATTTTGCCTCCGGCAATTTGAATGCTTGCACACGTTTTTTTGATGACGCCTCCGGTTTTCCCTCCTACAGCAGGGACCCAATTGGGAACGGTCGCGGTCGCATCAATGTCGACCTGAGGAAAACAGTATTGAACCGAGAACTGGACTGTTTTCTCGAATCCCACCCCTTGCACGGAAGAAACAATGCCTGCTTCCCGCATCCAACTGGGTGGATCTACACTTCTAAGTGTTCGCACATTGGGGATGGAGACTTCGCCTCTATTATTAATGGCAACAACAACCAAATCGTTATTTGTCAAGCATGTGTCCGAAATTAAATCCCGCCCCATATTGAATGCTTTGGACGCCTCCATTGTATTTGTGGGAACGGAGAAGACCTGATTGTTCAAGCGAAACTCGATTCTGCCTGGACCTGCTTCTGCTCCCCAAGTGGCAACACGAGCCGTAAACGAATTCTCTACATCCACGCCACTCAAGAAGGGACCATGTACCAAAGCCTTGACCGATTCAAGAATGGGCGATGTGCTGTTCGGATCAAAGAAACGAATCATCTGCTCTGCAGCCAAGTCCTGTCCCACTGTCTCATCCCGACAATTGATAATCGCTTCACCTATGGTGCCGGAACGAACCGTCACGGAAGCCTGTCCCTGCGCATTGGTTACAACAGTGGCGGTCGAAAAAGTGTCTATCCCTCCACGACGACTTGTGAATCGAATCGTACGCCCGGAAATGGGGTTTCCACTTGAGCGTTTATAGGTCAAAGTGATTGTGGAAATTGAGGAATTATTCGCCGGAACAGCGAGCGGGGAGGCGTCTATGGTTGCATTACCTACACCTAAAAAGTTAGTGCCGATTACGAACCCCTTGTATCGTTGAGTTGCTGCTTGATAGGCAGTCCCTGCAATGTACCGACCATCAGCTGATATAGCTTTTGCCGCCACCAAAGTCCAACCATTAGGAACGATAGAAGAGAAAGCCTCATTCATATCCCTCATTCCATCGTCTTCGGTCCAAATGAATGCCCGATGTGAGCTAAGAGGAGCCCCTGATTGGTATGCGATTCCGACAACACATGAGCCGTCTTCAGTCACAGACTCCGCAAGTGAATGAGGCAATCCCGGCAGCGCGCCCAAATCTTGCATGCCGAATGGAGGTACCATTGAAGCGAACCTAAAAGCCCGACCCTGAGATGCAGCATTTAATGCCCCTCCAACGATGAACGTGCCATCAGAAGAAACCCCTCGGGCGGAACTCCAAAAGTTCCCACCGGGCAAAAAACCAAGATTCTCTATTGCGCCGCCATAGTTCAATCGCCAACGCGTCGCTCTTTCATAGCCTCCAATCATCCCAGCACCAACTACAACAGTGCCATCTTCTGATATGGCATTCGCATAAGTATACGAATATCCGATTGAATCCAAGATTTGAAAACCATTTTGAAGCGACCAAAAAAATGCCTTTTGCCAATCGTTCAAAGTACCGCATAGGATGGTTCCATCTCTTGAAACGCTGATCGCATGACTTTTGAGATAACCAAAATTACCAAGATTTTGCATACCTTGAGTCGCTGTCCAGCGGAAAGAGGTGCCCGGGAAACCCACGTTGATCGATGAAGCGCTAAGAAGACCTACTACAGTTGATCCATCCGATGAAATGGCATAAGGAACGCTATGAACCACGTCATTTGGTAATCCCAAATCCTGCAAGCCGCCATGACGAGTCCAAAGGAAGCCTCTGTAATGCCCGGTTGAGTTGTGTTGAGCCGCTAAGGGGATCGCCGCCCCATCCGCGGAAACCCCTTGTGAACTGCTGTAGTTTTCATAGCCTAAGGGCGGCTCAATCAATGTAAATGTTTGGGCATTGGGTGAGATAGAAGAACTCATAAACCAGCCAATAACGAGTCCTAAGCGATATGCAAAGGACAACCTCAAGAGTGAAGCAAATGACCGTTTTACCATTGTCATTACCCTCCTACTACCCTTTCTGACCATGCTGCGTGTGAACAAAGGATTTTCAACACCGATTTACCTGACAGTCACAACACATCAATAGATTCTTGTTCAACTCCATTCATTGACACAATCTTCCAATCTTTGAGATTGAGCGATCATTAATATGAGCACTTGATTGCACTGGACAAGAGCGACAGTTCCGCTTCAATGCACATTCAATATCTGGCAGCAAACTTGGATTAGTTTGTTTTCTAATATTATACCACGAATTTTTCGCAATGTCAATATCAATGATTTATAAGGATAACACTTTGATATTGAATGCCCTTTTCGAGGCTCGTTGTAAACTCATCCTGTGTCCGTTCACTGAAGGCATCTTCTCGTTCCTAAAGGGACAATAGGACTCCTCCACTTTCCTAAAATACTCACGATCGCGACACTCAGTTTGTTGATATTCCGCGTTCGTGGGAATAACGAAAATGCTGCTTTAGATCGATTCTGAAGGGCTTTTGCCTCACACTACTTCTTAAGTTGACGGACATGGGAAAGAGTAACAAAGCACCCCCTCCACAGAAAAGGTTTCTCAAAACGTCAATTGCAGATGCCTCAGCTAGGTTCGGCATGATACAGACACTGTCACTCTGAGCACAGAGAATGGGTCTACGGTTGCTTTGAGCAAGGCATGCCTTCCCGCATTCGCAGGAATGACGAATATGACAGCCTGTCAGCATAGAGGGATGCGGCGGCGCAAACAATCTCTATTCTTCCTATCAACTACATTTTTCGATTTTTCACCTATTTCTATTCTGTAAATCCCCAAAACATGTTATAATCAAAGACAAGATAAATTTTGTGTTTTTTTGGCAGATTTAAGAAACAAAAAACCTTACAAAAATGATGTTGACTAATGAAACCGACGCAGAATCGGAGCGGGTGATGGACTCGCGGCAGCAGTTGTTATGGACCTTGGCGCAACCCTCGGTGGAGCGGATCGCGAAACAGACCATAGGTTCGCTGCCGACTTTTGAGGAAGACATCCAGGATGTTTATATGCGAGCGCGAGTCGCGCTGCTATCTTTTGAGAATCCCATTCCCTCGGAGGGTTGGATACCCCAGCTCATGGCATTTGTCAAACGGGTCTCGCATGACGCTTGCGTCGATGTTTTGCGTTCAGCGCATACCCGTCATAGCGTTCCTTTCAGCCGCATGCCCCCCGGTTGGGAGACCGACTTAACAGCAGAAGACCTCTCTGAACAGATTATTGACCACTTGGACAGAGGGCTTTGTCTCGAACGCGCGGTTATGGCGCTGTCCATGCTGCCTTCCCGGCAGGCAGTGGCTTGGCTGCTGCATTTAGATTCAGATATTGCCAATGAAATCTACGAGCGATTGAATCCTCAGGCTAAGCAGAAGCTCGTGTCTGCAACCCAGTTAGCAATTGAACCGCTATTGAGCCACGCGCCGTTGACCGACAGCGAATTGGCAGAAAAACTTCAGACTTCCCTCGCGTCCGCCCGCCAGCTCCGGTGGCGCGCCAAAGCGACCCTCCAACAGTGGGTTCAAACCTAATATTTTTTAGATAGTGAGACGTTACCGCTTCTGCTTCGGTTACCTTTATGGAGGTAACCGAAATATGCGATCCTTTACAACAGAAAGGGGTCTGCTTTGGGGCGGATTGGCAGCCATCAGCTTAAGTATGGCGATGAGTTTGCCCGCCTCTGCGCAGACGAACAGCGTCTCCCTCAACAGCGGGGCGGCGCGGTACAACTTTAGCAATATGACGCGCAGTCCTGTCGACTATCGCGCTTCAGCCAGCGCGTGGTTCGCCGACTTCATTGTCAATATACCGACCACGACACCGGATCACCTGTTCCAGAATGGCTGGTGGTTCCGGACCGACGGCATGACCCGTGAGTTCGCGGTAGCGACTCAAACCGCTTTCTCACAACCCAGCCCCAATCGAGCGCTGCTCACTTACCGGGAACCCGAAGGCGTGATTTTTCATTTTGACTATCGGCTGAACTCGTTAGGGACAGGCAACGGACATCTTGTGATCGTCGCGACCATCACAAACCCCAACGCAACCGGGTCTCGAACGGTGGACCTGTTCCATTATCATGACTTTGATGTGAACGGCTCAGCGGGCGGAGATACTGCGGTTGCTCTCTCTCCCAACTGGCATCGAATTACGGACGGCACGGGAGTCGCGGAAGTGATCGCGTCGCCCAACTTCCTGGTGGGGTGGGAACTTAATACATGGCCCAATGTACGCAACCGCTTAACCGATGCAGCCATTAGCAATTTGCCCAATACCTCGCCCAGTGTGGGACCTGCCGATGTGACGGGCGCGTTCCAGTGGCGATTCACCTTAGGACCGGGACAATCGGTTCAGGTGATAGTGCAGAAAGCGATCAATATGCCCCCGCCGGGTTCCCCTGGCGCGTATGACCGTTATTGGAAACGGATCGGCATCTGGTATTTCCCCGGCTTTGTTAACATTAACTGCAGCCCATGGGTTCCCCTGTTCGGCGGTCGCCTGTGGTGTCGCGTCTGCACCTGGAGCGCGCGCTCGATCGATGTCTTCGCCTGGCGCGCTTACCGGAACCGCTTCACGCGTTGGCTCTCTATCTTCCCTTCCAAACAAGTGGGACCGTATGCCCGCCTCAAAGACCCGATCACTTTCCGGTGGTTCCAGTGGCGATGGTTCCGACCGCAACCGCCCCCGTCCAACCCGCCTTGGGACCCCAGTCGTCCGCCTGATATCCCTCTCGCCTCTTTGTTCGATGGGTCAGAGCAGCCGATATTGACCCTGGCAAATTGGAGCGATGCTGAAGACCTGTTGAAGCTGCCAGGCGAAGTGTCTCAATTCCAAGAGTTCATCCAAGGCTTGGCTCCGGGCGTTCAGATGTTTGCCCAGCACACCCAACAGATCCGTCAAAGCCTGCAAGAGAACGGCGAAAATGATCCCCGCGCTCAGCAATTGGACAACGGTTTATCGATGGCCATCGATAGCTTCTTCGATATCTTCATCGATTTCCAAGATGGCTTCCCGAACAACCCGACACCGTTCCAACGCTTGTCGCAGGGATTGGCAATGATGGCGCAAACCAGCAACCAGTTAGAGGCGCCCCGGTATATGCGCAGCGTGGGACCGCAACTTCGTCAAGCCGCTCTGACGGCGAATGAAATCGCCGGATTGGTCGGAGGCGGAGGCGCAGGAGGCGGCGGTAATTTCGAACCGCAATTCCTGTTGCTTTGGGACCGGCTTCGCCAGCAGATGGGCAATGCGGGACGCAGCACGTTGCCGCACCTGTTCGCGAGAGCGCAGCTGGTAGGCGAAGAGGACCCCGATGGCGAGATCGTGATGCTGCATATCCGAGCGACCCAGCAGGATGGCACTGCCACGACCTTTGAGTTCAATCCGCCGCTGGATCACGATGGCAAGTTCAGCATACCGCTCGATTCCTTGAGCGCGCAGACCGACCCTGCCTTCAACTGGAGTGATCCCGATAATCCGGTTGTCGCCGTAGAAATGCGCATGGAACTGGACGGATATGATCCTGTCACTTTGCCAGGCGAACTGTTCCACACCGACGAGTTCATGGATTATATCGAGTTCCCGCTGTTTGTGTTGAACCCAGGCTGCGTGCAGCCAGGCGACGCGAATGGCGATGGCATTGTCAATGACGAAGACCTGTTGATTGTGTTGTTCAACTTCGGCGGCGCGGGCGCGGGCGATGTCAATAATGACGGTATCGTCAATGATGAAGACCTGTTGATAGTATTGTTCAACTTCGGTCTGAGCTGCTAAGAGTATCACTTGTAACCGAAAGGAGTTGTTACTCTTACGTTCGGGGAGAGAGGTTCGCTTCTCTCCCCTTTTTTCATTTAGCGCGCCGCGCTTTCCAACTCCGACGGCTGCGCTTCCAGCAGCTTCAGCACTTCATTGCGGCGCGGTCCGGGCGCAGCCAACTGCAGCGCTTTGATGAGCCAGGGTTCCGCTTCTTGATGCCTGCCCAACTCCACCAACGCCGTGCCTAACGCATAGGCTCCGTTCGGGTGTTGGGGGTTCGCTTCCACAAACGACTGAAAGTATGCCAAGGTTTGCTCAGGATGTTTTCGGAAGATACGGCGCGCTGCCTCGGTATAAGGATAATCCAAAGAGAGCCTCAGCGCGTCCTCGATCAGCCCCGCCTTGCGATAGGCGGCAATCGCCCGGTGCATCGGTTCCGGCGGGTGGAACGGCAGGCTAAGATACCATTTCAACACCTCTTCGGCGGGGATGGCGCGAACCTCTTTGGCGAAGACCGCCAGCAGTGAGACCATGCTCGGCTGGATGCCCTCTTCAAACATCTGATCCACCCAGCGCATCGCGGTTCGAATATCGTCTGCTTTGGAAATCAGCAGTTCATAGGTCGCGATGGTCGGTTTGACATTATGTTTCTTCATGCGCTCCAGCCAACGCAGCGCCCCCGCGTGGTCTTTCGAACGGCTAATCAACGTGTTCAACATCATCGAATCGGGTTGGACGCCCGCCCTCGACATCCGCACCAGCCATTTGTTGATGACCGACTCATCGGGCGCAGAATCGATCAAGATGTTGAACGTCTTCACATTCGGCTGCACTCCCGATTGCCGCATGCGTTGGAACCAAGTCCATTGGGTTGAGTGGTCTTTGGCTTTGCTAAACAGCGCGTTGAACGTTTCGACGTTGGGTTCCACGCCCGCCTCGCGCATATCTTTCAGCAGTTGGCTGGCGGCGTCATAGCCCAAACTGCCCGATAACAGGCGGTTGAAACGGGTCAAGAGTTCGTTCTGATTCGCGTCGCTGCCGGTTGCTTCGTGTTGCCATTGATCGGCGATACGGCTGGCGAGTTGCTGCGCTTCTAAACTGCGTCCCACGATGGCGAGCGTATTGACAAAATGGATGGGGGCGTCTGCTTCCGCCGCCGACTCGGTTTTCAGTTCTTTCAAAGCATACAGCACCATCGCTTCTTCCATTTTGGAACCGGGGTTGGCGGTCAACCGCTCCTGAAAATCAACCGGCTCTGTCACAAAATCGAGATGCACCCACCGCCGAACCGTTTCATCGATCAGCACTTCGTTATCTTGGCAGAGTTGGCTGGCGCGTACCGCATGCCGCGCGCTGTCGCCCACAAAGTCGCGCTGACCATAGGGCAGTTCCACCGGCAGATCGCGCGCCCAACAGACCGCCAGCCTCATCGCGGGGACCGTCTCGTCGCGCAAACCGGCTTGATCGCCCATATCCGTCTGAAAGCGGTTCGCCATAATAATCGCCAAGCAACAGAGCGGCGCGGCGTGGTCGGGGTCATCTGACATCACCAGCCAACCGTCGCCGGTGAATTTGATCAGCGCATATTCCAACCCCATCGCTTCCAGATAGGGGTGCATTTGATTGATGAGGGCAAGATTAAAGCGGTCGCGTTTGCGGGTACTCAGTTTCAAGCCAGTGGTCGTGGAGGCGCGCAGATCCATGGCAAGGCATAACGTTAGCCGGGGCGAGGGTTCCGTCTGTCTTCTCGCGCTGGTCTCGTTCCATGAGGTATTGGGCGCAGCCTTCTCTGAAATAGGCTCTTTTTCTGTTTGCACTGTTTCAATTGTACCTGTTAAGCCATGCTTTCAAAAAGAATGCGCCGTCAATAATCGACCGGTCTTAGGTAGTATTCACCAATCGCGGTGGTGGAAAGCATGGCGGTGGTAGGCAGGTGCCGTTTCCAGTGAGTGCTGTCCAACCGTTTTTTCACTAAGGCGACCTCTTCGGTCAAGAAGCCCATCGTCTCCAATCGCTTTGGCGCATAACCTTGCAGCAGGAAATGCAGAATCCGGTCCGCGCGCGGGTAAGAAATCCCGAAATCGCCCTCATCGGTCTGCCCCACAATTAAGTCTGCCGACGCGGGTTTCTCCACAATCACTTTCGGCACGCCCATATAATGGGCTAATTGCCACACTTGGGTTTTGAACAGGTCGCCCAGCGGGTTCACCGGCGGGGAATCATCGGCGTGCCAAGTGAAATAGCCGAACAACCGCTCGCTTTTGTTGCCGGTTCCAATGGGAAGCGCGTTCAGTTTGGCGGATTGATCAAACAGGATCAGCATGCGCGTCCGGGCGCACACATTGCCGCGGCGCGCAGGCGAGACATCGGGTTCAAACGATTCCAAATAGCCATCGACCGCCCCCGTGATCTCTATCGTATGGCAGTGGATTTTCAAATCGTCCGCCACCAACTGCGCATGGTCCAGGCTCTCTTGGCTGCTCAGTTTGTACGGCATGCGGATACCATAGACATGCTCCGGTCCAAACGCCTTCGCGCAGAGGTAGGCGACCAGCGATGAATCGACCCCGCCCGAAAGCCCTAACACCACATTTTGGAACCCGCGGCGGAGCGTCACCTCTTCTTGCAGAAAACGAACCAGCCAATCGGCGACCAAGGGCGCATTGATCTGAAGCGGCGCATCCGAACGGGGATCAAACTTGGGCGGCTCTATCACAGGCAACGGCGCGTTTTTCATACCTATATTTTAGCGTAACTTGCTAACAATACGGCAAAGTCATCCGTGGGGTGGTAGGGGCAATCCCCCTGTGGTTGCCCTGATCAAGACGGGCAATGCCTGCAGCGCGGGTTGGGGAACCCGCGCCTACAATGTGACATGACATAAACGTTGGGTAGGGGCAATCCCCCTGTGGTTGCCCCAATGGAGGTCGCACGAACGCACGCCCCTACAATTCTGTCACCCTGAGCGAAGCGAATGGGTCTGCTTCTGCATGACAACCGCGAATGAATTCGCGCCGAAGCGTAGGGGCAGACCTATGTGTCTGCCCAAAAAAGGCGCACACAGGCGCGCACCCCCACAATCTTTCACCATGAGCGACGGGAATGACTTGGCAGCATTCAACCCACCTTCAGCTCTTCCCACAAGGTTCATCCGTTTCCATCACCCTATTAACAAATCGCATGATGGAACCAATCGCATCCTCCTCCGACAATCCTTGTTCCAAGTATGTGTGATACATTCCTCTCATAGTCGTTTGCGTCCAAGGATGTTCCAAACCGAAGTAGGGTGCTCTTAATAATAAACACAAGGCTTCTTCATACGCTGACACCGCCTCGTCCAGGCGACGAAGGGCTCTTAGCGCAACCCCTAAATTGTGGAGGGTAGTAGCCACATTTGGCAAATAGACGGCGGGCTGCTCCTCAGCCAAGGCGCGTCGGATTGTCAACGCTTCTTCATACGCTGCCAACGCCTCGTCCTGGCGACGAAGGTCTCCAAGCGCATTGCCTAAATTGTTGAGGGTCATCGCGACATCGGGGGTATAGACGGCGGGCTGCTCCTGAGCCAAGGCGCGGTACAACCGCAACGCTTCTTCATACGCTGCCAACGCCTCGTCCAGGCGCAGCAGATTTTGGAGCGCATTGCCTAAATTGTTGAGGGTTCCTGCCACATTTGGCAAATAGACGGCGGGCTGCTCCTGAGCCAAGGCGCGGTACAACACCAAGGCGTCTTCATACGCTGACACCGCCTCGTCCAGGCGCAGCAGATTTTGGAGCGCAACCCCTAAATTGTTGAGGGTCATCGCGACATCGGGGGTATAGACGGCGGGCTGCTCCTCAGCCAAGGCGCGGTACAACACCAAGGCGTCTTCATACGCTGCCAACGCCTCGTCCAGGCGCAGCAGATTTTGGAGCGCATTGCCTAAATTGTTGAGGGTAGTAGCCACATTTGGCAAATAGACGGCGGGCTGCTCCTGAGCCAAGGCGCGGTACAACCGCAACGCTTCTTCATACGCTGCCAACGCCTCGTCCAGGCGACGAAGGTCTCCAAGCGCATTGCCTAAATTGTTGAGGGTCATCGCGACATCGGGGGTATAGACGGCGGGTTGCTCCTCAGCCAAGTCGCGTCGGATTGTCAAGGCGTCTTCATACGCTGACACCGCCTCGTCCAGTCGTCGAACTCGATTCAGATAGGTGCCCGCAGTCCCCAGCAAGCTGGCAACCTCGCCAGTTCTCAAGCCCAGATCAGCCGCTCGTCCGGCAGCGTAAATCGCATGAGGCGAGTACAAAGCGCAGGTGTCCCACAGAGTCGGGCCCTCACTGTCTGGGAATGCCGAAAGC
Source organism: Fimbriimonadia bacterium (assembly GCA_026129765.1). GTDB lineage: Bacteria > Armatimonadota > Fimbriimonadia > Fimbriimonadales > GBS-DC > JAHCHP01. The sequence continues at coordinate 78,800 of JAHCHP010000006.1, read as the reverse complement.
AGCGCGCCGACTGCCCTTTTCACCGCGTTCTGCTCTGCTCCGCTTTTACGAAGCAAGATGTTCAAAATTTCGTGGTTCAGGCGGTGCAGGCTCATGAGTAGAATCCCTGTCTTCCGATCTTCAGAGGTACGAACCAATCCCAAACCCCGCCAAAGGTCGATGTAATCCGCTTTATCCGACATCGATAAAGACTGATCTAACACCGTGTCGGGTATGTTATCCGGTTCCATGCTGGCGAACAGATTTAACCACTCTCGGGCAGCGGCGTTCGCGCTTTCTAACAGGTTCAACAGTTGGTTGTAAGTGACCCAAACTGACTCGGGATGACCAGACGGCAACCCTCCTCGACGGTTTAGCAAGTTTCGCTTGTCGTTTCGGTACCCCTTGAGATAGTCAAACAGGTTTTTGCGGGACTTTATCACGAAGCCCGCTTGATCTAATGCCAACGGAAGACCGCCCAGCTCTTGGGAGATGTTCTTCGCTTCCTGTTGGTTTTTATCGTTGATTTCTAATTCAGCGCGCTTTAAGATCAGCTCCGCTCCCGCTTCGGGGGACATCGACTCCAATATCACGCGAGTGTCCGCACTGCCGGCTTGGTGATCCCAAACGGTGTACAAAACCTTCGCCTCGTTGAGGTGAAGGTTCAACTCCAGGATCTCGCGCAGCGTTTGCCTGGCATTATCAAACACAAATAAGGCGTTCGGATTGTATCGCAGCCAGGTGTTGATGAAGTCCACTTTCGATTGGGTATCGCCTTCGTCGCGTTTCATGCCCAAGGCGACCGCGACTTCGATAATGCTCTGAGTCAACACGTTCTCATCGGCGGCATTCACCCAGAAGGTGGCTCGGAATCGGTCTTTGTACTTCTCCACAAACGCGTGCGCGGTATGGGTTTTGCCCATGCCCGGTTCGCCGCAGAGATAGGCTTGGGAGTGGTTGGTTAAGATTGTATTTATCTGGTCGACCACCGCCTTATGCTCATCACCAACGAAGAGACTTACGTCATAGCCTGGCACAAACAGCGTGTTAGGCAAGATGTTTTTGTAGCCATTTCGCTTTAAGAAAACAAAGTCTTGGTACTTGCGGATGAAGCGTGCAGCGTGACCAACACTCTGCACCAGCACGATCCCTTCTGGCACTGGATCGGGTGTCGTGAACAAATCCAGATGTCCATCGTCGCCGGGCACATGCTGGGTCAAACCGTCTAAACCGGGTTGATCCTTTGCAAACAAAACGATCTGAGGCTTGGTCGGACTGGTGGTTCCGTCGTATGCCTTTCTTAGCTTCTCAAACTCTTTGCTGATGGGGGAACAATCCGATCCTATCAAGGCAGCTGAAGCGGCAATACCCTCGAACTTAAGCTCGCGATACAGCTTTATCTTTACATGCTCCTCAGGGGTCATCAGCGCGCCCAATTTGGCAAAAACAAGCGCAATGGGCAGCCCAGCGGAGTTCCCTTGCACTTGTTGAATCGACTCATAGCCCTCTCTGCGCTCAATTCGTTTGATTTCCCAACGCACATCATAGCCACAGTTATCAACAAGAAAGTTGGTCTCGTTGCGGGCAAAATCACGCGCCGCTTGAATGGAGCCGTCAAACTCATCGTCGGTGTCTGTCAAACTCATCGTGACGGGATTTCGATAGAGTTGACCGGTGCCCTTAGGAATGACCGCTACCTTCAATAAGATGACGCCTGCCTCAGGAGTCAACAACCAAAAGGTCTCTTCAAATTGAGGTTTGATCGGTTTAGAGAGAAAAGCACAAACGGCGTCAATCGCCATTGCGCGCGGAAAATGATCAAACCAGGTGTGTTGATCAACTTGAGGGATGACTTCTTTGATGATTGAGTCGGTTTGATCCTCTCCGTCCAAGAAGATCGTTCTCGTCTTTTCTTGGATTGGAGAGTCATCGCTCTTTAACTGGAGGGCGAGCTGCGCGCACTTGCACAAGCCTGAAAAGACTTGATATTTCCTGCTGGTGGGATCAAAACCTGAGGGCACGGTCAACAAATTGTCAAGCGCGTTCAATGCAGCAGAATCCTTGTGTGTGACGCACTCTTTGAACCCATTGAAGACACGATCAGACAAGGGGGAGTTCCAGTGATCTATCCAATTAATCTTCATGTTGACCTCTTTGAATTCTCATCTCGGCACCTGCAAGTGATAACTACAAAACGCATTAATTATACCTCGAATCAAGATTACATGATTACAGACAGATTATGCGAGAAAACGGTTCCCTGTATAGACGCCCTCATTCAGGTTCGCCCCCCAGAAAGATGGGCATTGCCAGCAGCGCGGTTGGGGAACCCGCGTCTATATTGTGACCTGACACACACGTTGCGTAGGGGCAATCCCCCTGTGGTTGCCCCAATGGAGGGCAATGCCTGCAGCGCGGCATGACATAAACGCTGGCATTCGGCTTGTAACATTATATCTTGTTCGTGAGCTATCTAATTATAGAAGCCAGCAGACAGGACTCCACAAGCTATGACGCTGGTCTGCTTCTCTTTCCAGTGGGGATTTTCATCTCTTCGGGTCGTCGGCATGCCCCCGTCTCTTCTGGCTCACACGGCATTTGTAACATTTTTCATTCAAGCTGAGCTATACGTAAATAGAAGCATCCTTGCTCGTCTCGGCTGTTTTCGTGCCGCTTTGTAACATTTCTCACTGTTGCTGAGCTATAGATATCTGTGGCGGTTCCGCTGTTCTTGATTCCCGTTTATGGAGGTATGATTTTATGGAGTCTAATCGTGGTCTGTTAATCTTGTTTGGCCTTGTCGTCCTGTTTGCCTTCGGCAGCGCGTTGCTCAGCAGCTGCAATTCGTTGGGGCTGAATGGCACCTACGAAGAGTCCTATATGAACGGTGCCGCACTGGTGTTGAAAGTGCGAGGCAACCAGTTTGGTTTCTACGTGCAGCATCCCAACGGCAAGGAGACTTTCGTTCTCTCTTCTCGTGTTCAACGCATGGGCGATGAGTTGATCGAAGAGGAGGTGGTGGAAAAAGGTCCTGGTTATGACTTAATTCCTGATGTGAAATTTAACAATGTGCGCGGTCGCGTTCTTGATTCGGGCAGAGCGATCCAGTTCTCTGGCGAGCGTGAGTTACTTGGCTTCGTGCAGGTGTATTCGGTCACGCTCCGCAAGCGTTGAGCTTCCCTGTTGTCTCTCCTGCTTTCATCAATTCTTTTCAAGGAGGTGATATCCATGCTGGCTACTCGCATCCCTCGTGTTGAGGTTGCATTGCCGTCGCTGATGGCGCTGGCGGAATCCGTTCCAGTGAACCAGGAGCTCTTGGCTCTTTGGGCGCAAACGGAAACCGCAGCCCTTGAGCGCAAAAAGGCAGAAGCGCTTCGGCGTCAAGCAGAACTGGAAGCTGAAAAGCTGATGGCTCGCTTCGACAAAGACTAATCAACCCGTCCGTAGCTCCCTTGAGCGCAGCGCCAGACATGGCGACTGCGCTCAACTCCCTCTTTCTTGTTCGTCTTCTTCGTTTCAATGGAGGTTTGTGATAATGCACTCATCGATTGTCTATGATGTTTCCAAGCGCGTCACTTTGCTGGCAGAAGGCAAGGTCTATTTGCCGAGATGCCAAGCCGCGCTGGAGTTGGCGGAGTATGCCCTGCAAGGCGTTGTTCGTGAGGACGGGTCTCCCGCCCTCGTTCATTCTGTTCAGGTGGCTGAATTGGCGAGTAGTTTGGGCGGCAAAGAAGAGGCGATCTTAACCGCGTTGCTGCACGACACGCTCGAGGACACGATGCGCGATCCCACGTGTGTTGCCGAAGCTATCCGCGATCAGTTCGGCACTTCCATCTTGAACCGTGTTAAATTGCTGTCCAAGCAAAAAGGCAGCCTCAACTGTCCTGCTCATCGCGCGATGGCAGACTTCCAATTTCAACACACCTTGGCGGTCGCCATGCTGTCCGACCCTGTGATCACTTTGGTGAAATGTTGCGACCTAATCTGCAACCTGCGTGATCTGAGCGCTCTTCCCTTTTGCCGCGCTTTCCGTTTCGTGGGCAGCGCGTTGGATTTTCTTGGCATCATCGAGCACCAAAGTCCCCGCTTGGGCGAGTTGCTGATCACTGAAGCCTCCAAAGCGGGCTTTGTTCTGCTTGCAGCGGCTCGTTCTGTGGAGGTCTCATGACCTGCCGCCTTCGGGTTCCGCTGAGTTTGTTTCAAGATTGGTTGGATCGGTTGGCGGAGGACCCGTCTTCGGTGGTGGCTGTTCCCATGTCGTTTGTTTCCGAGGTGAGCGGGACCCCAATTTGTGTAGTTAGGCAGCCTTCTGAGGAGCGGAACAGTTCTGCCGTTCTCTTAGTTTTCGGGGATCCCGGCGTTCCCGAGTCGCTCTCTGGCTGGAGCAACCCCCCCGCCTTGCGCGGATTTTTGTGGATTGGTTTAGGCGCGCATAGGGGTCAAATCTCCGGTGTGGTCTTGTGCCACGATGCCCGCTTTCGAGTGGAAGCCCTTGACCTGGTGGGTCCCGGCATGCGGCGGCTCCCCGTTCTTGACACTGATCGCCCCTCGTTCGCCGATCCTCGGCTCAGCCGCACTGTGGGCGCGCTCGGGCAAGCGACAGTAAATCGTGTCCGCTCACTTGCCGTCTTGCAAATTGGCTGCGGTCGCAACGGATCGTTGCTCGCTTTGAATCTCGCCCGGTTGGGTGTTGAGCAGTTGACGCTGGTCGACCCCGATCTCGTTGAGGAGCATAACCTCGGCGAAATGGAGGGGGTCTTTGAGTCGGATGTCGGTTTGCCAAAAGCCGTTGCCTTGGCTCGGCATTTGCGCCTCGTAAACCGCGCCGGCGCTGTGCAGACTATCTCGGAAGGGGCAAGCCACGCTGATTGCGTCGCTGCCGCGCGGGAATGCGATTTGGTTGTCAGCTGTGTGGACAACGACCCGGCACGCCTGGCGGCTGCCATTCTTGCGACGATCTTTTGTGTGCCGCATTTGGATGTCGGTACTGGCGTGTTTCTGTCCGAGGGCGCGCGTTTGGCGGGCGCGGATGTGCGGCTTATTTCGCCTGGAGATGGCTGCCTGCTGGAGTGGGGCGGCTTGGCGCGGCGCGAGGAGGCGGTCAGAATCCTCAGCGGTCTTCAAGCGGCTCCGACGGCAGATTGGCAATCGGAGCGCATGGGGTCCCTCAGGAGCTTGAACGAAATGGCGGTTGGGTTGGCGGTGCAGATGTTGTTAGATTTTGTTTCTGGCGCGATTCAAGGCAGTTTCTGGCAGCAATTAGAACTCTCGCCTCAAGGACGCGCCTCCATTGCTCATCCCGCGCCGAACCGTGATCCTGCTTGCCGCTTGTGCGCCTCTTTAGGCAAAGCCGATCTGTGATCTTTCGTTGCTCGGCAGCGGTTTGTAACGTTTCGGCTCTTTCGTGAGCTACTTATAAATTAGAAGTAGGCGCCATCCAGCGCATGCAATCGCGCCTACGAGGATATCGATTTTCCATTTGATTCAACTATACCCCTTTGGAGGTTAACTCATGACACACCAATTAGCTGCTCAGGCTGTGATAGCCCAGCTGCTCGAACAATCGCATCGCTCAATATCTGAAGCCATCGGTGAGCCTTTGCCCTCGCCCGAATGGATAGACGAGGAATCGCTGGTCTTCATCCTCCCTTTGGAGTCCCGCTTAATAAAAGCTGGCATCCAGTTCAACCGCGGCGCAAACAAGATTGTGGTTTATGCACAACTCCATGCCCACTCCTCCCACCCATCAGAAACGTCGCGCTTCGTCGTGCTAGTCAACAACCACATGTACTGCAGCGCGCTTCTTTTCGATGAAGAGCAGGGAATTTTGGCGCGTGATGCCATCCCTATGTCAGCAAATCCGATCGAGACTTTGATCCACACTGAGCGCATGTTGGACGCCTTGCGCAACACCTTGATCGCGCTGGAAGCGCCGCTGCTGAGTGTGATTTCGGGCGAGCAATCGGCAGACGACGCGATCACTGCCTTGAAACTCAATGTTGTCGCTCATCATGTGAGCCAATCCTTGATCGATCAGATCAATGAGATTGCAGGCTTTGAGGCGGATAACAAGTAATCCAAACTTCTCTGAGAGCGGGCAAAGCCATCCGTGTCCACTCTCTCCTTTCAGGAGGTCTTTTATGAAATCGAGCACACTGATTCCGGTTCTATTTTTTCTTCTGCTAACTTGGCTTTTGCCGGGATGCGACAATTCAGAAGGAGAAGCAATCCTTCAACCTGAACAAAAACCTGCAGTTGGTCAATCCCAAGCCGACAAAATGCCAGTTCCCCGCCGAGTCAAACTGCCGAAACGCGCGATCGCCCTCGTCATCGATGGCACCAGCTTTGCCCCAGAATCGCAACGTTGGGTTGACAGCTTCCTAAAACAAGTGCGCGGCAACAGTTGGATCGAGCACTCGCACATCGGGGTTATTCAAATCTCGAGGCATCCGAAACTCATTTGGCACGGTAAGGGCATCCAGATTCGCGACTTGGAAACGGCGCTTAAGCAATCAGCCACCCAGGTTGACAGCACGGGTTCCGATATTTTCGGGGCTTTGATTCACGCAAACGCATGGCTCTGGAACTACCAAGGCTGTGAGCAGTTTCTCATTGTCGTATCAGACATGATTTCCGATCCGCAAACCGATGAAAACGGCAAAGTCACATGGCGCTATTCCGATCCCTTCACTTGCACCTTTCCTCCGGAAATCGAGATGCTGATCTTTGGCGTTTCGCCGGCATTTGTGCAGCGGGCAAGATCAACATGGAACGCGCCGGCATTCCTGCCCCGGGTCCCGTTTTCCATTGACATGGTGAGATGATTTTTCGCGCTTGAGAGGGAAGGGGGGGCCCCTTCCCTCTAAACAAAAAATGGAGGTTACATTCAATGTATAATAGACGCAACAATATCGGCGCTCGCCCTAACGATCAGGCTTTCGTAGAGCGCGCGCACCGCGCCATTTCCGCTGTTGGCAAATGGTTCAATCAACGCGCCATCCGCTCATTTCTAATTTTCACGGTGACCGGCTTGCTGATGCTGCTGACAAGCTCTCTGGTGGCGCTCATGAGCAAAGAGGTGTTTGAGACCGTGCTGGAAGACGAAATGCTGGCCACAGTTATTGCGATTGGCATGCACGTATCGTTGGCATTAGCGGTTCACATTCTTATTTCCGGCATTGTCGAACACCGACCGTTGAATCGCGCGGCGGGCGCAACTTTCACAGCTATCTCCATTCTCGGATTGATTTGGATCGCGATCACACGAGCGAAACTGAGAATCGACAATGACGACGACGCCTTTCGCGCGATTGCGTACACGATTATTTACTTTGTAGTGGAAGTCGTCGTGCCTTCGGTTGGCGGCTATCTGAGCGCGTTGGCTCACTGTGAGTACATTCGCCGGCGCTCGCAGTCCAATACGGTCGGAGAGATCAAGCAAGAAGTGTTGAACGACAACTATCATCCAGACCAAACCTGGGCCAGCGCGGCTTATCAACTCGAAAATGACATCGATGTTCTGACCGACTCACTCACTGCTACCTCGGGCGACGAACACGAACGACTCAAAAAACTGCGAGAAGAAAAGCGGTTTATCCACAGTCGCTTGATCTCCGCCCACCCAACGATCAATAACAAAGAGGCGATGGAGCGCTATGGTGTCGCATCCGATGATCAATCCTCGTCGAGCCAAGTCCAGGAAAATCCTGCGCAAAACCACCGCGACATCCGATGGACCCGGCGGAACGAAACCGACCCACAGCCGTAGACTGTTGCCGTAACCGGGCAGGGGAGAAAGGCTCCTCTGCCCGGATGAAACAAATTGGATCAACATCGAGTATAATAAAGTCGAAGTTAAAAGATTTTCAGGAGGTCATTAATGTTAGACGATATTGGGCCCCAACTTCCTTCTACGAAGAACTTAGATACTTGTGCTGAGGATCGGCCGTTGCCTCTCGATGATGGCTTTACTGCCGCTTCCGATGCTGCGCTGCTTGCCGATATCAAAAAGCAGATACTTTCCATGTTTGCTGCCCAGTCCAATCTTTGGGTATGTTTGGCGAGAAAGAATCTCGAGACTTTGTGCGTGCTGTCTTCTCAGCAATGCACTCTACTTCAAGGGCAAAAAGATGCGATTTGTCAATTGTTAGAATATCTGTACAGTAGACTAAATGCTTCCAATCCGGCGGATGCGGATGATCTGATTCTTAAGGTCATTTCTCACTTGGATACTTGCATCGATAAGTGGGATCACACACGTGGACCATTGGTGGTGTTTCTCCGCGCTTGTGCTCGGCAGCCTCTCTCCAATTTTTTTCGCGCCAAGCGGAATCGCAGCAATCGTTCGCATCCCACCCCAGAGGTAGAAGATGAGGCGGGCAATTGGGTGGAAAAGGAGTTCCCAGCTCCCCATCAAGATGTGCCGAGTGCTGATCGCATCATCGAGCAGGCACACTTTGACCAAATCCGCCGTTGCTTTTGTGGAATTACAGGCTCACCGCCCCATCAGCACGTGCTCATTTTGCGTTTATTTTATGAATTACCTGGAGCTGAAGTTGCTAGGATCCTCAACAGTTCAGAAAATACCGTACGAGTCTGGTATGTCCGAGCTAAGAAAGAATTCGCTATCCTTTGGGCTAAATCGCCCGATCCAAAAGCAAAGGATGAACTTGGTATTGTCGGTTTGGTGATCCGAAGCATGCCAGAATCAAAAAAATCAGCCTTCTTAATAAAACACTTTTGCGCCTTGGATTTTTTTCATCAGTTTAGTTCGCAAACCGAAATCGACTCAGCCGCACGTGAAGGCGAGCAATTTTTCGGTGATGAGCTTGCTAGCTACAGCTGGGGAGGGAGCATTTTAGACTATTCTTCGATATGTGAATCGTCTAAGGAGGATCAATCATGAGAAAGCAATTCACCAAAGAACAGATAGAAACAATCAACAGAAAGCCATTCACCAAAGAACAGATAGAAACAATCAACTTCTTCGCCAATCTGGCAGTCCCCAGCCCTGTGGTCGGTGACCATTTGACGGACGAGGAGATCGCAGGCTACTTTTTCTCTTTAATGGAGGAAGAAGAGCTGGTCAAAGCCGAACAGCATTTGGATTCGTGCTTGCCATGTGCCGAAGCGCTTATGGACTTTGAGCAACTTGTCCAGGCGAGAGCCAAAGAGTCACAAGCGGCTTTCGACGCGTTGACAGAAGAAGAAAAGCGTCAGACGTTGGAGGCTCGGTTAGCTTCGTTGCAAGCAGCGGAAAAGGAGGCACAAGATCGATTGGCTGCCCTGCAGCAGCAGCTTGAAGAAGCAGAGAATCTACAGGATTTAGCAGCAAAGATTTTTGGCGCGGTTAAGGGTGCTTTTGACTCGCTCAAGACTCTACTGAATCCGGGCGCCGCGCTTGGTTTTGCGGGTGCCGCCGCGGATGACAGCCAGATCCAATCGCCGTTTATCGACATCAAATTGCAATCGGACCTTGATCCAGATTTCAAGTCGCAATTCGATCCAGCAGTCAAGGTGTTGCACATTTCAACTAAGCTTCAGGTGCAGGGCTTTAAAATTCGCTTGGATATTGCTGGCGAACTGTTTCAGACGACTTTTGAGCAGGAACCATTTAGCAAGATATACATGGCGTCTGTCGACGTAGCGAAGGCTCCAAATTTGAGTATCCAGTCGGTCAGGATAGTGTCTCCGTTTGGAAATGAGTATCTGTTTGTCTGCGGGGATGGGAACGAATCTTGAGGTAGGTTGAAAGGTTTGTTTCGTAGGCGCGGGTTGGGGAACCTGCGCCTACATTTCGGCATGACATAATCGCTGTCATTCTGAGCAAAGCGAATGAGTCTGCCGGCATTGTCACCCTGAGCGCATAGAATGTGCCTGTCAAAGAATGGCAACCGCGAATGAATTCGCGCCGATGAACAAGCAAAGTCGCCCTGGTACCAATCAACACAGTATCGAACAGACAGCCAAATCCGTCATTCCCGCGAACGCGGGAATCCATTGTTGGTAAAATGTCTGCGGTCGGCAGCACACACACGTTGCGTAGGGGCAATCCCCCTGTGGTTGCCCCAATGGAGGTCGCACACATAGGTGCGCCCCTACAATTCTGTCACCCTGAGCGAAGCCGAAGGGTCTGCCGGCATTGTCACCCTGATCGAAGCCGAAGGGTCTGCTTCTGCATTGTCACCCTGAGCCAAGCGAATGGGTCTGCCTTTCTCATTGTGGATGTCACAACACCAATCCAATACCCAAAGATACGGTAGGGGCAATCCCCCTGTGGTTGCCCTGATCAAGACGGGCAATGCCCCGAACGCGGGTTGGGGAACCCGCGCCTACATCGCCATTCCGCCAACCTGATCGAACCAAGTCGCACTACCCCCCCTCCGTGAGGTTCCCCCCGTAAACGAGGGGAACCGGGAAAGACGAGGAGTCCGCCGATGTGCGAGAAAATACCCTATCGCCATTTCCACAACCACAAAGTTCTTACCGATAACGCTTTCACTTTACGGTCTAGTAGCGAATACAAAACAATTTTGGGGTATAATTTCATCGGCTGTACAAATTAAGGTGAACATCTCATGAATGGTGACCATGATTTTATGCAAATTGCAAGCACATGGCGGGAATTTACTCCTGAAAGTCTCGCTGATCTTTTGAAGACCTTTTCCCTGCCACAGTTGCAAAAACTGCGAGACGGGATTAAGCCTGCTGAAGACGATGCTGCTGCTTATAAATTTAAGGCGGCTCAAATAATGCATCTGTTGCTGTGTGCCGAGCTTGCCGCGCTCAAGCCGCAAACAGAAGAGGCGTTCACAGAGGCGTTAGAAGATGCAAGAAATCTGCTTAGTTTGCAAGCTGGAATTCAAATAGAAGCGTTGAATCAGGGCGAGAACATCTCGTGGAAAGAGCTTCTCTTTGCCTTGATGAAAGAAGCCACTTGGGGCGACACTATTCCACTGCCAGCAGCAATGGATTTGGTAGCATCTTTTCTTGATGAACCGATCCAACCTATACATCGAGTAGAGTTCTGCGCTCTCGTAGCGGACATCTCTCGAACTCCAATGGGCGCGACACAAAAAGAGGGCACTCCAGCGAAACTAATTGTCGAATTGATGCCTTTTCCAAATAACCTTGCCCAGCTATCGCAAGTCTATGCAGACCCACTCACGATGGGGATGACACAATTGGCAGCAGGCTTTCCAGAATCAATTCAAGCGGCGGTGGAATGGGCGAAAGAAAAAGCGGGGCTTGGTCTCAACCAAACCAATTTCGCCGTTCGTTGGAGCTTGACAAGATACTCAGCAGTCGGCGGCACTAAATCATTTTTTTTGCTGGAAGGTGCGTCTGCGGGCTTAGCGTTCGCATTGGCTATTGGCAAGCTGGGGGCAATGCAGATGCCTGCTACTGATGGCGCAAGAACCAGCCTCATGACACAGCTGAGCGAGCTCACTCTGGAAGGAGCCTCCGCCTCGGCACAGATCAGGAAAGTGGGGAGCGAATGGAAGCTCCTTCCTATCTCCTCGGAATATGAAAAAGTAGTGGCAGCCTTCACCACCACAAAAGTGCTGCCCCGCATTCGCTATGTTTTGATGGCGAAAGAGCAGCAAGGCTTGAATGATCTGCCAGAAACCGAGAAAAGTAAAATTCTTCCGTGCGAAACCATTGCTGAAGCGGTTAGAGAGTTGCATTCGCATAAAGAGTGGCACTCTATCCGCAGCGTAGTTTTTGATCAGCGCGACCTTCTCAGACAATATCGCTCATATGTCCCCAGACCAAAATTAGAGTCTGAGTTAAGTAAACTTCTTCAACAGCTGATTCAAAATCAAAATGGCGGATACCTCCTGCTTGAAGCGCCTCCGGGATTCGGTAAAACGGCGCTACTTGTAAACGAACTTCGTCGCAAAGAGTTTAAGTGCGCATACCACTTGCTACGGCGCGAACAGGAATGGGACAATGTGATCTTTATGCTGCGATCTCTCATAGCGCAGCTGAGTTGGCTCTATGATTTTAAAATTGACATACCAACAGATGATGCGAATGTCGTTAAAGCCTTCAATGATGCGTTGAGAGAATCCTCTGCAGAAGCGGAAGACGAGCTGGTTGTCATCTTCATCGACGGGTTGGATGAGGCCTTTGGCGGAGCGGGCGCATACCACGACAAAAAATTGAACGATTACTTTCCCCAAACGATGCCTCGAAACGTCTTCTTTTTTGTCTCTTCTCGTAATAATGATCCTAAACAGCAATTTACCAACTGTGTTAGTAAGTCGATCGGCGAAAATGAAGCCAAAGAGCATATTCCCGATATCTTGGAGTATTTGAAGGTGGAGAACTCGCGTCGCGGACTGAAATTGCAAGAAACGTTTCTTGAGACTTTGGCGAACTGCTCGGAAGGCTGCTTTCTCGCGGCAAGGTTCTACTTAGATAAGTCCATCGATGAAGACGATGACGCATACCGTGCCCGATTGAGTTTGTGGCAATCTGAATCGTCCCACATCTTTAAAGGATACCAAGGTGTTTTTTCTTATCATTGGGACCCCATAAGGACCGCGTTTCAAAATGAACTGACCCCTTTGAAGGAGTTTTTGGGATTAGTTGCTTATGCGAAAGACCGGGTGAACATGAACATGCTTTTTGAGTTGGTGAATACACGCGATGTTGACAATAAGCCCATGCTCGATCTTTGTCGACTGAACCACGGGCGTTTAAATAGAGATTACGTGCGACACTTCCCTTTCAAATGCAGAGAATTATTCGTTCAGTTTGACCCAGATAGGTTTGTCGACTACATGCGGTTTTACCATACCTTCTTTCAAGAAAAAATCAGAGAAGAAGTCTCAGAGGTTAAGAAAGACGTTCTGAAAGTTTTGATGCGATTTTGTGATCGGTGGAATGAAAACGACTTTGAGTTTAAGGAGTACGCGCTGCGATTTGGCTTGCTGCACCATCTTGACAATTTAAGTCCTCAAGGAGCATGCCGACTTTTGTTTTCCGATGGTTTTGCTGAAGCACGATTAGCGCTCAATCTTCCTCAAGAAAACAATCTTCTTGCCTTGATCTCTCAATTGCAAAGCATAGCAGATCTGTTCGATACCAATGATACAGAATGGACGACGCATCTTGTACCAGGTATCGTCCAATGGTTGAAAAGTGATCGTCCGGGGGTTCCTCTCCTTGCTTTGCACACAGTCGACTCGCTGGTATATGAACTGTCGCAGCTGCCAGAATTTCTGAACCAGGCAGCCGATCCGTTGGCAGCCCGAACAACCTCCAATGATTTAGAGGAAAGGGCTTTAGCCTTCAAGGTGTGCGTGGGGCTGCTGTCGGATGCCAAGCGCAATGGAAGCGACCAGTTAGATTCCTTCGGGTCTGCCATCGCCGCTAAAGCGGCTCAGCCGCTGATCCAAAGTTTTGCCTCTAACCACAGCGAGGTGAGGCTCTGGGGTCTTCGCTTGGCGAACTCTCTGGGTCCCTGGCTGGGTTCGAATGCTCAATACCTTAAAGATGGTGTATCAAAACTGTTCTCATTGTTGGAGTCAGACGATGGCGAGTTGCGTTTCGCCGGGGCAAGAGCCTTGAACGCGTTGGGCGATAATTTGGCAGAGGTACCTGATTTGAAAGAGACTTTCCTCACGTTGATGGCAGGAGACAAGTCGGTCCATACCCGTTGGTCGGTTATGCTGGTGATGGCGGGCATTGGAGATCGCTTGAAGAATGACCGCACTTTTGTTGCTAATGTGAAGCCGCTTATGCAACGAGCCAAGACGGATGTTTATTGGGACGAGAAGAGGGTCATTATTGACGAGCAGTTTGCCAAGAGCCTGGGGATTTCTTTATAAGCGATTTTATGCGCTGCCAGGAGCGCGGGTTAGGAACCCGCGCCTACGTCTCGACCGCTCATTCGTGGCGAATGAATTCGCCATTGTTTGAACATAACTCGTAAAGTCACACTGGAGGTAAACACGGATGCTCTGAACGAGGCTCACGTGGCACCGTATCACGGCAGGAAGTTTGGCAATTAAACACTTTATCCTTTACGCAGGTATTTCTCCAGAGTCACGGGAATCAAAAAACCGGGCAGCCGTCTGCGGCTGCCCCAACAAGACCTGCTTGCCATTTCCGGCGGACGTTTGCCGATAGCTACCAGCCCGTCGGATAGTAGGGTCTATTCGTCCCCGCCCAGCGGCGAGGCGCGGGAGCCGCCATTAGACTGCCTCTGCTCGCTCCGCGCATCCACCCCGTGAAGACACAGACCCAGGCGCAGGCAGGCTTCGAACACGACCCGGAACCCAACATTGTTGTTGCTGTTGTTAAGGTTATTGTTGTTGCGATAGGCGCAACGAAAGTTGTTCGGGTTGTTGTTGTTCCACGAACCGCCCCGCAACAGCCGGATGCGACCTTACCTGGCGACCCCACTTCTCCGAAATATGATAGACTGAAACATCGACTCGCGCAGTTCTTTGCTGTCGCAGTGACGCGCGTGACCGATCCATCCCATCAAGCTCTGCCTCACCTCTTGAATCTGGATTTCACCCTCACTAAAACGCTTTGCCAAGTTCTTCAACCGCCTCTGTGCGCGATAGCCCGAACTTGGGCGCAAACGCCGACAGTTACGCCAAACGCGATAACCCATAAAATCACAACCTTCCGAAACTGGAAACACGTTTTGCTTTTTAGGGTGTAGTCGTAAATGCAGTTCTTCAAGTTTTCCAGAGATGGCTCTTCGCAATTGATGTAAATAACGTTTGTCATCATGCAGGATGACAAAATCGTCCACATAGCGGATATAAAAACGCAAGCGCAGATCTTCTTTGAGCCAGTGATCGAAGCGATTGAGATAGATATTAGCGAAGAATTGGCTCGTCAGGTTGCCAATGGGAAGCCCTTTGCCGATTATCGCGCCTTGCCGAGAATTGTTAGACTCGATGATCCGTTTCATCAACTCCATAAACCCGTCATCTTGAACCGTTCTTCCTATCTCCAGAAGCAACTTGTCGTGGCAAACAGAATCAAAATATTTTTCAATATCACACTTCAAAACATACGCTGCCTGCCTGCAAAACTGGGTGTATCGAGCGGCTGCGGCGTGGGTGCCTTTACCCAACCTGCATGCGTAGGAATCGTAGATGAACATCGAATCAAAGATGGGTTCCAAGACCCGGTAAACCGCATGATGAACAACTCTATCCCGATACGGCGCTGCAGAGATCAATCGCCGTTTGGGCTCATAAATAGTGAAGTCTCTGTATGCGCCCGGCGCCCAAGTCCCAGCTTTGAGTTCTCGCTGCAGTTGCAGCAAATGAGTCTCTAAATCGGCGTTAAAAGTATACACTTCCGGCAATCTGCGCTTACCTTTCTGTGCCTTCTGAGCCGCGAGCCAAAGGTTTTCAAATTCCCAAACTTTCGGAAGCAGGCTTTTGTGAGTCTTCATTTGTTGCCATCCTTCTATGTTTGATCCAGCCGCCAATCTGTCTTCCAATTTCGTCGATACAGCGAGCAACATACTCAAACTGTTTCGCTTGAAGCCCATTTCTACTGCGAGCCAAGCGGCTGAGAAAGCGCAGAGACTCTAATTCTAAGTTAAGGGCGGAAAGGTACTTGGTAGGATTCTTCGAGTATCGCGCTCGCACCGTCAACTCTAGGATGCCAATCAGCTTGTTGTCAATTCGATCTCCCAAAGTCACACGCAGCGGCTTCGGAAAACGCTCCGTTCGGCTCATGTACCAATCTACAAAGTCGTAAATTGTTGTCAATAGCTTTGGTTCTGCGTTCTTCATTTGATTCCTCCTCAATGATCAAAAACGAAAAAATCGAGGCAGGGGGGACCCAGCCCCCCTGCACCCCCCGCTAAACTGCATACGGTAAAACAGCAAACGCTAATCCACGAACAAGACCCGGAACCCAACACCGTCGCTGCTGTAGTCAAGGTAATCGAAGCTGCGATAGGCGCAACGAAAGTAGTACGGGAGGCTGACGCACCACGAACCGCCCCGCAACAGCCGGATGCGACCAGTAGACGTTTGTATATCATTACCCACTAAGAACTGTTGAAAGTCTCGACTTGTGTCAAACCCCGATAAACAGACCGGACTAACCCACGCCTCCTCTTCCTTGCCTCTGCGCTGAGCATAGAAATCCTCAACATACACATCCAAACACCACTCCCATACATTCCCAACCAGGTCCCATACACCATAACCACTCCGACCCCCATAGTACGTCCACACATCCGAGGTCATTCCAAAGCCCGTAATAGGATTATTGCAAACCCAAGGATCCCATCCCGCGCCATCATAATCCCCTGCATCCTTCGCATTCGACCAACTACCGCCCCAAGGATAAACGCGAGGAAAATCGCCCAACCCCAAACCACTACACACCATCTCAGGACCCCAACAGGCTGCCTTCTCCCACTCCGCCTCCGTCGGCAAGCGCCCCCCCGCCCATTTTGCATAAGCGCAAGCCTCCTCCCAACTCACATTCACCACCGGATGAAAGTCACGCCAACCCCAATCCGGCTCAACCGGCATCGCCGCTCCCGTCTCCGAGCAGTATTTTCGGTATTGAGAGACCGTCACCGGCGTCGAATAGATCCAATAGTCTGGCAAGTAAACTTTATGCATAGGATGCTCATCACCATAACCATTCCTGTCTGGGCTGCCCCGGTAAAAGTCGCCTGCCGGTATCTTGATCAACTGAGCGCCATCTTGTAAGTTGATGCGAACGGGACGTCGTTTCATATAAAATAAACCTCACGCCAAATTGAGAATAACAATCAGTATACCATGACGGAAAGTGGGCGACTTCAGTCGCTAAATCATTGACATAACGCAAACGCTGTCACCCTGAGCCAAGCGAATGGGTCTGCCGGCATTGTCACCCTGAGCGAAGCGAATGGGTCTGCCGGCATTGTCACCCTGAGCGAAGCCGAAGGGTCTGCTTCTGCATTGTCACCCTGAGCCAAGCGAATGGGTCTGCCGGCATTGTCACCCTGAGCGAAGCCGAAGGGTCTGCTTCTGCATTGTCACCCTGAGCGAAGCCGAAGGGTCTGCTTCTGAATGGAAACCGCGAATGAAACCGCGACAACAGCGTAGGGGCAATCCCCCTGTGGTTGCCCAAGACGAATCTGCCTGTCGATTTCGTATCGAGACGAAGAACCCCCGCCTACATTTCGGCATAACATAAATGGTGTCACCCTGAGCGAAGCCGAAGGGTCTGCTTTGAAAGCCCCCCTCCGTGAGGTTCCCCCCGTAAACGAGGGGAACCGGGAAAGACGAGGAGTCCGCGAAAGCGGATTTCGCTGCTGTTTCGGGGCGACTTCAGTCGCTATTCGGCAGGTAAAATAACAATGGAAAAAGGTTCAAAGAATATTGCGCGATATGAGGTATAATCCTCGCGCTGGAGGGGAGTAGCCCCCTGTTTTCGCAACAGGTGACGGATATCGTCAAGACGCTGTTTAGGCAGCCGGTATCCGACACAAATGACAAGACCTCCACTACCTATGTGCATAGGTAGTGGAGGTCTTTTGTTTTTTAAGAGGAGAGTAGGAGTCATACTGATGGGAGAATCGATGTGGTTGATGGCGCTGTTTGGCGTAGTCGTAGGTGTATGCATGGTGATCGACCTGTTTGTGCTGCATCGTAAAGCGCACGAGGTGCGCCTGCGCGAGGCATTGAACTGGGTGATCATTTGGATCAGTTTGGCGGCGCTGTTCAACCTGGCAGTCTACTTTCAGGATGGCAAACAACGAGCTATTGATTTCGCCTTGGTCTACTTGGTCGAGCTGTCGCTCAGCGTGGACAATTTGTTTGTCTTCATGGTGATTTTTAACTATTTTCGCGTGCCGCCTGCCTACCAACACCGTGTGCTGTTTTGGGGAGTGGTGGGCGCGTTGGCGATGCGCGCAGTGTTCATTCTGGTGGGAGTATCGCTCCTGAACCTGTTTCACTGGATGGTGTACGTCTTCGGAGCCGTGTTGATTCTCACAGGATTGCGGTTGTTGCTAAAGCCCTCGCAGGAAGTGGATATCGAAAGGAGTTTCGTGGTGCGTGTCCTGCGTCGGGTCATGCCCATTTCTTCGACCTATGACGGACAGCGGTTTTTGACACGTTTTCAGGGGCGTCTATCAGCAACTCCTTTGCTGGTGGTGCTGCTATTGGTCGAAAGCACGGACTTGCTGTTTGCGGTGGATTCGATTCCTGCGGCGTTAGCGATTTCGCGCGACACCTTTGTAGTCTACACAGCCAATGTGTTCGCAGTGTTGGGATTGCGTTCCTTTTATTTTGTGGCGTCTCGTTTTATGAACCTTTTTGCGTACCTCCATTACGGATTGTCGTTTGTGCTGGCGTTTATTGGCGTGAAGATGATCCTATCACCGTTTTACAAGATTCCGTCCGGCTGGTCGTTGGGGGTGATTGCGACCACTCTGGTGGTGTCGGTAGGAGTGTCGATGTTGTTCCCGCCAACAGACATCGCGGACAGCGAAGAAGAAGAAAGCGCAGGGTCATGAATGCCCTGCCAAAACCCCCTCACTCCTCCCCCCCCACCCGCGCTATCACCGCCTGAATCTTCTGCTCCATCCGCTCTATCAGTTCCCGGTTCGCCTGAACTAACGCCTTGCTTAAACCGCGAATGAATTCGCCATTTAGTCAACAGTAGATGACTCGGCGATGCTCGGCATGACATAATCGCTGTCATTCTGAGCGAAGCGAATGGGTCTGCTTCTGCATTGTCACCCTGAGCGCAGTGAACGGGTCTGCCTGCATTGTCACCCTGAGCGAAGCCGAAGGGTCTGCTTTGAAAGCCCCCCTCCGTGAGGTTCCCCCCGTGAACGAGGGGAACCGGGAAAGACGAGGAGTCCGCGAAGGCGGACTTCCCTGCTGTTTCGGGGCGACTTCAGGCGCAAAATCATTGACTTGCCATAATCGCTGTCATTCTGAGCAAAGCGAAGAATCTGCTTTTCAAAAACTGGATTCCCACGTTCGCGGGAATGACGAGTTTGATTGTCTATGGGCTAGCGGAATGAGGGTCTCGGACAGATACAGCATCCCCCCCGTAAACGAGGGGAACCGGGAAAGACAAAGAACTCGTCGTCATCCTGCTAACAACATAAGACTCAACTCAGTTGCGTCTAATGCAAATAATCAAAACGATTTGAGTTCAAAATGAGCGCAAACTGAAAAATTTAAGAGAGTTACCGCCTTCAGTAAAGGAGTTACCGCCGTCACGAACGGAGTTACCGCCTTCTGTAACGGAGTTTCCGCCGTCACGAATGGAGTTACCGCCTTCTGTAACGGAATTACCGCCGTCACGAACGGAGTTACCGCCTTCTGTAACGGAGTTTCCGCCGTCACGAACGGAGTTACCGCCTTCTGTAACGGAGTTACGCATGGCAACAATTGAGTTACAGAAAGAAAGAGAGGGATTCCGCAGGGTAAGAACGGCGAGGGAACAGGCAATCTTCGTATGGATCGGCGGAATGATTCTCTTCCGGCAAGCTAAACAGCGAATCGTTTGCAACTGACTGTCAAAACTCAGTTTGAAAGAGAGCGAAGTCGTGAACGAAAGGTTCCTCAGAGGCAGGACTCACCCTTACTTGTATTGAAGATAGAAGACACAGATAGAAAAGCAGTCGATCTTCGGAGGGTTCAAATGAAAAGGTTCAACAGCTCAGACTTCAGCCTTATCAAAATCAAGCGCGTTATGAAAGCGATCCCTTTTTTCGCGATCCTTTTTTTGTCATGTCATAGTTCCTATGCGCAGCCCATCAGCGGTTCTTCCAACACAACCACCCCTGCCGTTCTGGGAAACAATACCGGCACCGGGCGAGGCGGAAGTTTCTTTGTGAACAACAGTTCCAGCTCCGCCGCCGCTCTATTTGGGCAGACAATTGGCTCCGGTCAAGGGGTTTTTGGGTTGGCGAACAGCAGCATCGGTTTTGCGACCGGAGTCTGGGGACAAAGCGCGGCACAATTCGGAACTGGCGTCTATGGGGTGGCGACCCATGCTTCAGGAACGAACTACGGCGTCTATGCGCTGACGAACTCGCCGAGTGGATATGCCGGTTATTTTGTGGGTCGCTCCTACTTTTCCATGAATGTCGGCATCGGAACCGACAAGCCCTCCTTTATGCTGGATGTGCAGTCTCCCTCCACCACCACCGCGCGTTTCATCTCCACGGGTACAGGAGGAACCGCCTTGCTGGCGCAGTCGACAGCAACAACCGGATTCGGAGTCGGTCTCACCGGACGCTCGGAGGCGGCAAGTGGCACAGGTATCTATGCCATCGCGTCGCGCCCGACCGGAGTCAACTACGGCGTCTATGCTTTGACGAATTCAGCCAACGGCTACGCGGGCTACTTTTTGGGGCGCGGGTACTTCTCGGGGAATGTGGGTATCGGGACCACCACGCCCACCACGCGATTGGAGGTGAACGGTACGGTCAAAGCGTCCGGGTTTCATCTGCCTACGGATGCTTCCAACGGCAAGGTGTTGGTCTCGGATGCGAACGGCGTCGGAACCTGGCAAGACCTGTCCACTGGAACCGTCTGGTTCAAGAATGGTTCCGATATCTACTACATTGGGGGCAAAGTGGGTATTGGGACCAACACGCCCCAAGTGGATTTGCATATCACCGGAACCGCGCGCATCCAGGTCTTGGAGATCGATGGCGCGGACTTGGCGGAGAAGTTCCCCGCTTCTGAGCCGTTGGAGCCGGGTATGGTGGTGGAGATAGACCCGGAGAACCCTGGGCAGTTGCGAATCTGCCGTCAAGCCCATAGCCGGGGCGTGGCGGGCGTCGTGGCGGGCGCGAACAACTTCCCTTCGGGGATCGTGTTGGGGAAACAGACCGAAAGCGAACATGGCGCGCCGATTGCCCTCAGTGGCAGGGTTTGGGTCTGGTGCGATGCGACCGAACGCGCGATTGAGCCGCAGGATTTGCTGACGACCTCCTCCACGCCGGGGCATGCGATGGCGATGGAACCAAACCAGTTCAAGCACGGCACGGTGCTTGGCAAAGCGATGACCCGCTTGGAAAAAGGTCAAAAAGGTATGGTCTTAGTACTGGTCAACCTTCAGTGAGGGATTCCTATCATGCGAACAATACTGACACTCTTCTTCGCAGCGTTCACGCTCATGGGCGTAGGCTTTTCCGCTCAGCAAAAGCCGCCCTTGCCCCTGTTCCATCATCTGAAACCCAGCGAATCGTTCACGATGCCCGCCTTGGGTCCTGAAGTGGTTGCCGCCCACCCTGTCCGATTTGACATTCCCGCATTGAGAGGTCTGAAAGTCGGCGACCGCGTTCAGTTGAATCTCTCCCGCGATGTCGATTGGGTTGGAATGATCGTTCGGGTGGATAAGCGAACCTCCAACAGTTTCTCGCTGTTTGGAGAACTTGAGAACCTGCCGCACGGTCAGTTCGTTGTGACGGTGTATCACGATGTGGTGATGACGCATATCGATGCGCAGTTCTACAGCCTTCTTTTTGGAACTCGTTATGCGGGCGATGGCGTTCACCTGATCACTCAGATTGACACCCATCGTTTGGCAGGTTGCGGCAATGACGAGGTATCGCTATCCATGGACTCGGTGGACACAAGCGACCCGCTGATATCCGACCCGTTTGCTCCCCCTAACAGCGACTTCACGCCTCAAGGAGATGATTTCGGGGTGGCTTCATGTGTTCGCCCTACGCCTGTAATTGATATGTTGATGGTCTACACCTCCGTCGCAAGAAGCAACGCGGGCGGCACCAATGCGATCCGCGCCATTTGCCAGCAAGCGGTGGACCTCCAAGATTTGGCTTATCAGAACAGCAACATCTTGCTTCGCGCTCGTTTAGCGCATATGCATGAAGTGGAGTATGACGAGAATGGCAGTTATGGCGACCACTTAGACCGGTTGACAAATGGGAGCGATGGGTTCTTTGATGAAGTGCATACGCTGAGAAATAATTACCGCGCGGATCATGTCGCGCTGTTGGTGAATCACGGAGCCTATTGCGGGTTGGCGTGGTGCGCGGCGCGAAATGTCGGCTTTGCCTACAGCGTGACTACCTACTTTTGCGTCAATGGCAATACACACACGCATGAAGTGGGACATAATCAAGGCTGCCATCATGATCGCGAGAACGCGGGCGGAGGCTGCAATTTGTATAGCTATTCCTATGGGCGTCGATTTACCGGCACAAACGGAACCCAGTATCGCACGGTGATGGCTTACAGCCCCGGTCAACGTATTAGCTACTTTACTAACCCCGACGTGCTGTTTGCTGGCACGCCCACCGGAGTCCCTATCGGTCAAGCCAACGAGGCGCACAACGCCGCCACCATCACCGATGTCGCGCCGGATCATGAGAACTTCCGACTGTTGGATGTGTGGGTCGATTTTTCCTATAACGGGACTCAAGTGGGAACGTTCGGGCAACCGTTCAAAACCACCGCTGCGGGAGCCAACGCCATCCCCACCCACCTCAACCCGGAGCTGATCGACTATCCCACGCTTCGGATTAAAGCAGGCTCGCAAACCGGCAACTTTGTCATCAACCGCCGGGTGCGCATCGAGTCATGCGGGGGGATGGCGCGTCTCATCGCGGCTCCGTGAGGGTTGAAAGGGGAAGTTTCGCCGTTTCTGGTCTCCCCTCTCACGCCTCATCCACAACCGGAGCGGGCATGGCCAGTTCGCTGTTGCCGTTAAGGATACCCTCCGCGAGACGCTGGGCGGTCCAAGGCGCCAGCAGAATACCGTGCCTGCCGTGTCCCGTCGCGATCCATAAGTTATCCCATCCGGGAACCGCGCCTATGAAAGGCTCATCGTTTGGGGTGGAGGGGCGCAGTCCCGCGGCAAAATGAGTCAGGGTCGCGTTGCCCAAGGCGGGGAACGTAGCAGACAGCGAATTCAGCAAAGAGGCGATACCGCCCGCCGTGACCCGCCGGTCCAAGCCCGCCTCTTCGACCGTCGCGCCCAACAGAATCGCGCCGCCCTCCTTTGGCACGATATAGTTATGCCGGGTGACCAAATTGCGCTGAAGGGGCGCAGCTGCGTCATGCAGCAGGATGCTCTGCCCTCGCGTGGGACGCAAGGGTAGATCGATCCCCAACGGCTTCAACAAAGCCGCCGACCATGCGCCTGCCGCAATCACAAACCGATCCGCATCCACCGCGTCCTCCTCTTGCAAGCGAACGCGAATCGCGCGCGCGCGCCGGGTATCGAACCCCGTTACTCGTTGCCCGCCTCGAATCTCGCCGCCCATCTTTATCACCACCGCCCGGAGCGCGTCCAGCAATCGGGAGGTATGCGCCTGTCCTTCATTGGGAAGCCAAAGCGCCGCCACCGCTTCAGGACCAATCAACGGCTCTGCGCTGCGGGCAGAATAAATATCGATCCAGTCGGCTTGAGGGTCCAACGGCTGAATCCATGCCAGTGCCTCTTTCAGCCCGCGATGTTCTTCTTCGGAATAAGCGATTTTGAACGCGCCCGCCTGTTGCCAGCCGATCTCCATGCCGGTTCGTTCCCGCAAGTCCGATGCCCATTCAGGAAACAGATGGAGGCTTTCTAATCCCCAGCGCGCAATTGACGATTCCGCTCCCGTCAAACTGAAGGGATTAATCATTCCGGCGGATGCCGACGAGGTTTCGCCGCCTGAGGGCTGCTGTTCCAACACCAGCGGACGCTCGCCGCGCTTTGCCAACTCGTAGGCGATGCCCAAACCGATCACGCCCGCGCCAATAATTACTGTTCGCGATTCCATAGGTTTAACCGCCTGCCGTCATCTGCACGATTTCGAGACGGTCATTTTGTTTCAGATTGATTTCCGCATATTGGCTGCGCGGCGCGATTTCGCCATTGTATTCCACCACGACCATGCGCGGGTCTAACCGCTTGGAGTCCAAGAGGTCCTGCACAGATAGAATGGTATCCTCCAATTCGCGTAATTCCCCGTTAATGTAAAGCTGTTTCATAAAGCCTACTCTCCAAAAGCGTTTGTTTATACTGCTCAACTGCATGTTGCGGAGAGGCGGCATCGGCAATACCGGAAATCACCGCGATTCCCCATGCGCCCGCCCACATAACTTGTCCCGCGTTTTGCGGCGTCAGACCGCCGATCGCGTACACCGGCAAGCGGGTCGATTCTCGGAGGGCGGTGATCAGCGAGACACCATGTGGACTTTTGCCGGGATGGGTACTGGTCTCAAACATCGCGCCTGCCAACAGATAATCTGCGCCGGACGCTTCTGCGATTTGACCGCTCTGAACCGAGTGAACCGAACAGCCTCTCAACCGGTACGGTTCAAGCCCCGTTTTCAAGCGGTCTTCGGAATAATGGACGCTATCTGCATCAACGCTCGCGGCAAACCCCACATCATTGCGAACCGAAAAAAGCGCGCCGCGCTGCTGGGTCATGGCGCGCAGATCATACGCTAAGCCTTGCAATTGGTCAAGCGGTGTTTCAGTTACCCGAAAAATCAGCCAATCGCACCCCCCTTTCAAGGCTGCATCTGCCGTTTGCTGCCAGAACCTCGATTCAGCGCGCCGGTCATAATCGATCACGAAGATGAGTCCTGGCTTCGGCAGCGAAAGGTTCATCGAGCCACTCCCTCCAACGGACTGGAGGCGGAAGCATAGGGCAGTTCAGGGATCCGCCCCGCCAGAAACGCCATGCGCCCTGCCTCGACTCCTTTTTTGAACGCGGCTCCCATTGAAACGGGGTCTTTGGCTTTGGCAATCGCCGTGTTCACCAGCACCGCTTCCGCGCCCATCTCCAATGCTTTGGCGGCATCGGACGGCACGCCCAGCCCCGCATCGACCACAACCGGAATCTTGGCTTGCTCGATGATAATGCGAATCTGTTCTAAGTTCACGCTGAACCCTTTCCCAGAGCCGATGGGCGCAGCCAATGGCATCACCGTCGCGCAGCCGATCTCTTCCAAACGCTTTGCCAGCACCGGGTCATCATTGATATAAGGCAGCACCACAAAGCCTTCCTTGACCAACACTTCGCAAGCCTGAAAGGTTCCAATGGGGTCCGGCAGCAGATATTTGGGGTCGGGAATCACTTCCACCTTGATCCAATCGCTGAGTTCCATCGCGCGCGCCATTCTTGCCACGCGGATCGCCTCTTCTGCCGTTTGGCAGCCAGCGGTATTGGGCATAATTTGATAGCGGGTCCAGTCCAATTCGTCCAAAATTGAGCGTTTCGGTTCATCCAGGTTGATCCGTCTTAAAGCCACCGTAACAATTTGCGTGCCGGATGCCTCAATCGCCCGCGCCATCGTTTCGCTGTCTGGGTATTTGCCTGTGCCAACCATTAAGCGGGATTGAAAACGCTTGCCCGCAATCATGAAATCATCATTCATACTTATTCACCTGCTCTCTCAAGAATTATACCTGCGCGAAACCGCAGGAGTTGAGGCGGTCAGGTGGAATCGTTGAGACAGGAGGAGACCCTATGAAAAAGACAAAAGCAGCAGTGGCGGTTCTTTTGGCAGTAACGGCAGGTTCGTTGTTGATGGCGCAAAGCGGAGGCGAAAAAACGCGGGCGCGCAAACCGGGCGATTCGCTCACTCACCGGATGACTGGCAAGTTGGAAGCGGTGAATCCCCAAAATAATCAGAAAATGACGGTGGATATCAAAGGGACACGCAATGAGGTCATTTTGGCAAAAACCTTAAAAGACCCGAAAGGGCGCGTCGTGCTTCAGCGTTCCGAAACATCCAAGCAAGAAGTGATGCTTCAAGGCACGCCCCGGGTACAGGAGGAGAAGTTGGTTGATCTTATTTCCTTCACGCCCGACGGCTCCGAAAGACTGCACGGGCGGATTATTGCCGGTAAAACCGAATGGGTCAACAACAAAGACGGCTTTATTGTGAATACGCCCGGGCTTATGAAAATCGGCATGAAATATGACTCGGGCAAGCAGCAAATGCCAGGAGGCTATACCCGGCATACCCAGTTGGAGTTCAAACGCAAGGGAACGGTAAAGACCCCTGCAGGCAGTTTCGCGGCTTATTATGTGGAAGGCACACGCGAAGACTCCAGAACCGGAAAAATGGATCTGAATGGCTGGCTGTCACCCAAAGTGGGTATTGTGCAGATGACCTTCACCCAGAAACGGGCGGAAGGCACGCTGACGATGAAGGTTGAGCTCACCAGCGCGAAACTGAAGTGAAATCGGGTTCCGAACCGCAAGCCTCCCCTCCCCCTTCGCCTCCAACAGGGCGCGGTATCACAGCGCGCGCCTTGCTAATTGGATTGGCGTTGATGATTCTTAACACCTTCTGGATCACGATCATGGAGGTGCGTTGGTACACGCTGGATATCACCAGCCTGCCCCTGTTCATCACGCCGATCTTCCTGCTCTTTTTGTTGGTGATGGCGAACCGGTTCTGGGGGCGGTTCCAACCCCAGCGCTCGCTGACGCCCGCGGAATTGATCGTTATCTATGTGATCATCGTGACGGGCGCAGTTTTTGCCGGTCACGATATGCTCCAAAACATGTTCGGCGCGTTAGGACATGCTGAATGGTATGGCACGCCAGAAAAAGGGTGGCGCGAACGATTTTTTACTTTTATTCCGGAGCAGTTCTTTGTATGGGATCGGGACGCGCTGAAGGGCTTCTATGAAGGCAGTTCCAATCCCTATCACCCGGCAACGCTGCTCGTTTGGCTGCGCCCGCTCCTATTGTGGGCTGGACTTATCATGACCTTTGTCGTCATGTTCCTCTGTTTGAACTACCTCGTGTTGCAACGATGGACCCAGCACGAGCGCCTCACCTTCCCCTTGATCCAACTACCTCTGGCGATGGTGGAAACGGGCGATTCTTTCTGGCGCTCCAAAGCGCTGTGGGCAGGATTCTTCACCGCGATGGGAGTCAGTGGCTTAAACGGTCTTCATACGCTGGTCCCGTCGGTGCCTTATATCGAGTGGATCAAGCTGTACGATTTGCGGCAGTTCCTTACTTCGCGCCCCTGGGACTCGATCGACAATTTCCGCATCTCATGCTATCCCTTCGCGATTGGCTTGGCTTATTTTATCCCTCTGGATTTAGTCTTTTCTTGCTGGTTTTTTTATGTGGCGCGAAAAATGTTCCATGTGTTCGGCGCGGTGTTCGGCATGGATAGCGCGCAAAATCGCGGGTTCCCCTTCTGGAGCGAGCAATCGGCAGGCGCGTGGCTGGTGCTGGGGGGCTTGCTGTTTTGGGGCGCGCGCGGACTGTTCGCGGAGGCTTGGCATGCGGCTTGGAAGGCAAAGAATCACCCGGATAAGAAACTGTATCGCTCCTGCTGGTTAGGATTGGGCATCGGCACCTTGGTCTTGGCGTTTTACGCGCACCTGTTTCAACTGACATGGTGGGTTGCCGCACTGTTTTACATCATCTATTTTCTTCTGGCGTTTTCCATTACTCGTGTCCGGGCAGAGTTGGGCGTGCCGCACGAGATCGTGTTTGTCAGCCCCCAGCGCATTCTGTTCGATGTCTTTACGGTCAAAAATTTGGGGGTGCAGAATTTGACGGTGCTGCAGTCGCTCTATTGGTTCAACCGCGGCTACCGATGCCATCCCATGCCCAATCAGTTGGAAGCGTTAAAGATGGCGCAGACACACCGGATTAATTTGGTTCACATGGGATTGCTGATGTTGGGGGTTTCGGTGGTGGCAATCGGCGCGGTATACTGGGCGAACCTGCACGTGACCTACGATTATGGCGCGCAAGCAAAAGCTCTGGGCTTCAAGTGGTGGGTCGGCGAGGAGTCGTTTGGCAGGTTGAACAGCTGGCTCACCGAAGACCCCTACCGCAACCCGAACCGCTGGTACTATTTCTTTGGAGGCGGTTTGCTGGTGGCAGGTTTGCGCGCTCTCCGCAACACGTTCGCCTGGTGGCCGCTCCATCCCGCTGGCTATGCGCTGGGCATCAGTTACGCGGTCGACTATTTCTGGTTCGCTTTCCTTTTGGGGTGGCTGTTCAAAAGCCTGCTGATCCGCTTCGGCGGCATTCGCGCTCACCGCTTCGGCGCGCCTTTCGCGTTGGGACTCATTTTGGGGGATTTTACCACCGGTTCCTTGTGGGCAATCATCGGTATGATTCTGGATGTCCCTACCTACAAGATATATATTTGAGGGCATTACTTTGATTCCCAATAGGACTTCATTTTCTCAAAATAGTTCATACGTTGATGAATTTTGGCGACTTCTTGAGGATAGAAAGTCATCATCGTTTCGCAAAGACTTAACATCCATAGCTTTGCGGGAAATAGAGCGGTCAATTTGAATCAAGTTGGCATTGGCTATTTGTATTTGTCCCCAGCCTAAAGCCCCAATCGTTAAACAGTTCCATGAGAGGAACTCTATGGGGATAAAATGGACCTCGCGAAATGAAAGACGATCTGCTTCAACCCTGTATTGCGCGAGCAACAAGCAAAAGAAGTTTTGATCCGACTCATAGAAAGCGGTCAGCCGCTTCACCGAGGTCAAATTAGGCATGCTGAACTCCGTATCCAGTCGATGCGTTTTTACATCAACAATGTATCGATTCCCCGCTTCATCCGTAAAGGCGAAATCTGCCATAGACCGCCTGGCAAACGCCGGTTCGAATTCAAAGATACTTTCTTCAGCGATTGCGAGGAAGTGTTCAGATAAGATCGCCTGAACCGCGTCGCCTACAGCGCGCGGACTTTGAATCGTTTGAGGTGACATGAATCTGGGTTGTTCATTCAAAAGCTGAATCGCCCTTTGTTCTATGTGATAGCATTGACCCGAATCAAAAAAAGAGACTATGCTCAAGAGGCATCCTCCTCAGGATCGGCATTAAACAGCGATAACTTGTTGGCGCGCTGGTTGGTCTTTGTAGAGGTTTTTTGATCCGCAAGGGTGTTTCGTTCCCAAAAAACGCCCTGCGAATAGCCTTGAATGGTTGTGTCCTTTTCCGCTAAATCAAGACGCTTCTCAGCTATCGCGCAGAAAAGCGGGTCTATTTCAATCCCTATATATCTTCTTCCTAATTTTTTAGCGACCACTGCCGTTGTTCCAGAGCCTAAAAAAGGATCAAACACTAAATCGCCAGGATGAGAACTTGCCAAAATCAACTTCGCTAACAGTTTTTCAGGCTTCTGCGTCGGATGCTCGGTATTTTCTGGCATCGACCAAAAGGGAACCGTGAGGTCCGTCCAAAGATTAGAAGGATGAGTCAAACGATAATTTCCATTCTTGGTTCTATCCCAATCTTTAGGGACCCCTTCTTCGTTAGTATAGGGCGCCATGACTCTTCGCTTCAATTTGACCTGTTCAACATTAAAAATATACTCATCCGAAACCGTGAAGAACCAAATATCTTCAGAACAATTTTTCCAATTTGATTTCGCTCCCCGCCCTTTTTCGCGTTCCCAAGTAATCCGATTACGGGTGATCAAATATTTGCCAGCCACTAAGTGAATCGCTGCTGATGAACGCCAATCGCCGCAAAGATACACAGAGGCGGTTGGCTTCAAGGTTCTGATCAGTTTTGGCAACCACAGTTCCAGCCAGCCAGCATAATCATCGAGGGAACTTTCGCGAAATTTGATCGAGTTGAATGACTTGGATAGGTTGTAGGGCGGATCGACAACCATTAAATCCACACACGACTCAGGAAGCCAATCTAAAACTTCAAACAAATCTTGTTGAATGATGTGATTCTCAATTGTTTCACAATCCACAGGACCACCGATTCGCGAGAACCGCTGTTGGTAAGCGTAACATTCTTGTGGTGTCAGTGACAGCGTTCGATTACGTGAAGATTTCGACATTTTGCCTCATGGATATAATACCTACATCCCAACCTTTATCAGCCAACCACACCCACAGAATGAAGCCGAACGGTTCCTTTCCTCCTGTAAATTCAGGAGGAAAGGAATGTAGAATCCGACTTACAGCGGCACACTGATCTGCGCTTGGAACGCTTTGCGAATACGCTGCTGCACCTCTTCCAGATGCGCTTGTGAATACTCATCCAGACCGGGCTGCTTCAGCGCGTCGGTGGCGACAACTAAAAGGCGGCGCAACTGCCGCGTCGCCAATAAGCGGGCATCGCCGCCCAATGGGCTATCGGTCGCCAAATACTGCCCAATCAGTTGGGTTAGGTGTCCCCGCTGCAATTGTCGCCTCATCAGCGAAATAGAGCGAGGTTTACTGTTCGCAGGCACATCCACTTCCGACCAAACCGCCTCATACACTTCCCGGTAAAGTTCAGGAAGCGTAAGCGTTTGATCCGACTTCAGCGCGCGGAGTTCGTTTTCCTGGATTCGCGTTAAGACCGTTGTGCTGAACAACTTCAGAAGAACCGCCTGCTGCAATCCGCTGACCGTGGTATAGATGGGGAAATCGGGGCGCGAGCCTATTGGCGAACGCGAATTGTAATCGATTCCCAGCTTTTGGAGGGTTGCGGGAGAAAAGCGCAGCGCGTTCTCATCCAGAACATATTTGCGCAGGGTTCGGAGCGCCTCTCGCTGCTTCGCGCCTTCCACAGGGCGGATAGGCGGTTTTTCGTTCGGGTCTCCGCGGAAGTTACGCTCGATGTAGGCTCCCCCAATGTAACGGGTCGCAAGAATCGCGGCATTCGCATAAGTGTTGAAAGAGCGCGCGAAGGAGTTGCGGAATTGCGCATAGCTTTCGCCTTGCTCAGGATACCGCAATTCTGCCCGCTTCATCAAACGACGCGACAACTCCATACGCTCTTTCGCGAACCGGAGCGTATCATTACTCATATCAAAGCGATTGACACGCGGGTCTAAATCGTGAAGTGTATCCTCGTCGGTGGCAAACGCCAACTCAGGTTTGGTATTTTGAGAAGCATGCGCCTTCAATCTGGGAAGTTCCGCTTCGCATGAAGCGGCATCCAAGAACATGTAACCATATTCTATCGCCCAGTAGTCATAGGGTCCAATCGTTGTGTTGAAGTAGTCGCCCTGTTTGATGCCGTCCGGCGCGATATTGGCGGGATTGTAATCCATCACAGAGCTGACGATACCCTTCTGCTGTGTCAGAGCAACCTCATGCGCCTGCTCAATTGAAAGCATGTTGCTGGCGATAAAGTTATGGCGCAGTCCCAAGATATGTCCCATTTCGTGCGCCGCGACTTCGCGAAGATATTGATGCACATAACCCTGTCGGTCCTGAACCGTTTCCAGCAGTTCCATCGCCATATAGCCGATAGCGGCTTCATTTCGCATCTGCGCGGCGTAGTCGCAGCATCGCTCGTTGGCGATTGGCTCGGCAGGAGGCATCATACGCGCCAGCCAATCTTTGGCGTTTTCCACCACCTGATCATACTCCACATTGGAAAAACGCGCCATGTTGGCATCGAAGGTGATACTGGCATTCAATATCTGACCTGTCAGCGGATTTTCCCGGAACTGCGCCACCGCATAACCGCTTGCTGGCGAGGTCACCCAACGCAAAATGTTATAGCGCATATCGGCGTGATCCCAGTCGGCATCGTCCGGCATCTGTTTCACTTCTATCGCGTTTTGAATCCCTACCTTCTCAAAGGCTTTATTCCACATCAGAATCCCTTCGCGCAGCGCGTCCCGGTACCCCATAGGAATCGCATTATCCAGATAGAAGACAATCGGCTCCTTCGGAGGCGAAATAGCAGCGTTCGGGTCCGCTTTTTCCAACTTCCATCGTAAGATATACCGCACCTGCTGATTGTCGGTTTTATCTTTCGCGAAATCGGTAAAGTCTGCCGTAAAATAGCCGACCCGCGGGTCATTCAAACGTGGCTGATAACCATTATTCACCGGCAGCGCGAACAAGTTATAGGTCATTTTGATTGGCACCGATCGCGAATCAATCAAGGTACGGGGACCTGGGGTCAAGGCTGCGCCTGCCGCGCCTGCCAAACCACTGCCTGGGCTGTTGAAGGTATAGCTCACCCGAAAGACAGTGTTGAGCGGAAACGCTTTGACCTCATCAAAAAAGGTCTTCTCCCTATCGACCACATAGTTGCCGGGTCCAGCCGCCAAACGACTGCCGATACGATTGAAATCGGTAAGCAAGAACGTGTCGACCTTAATCAAATAGGTTTTATGCTCAGGATGAGTCGCTTCCACTTTGAAAGAGGTCAATATCGAATCGGCAAAAGACCGGCGTACAGCGCGCTCGGTGGGCGTGCCTTCAGGCGCGCGATAATTGATGTTGGGCAGCGTAAAGCGAATCTGTTCATCCACTTTCTCTATGCGAACCACGAAGTCGTTGATCGGCACCCCTGCCACCAATCCGCTGCTGGTGCCTGTGCTGCTGGTGGCTTGCAGCATATAGAGTTCTCCCAATTGATCTGGGCGGATTTCCATATAGAGGTCGTTCTTCTTGCGGTAGAAGGTGAACAAGCCTTCTATTTTTTCGTGGTCTTTTACAACTTCCTCAAATGTCTTGGGCTTCTCTGGCGCGCGCTCACGCCCTTGCAGAAGTTCCAAAGCGCGTGAGCGTGCATCCCCTCGTTGTTCGTCTTGCGCAGGTCGGGGGCTTTCAGGCGCGTCTTGCGCGTAAAGTCCCAACAGCAAAACAAAGCAGAGAACGGCGCTGAGGCTCCCTCGTACGAATTTTCTCATATCCATACCTCCAAGTTATTGATGAATGTCATAATACCTATTTAGCTTCGACAATTGAAATCTCAGTAAATCGCGCGAAAAAATGTAATGGTTGGGAGGCGCAATCCGTCTCCACATAACCTTCGTATCCAAAAGATAAATCATATCACACTCTGTTCGTCTTTCTGATAGATAGATTCGCGATTAAAAGCAGCAGGGGGAAAAATGGGCCGATATCTACCTGCCTCACCCAATTCATCAAGAGCTTGTTACCACGCTTCACCTTCCGTATAACGAATGGATGATCTTCCGAGACTCTCAGGGTCACCTGTGGAAAGACGATTTGAGCCATAAGCGCAGAAGAACCTAACCCAAGTACTTGTGCTACTGCTTTTAAAGCTTTTCCTACTTATTCTTGAGGAAATTTTCCAATACCATCATCTTCTCACCACCATCGCCTCCTATTATACCACTCCACGCGCATCCACTTATTTTTTCAGGGTATAATATTGTTTTAGTAAAAGCAAAGGAGGTTTTACCATGCGAAAATTGTTTGGGTCGGCATTTACCGGCTTCATTGTCGCTTCATTGATGTCCGCGAACGCGCAGGTCGTCATTAACGAATTCCAGTATGATGACTCGGGCGTAGATAATCGCGAATTTTTCGAACTATACAACGCAGGCTCGACAGCCGTTGACATTTCGGGTTGGGTACTGGAATCGGGAGATTCCACAACAAACCCCGATAACAATCCCGACTACATGATTCCAGGCGGTACTGTTTTGCAGCCGGGTCAGTTCTATGTGATTGGCTCCCCGCTTGTGCCAAACGTCAACTTCGTGGTCATCCATCCCAATACAGGGCTGTCTCAAGACCTGTGGGAAAATGATCAAGAGTGGACGGCTTTGAAAGATTCTACGGGTAACGTTATCGATGCGATTGCGTACGAGACCAACAAAATCAATCCGATCCCGGCAGAGATTCTCCCGCAAATTGGAACGGGCATCTGGGGCAACTACACCAGTATCGACGGCGACTCGGCTGGGACAGACACTACTAATCAATCGATCTCTCGGTACATCGACGGACGAGACACGAACAACAATGGGCGCGATTTTGGTCTGATGCCCCGAACACCCGGTTTCTCAAACATGGTGGCGCCGCCGGTGTTCCCCGTGACCGAGAACTTCGACGCGCAGTTTGAAGGAGAAACCATCAATAATTGGACCGGCGCGTTCCGTAATCCCCGCGTGATTGACCCCATCTTCCTGAGCATTTTCAACCCCAACGCTCTCAGCAGCCCTTCACCTCAAGGCGGCAACGCGCTGATTGGCTGGGACTGGGCAGGCGGCGGTAATCAGGCTGGCACAAACTATATCTTCAATGGCAAAGGCGGCTATGAGCTGTATGTTTATGTCGATGCCAACCTGCGCTCCGGCACAGAAACCGAGTCGTGGGCGGTCGGTATCATGGGATCGTCAGAGTCGTTCTACAACACGCCTTACATCGGCACCGTTCCGAACGCTTGCGGCATTACTGGCGTCGCCTGGGTTTACTTCCGAAGCGCAACCCAAGGATACATCCGCTTGGTCGACGCGAAGGATGGCGGCGACAGCCGCGACTCCAGCCCGTACTGGGCAACGCTGGGCGAAATTCAGTTAAGCTCGATCAGCAGCGGCTGGTATCGCCTGCGTCTGGAAGTGGACGGCAACAAAGTCAAAGGAACCTTCGGCGGAACCTATGGCTCTTTGGGCGATGGCATGCAGTTCTGCGGAACCACCGAGTCCAATCTTGGAACCATGTATATGGGCTACCGCGAGTTGATTGTGGATAACAGCACGACCCGCCCCATCACAGTGGACAATGTGAAAACTTTCCTGCCTGTGACGGGTGACGCGAATGGCGACGGCTGTGTCAACGACGAAGATCTGCTGACAGTGCTGTTTAACTTTGGCGGCGACGGCTGCAATCCAGACTTGAACGGTGATGGCGTGGTCAATGACGAAGACCTGCTGTTGGTGTTGTTCAACTTCGGAAACGGCTGCTAAGGCAATCTGATTTCATTGTCGTTATCTAAGCAAGAGCGAGGTGTTTTCACCTCGCTCTTTTTTTTCGCAGGAGCGCAAGCCTGATTGCCGAAAGAATAGCCCTATGGGGTGGATTGTTGGATTCATAGCCGGTTTGGGGATTTTAGGACACATGGAACAAACACCAGGGTTTATTGAGGAGTTCACGGAGAGTCGTTTGCATGCGCGTTGGGAATGGCGGACACCCGTTCAGGGTCCGCAAGCGCGTTTGGAGGCGGGCGCGTTGGTTTTGGAAACGCCTGCCAAAGAGGGAGGCTTCAATCATTGGACCAACGCCGCGGATGCGCCGATGCTCACCACCAAAACGCCCTTAGGCGACTGGGACTTTGAGGGCAGGCTGCGCGTCAAATCCGTAGACCCGGCAGGCGAATATCATGCGGGACTGATAGTGGGTTTCACGCCCAAACAGGTCGCCGCCTGGGGACCCTTTCAAAGCAGACGGTTCGCGGGATCAGACAAACCGGAACTGTGGTTAGAACGAACCGGTGAAGCGCGATTGGCGAGGGTTCCCATGCCCGAAGGGATGTTGCGCCTGAAAATCGAAAAGCGCGGCGATACATACCAATTTTGGGTTAAAGAGACTCCCGAATCGCCTTGGCGTTCAGCGGGACGAATCATCTCCCTGATGCCTCCGCAATTTGTGGGGGTCATAGGCAAAACGTTTGCGGAAGGGCTTTCCAGCCCCCTACAGTTAGAAGTAGAACAACTCGCGCTCACTCCGGTTGAAACACAACAGCGTCTCAACCAATGGACGGTCCCCCTGAAAGTCGATTCGTCCACCCCTCCCGTTTCCGCTCACATCTACGGGCATTTCATCGAACATCTGGGGCGGTGCATCCAGGGCGGTATCTGGGCAGAACTGCTAACCAACCGTAAATTCGCGGGCAACCCCCAAGCGAACGGGGTCATCGAATCGTGGCAGCCCATTGGCACAGCCCAGTTCAGCAGCGAACATACGCAAGTCTACACAGGCGGTCAAGCCCAGAAAATAGAGCTGTCGGGTGGAAGCGCAGGCATCGCGCAAGGCGGTTTTTCGCTCAGAAACGACTGTGACTATGAAGCAAAGCTTGTTTTTTGGAGCGACGGGATGACGCGTTTGAGTTTGCGACTGAACGGCGCAGAGGCATTACTGCATGAATTCAAAGCGGGTTGGCAAACCTTTCAGGCGCGATTAAAGCCTACCAATTTCAAGGAGTCGGGTCGATTTGAAATCGTCGTGGAAGGGACCGGCGCGCTGATCATCGGTTGCGCTTCCCTGATGCCCGGAGATCACCAAAGTGGTTTTCGTCGTGATGTGATTGAAACCGTCAAATCGTGCGCGCCGCCCAACCTGCGCTGGCCTGGAGGCAACTTTGTTTCGGGCTATGATTGGCATGAGGGGATCGGCGACCGCGACAAGCGTCCGCCGCGATGGGATCGCGCTTGGGGCGCATGGGATATGAACGATGTTGGCACCGACGAGTTTATCCAGTTCTGTCGGTTGATCCAGACCGAACCTTACATTTGCGTCAATGCCGGGGAAGGCACACCCCGCATGGCAGCAGAATGGGTGGAATATTGCAACGGCAGCGCGGATACCCCCATGGGACGCCTGCGCGCGCAAAACGGACATCCAGAGCCTTACCGGGTTCGATACTGGGGAACGGGCAATGAAATGTACGGCGACTGGCAACTGGGACATTTAGACCCGGTAAAATATGGCTTGAAGGCGGTGGAGTTCGCGAAAGCGATGCGTGCGGTGGACCCTGAGATCCTCTTGATTTTAGTGGGCGTAGAAGAGGGCGGCTGGGGCGATTGGAACCGTAAAGCGCTGCGAATTGCAGGCAGCCATCACGATTATCTGTCGGTTCACTTTTATCAAGGCGCGGACGCGAAAGCCGACCCGCTGGAAACCTACCATCGAGTCGTTACGGCATCTTCGCATGTGGAGCGTATGTTAACGCGCACGGCAGAGATCATCCGGGAGGTGATGCCCAATCAACCACTGCCCATCGCATTCGATGAATGGAACACTTGGTATGCGAACGCCGTGGTTCAGAACGGATTGGAACAGGAGCCGCCTCTTTGCGACGGCTTGTTTGCAGCGGGCGTGTTTCATGCGATGATCCGCCTGGGCGACCGGGTCACGATGGCAAACTTGGCGCAATTGGTCAATGTGCTGGGCGCGTTGCGCGTGGACCCAACACAAGTGCTGAAAACGCCGACCTATCTTGCTTTTGAAATGTACGCGCCCTACTTTGTAGGTCATCGTCAAACGGTTCAACTGCCCGGAGAGGCGCAGGGCTTCTTGGATATCGCGGCGGTATGGCAACCCGACAAAAAACAGTTAGCGATTGGCATTATCAACCGCAGTTTGAGCGAAACACATACCGTGAAGTTTGAGTTGCAGGCATGGGAACCGTCTCAAAAGGTCAACCTGATGCGCATGCAGGCAGAGCGGTTCGATGCGGTGAACACCATGAAGACCCCCAATGCCGTCAAAATCGTCCGTGAGTCGGTGGATTGGCGCGCCGAATGGCAGTTCCCGCCTCATTCGGTGACGGTGCTGTTGCTTTCCGATTCCAAATGAGCAAAAACACCCATTTGACGCGCTTGTTGTGTCTTCAACTCATATCGTCTCAATCACGGTCGCCGCGTAAAGTTCGACCATGTTGGCAGTCGGGTTGTACTTCGCCAGAAGATGCCCTCCCAATGCGACTCCTTCCAACCAGGCAGGGTCTTCATAGGTTTGCATTTCGCGTGGTTCCTTTTCTGAGGAGAGATCGAAGAGCGCGGTTTTTTGTTTCGTTCGGATATAAATGGTCTCCTTAATCCCTCCTATCCGAGGGTTGCCTGCTGCTTCCACATCGCCGAACTGTTTCTGGAGTTGTTCCAACGCCTGAGAAAAACCCTGAGATGCGGGATCGCCTACGCGCTTGCCGCTGCTCAAGATGTGTGTCTCTTGTCGTTCGGTTTCTCCAAGGGACAAAGAACTGAGTAAGACGGGCGCCATTGAGGCAGTGACATTCCAGGTCATCGCCCGGTCAGAATCGATAATGACCAATTGCCGGTTCCGGTCCGTTCCCTCAAATCGAAGCGCGCGCAGTTCTCCGAAAGCAGGCAGCGACGCTCGCCATTCAAACAGAATTTGCTGAACAGAGACTTCGCGTTCCTCTTCCCCTTCTTTGACTTGCGCGTTCATCAACTCTATCGATAACTCCGGGGGCGCGTCTTCACCAGAAAACATCAAGGTCAAATGCGCTACGCCTGCATGAGAGGGACGAGCCGTCATCAAAGTTCTGTCCTGCAATCCTTCCACCCGTAAGGTTTCCTCGCGCTGCATGCCTCTTACCACGATCTGCCAGAATTGAATCGTCATCCGGTTATCAAAGGGCGGGTCTGGCAGCCATTGAATTTTTTCTACAGGCGTAAATACTTTTTCCCAATAGTAACATGAAGCGATGGCGCGCAGACGAGCCGTATCCAATTCTTGAGCTTGCTCATTCGTAAGAGCAGCAGGAGGCGGTATTGTCAGCGTTCGAACCCCGAGATGGGTTATGACTCTGATCCGGCAAGGATAGGGGGCAGCGATATAGGCTGGTTTGAAGCGGGGAATAATGGTTATGGAATTCTCGGCGAACTGCAGCGCAAACTCGCCCTGCGGATCATCTAATAAATAGGCATGGCACATTTGCGCGGGCGGAACCCCCATTACGCTGATCTTTGCGCGGTTTCCAATGGAAAAATTGTTTTTCCCATTTCCGCGACAGCTCCCAACGATTTGCCATGTAAAGGGCTGTAGGTGAACAGACTCGATGCTGCCAATCGCATAATCACGCAGGTTACTGATTGTTCCCGAGACAACGAGCCCTTCGGGGATACCCGCTACTTTTTCAAGGTCTAAACGAGAATTGGCTTTCGGAACCAGGCTCATTTGCATGTTCAAAACATCATTACATTGGTAGTTTTCATCATCCACCTTCTTGCAGGTGCTGCCCATACTGCTTGAGATATCCTTGGTCAGTCCCGCCGATTCGATTGCCGCAATCAAAGCGATAAACGTCACCACAGGACCGCCTGCAAGCCCGCCAAAATAAGCCCCCAATCCCTCACCAATATCTTCCTTCTTCAAGAACAGAGGACCGATAAAGGGCCATAGCAGCGCGCCCGTTAATGCGCAGAAGAAAACCTCAACACCATTAGAAGGGTCGCCTTCAATATGAAAGTGGGTTCGGAGCGTGTTCGGTGCCGGCACCGAGAAGCTCGCGTCGATATTCACATCCGCATCCATATCTATGTCATCAACGAAAAAGGGGCAGGCATCGATCAGTTCCACTTCTGCGCTTATGCTCAGCTTGACCGACGCAGGATTCCAAGTGGCAGTGGGACCGGAGACAAGCTTGACATCGGATGACGATTGAAGCGCGCTTTTGGTTTTTGCGACGGCGTCTTGCTTCATCAGATTGGCATCGATCAACATTGCCCATGCCTTGTCTTCCAGAAATTTGGTGGGACCCGCCTGAAAGAATTGGGCGGAAATCGCGGCGGGAGAGGCATAAACATCAAAATCCGCTCGCAAAGAGACAAAAGTATGATCTACATCACAACTGATCCCCGCGTTAATCGCATTCACTGGGCGTTTAAGCAGCGTGGTCAATGGTCCCATATCGACGATCGTGGGAGGAAGTTTCACATTCGCGATAAACTGTTCAATCTCTTTTCTTTGAGACTCAGACATACCAATGGCTAATAAGCCAAAATCAA
This sequence comes from Fimbriimonadia bacterium, assembly GCA_026129765.1. GTDB lineage: Bacteria > Armatimonadota > Fimbriimonadia > Fimbriimonadales > GBS-DC > JAHCHP01. Next base: position 39,432 of record JAHCHP010000006.1, on the reverse strand, counting down.
TCTGCGCTAAATCATAAGACAGAACGAGAGGACCTCCCCCTTGCTGACCAGGTTTAGCAGGTTCCAGCGAGACATTGAAGACGGGATAGAGAGTCAAAGTTTTGAAGGGAGCTGACGGGTTGACTCCATTGGCATCCAAATCGGAGGATTTAACGAGGTGAATCTTTACTTCTTGCTTTATTTGAAGGTATGGTACCATAAAGGAAGTCAAATTTGTGGGCGTAAAAATCCAAACATTTTGGGAAGCGGTCTCCTGCGTTTGAGGCAGACCACTTGGCTGGTAAGTGATGGTTTGCTCACGTTGAATGAAGGTGGTGTCGCCAATCTCGACTCGATCTACAATCACACGAATTTTGTTTCCTGAACCGGGCGGTTCTTCCAGGTCGAATTCACGATCAACACAGAGCGGAATAGCTTTCAAGCGATTTCGCGCGATTCGCGTAAAGACATCGGCAGATAACTGAAGTTCAAAATACATGGGAGGGTTCTCCTTGTCTTCGCGTCTCGCATGAACGGCTCATGTTTTCAAGACGGATGAAACCTCTTGAGTCAGTATCCCTTGATTCGCTGGACATCGTTGAGATTCATCTTTTCTTCAATTATTCCTGCAAACATTTTCGCTAAAGTTTCTCAAAAGATTTTATGGATTAGAGCAAGAAATAGGAGTTAAAATGTTATTTGTAGCGAATCGCATGAATCACACCGCGAAAAAATTCGCCTTCCGGTTCAAAGCGATCCGTGCCATAGTGCCAGCCAATACGCAGCTTGGAGGGAACCGTAACCCCTTCAAAGAGGCTTTCCTCTTCGATAATTCCGCCGAAATCAACCTCGCGGTAGGCAGTGTTATCGGGATTCCCCCAGCGCATGTACCGGATCGTTTCCAAACGCCCGCTGGAGTCGATACGCATGGTCAAATCGGTCTCTTCGTCAAAGACTTTCAGCGTTGCTTGCAGCGTCTGGTCATCCACTGTTTGGTTCCAAACCGTCGATTCATCACAGAACACCCCCGGCAGCCAAGTGGCTTCGCCTATCACACGCCCCGCTGCCGACCGCGTGATGTTGGGACCCGATGCGCTCATCACAGGGATCAAACCAAACATCTTCCACTGCATCGCGCCTTCGCCCGCCAACAAACTGTCTGCCCCAGACACCGGCAGCCCTTTCATTTTGACAACCGCTTTCCAAACAAACCCCCGGTCCCATACTATCACCTGCTCTGCTGTAAAGGGACACCAGCCTTTTAATTTCAGTTCTCCCGACATATTCAGCCTCGCTGCCCTCGCAAGAGGCACGCCGGGCTTCATTGCATGCTGGAGATAGAGCTGCGCGCCCAACGGCAAATGACGATAATTCGTCGGGTCAAAGAAGCGTTCTGTTGGTTTCGCTTCACTCCACAAAAGCTCAAGCGCTTGCTGAGGATTCATTTCGTTGTTCTCCTGTTAAAATCGCGCCTTTTTTGTTTACTGAATATCATTTCGCGCTTTCTAAATACTGCCCTGCAAAATACCCAGTAAAATTGCGGTAATCGAGAATCCTCGCAGGTTTGCTGAATCGAAATCGTGTTATAATTTACTGTCCTAAAATCTGACTATTTCGCGGGCGGGAAACAGGGATTTTGTATGGAAAATACGAAATCCACTTTTTCTTATTCAAAGCCCCCTTTAGCCTTGATTATCTGGAGGTTATGATCATGACTCAAACAGCCAACTATACTCGGCGGTTCCAACAACCGCATAGACGATTTCGCGCGGGCGCGACCTTAAGCGCTGCGATCACCCTTTTGATTCTTGCTTCCCATCCTGCGCGCGCAGAAGATTTTGTCTGGCAAGGCGTGGGCTGCACCAATGCTTGGTTCGCTTTCTGCAACCAGGGCGAATGTTCGCCGGGAGTTACCTTAAGAGTGAATGGATGGGGGCGTAATGCCTGCTCTCCTGCCACGCCAGCCGTACCTGCCGCAGGAGACCGGATTTTCATCAACGCCGGTTTGACGCTGGTTCAGAACGGCAGCGCATCTATTCTTCAATTGAACATTCCTGCCACTTCCCAACTCCATATGGTTAATGGCGCGACCTTAGACCTAACGGGGACGCCGCAAAACAATAGCGGCATCATTATCGTGAACTCGGCAGGCGGGTTCGGCGCGTCGACACTGCAGTTCAGCGCAAACAGCTCGTTGACTGGTTCAGGAGTGGTTCGCATGAGCGCAGCGAATGCGGATGCGCAAGTCAATACCATTGGCGCTGCCATTTTGACGAATGCAGCGGGACATTCCATCGCGGGACGCGGACAGATTAATGCGAACTTGGTTAATAATGGGTTCGTTTCCGCCGATGTGGGTGGACATGTCTTGCACCTGCTCAGCAACAACAAAACGAACAACGCCCTGATGAACGCTCTCAACAGCGGTTTTCTGGATATTACGGGCATCACCATAACACAAGGCGCAAACGGCGAAATCGCAGCCAATAACGCCACTGTCCGCATGCAAGGTGGTTCCACCATCATAGGCGGCAAAATCACCTCGCCTAATTCAGGAGTTTTCTCCATTGAGAACGGAACCAATACCCTCACCAATATCTTGAATGAAGCCGACCTGCGTATCGTCAATGGGAGAATTCTCCAACTGAGCGGAACCTTCACCAATAACAACCGCGTACTGGTCAATACGGCGGGCGGGTTCGGGCAAACCACCTTGCAAATCCTTGCCAACCTGACCATGAACGGGTCGGGACGCATCGATATGAATGCTGCAAACGCCGATGCCACGCTGGATACCGCGGCTGGCATCACACTGACCCAAGCCTCCACGCATACGATTCGCGGGCGCGGCTATTTGAACGCGAACTTGATCAATAATGGCTTGGTCAGCGCAGATGTGGGCGGGCATGTCCTGCACCTGCGCGATAAGAACAAGACCAACAACGCCACCATGCAAGCCACCAACAGTTCGTTCTTGGACATCGTAGGAATTACGGTCAATCAGGGCGCGAACGGCGAACTCTTGGCAGATGGCGGTACGGTTCGTCTACAAGGCGATGCCACCGTTCAGGGCGGTAAAATGCGTTCAACTGGCTCCAGTGTCATCTCCATTGAGAACGGAACCAATACCCTCACCAATATCTTGAATGAAGCCGACCTGCGTATTGTCAATGGAAGAACGCTGCAGTTGAATGGCACTTTCACCAACAACAACCGCGTTTTGGTCAATACGGCGGGCGGGTTTGGTGGCTCCACCTTACAAATCCTTGCCAACCTGACCTTAAACGGGTCGGGTCGCATCGACATGAATGCTGCGAACGCCGATGCCACGCTGGATACCGCGGCTGGCATCACGCTGACCCAAGCCTCCACGCATACCATTCGCGGGCGAGGACACCTCAACGCGAACTTGGTCAATAACGGCTTAGTCAGCGCAGATGTGGGCGGGCATGTCCTGCACCTGCGCGATAAGAACAAGACCAACAACGCCACCATGCAAGCCACCAATAGTTCGTTCCTGGATATCGTGGGAATCACAGTTAATCAAGGCGCGAACGGCGAAATTTTGGCGGATGGCGGCACGGTTCGTCTACAAGGCGATGCCACCATTCAGGGCGGCAAACTGAGATCAGTAGGAGACTTTGCTATCACGGTTGAAAATGGAACGAATACCTTGCAAGTCGTTCGGAATGAAGCTGCTGTACGAATTGTCAACGGGCGAACCTTGCAAATCGCCAGTTCCCCCTTTCAGAATGCAGGCACGGTTCTGGTCAATACGGCGGGCGGCTTTGGAGTGTCCACGCTTGCCTTCCTAGACAACACCACCCTCAGCGCGTCAGGCAGCATCATCATGAACGCTGCCAATACAGAGGCAACTTTGAGTGTTGCCGCCAACAAAACGCTGACCCAAGCGCCTGCGCACACCATTCGCGGGCGGGGAACGATCAGCATCGACGCGACTGGACGGTTAGTCAACAACGGGACGATTCGAGCGGATGTAGGCGGTCACACCCTGTTCATTAGCAATGGCAACCGTCTTGACAATCGTGGAACCGTCGCGGTCAATACCGGTTGCTTCATGAGCGCTACCGGTGGATATGTGCAGACCGCAGGGAATACGAACGTGAATGGAACGATGACGGTCAACAGCGGTCCGATGGAAATCCAAGACGGCATCTTGAGCGGTGTGGGGATCATCAATGGCACGGTGGTCTTGAGCAACAACGCCCAACTCTCGCCGGGCAACTCCCCCGGAACCTTGACCATCAACGGCAACTATACGCAGGGACCGGATAATACCTACCTGGTGGAGATTGCCGGACGCAGCGCGGGACAATGGGATCGTGTGGCAGTCAATGGCACGTCTCCTAACGGCGTCGCTACCCTGGACGGCGTGTTGGAAGTGGCTCTGTTGGATGGTTTCCAGCCTCAATTAGGAGACCGCTTCATCATCATGACTCATCGCGCCCGGGTGGGCAAATTCAGCGATTGGGTTCTGCCCAACGCGCCAGACGGCACGCGCTGGACGGTCGGTTACTTCCCGGATCGGGTCGTATTGTCAGTCACCTGCACGTCGGATGTAAACGGCGACGGCTCGATCAACGATGACGACCTGTTAGCCATTCTGTTGGCATTCGGCACCGACGACAAAAGCGCGGACGTGAACCAGGACGGTATCGTTAATGATATCGATTTGTTGCTCGTGCTTCTGGCATTTGGAGAAGCTTGCCAGTAACTGGTTCCTCTACCATAACAACCAATAAACAAGGCGCAATCCCAACTGCGGGATTGCGCCTTACTGTTTCTTTATTCCGGCTAAAAGAGTGTATAATTCTATATCATGCCAAAGCATATCTCGCTTCAAGTATCCGACAGGGTAGCGCGTCAAGCCACTCGTCTCGCAAAGCAAAGCCAGAGACCAGTGGAAGACATCCTAACCGATTGGCTCGAGTGGGCAGCCTCCGAAATGCCGGTGGAAATGCTCTCAGATGAAGAAGTCTTGGAGCTATCAGATCTCCAGCTATCTGTTGAGCAACAGGCTACTTTAAGCGATCTATTGGCACAGCAGCAAGACAACCGCTTAGATGAAGAAGCAAAACACCAGTTGGATGAACTGATGCGGTTTTATGAGCATGGGTTGCTTCGAAAGGCGCAAGCGCTTAGAGAAGCGGTACATCGTGGACTTCGCGAACCTTTGCAATCATGAAGGAGATTTCAGAGGCGCTTCGAGAAAGTGTTCGCAAATCTGCAAACCATCGTTGTGGTTATTGCCTGAGTCCTCAGCAATATGTCATGAGCAGGTTGGAAATCGAGCATATAATCCCTCGCTCAAAAGGCGGCAGCAATGATGAAACTAACCTCTGGCTTTCTTGCAGTCTTTGCAACCGTTTCAAAGGCGCTCAAACCACAGCTATAGACCCACAAAGCGGTAAAGAAGTCCCCTTATTCAATCCGCGCTTTCAATCATGGCGCGAGCATTTTCAATGGGAGGCAAACGGAACCGTGATTGAAGGGCTAACACCAACAGGCAGGGCAACGGTTGTTGCCTTACAATTGAACAATGAGTTAGCAATTGAAGTGCGAAGGAATTGGATATTGGCTGGTTGGCATCCTCCCATATAAACAAGGCGCAATCCCAACTGCGGGATTGCGCCTTGCTGTTTTAGAACCTTCAGTCTCTCACCTTCAATCTCTTTGCGCAAGTACGGCATCCAGTTGGATATTCGCCAATCGCAAATGCGCGCAGATATGCTTCGCCAGGTTTCGGAGCAACGCGATCCCAAAGTAAGGCGACTCTTCGATCAGCGCGCGCAAATCAGAAGAGGGAATCACAGCCACCGTCGTTTCGCCGGAACTGACCACTGTGGCAGATCGCGGCTGCTCATCAATTAAGGAGATTTCACCAATCACGCTGCCCGGTCCCAATTCCGCAATCACATCGCCGCTGATGGTGCGAACCCTGGCGGAACCTTGTAAAACAACAATCAAATCATTATTTCGGTCGAACTGCCGGATCATCACATCGCCGGAAAAGAACTTTTTTACTTGCGCTAATTCCACCAGTTGATTCTTATCCTCTTCAGACATGCCTTTTACCAAGTAACTCTTTTTAATCGCCTCTGCCACATTCATCACAAAACACCTCCACGCTCGAAGGTTTCGGTAAGGTGGGTAAACTTCCTGCGTTATTCATCAACGTTTAATCGCGCCAAACGTGATTCCTCTTAACAAATGATTACGCATTAGGAAGGTAAAGATAGCCACAGGCAGCAAATAGATGAAAGTGCCAGCCGCGATCTGTCCCCACTCCGTGCCGCCAGTCCCCACTGCGGAAGGGATTAGCGGGGGCGCAGTACGCGCCGCTTGCCTCGTCAAAAGCAACGCAAACGCGAACTCGTTCCACGCGCTGATGGCGCAAAACACCGCCGTCGCCGCCAACCCAGTGACGGCTTGAGGCAGCACCACCTTGATAAACGCTTTCCAGCGCGAATAGCGGTCGACCATGGCTGCCTCTTCATAATCTTTGGGAATCTCATCCAAAAAGCCTTTCATCAACCAAACCGCAAACGACAGATTGAAAACCGTATAAAGAATAATCAATCCAAGATGCGTATCATGCCAGCCCAGCGTCCGGTACATCAAGAAAATCGGGATCGCTACCACCACCGGAGGCAGCATGCGCGTGCTGAGAATGAAAAACATCAAGTCGTTTTTACCTTTCACTTTGAACCTTGAAAAGGCGTAAGCCGTCAGCGTGCCTAATCCCACCGCCAACAAGGTGCTTAAGCCGGTGATAATTAAACTGTTCAAGAAAGCGCGGGGATACTCTGACCGTTGCTTGTTGCCGGAACTTTTCGTCTCGACCACCAAACTTTTGTAGTGATCAAGTGTTGGTTGGGTCATCACCACATTGGGTTTATTGATCACATCGCGCGGTTTCAGAGAGGTCACCGCGATCCAACCAATGGGAACCAAATAAACCAAAGTAACCAGAATCACGGCAAAAATCGCCAGCGTATTACGAATCTTTTCTCCTCGGGTCATCGCTTATAAATCCCCCTTGATTTTCACTAACAGCCGCACATACAGGTTGCTCAAGGCAATAATCACGATCAACATCACATAAGCCAGCGCGCAGGCTTCGCCTGTGCTGAACTGATTGAACGCGACTCGATACAAATAGAGCGAAGCGGTTTCGCTGGCGTCGCCGGGTCCCCCGCTCGTGAGCGTAAAGACCAGATCGAACAGCTTAAAAGCGTCCATCGTGCGGAACAGCAGCGCCATTAAGAGCAAAGGCGCGATTAAGGGCAAGGTGATTCGGAAGAACTTAAACATGGTCGATGCCCGGTCGACCGATGCCGCTTCATACAGCGATTTCGGAACCGCTGCCAGCCCCGCCAAACAAATAAGCAGCATAAAAGGCGTCCACATCCAGACATCTACCAACACCAGCGCGGTCATGACCTTGTTGGGATCGGTCAACCAAGCCGCCGGCGCGCCCCCAAAAACCTTCGACATCAAGTGCGGGATCAAGCCGAAATTAGCGTCCAGCATAAACTTCCAGAACAATCCCACCACTGCCGGCGATAACATCATCGGCAGCAAAATGAGAGTCAGCCACAACCCGCGCCCCGCAAAGGTTCGGTTGAAGAGCATCGCCAATCCAAATCCCAAAAAGAACTCGATACTGACCGCCAACATCACGAACCGCGCGGTGGTTTGAAAGTAGCCCCAGATGCGTTCGTTATTGAGAATCGAACGGTAGTTATCGATGCCGACCCACTCCGGCGGTTTGCCACCCAGCGCGCTATAGTCGCAAAAACTGAGATAGAGCGACCAAAGCAGGGGAAACAAATTCATGCCAATCAGCAGCGCTAAAGTGGGAGTTAAGCATAGGCGTTTGATCGCCTGATCAGACAATGCGCGCATAGCCTGTTTATTTCCATTGAAACCGCGCGTCTCCTGCTTAGTTTTTGGGTTCGTCTAAGGTATCTCGCGCCATTTGCGCCAATGCTTGCGCGGTAAACGGCTTTTGCAGGAACTTGTCGGTGGTGGTCTCTTCGCCGCGCAGCAGATCTTCTGGGTTGCCCGTGATGAACAAAACGCGCACATCGGGATACTCTGCGCGAACGCGATCCGCCAACTCGATTCCGCCCATACGTGGCATCAACACATCAGTGATCAACAAATGAATCGGCTGTCCATGCGACGCGAGAACAAACAACGCCTGCTCCCCATTGATTGCCTCCAGCACTCGGTAGCCATGCGCGCGCAGGGCGCGTGTCGCCACTTCTCGGACAGTCTCTTGGTCCTCCACAACGAGAACCGTTTCACTGCCAATCGCCAAAGCCGGGTTCGTTTGTTCATTCAAAGCGCTCTCTTCTTCTTGCGCTTCTGGCAGCAACACAGAAAACGTGGTGCCTTTGCCCGGTTCGCTGGTCACCAAAATTTCGCCGCCGCTTTGCTTTATGATCCCATACACCATCGCCAGCCCCAAGCCGGTCCCTTTCAGATGCTTGGTCGTGAAGAACGGCTCGAAAATATGTTGCATCACTTCTTGTGACATCCCAGAGCCGGAGTCCTGAACGACCAGTTCAACATAACCACCCGGCGCAAAGGAGCCGTTCACATCCGCTGTATCCTGAGGAAAAGAGCGCCTTTGAGTTCTGATTATCAATTCGCCCCCCATCGGCATGGCATCGCGCGCATTACTGACTAAATTGATAATCACCTGTTCCAACTGTGCCGGGTCGGCTTTCACAGACGGTAAATCTTGGGACAGTTCGATTCGCATCTCGATATGCTCGCCGACCAGACGCTGCAACAGCATCTGCATGCCCATCAAGACCTCGTTCATTTGCACTAAGCGCGGCGCCATCACCTGACGCCGGGCAAACGCCAGCAATTGTTTCACCAAATCGGCTGCCCGGTCGGAGGCTTTCAGGATTTGATCGATGTAATGGTTCTCGGGACTGTTGTTGGGAACCGATTCCTGCGCCATTTCCGCATACCCGATAATCGCCGTCAAGAGGTTATTGAAGTCGTGCGCCACCCCTCCCGCCAATCGCCCAATGCTGTCCAATTTTTGCGCGCGCGCCAGTTGCACTTCCAGTCGCTTGCGGTCGGTGATGTCGATATCCATACAGATAATCTGCATCGTGCCATTCGCGTCATAAATTGGGAACATGGAGGAAACCACATGGCAGATTTCGCCTTCAGAAGTGGTTAATTCCCATTCGCGCACCGGGCTGGGCTGCTGAGTTTGCTTGATCTGCTCCACCACCTCTTCAAAGTCTTTCGCGTCTTGACCGGACAGCAAAAAATCGGAAATCTTCTGCCCCACCGCCTGCTGTTCAGTGAACCCGTAAATACGTTCGGAAGCTTTGTTCCAGAATAGCACGCGTCCGTCTAAATCGTAGCCTTGGATGGCGGCAGTGGGAGCAAAATCGATAATCGCCTGTAATTGCTTATAAGCCTCCTCAATCTTATCAGCCGTCTCTTTTAGCTTGTCATTGGCTTCCCTCAGTTGTTGTTCTATGGCTCGGCGTTCGTGAACAGACGCTGCCAACAGCATCGCGGGCAGCGTAGAAAAGATAACGCATGCCCACACTTGCAAGAGGCTCTTTACGGGGTGGTCGTGATGAGAAAGAGCGCCCTTCAACTCGGCGGTACCCGTGATTGCTATCATAGCGAAAAGCAGCCCTGTCGCCATCACCGCATGCGCGCCTAACTGAATCGCCGAAAGAAAGAAAATCCCTAACAATGTGAAACCTATCGCATATGCCCAGGAGTGTTGGGGCAGCCAGTCTCGAAAGCAGATACCGCTGATGACAAAGGTGAGCAACATCGCCGCCCCAAATTGCAGCCAGCGCGAAACGTTCCAGTTCGGTTTGACACTCCACACCAAAATCGCAGGCGCAAGCGTCATATCGCCGCCAAAATTGGAGATCGCCCAAATCCCAAAGGTCTTTGCGGCAGACGTTGCGCCCAACTCTTGGTTCGCGATGAGACCGGCTAACCCGAAAATTGCGCTGTAGGCGGCGGTAGCGGCGCAAATGAGAGCAAAACGAATAATATCAAAGGTGCCTTGGAAATCTTTGCGGATGCGGTATCGGTTCAACAACCAATAGCCCAAACAAGGCTCGGTGATGTTCGCAAAAGACCAGATAACAAAAGCAGGCGTCCATCCTTGAGATTTGAAAGCGATAGAGAGGCTCCCTACCACGATGCCGGGAACGATCCGCCAGCCGCACAAGCAGAGCGCTGCCAGCGAAAGCCCGGCGGGCAGCCAAACCGTAGAGGGAATGTCCCGATCCAGGCGGGTCAGTTGATATCCCCATTCCGCTGCGACGATGTAAAGTACCGCCAGCAGAGCGTTGAGCGCAAGGTCACTGCCCGCGACACGTTGTCGAGGTAGAGCATTCTTCACCAAAAACTCACCGCTTCTATCTTAAACGCACAGCCTGTCATTCCTGCATTTTAATCATCATTTGGCAGGAATGTCACTGTGAATCGAGAACCGCATAACTACTATGAAACTTGGGATTATTGGCATCGGCGGACATGGCGCGGGACATCTGCGAGCCATTTTGAATGGACAGGGCGCGGAACTGGTAGGAATCGCGGACGCGAACGAAACCCTGGCGCGGCAGGCGGGTGAGCAACATCAGGTTCCCAACTTTACGCGCTGGCAAGACCTGCTGGAGCAGGTGCCAATGGAGGGGTTGGTGGTCTGCGTGCCGCATGATTTGTATGATGAAATTATCGCTGCCGCCTGCGGCAAAAAACTGCATGTGTTGAAAGAGAAGCCCGTTGCGCGCAATTTGGAAGAGGGTAAACGATTTGTCCACTATGCGGAATCGGCGGGCGTGAAGTTGATGGTCGGAACCCAGCGGCGATTCAGCCCAGCGTTCCAAACGATGCGCTCCCGCCAAACGGCGGTTGCACCCCTCTTTATGTTCCGTTCTCATTACTCTTTCTGCTGGGAACCGGACTTCGCATGGCGCGGGGTTAAAGAGCGGGCAGGCGGCGGCGCGATGCTGGATATGGGTTATCATCCCATCGACCAAATGCTTTGGCAGATGGGCGCGCCCAGCGAAGTGTATGCGGTATGCAGCGACAAAGCGCGTCCCGGCACCCCATTTCCTTACGACACCGATGACACCGCCATTCTGACCTGCCGCTATGCGAACGGTTCCATCGGATATATTCTCATGTCGTGGGCAACCTCACCGCCAGAAGAGAGCGTCTATTTGCATGGCGCGAACGGCGTTTTGAAATCGACTTGGAACGAACTCACTCATTGGACGCCCCAAGGGGAATTGGTGGAAGAACAGCATTGGGCATTCGATGGATATGACGCGCTTCGGACCCAGTTAGAAACCTTTATTCAGAGCGTACAATCCGGTTCGGAACCGCCCTCTTCGGCGCAAGAGCAGTTGGCGAACATGGCGATCTTAGATGCTGCCTACCGCTCTGCCGAAACCGGCGCGCCCCAAAAGGTGGAGCTGCCCTAAAACTCTGCGCTGCCGGGTGTCCGAGGAAAGGGAATCACATCGCGGATGTTCTTCATTCCGGTGAGGTACATCATCATCCGCTCAAAACCCAATCCAAAACCAGAGTGAGGCGCGGAGCCAAACCGCCGGAGGTCCAAGTACCACCAATAAGCCTCCTCTGGCAGTCCGGTTTCTACGAGCCGCGCGCGCAGCACATCCAACCGCTCTTCACGTTGGCTGCCGCCGATAATCTCTCCGACCCTCGGCACCAGCACATCCATGGCGCGAACGGTGCGGTCATCCTCGTTTAAGCGCATATAGAACGCCTTGATGATTTTGGGATAGTCCGTCACGATCACGGGCTTTTTGAACAGTTCCTCGCTGAGATATCGTTCATGTTCGGTCTGAAGATCGCATCCCCATTCCGGCGTGAACTCCCAGGTCCGGTTCGCCTTTTGTAACAGATTGACCGCCTCAGTATAGGTGATATGCTCAAATGAGGAATTCGCCACATGTTCCAGTGTCTGCAGAACGGTCGGCTCGATTCGCTGGTTGAAAAACGCCAAATCCTCTTCGCAATGCTCCATCACATAGGCGATGATATATTTTAAGAAATCCTCTGCCAACTGCATGTTGTCCTTCAGATCATAAAACGCCATTTCAGGTTCAATCATCCAGAACTCAGCGAGGTGGCGCGGGGTGTTGCTGTTTTCCGCGCGAAAGGTCGGACCAAAGGTATAGACTTTGCTGAACGCCAACGCCAACGCTTCTGCCTCCAACTGACCGCTCACGGTAAGGTAGGCTGCTTTCTCAAAAAAATCTTGCGACCAGTCCGGTTCACCCGTCTCGGTTTTGGGAAATTGTCCAGGCTCCAGAGTGGAGACATGGAACATCGCCCCAGCCCCTTCCGCATCGGAGGTAGTGATAATAGGCGTATGCACATAAAGAAAATCGCGCTCGTGGAAAAACTGGTGAACGGCAAACGCCAGCGCGTTCCGAACCCGAAAAACCGCGCCAAAGGTGTTGCTGCGTGCGCGCAAGTGGGCGATTTCCCGCAGGAACTCCATGGTATGCCCTTTCTTTTGCAGAGGGTAATGGGCGGGGTCTGCGGAACCATAGACATGGATCTGCTCCACTTTCAGTTCCACCGGCTGCCCCGCGGCGGGCGACTCAGTGACCTGCCCACGCGCAGCAATGCAGCTACCCGTTGTCACGGCTTCCAGCGTTTCTGCGGGAACCGCGCCTGCTTCCACCACCAGTTGCAGCCCCTTAAAACGCGAGCCATCGTTAATCTCGATAAAGGTGATTCCCTTAGAGTCCCGGCGCGAACGCGCCCATCCTCGCGCTTCAATCGCGCTGCCCACCGGCATCGACAATGCCTGTTTCACCGAAACGACTTGATAATCCATCGATTTACTCTTCTCCCTATGAATCACAAAAAGTATACCTGCTGACCAATGTAACCTGCCCTATTTCGAATTTTGAGACCTCATCACCCTTTCCCGCCCCTGTCGGGTATAATACCTGTCTGGTAAATACAGCGCATGTTCGAGAGTTTAAGCGATAAACTGCAGGGGATCTTTGAAAAAATTCGCGGGAAAGGGCGCCTGACGGAAGAAGGCGTCGAGGAAGTCCTGCGCGAAGTGCGTATGGCGCTGTTGGAAGCCGATGTCAATTTCCGCGTGGTGAAGGAATTCACGGCGCGGGTTCGCGAACAGGCGATTGGCGAAGAACTGATCAAAAGTTTCACGCCGGATCAACAAGTTATCCGTATCGTGCGCGATGAGTTGGTGAACCTGCTGGGCGGTGAGCCGGAACCGGTGAAATGGGCAGGGCGTCCCCCCACCATTTTTATGCTTTGCGGGCTGCAAGGTTCGGGAAAAACCACCACCGCCGCGAAACTGGCAAAATGGGTCAAAGCGCAGGGAAGACGCCCAATGCTGGTCGCTGCCGACGTGCAAAGACCGGCAGCCATCAAGCAATTACAAGTGTTGGGACAGCAAGTGGGCGCGCCTGTCCATACCGTGCCGGATTTGGGCGCGGTCGAGGTAACGCGAACCTGCGTGAAGGCAGCGGAAGAACAGGGTTGCGACACGATTATCGTGGATACCGCCGGACGCCTGCATGTGGATGAAGCGTTGATGCGCGAAATTGAGCAGATACGCAACCTCTTGCAGCCTCAAGAGACATGGCTGGTTGTGGATGCCACAACAGGACAAGAAGCAGTTAATGTGGCGCAAAGTTTTCAAGAAAGCGCGCAAATCGACGGCGTGATCCTGACCAAATTGGACGGCGATGCGCGCGGAGGCGCGGCGCTTTCCTTGAAGTCGGTAACGGGCAAACCGATCCGATTTGTGGGCGTGGGCGAAAAGACCGATGCCCTGGAACCGTTCTACCCGGACCGCATGGCGAGCCGAATCTTGGGCATGGGCGATGTCTTATCGCTCCTCGAAAAGGTAGAGCTGAATATCGAAGAAGAGGAAGCGAAACTTCTGGAAAAGAAGATGCGCGATGCCACCTTCGATTTTGAAGATTTTTTGGGACAGATGCGGCAAATCCGCAAACTGGGACCTCTGGAGCAGATTTTGGGTCTGCTGCCCGGCATGGGACAGATCAAAAAACAGATGGGCGATGTGCAAATCGACGATGGCGCGTTGAAACGCATGGAAGCCATCGTCTTATCCATGACGCCCTTCGAGCGGCGGCATCCCGACTCGCTCAACTTTAGCCGTAAGAAGCGAATCGCGGCGGGCAGCGGCACAAAATTGGACGAAGTCAACGAACTGATAAAACGATTTATGGAAATGCGGACAATGATGAAACAGTTCGCGAAAATGGAGACCAAATTCAAAGCGAAAAAGGGCAAAATGCCCTGGATGCGGCGATAACTCAGGAGGACAGAGACACACTCATGTTAAAAATGCGTTTAACCCGAATAGGCAAGAAAAAGAAACCGTTCTATCGCGTGGTGATTGCCCCCAGCAACGCGCCACGAGAGGGGCAATTCGTGGAAATTATCGGACATTATAATCCGATCCCGGACCCCGCAGAAATCAAATTCAACGAGGAGCGCGCGCTTTATTGGCTGAAAACAGGCGTCCAGCCCACCGAACGGGTCAAGAAATTGCTACAAGTGCAAGGCGTCTGGCAAAAGTTCAGCGGCGCAGACGCGCCTGCCGCGCCCGCCGACAACGCGTAAACAGGCGACCAACTGGCATGAAAATATTTATTGAAACCCTGGTGAAGGCGTTGGTGGAAAATCCGGACAGCGTGCAAATTTCCGAGGAAGTAGATCGCGATACCGCCTTCTACAAAATCACGGTTCATCCCAATGACCGGGGCAAAGTGATCGGGAAAGGAGGGCGAATCGCCAATGCGCTTCGCGCCGTGACCCGCGCCGTTGCCTCCAAGAACCGGCTCCGGATTCAGATCGACATCCAGACCGACTGAGCGATATGACCCGCGCGCGTTCGCATATTCCGAAACTCGCTCGTCAATGGGTGACGGTCGGGATTATCCTCCGTCCTTTTGGGCGGAACGGCGAGATGAAAGTTCGTCTGGAAACCGATTTCCCGGAGCGTTTTCAGCCCGGAGCGCGATTCTATCTATGGAAACCGCCCCAGCCGCAAGGCGCAGAGGAGCCAGAATTAGAAAGGAACCGGCGCGGAAAAGTGAAGCCGCGAACCGAAAAACCGCAAGAATGTTTTGTGGAAAACGCGCGATGGATTCAAGACACGCTGATTCTGTCGCTCAATGGCGTTCACACGATAGATGACGCCGAGGAACTGCGCGGCATGTGGCTGATGGTGCCGCCGGAAGAGCGCGTTCCGTTGCCCGAAAATGAATACTACATCTCCGATCTTATCGGGTTGACCGTCGTGACGGAAGCGGGCGAAAAAGTGGGGCTGTTGAAGCGGGTCATCCCGACCGCCGCCTATGACTTGTATGAAGCGGGCAAGCATCTGATCCCGGCGCGCAAAGAATTTATTTTGAAGGTCGACCTTGAGAAGGGACGCATAACGGTTCGGCTGCCAGAAGCGGAGGAGTAAACCGGTGTTGACCTTCGATGTCATTACGCTGTTCCCCGAAGTGATTGAGGCGGGAACGAACTATAGCATCGCCCGGCGCGCCCAAGAGAGGGGAGCGGCGCAAATACGGACTCATCAACTGCGCGAATTCACGCAGGATAAGCACCGCAAAGTGGATGATGTGCCATATGGGGGCGGCGCAGGCATGGTGATGAAACTCGAGCCTGCCGCGCAGGCAGTACGCCACTGCCAGCAAACGATGTCTGGTTCTAAGGCAAGAATCGTGTTGTTGGAACCGCAGGGTATACTTTATGGTCAGTCTGTCGCCGAATCATTCGCGCAAGAAGAACATCTGATCCTTTTGTGCGGGCATTACGAGGGATTCGATGCCCGAATCCGCGAGACTCTCGCGACCGATGTGGTCAGTATAGGCGATTTTGTTTTAACGGGCGGCGAACTACCCGCGCTGATCGTGATCGATTCAGTGATAAGGTTGCTGCCGGGCGTATTGGGCGCAGAGGAATCTCTTCAGCAAGATTCGTATGCGGACGGCTTACTGGGCTATCCGCAATATACGCGCCCGGAAGAGTTTGAAGGCATTCGCGTGCCGGAAGTGTTGTTATCCGGTCATCATGGGCAGATCGCGCAGTGGCGCAGGCAGCAGCAACTCAGGTTGACCCGCGCGCTGAGACCGGACCTGTTCGCGAAAGCCAACCTGACAAAAGACGATTTGAAACTGATGAAGAATCGAGGTGGAGAAGAATGAGCCAGCAGTTATTAGCGGAAATCGAACAGAAATATTTGAAGACAGATGTCCCGGAGTTTCGCGCCGGTGATACGGTGCGCGTGCATGTGCGCGTGCGCGAGGGCAACAAGGAACGCACCCAGATGTTTGAAGGCGTGGTTATCGCCCGCAAGCATGGCGGTATCCGAGACACCATCACAGTGCGTAAAATCTCTTATGGGGTGGGCGTCGAGCGCACCTTCCCGATCCATGCGCCGGTTGTGGGCAACTTGGAAGTGCTGCGTAAAGGTAAAGTGCGCCGCGCCAAACTCTATTACCTGCGCAGCCGGTTCGGAAAAGCGGCTCGTCTGAAAGAGGATATGTCGCGCTAATGGAGGGAGCCAGCCCCTTGGGATTCATCGAAGTCTTAGCGCGCCTGCCCGTCAGCACCGTTGTGTTTGCGATGGGCTTTTTCCTGCTTATCCGCTTAGTCGCTGCGCGGATCGAGGGACGGGCAGCGCGTTTCTTCAGCGATTTGATGGATGCGGTAATTTATGCCGGTATCCTGGTCTATTTGATCGTTCGCCCTTTCATTGCTCAGCCGTTTTATATTCCCTCCGGCTCCATGTTAGATACTCTGAAAATCGGCGATTTGGTGATGGTAGGCAAATTCAATTACCGGTTCAGCGATCCCAAACAGGGCGATATTATCGTGTTCCGCGCGCCGGACCATGCACTGGAACAAGGGCAAATTCCT
This sequence comes from Fimbriimonadia bacterium, assembly GCA_026129765.1. Classification (GTDB taxonomy): domain Bacteria; phylum Armatimonadota; class Fimbriimonadia; order Fimbriimonadales; family GBS-DC; genus JAHCHP01. The sequence continues at coordinate 22,449 of JAHCHP010000006.1, read as the reverse complement.
GGCAAAACCGACTTCATCAAACGTTTGATCGGTAAACCGGGCGATACTATCGAGATTAAACCCAACGATGGCGTCTACCGAAACAATGAAAAACTGAAAGAAGATTATGCCCGCAGTAATGCCAACTACAGCATGGGCATGAAAATCATCGGGGGCAGTGTTTACAACTTGTACGAAGGCTTCAACGGAGAGATCAGCGTGTTTCGCGCGCCCAACAACCTAAACGAAAAAGCGGAGGTTCCCCGCGGCGTACCGGGCATTCAAGTGGACGACGACGAAGCTGAGCGCGTGATAAAAGCGAAACCGGAACCGATTCCCGAAGGCAAATACTTGGCGCTCGGCGACAACCGAAACGAAAGCAGCGACGGGCGGTTTTGGGGACTGCTCGACTCGAACCGAGTGGTGGGCAAAGCGCTTTTTGTCTTCTGGCGCAATCCCTTCAAGAAAGACGAACCTGAGTATTAAGTAGAACCTCGAGAGAGTCGTCCGTTCTCTAAAGCCTACTTGAAGACAAGCCGCTGCCCGCCCGTCATTCCCGCGAACGCGGGAATCCAGCTTTTCAAAAGCAGACCCATTCACTTCGCTCAGGGTGACAGCATGCTTTGCTCCTTCCCCTTGTTAACAGGGGAATAGGAAACGGCGAAGACGGAGCTGCGCCCTCCAACCTAACCCTTTCAAGAAAGATGAACCTGCGTTTTAGCCCTCAATACGCGGCGTAAAACACCCGGTCTGAACGGCGTGTGGGAGGCTTCAGCGTGTAGGCATTAAAAGTTTGGCAGCGCGTGAAGCCTGCGCGCTGCAACATCCCCTGAACTTCCGTTTCTGAGTAAGCGCGCTGCTGGTGTATCTCCACAAACTGCTTCTCTTCTCCATCTTCCGTGACCCAAAAGTTCATCGTGATTTGGCAGAGTCTGCTCTTCTTGTCATAGCGGCTGGTCCAGAGATAGCGAATGGGCGAGGAGGGTTTGCGGTCTTTCTGGTCAAACATCTTCTGCGTGAAAGCGTACTCCGTGTTCAAGTCAAAAATAAAAGTGCCTTCCGGGTTCAGGTGCGCTTTGACCTGACGAAAGCAGTTTTCCAGCGCGTCTGGATCGGTCAGGTTGTTGAGGCTGTCGAACAGACTGACCACTAAGTCGAAACGCCGGTCGAGTTCAAACTGGCTGGCATCTTGGGCTTCGTAATAGATCGGCAGATCGGTTTCAAGCGCTTTCTGTTTTGCCCGTTCGATCATCGGTTCCGAGACATCGATACCGGTCGATTGATAGCCGTTAATAGCAAAGAGCTGGGTCAAGTTGCCTGTCCCGCAACAAAGGTCCAACACAGTGTCCGCTTTACGCCCCAGCTTGTCCATCAGCGCTTCCACATAATGGAACCACCAGATATAAGGGATTCCCTGCATCAGCGTGTCGTAATAGGGCGCGACTTGCTGAAAAGCGTTGACCTCGGAAGGACGGGCGGAGTCGTTCACGTCAGATTTTGAAGAGCGTATCGTTTAACCCCTGGTTGACGCGGATGTTCTGCTGTACGGTTCTGCCGCCAAAACGGTTGCCGCCGTTGAACACCTCGACTTTGGAGGGCATCCACACGCCGGGCGCGACCTCCACCGGGTCTTTGTATTCAAAATTCGCCATGTGCCTGCCCCAGCGGTCGAACCACTCGCGGCGGACGGTTAGTTTAGTTTTGGGGTCCATCCAAACGATATGGCGCGCATCATCATCGCCATAGTTCCAAGTCAGTTCAAACACAAAGAGCGTTTTTCCATCCCGCTTCTCTTGACGAAGATATTTTTTGTTCATTCGGCTGGCGGTAAATGGCGTAATCACGCCAAAATCCATCATCGATTGCCGCTTGCCGGGCGAGTTAGAAACATCCTCTGTTACCCGCTGGTTCGGGGCAATCACCAGTTTTTTATCGTTATTGATAACATAGGTGACCTTGCGGTTCATCACTTCCGATTCGAGCCTGATTTTGCCCGGCTCCTCATAATAGGCTTCCATTTGACGGAAGCGGTAAGCATTGGCGAAGTCGGTGTTGATCTTGCGCAATTCACCCAGCCGAACCGCCTCCGAACGAACCGTCATGCGCAGGTCCTTCATCTTGTTTTGCACAAAATCGTCAAATTTTGGCGCGCTGGTTTGGGCAAAGAGACCGCTATTCACAAGCGCGACAACGCTCAAAACTGTCTTCATCATACGCATTATCCTACCTCCATCACTAATCCGCTGTCTGGAATGAACTGCTGAATATAATCCGCCGTTTCTCGCAACTCTTGAAGCAGTTTCGCTTCGGTTTTTGTGGAGCCAGGAATGATCTCCACAATCAGATACAGTCGGTCCGCGGGCGGCATAAACCCAAAAGGACGCTCCCGGTGTTTCGCGAACGATTCCCGGATCGCTTCCAGTACCTCTGGAATCTTGACACACCCTTTGGCGTTATACTCCTCGTTAAAGGGCCAATGGTGACTGGCATCGGGCGTCGTCTGGTTCAAATGAATGATTTCAGAGACTGACGCGAACCGGCGGATCCATGCCAAATAGTCGGTGTCCGCGCCCGACAGCCCATAATGAACGCCCGCCGCGTGCCCTGTATCCAGCGTCAAAAAGACTGGCACGCCGTCGCTGTCCTGGTTCACTTCCACCAAAAACTCATCCGCTTCATCCAAAGTCCAGGGCTTTTCGCTGGGAATATACATCTGCTCTTGGGAGAGCAGGCGCAATCCCTTCCGTTTGAACATACGCGCCAGCCCGCGAAACGTGTCGTATTGCAACCGCATCATGTCGCGAGTGCGGTCGGGGTCTTCCAGCACTTCGACCGAAAAAGCGTCCCAATGCCCACCGATCGAGTCGGTTCCCAGCCATGTGGCAGTCTCCGCGCACGCCTCGATCCATTGCACCATCCGGTGGCGCGCTCGTGGGTCGGAATGAGACAGCCCATGAAAGCGGTGGGTGGCGACCCCGGTGTAAACATCGCTGATCGTGACGCCATAATGTTCTGCTGCCCGGCGAACGCGCTGCGCCGTTTCCAATTGAAAGTTCCGGTCGCCGCTGAAAAAGGGGTCTAAAACGTCCGCGCAAAAGGAGTGATACCGGTAGCCCAACTCGCGGGTCAGGCGCATCCAGTTTTCGGGCTCTTCCCAACGACGAGTCAAAAATGCGCCGTTGATCCCATAGTTAATCGGAATCTGCATAATCTTTGATGGTTATCCTGTTAAGACTTTCGCCAACTGCTTTTCGCTGGCAGGTTTTGTGAGCGCAATGACTGTGTCGCCCGGTTGCAAAGCCAACCCGCTGACGCCTAAGAGCGTGTTGCCCTGCCGCACAACCGCACTGATGAGCGCGTCGGCAGGCAACAGCAATTCGCCAATCGTTTTGCCCACGACAGGCGACTCTTCGGTGATTTCGGCTTCAATGATTTCAATCTGCCCTCGGTTCAATGCGCCAATCGGCAACACTTCCCCACACTCCACTTCTTGCTCCAGCAGATTGAAAATGAAGCGCGTGCTGCAGATCGTTTCTTTGACGCCCAACCGGAAAAAGAGCGCTTCATGCCGGGGGTCCCGCACAACAGAAAGGATACGCTTCGCTCCGAAATAGCTCTGCGCCAACTGGCAGATAATGAGGTTATCCTCGTCATCGCCCGTCGCTGCCACGACGACATCGGCGCGCCGCGCCCCTGCCTCATTCAAAATACGCACTTCACAGGCATCGCCATACATCACGCGGTCGCCCATCTCTTCGCCCAGTTCGCTTGCCCGGCGGCGGTTTTTCTCTAAGAGCAGCACTTCGTTCCCTTGCTGATACAGCGCCTTCGCCAGATGATATCCGACATCGCCTCCACCCGCAATAATGACATACATATTGTTTATACCTCTTGCTGCGCTCCTTCGCGCAACGGTCGCCTATAAGTTTACCTGATATGGTTTAGGGCAGGAGCATCCAACCTCATCCCGAATTATGAAGGCTATGGCAGACCGCCTTCCACACGAAACGCCTTCCGAGGGCGAATTTCGCGTCTTGACCATCAAAGACTACCTCGCCATCAGCGCGTTCTGGGCGGGAGTCAGCCTGCATTGGGCAGCCTTTCTCACCATCGTTATGCAGGTGCGCGTGGACCAACTCGCGCCGCCCGATATGCGAGGCACTTATTTGGGCATCCTGTTTGCGGTAGGCGCGCTGATTTCAACTGTGATTGAACTGGTAGTCGGTCCCCTCAGCGACCGTTCGCAATCCCGCTGGGGCAGACGCAGACCTTTCATTTTGTATGGAACTCTGCTCAGCCTCCCCTTCATTTTGATGTTCATGGCAACGGGCAATTTCCTCGCGCTCGTGCTGTGCTTTGTGTTGATCCAACTCTTTTTGAATTGGGCAAACGGTCCCTATCAAGCGGTGATTCCCGACCAAGTTCACCCAAACAAGCACGGATTGGCATCGGCATACATGGGCATGATGACCCTCTTGGGGCAAGCCATTGGGTTGGCAGTGGCAGGACTGGCGTTGACCGATCCGCCCATGATCTTTGCAGACAAAACAATGGATCAGCGGCTGCAAATCGTGGGAGTGATTCTCTGCTTGTCGCTTGCCCTCACGATGGCATGGACCCTGTTGGGCATGCGCGACAAGCCTTGGAAGCCCGACCACCCAGAGCAGGCGCGAGTGACTCTTGCCCATATGTTCGATATTCGCTTGAAAGGGCAAACGAACTTTCGTAATGTCATCCTCTCGCGCTTTTTCTTTAACTTAGGTTTTACCACCGTCACAACCTACATTCTGTTCTATTTAGCAGACAGCATTGGGTTGGGCGAGCGCGCTCCCTTGCAGGCATTCATTGTGATGGAATTAGCGATTCTCAGCGGCGTGATTGGCAACTGGGCAGCGGGCGTCCTCAGCGATCGTAAGAGCAAAAAGACAGTGATGTTTGTTTGCTGCGCGGTGCTGGGAGTCGGCACGCTGGCATTTCTCTTCACAAAATCGCTCACCGCAGTTTACGCTCTGGGGGTCGTGTTCGGCATGGCTTGGGGTGCGTTCACGGCGGTCGATTGGGCGTTGGCAAGCAATTTGGTTCCACGCAATGAAGCAGGTCGCTATATGGCAATCTGGCACATTGCGATGACGATTCCACAGGTGATTGCGCCTTTGCTGGCAGGACCGATCGCGGATGCCTTGAACCGTCAAGAAATGGGCTTAGGCTGGCGGATGGTGTTCGCGCTGGTGCCGGTCTACTTGCTCATCGGCGCGTATTTCTTACGCTTAGTGAAGGAACGCCCCTTAGCGCTGGAGGGAGAAGCAATATGAAGTCAGACGTGGTCATTTTGGCGGGAGGCGTATTAGATTCGGAGTGGCAGTCGGCAAGCGGCGCGGAGTCTCGCGCGATGGTTCCAGTCAAAGGGATCCCGATGTACCAGCGGGTTCTGAAGGCGGTTCAAGACGCAGAGGGCATTGGCGACATTTGGCTCATCGGGAACGCGCCTACGGGCGATGGGTATCGCGTGCTGACACCCGGAGAGGATCTGATGAGCAATGTGCGCTTGGGACTGGAGCAAACCCGCAGCGAATCGGTGTTGTTTGTCACGGTCGATGTGCCGTTCCTTACTTCTGAGGCAGTCTCACATTTCCTACGCGAGTCAGCGCAAAGCGGCGCGGCAATTGCCTATGCGGTAGTGCCGGTAGAAGTGTGTCAGCGCGAGTTTCCGCAGATGAAGCGCACGGCAGTCCGCTTGAAAGAGGGCGCATTGACGGGCGGCAACCTGTTTTGGGTCCGGCGAGAAATCGCTCTGCAGCAGTTGCCCCGGCTTCGCGCGCTCTATGATGCCCGAAAACAACCAGCGAAGCTCGCTTCACAAATCGGTTTAGGGCTGCTCCTTCGTTTCTTGCTGGCGCAGGCGGTTTCTGCGGGACTGCTCTCGGTTCGCGCGATAGAGGCGCGGGTGGGGCGTTTGGTGGGCGCGCCTGTGAAAGCGATTTTCAGCCCCTATGCCAGCGTGGGAACCGATATTGACCGCTTAGAACATTGGCTGCAGGTGGAAGAGTCTCACAGTGCTCTTTCCCTCCCCCGAATGAATTCGGGGTCTGATGAAGACCAAGCCCGTTAAAACGGGCTGCGTAATAGTGACCCGAACCTGCTGTTGAGCCTGCTTGAGCAGGCTTCTTTGGGGTAGCCCTTGAATTCATTCGGGGGCAAGAAATCGGTTGACGGGCAGTTTTGAGACACCTTACATGCAGGCGCGCCTCTACAAGCCTGTCACCCTGAGCGCAGCCGAAGGGTCTGCTTTTCAAAGATTGAAAACCATAAAAACACAACGCGCCTGCTGTTGATGTAAGGCAGGCGCGTTGTCGTATTTCACTTGATGGTGATGAGGCTTATTTGCGGCGGCGTCGCAGAGCAAGACCCACTAAACCGGTGCCTAAAGCGATCATACTGGCAGGCTCCGGCACACCCTCGATTCGCTTGTCTTTGCTAATCAAGAAGGAGCCGTTCACGCCCAAAGTTCGATCCCACTGCCAGGCAAACGTGCCGTCGCCCGGTCCGAAGGGAGAACCGCTGTCGCTGAGGGTAGTAGCGGAACCATCAAAGAACTTGGAGATGATGGAGGGAAAACCGCCGATTTCCCAGTGATTCGCCGCGGGAGTAGAAACCACTTCCGAAGCGGTGACCGGTCCCTTGCTCTGGCGAATCGTATTCGCATTCTCGCGAGTCACGCTGTCGCCTTGGCTGTTTGCCATCAGATCAAAGTCCGAGTATTGGAAGAAAGAGAGATTAAGTGGGCTGCCCGATACGTTGGTAATACGAATCGACTCAGCGATGTCGGCGGTACCGCTACCCGCAGTGCCTCCGGTCAACAGGTAAAAAACCTCTACCTTCAAAGTGCCGTCATTGTAGCTGATACCGGCGATGTTGGGAGCGATTTGGTTCACGGTCGGAGCCGAGAGGTTGTTGATAGCCATTTCATCCTGCATGCCGTCATATCGGTACCAGAACCACTGCTGGTAAAGTTGATCGATGCCATCGACTTCAAAAGTGTACATGCCACCGCCGAAGTCGGGGTCGATTTCAGCGTAAGCATTTCCATCGGTTAAAGAGACTTGCGCGTTCGCGCCATAGGCGGCGAACAAAAAAGCAACAGCTGTTGAGACTACGAATTTCGATTTTGAGCTAAACAATTGAGTAGCCCTCCTTAGGTTAGATCGTTCATGTGAAAAAAGAACCTCTTGTTCTCATTGCACACTTATATAGACTCCACAGCAGGACAAAACCGGACAAAAACTGCCTAAAATATTGTATTTTCGCCTTAAAGCGGTATAATCTTACTCATTATGCAAGGCTATTACCGTTTTCCAGCGATCAGCAATGATGCGATCGCCTTTGTATGTGAAGATGATATTTGGAGCGTGAGCAAGGAAGGAGGGAGCGCAAGACGACTGACAGTCAGCCTATCGGAAGCGAGCCGCCCTGCCTTTTCACCCGATGGGAACTGGCTGGCGTTTACCGCGCGGGAGGAGGGTCATCCTGAAGTCTATGTGATGCCCGCTTCAGGCGGTGAAGCGACTCGGCTAACTTATCATGGCGCGCTCACAACCGTGATTGGATGGACACCCGAAGGACAGATTCTCTATACCAGCACGGCGGGGCGACCCATTCGCGAAACTTGGCTTTGGACCATTGACCCCACTGGCGGCGAACCCACGCAGATGCGAATGGGACCCGCAAACCATCTTTCGTTCGGACCGAACGGCGCGAAAGTGTTGGGACGCCATACCCTGGATCCGGCGCGTTGGAAGCGCTACCGGGGAGGCACTGCCGGCGCGCTCTGGATCGACCGCGCAGGCGACGGCAACTTTGAAAGGCTCACGCCCGCCGCAGGCAACCTGACAGCGCCAATGTGGATCAACGAACGAATCTACTTCATCTCTGACCACGAAGGCATCGGTAATCTCTACTCTTGCCTGCCCGACAGCAGTGACCTGCAAAGGCACACGCATCATGAAGAGTATTACTGTCGCTTCCCGTCCACCGACGGCAAACAGATCGTCTATCATGCGGGCGCAGACATCTACCTTTATGATGTTGCGAGCGGTCAAGAAAGAAAAGTGCCTATCGCCTTGAACAGTCCCCGAACCCAAACCCAGCGCAAGTTTGTGGACACGGAAGATTATTGGCAAGATTATGACCTCCACCCACAAGGACATTCGCTTGCGCTGACGGTTCGCGGCAAGCCTTTTCACATGGGCAATTGGGACGGCGCGGTCACCCAGTTTGGCGAATCGGACGGGGTTCGCTACCGGCTGCTGCGCTATTTGAAAGAGGGTAAACGCTTTGTCGCGATCTCGGACGCGAGCGGCGAAGAGCGGCTCGAAGTTCACGAACCAGGCAGCGATACGCCTTCCAAAAACTGGGATGCCATCGACATTGGGCATGTGTACGAGATGAAAGTCTCGCCAACGGAAGATCAGGTTGCCCTCATCAATCACCGGATGGAATTGATGTGGGTCGATTTGAACACCGGCGAAAGCAAAACACTGGATCGTAGCAAGCATCACTTCCTCAACAGCCTCTCTTGGTCGCCCGATGGTCAATGGATCGCCTATGACTGCGCGGAAACGGAACGAACGCGCTCGCTCAAAATCTGCCGTCCCGCGACAGGCGAGCATTGGATCGTAACTCCGCCCGAATTCCAAGACCTGATGCCCGATTGGGACCCCGAAGGCAACTATCTCTATTTCGTCTCCTTCAGGGAATACGCGCCGGTTTATGACCATCTGCAGTTTGATTTGGGCTTCCCACGCGCCATGCGCCCTATGCTGGTGACCCTGCGCAAAGATGCGCCGCATCCGCTGATGCCGGAGCCGCAATCCTGGATAGAAACACCGCCGGAAGAGGGAAAGAAAACCGAAGGGAACGAAGAAGCAGGCGCAAAGCCAAAACCGGTCGAGATCGACTTCGATGAGATTCACAAGCGGGTTGTCGCGTTGCCCTTCCCCGAAGGCGAATACCAACAGATCGCGGGATTGCCCAACGGGAAGATGCTGGTATCCTCTTTTCCACAAGAGAGCAGTTTGAACACAAACGGTTTGGTGGATGAAGTGGAAGCCAAGGGAACCCTGCATCTTTACGATTTCAAAAATCAAAAATCGGAAGAGATTATTACAGGAATCTCTCATTTCATCCTCTCACATGACAGAAAAACAATGGCTTACCGCGCCGGTAAACGACTGCGCGTCTTAAAAGCAGGAGAAAAACCGGACGAGAAGGAAACGAGCGATAAAGCCTCGCGATTGACGGGATGGGTCGATTTGAATCGCGCGCGCTGCTCGGTGGTTCCGACCTCTGAGTGGCAGCAAATGTACCGCGAAGCGTGGCGCTTGCAACGGGATTACTTCTGGGTGGCGGATATGTCCAAAGTGGATTGGGAGCGCGTCTACCAGCGTTACTACCCGCTGTTGGAGCGTGTCTCTACCCGCGCTGAATTCTCCGATCTGATGTGGGAAATGCAAGGCGAATTGGGAACTTCGCATTGCTATGAGATGGGAGGCGATTACCGAACTTCGCCCAACTATGCGCAAGGTTTCTTAGGCGCGGATTTTGCCTGGGATGAAGCCGCGCAGGCATACAAAATCACCCACATTGTGAACGGCGACGCCTGGAACGACCAAGCCGATTCGCCCTTCAATGAACCGGGCGTTCATGCGCAGATCGGTGACTACCTGATTGCGATTAACGACAGGCGTCTTAGCAAAGCCTACCCGCCCGGTAAAGCCTTAACCCACACCGCCGGACAAGCGGTGAAGCTCACGATTCAAGAGGCAGGCGGGCAAAAGCGCGAAGCGACGGTAAAAACCTTAAATCAAGAGATGACGGCGCGTTATCGAGAATGGGTTTGCGCGAATCGCGATTATGTCCGGCGGAAAACCAACGGACAGGCAGGCTATGTGCATATTCCCGATATGGGCGCGCGAGGCTATGCGGAGTTTCATCGCAGTTTTCTCGCCGAAGTCGCTTATCCCTGTATGGTCGTGGATGTTCGCAACAATGGCGGCGGACATGTGTCGCAGCTGCTGCTGGAGAAACTGGCGCGCAAACGTATTGGCTATGACATTCGCCGCTGGGGAACGCCAGAACCTTATCCTACCGAGTCGGTGATGGGTCCGATGGTGGCAGTAACGGATGAGCGCGCCGGTTCCGATGGCGACATCTTCTCGCATAGTTTCAAGTTGATGAAACTTGGCACGCTCATTGGCAAACGCACCTGGGGCGGCGTGATTGGCATCTGGCCTCGTTCGCTGTTTGTCGATGGCGGACTCACCACCCAACCCGGTTATTCTTTCTGGTTCCAGGACGTGGGCTGGAATGTGGAAAATTACGGAACCGATCCCCACATCGACGTGGATTACCGTCCGCAAGATTACGCGAATGGGGTCGACCCGCAATTGGACACATCGATTGAGGTGTTGATGAAGCAGATGGAAGAGAACCCGCCGCGCCTTCCCGACTTTGGCGAGCGACCGAATCTTTCGTTGCCCCGACTAAATAGAGAGGGGTAGTGCTAAAGAAATGCGGAGGGGGGATTTGAAAAATCCCCCCTCCGTCATTCCCACGCGCGAGGCATCTCGTAGGGCTGCCCTCTGTGGCTGCCCTCTGTGGCTGCCCAAAAACAACAGACCCTTCGGCTATGCTTGGCATGACAGAACCCCTTCCCAGCCTGCCCCTGTAAGCAAAGGGAAGGAGCCACTCCATTTGTCACTCTGAGCGTAGCCGAAGGGTCTGCTTTTCTACCTGATGTCGTTCCCTAACCAACTAATCTGTCATGTTGATTTTGAGTCCCCGCTTTCAGACAGGTGAACCACAATCCAAACCGCCGCCACCCAAATCATCAGCTGAGGATATTGATCCCAGTGAGGCAAACGCTCGTCGTGGGTTCCAAACGTCACAAAAGTAAACACGCTAAAAATCGCAAGCGCCATCCCAAGCCCTACGTTGCTGAACGGAACTCGGCGCGCGGGCAGGAATGCGGCGGCGATTAAGAAACATCCCATCACCAGTTCCCAAGTGCCGATAATCCACTGCGAGATAACCGCCAGGTTTCGAACTGCGGACTCGCTCGGTTGACCTCCCGACAACGGCGAAAGCAGATTTTCCCAAACCGGAATAAATTGTTTGTTCACCCGGTCTTTCACAAAGCTGGGAACAAAGGTTCCCAATGCCGACAAGAGGTTAAAACACCCTAACATCAACAACATCAAGCTGGCAAAAGAAAATCGCTTCATCACAATGTAAATTATACAACGATTTCAAAGAAAAACGGTTAGTCCTTTGGGACAATTCTCCAAAGAACCAACCGTCTAACTGATTATCGATCTTCGCGAGGCGGGGGCTGATAGCGAATCCCCTTCTCTGCAGGTTGTTCATACAGTTCAGGATGGAGCAAGGTTCCCTTCTCAACGCCTGTCTTCTCCACCACGACCGGCGCGCCGTACCGCTGAACCCACAGATCGTTGCGCGCGGCTTCTACGCGCCATGAAACTTTGATCTGAGGCTTGTCGGTGCGAATCACGAACCGGTTGCCTTTGATCTCCTCGGCGATAATTGCCTGCGCGAAATCGCCGATTACTGTCAGTTGATAGCGAAAGTCGCGATTGATGGCTTCAAACCAGCTCGGCAGGGTCACGGTCGCATACCCGCGCGCATCCGTCACAACGTTCCCACTGTAGAAGTTAATCGGTTCGGGAGACTCGCTGGAATAGTGCAGCAGGTAGCGGTTTTCTGGGTCTTGGGGATGATCGATCCGGAAGGACTTTGTGCCGCTCGCGCCCAACCGCCCTTGCGCCCAGACACCCCAGCCGCTGCCGCTCGCAGAGGTTCCATAAACCCCGTAGTTTGTGCCTGTGTTGGCAGTCGCCTCGCCGCGCACACCTATTCCCGAGGTGCCGTTCGTGCTTCCTTCCAACGCTGCGCTCGTATTGGCGCTATTACTCACGGTGAAGTAGCCGCCGCGCGCGGTGCCGTTGGTGATTCCTCGCACCGCATCATAGATGTTCGCGGAACTATTCAATGAAAAATAACCGCCCCAACCGTTCCCCGCATGCGCTACCGTGATGCCGGGCCAGAAATTTCCATTCGGCATAGAAACGAATATTCCCCGCCCACCATTCGCCTGATTCTCTATCCGAAGCACACTGTCCAGATTATCATTGTTGTTTCCTGTAATCAAAACGGTCGGCGCAGCGGTTGTGCCTGCGACGCGAAGTTTATTGTCATTAGTGGGCGTCGTTCCTATGCCCACATTCCCATTCGTGGTGTTCATTCGCAAACTCCAACCTGCGCCAGTATTACCGTATAAGCCCACCAGATTCGCCGTTTCCAGACCGATAAAGGCGCGGTCATTGCCGTTGGGATCGCTATAGAGCCATAATCCGGCAGAGCTGCCCGCATCGTTGCCTCGTATACGCATTCTGCCCTGCACATCGAGACGGAATGCGGGCGATTCCACTCCGACACCAATGAAATTACCAATTGAAAGGACGGATGTGCCAGCCCAAAGGAAATGAAAGGTGTCGTCGCTGTCACGGTACTGCAAGCCATAGTTAGTGAAAGTGGGCGAATGAGCGATCACCATCCGGTTCGCGTTCAAAGTTCCTGAAGCGAACATCTGGATCATCGGAGCGTTTGCGCCGCTGGTGGCAGCAAAGGTAATAGAGCCTTGAGGGTTAGTGAGCGTCACATCGCCGTCCGCCGCGGAGAAACTGATTTGTGGAGAATTGGCGACTGATCCAACTCCGACACGGTTGGTGAAATAACCTGCCCAGCCATCCGGGCTGTTTGAGATTCCTACAACAGCGTAGTTCGTGCCACTCGATGAATTGCCAATACCAAGCACACCAACCCCTGTAGGGCTTTCACTCTGAAACACACCGCCCCAGGCGACACCTGAAACCGCTGAGTTTGTGATCCAGAACGCAGGCGTGCCAACCGATGCAGCCGTCTCAGAAATGGGCAAAGTCAGTCCCGTGACTTGCGGGTTGGGATAAGTGCCTCCCAAATCGCCGCCTGCCGCGCCACTCGGCGGGAAACTGCTGGGCGCGCCGGTGATCTTGCTCCACGCCACATCGCTGATCTTGGCATTGGACACCGCGTTGTTGGCGATCATCGTGTTAGTAACGCCCAAATTCGCGATGGAAAAGGTCGTGCCAGCGAGCTGCAACCCTGCGCCTGCAGAATAGGTGGTGTCATTGTCCACACCGTCGCCAAAGCCGGCGGGAATCCCAGTAATGCCGCTCCATGGCACGCTGCCCGCGTTGTTCGCAAAAATAGCATAGGGTGTGCGCTGGATGTTCACGCGGGGGGCAAGAATCGTGGGGAAACTGCCTAAGGTGCTGGTATTGTTGCTGGAAGCAAAGTCTTGGCGAGGGCGGATTTCTAAGGAGCGCGCCAAGCCGGGGAACAGTGCGCCAAAATCCAGGTTCACGGTGAATAGCCCGTTGCGCACTTCGACGTTATTGACGAAGACAGGCGCGCCGATGACAGCGTTGGTCTCGTCAAACAGGCGGAAAAGGAAGTCGTAGTTGCCGTTGGCAGGCACACCGCCGTCGCGCAGGGAACCCTGATAAGAAAAAGTTGTTTGGGCATAGAGAGTCGCAAGTGAAAGTGAGAGCAAGGCTCCCGATAATAGCCATTTGAGTCGCATTAATATTTGCCTCCATTCAGAATCAAGCGTTAGAAAAGCGTTATATTATAACACGATTTTGGAGGTTGATTAGGTATGAATAGTAGGTGAACCCCTGTGGTTGCCCAGATTCAGGGCGTTAGGCATCATGGACGCGTTCGCGGAAATTTAGCCGTTGCCCTAAGCAACAGCAGACCCATTCGCTACACTTAGGGTGACATGATGGGCGGATTCTGCCCATCATGTCATGCCGAGCGTAGCCGAAGCATCTGCTTTTTGAGCTTTGAGACAACCTCCGTATCTTTTACCGAACTCGCGCTGAACCGTCTCGCGCGACCCATTTACTCTTTTTGCGGTAAGTTTTTTGTCCTTCCGCATAGTTGCCCGTTTTGATCGAGTAGACCATATCCGCAGCGGAGTAGGTATCGGCTTCGATAACAGAGTTCCAAGGAGTTTCCAATCGCCCGTTTTCGGTACCGTTATGCGCCCGGTCGACATAGATGGTCGTCGGAACCCAGACCCGCCAAAGCCCCCTGCCATAGGTTGCGGCATAGAGGCTTTCCCTGCCGTCCCAAAACAGTTGGCTGACTTCGCCATTGATGGGACCTTCATGGAACACATTGCGCGGAGCGCGGTTCCAACTCACGCCCACATCGACGGAAGCATAGATTCCCAGGTCGGAACTGACGTACAACCAGTTCGGCTTGTTGGGATGCCACACAACGCTGGTGCAATGAATCTGGGGCAGTTGGTTGACACCCGAACCGACTCGGAGACTCCAGGTTTGACCGTTATTATTGGTGTACCACACCTGCTGTTGGTGAAAACCGCCAATCGTCACGGCGACCTCATTGTGATTGTTTGGATTGATGGCGATGTCGGTCACCGCGCCGCCTTGGGTGATGGGATTGGTGCCAGTTTGGTTGTTATCCACAGTGGTCCAACTTGAACCGCCGTTCACGCTCCTCAACACAGTGCCACTATTGTAGCCAACCCAAAGCACATTGGAGTTGCCCTTCGCGACCTCAATGGTAGAACATTGAGGAGATGGATCACCACCCAACGCGGCTAATAGCAGACTCCAATTTCCTGCGCCATTGGTGGTGCGCCAGATTCGGGTACTGCCCCCATAGAGGGTATCGGGATTGTTCGGGTCCATCACGAGCGGCGCGATGAAAGGAGAAACACCGCTGTCCCCCGCATCAGACAAGCCGGTGACAGCCGAGATCCAAGTCGTCCCCCCATCCGTGCTTTTCATCACATTCAGGAACTGGGTCTCGGAATACATAATGGAAGGATTGTTCGGGTTAATCGCGCAATACCCGCCATCGCCTGTAAAAGCTTGATACCAGTTGTTGGGCTGTCCTTGGTAGCCGCGAGAGACCGAATTATCTTGCGAACCGCCGATAAACACCGATCCATCGGGCGATACCGCTGCCGCATAGAACTGAGTGATACCCAAATTGTTCGCGTAGTTTAACCAGCCTGAAATGGGGGTGACTGTGTCGACATGTTGGATACGCTGGATTCCTCCATCGTTCGCCACATAGAAATCGCGCGTGCCATTGGGATTTCCATAGCTAAAGTTTGGGTTAGGAAGAATGTAATGCTGGTCGGCATGGGCGGACTGGAGCGGCTGCCCGTTATGGTAGAACCACCAGTTGCTGATCTTTTCTGAACGCCATGTACCCGTAATGTCCTTCCATAGGCGGTAAAGATCAATCCCTCCAAATATCACTAAATCGGTCGCTAAGGGGGGCGCGTAGTTGCCTTGAAGCGCCCAAAGGGTGTTGTTGTAGTTGCCTTGATTGCCTGCCCCTTTTAAGTACTCCAACCCCGTGCTGATTCGCGTCCAGTTAAACCCATCGCCATTCGCCGACATCCACACTTCCCCGTCATTGCGGTTCATGGAAACCCACATCGACTCGTGATGTCCAAAAGCCACTTCACATCGTTGGGTATTGTTTGGCAGAGGACCACCGTTTGTGATCTCGTTCCAAGTACCAGTATCACCGTGATTCTTAGAGAGATAGACATCGGTCATTGTGCCGACCAACACATTGGCCCAAGCGGTAGAGCAGATATCCACATCCACCGCGCCGCTGACTGCCAGCACCCGATTCCATGTCTCGCCGCCATTGACCGATTTCCAAACACCATCCTTAGTGGTATCGGTTTGAGTATTGGAATTGCTAACCACCGCAAAGAGCGTGTTATCGATAAAAGGATGGTGAACAACGCGGTTCACAAACCGCCACGTTGATGTTGACCACAATCTTTCCCAGGACAGCCCGCCATCATAGCTTTTGAACATTCCTGCTCCTGGCAAGACCTTGGCTCCTGGAAACACTTCGCCCGTGCCGACATAGATCACATTGCCGTTGTAGGGACTCCTCGCCATAGTAACCACCTTAAGGCTCCAAAGAAAGTCATCGAGATGCGTCCAGTCCGTTCCGCTGCTGTTGCTTTTCCAGATACCTCCAGATACCGCGCCCAACAGCATATTGCCCGATCCCTGAAAAACAAAAGAACGAACGCGCCCACCAATATTCCCTGGTCCAAGATATTCCCATTGCCAGAATATCCCGCCATCGGCGGGTTGAAAATCGCTTTGTCCCGCGAATGGCATCAATAGTCGTTGTTCATGGGCAGTCCAAATCGCATCGTCTGGGATGGTCCCGTCCGGTCCCACCCTCAACAGATACCGCTGGTACTCTGCTTCCGCCGCGCCGGTCGGTCTAACATCCAAATTCAGATTCAAGGACGGATTGATGACAAAACCTTCAAAAGGTTGATCCAGCAGCCGCAGAAACGGCAGTTGGTTAAAGATACCGGGCGCGTGGACTCGCGACTCGCCCCCTTCTGCCCAGGCAGACAGCGCAAAAAGACTGCTTAATAATAGTAGAATAGCTCTCCTCGTCATCTTGGTTTCCTCCTACTGTAAGCCCACTAAGACCAACACTAAACCCTTTTTGCCTTTGGGCAGCGCGCTCATCGCTTTCCCTAAAACCGCGCCTTTGGCTTTTCCATGCTCCGTGACCGCCATCGCGTAACCGGGCGTGTCGGAAGAGGTCAGCAAGCTTCCGGGTTTGATCGCCGTTTTAGTGGCATCGCAATAGACCCAGACGCGCCCCGTGAGGGCAATCGGGTGTGATTTGCCATCCGAAGTGTTGGGGTCCAAAATCACGCCTGCCCGCAGGTCATTTGCGCCGCTGATCACGCCTGCCACCAAAGGGCTATACGCGCTGCGCGTGGGACGCAGGCGCCCCGGCATGTCAGGGTCGATCTCCATCACCATGCCCGGTTCTGCCTCCTCTAAGATTTCAAACCGCTCTGCCAGATCACCGGCTCCTGAGATTTCCAAAACATCGGTTTTGACGGTGCCGATGACGCGCAGCTTTGCATCAGGTGAAGATGTTCCGATACCGACATTTCCATCGCTGTTGACACGCATCACTTCCCCGCCCGCGCTGTTCAAAAAGCGGATATTATCATCGCCGGAATTATCCACATCAGGATGAAAGTCGATACTGCCCCAGCTTTGAATCTCGCCATTGTCCAAGCGCAGGTTGCCATCACGCACATGCAGACGCGCCTCGGGGGTTTCAACCCCCACTCCAATGTTGTTGCCGATAGACAGAACAGATGTGCCAGCCCGAATAAAATGGAAGGAGTCGTTGCTGTCGCGATACTGCAAACCCCAGTTCGAAAACGTGGAAGAATGCGCAATCACCATGCGGTTCGCGTTGCTCGCGCCTGATGCGAACATCTGAATCATGGGGGCGTTCTCGGCGGTGGTTGCAGGGAATGTGATAGAACCCTGTGGGTCAGTGAAGATCATATCTCCGTCGCTAACATTGACCGAAAACTTGGGAACGCTGACAGAGGTCCCTACACCCAAACGGTTGGTAAAAAAGCCACCCCAACCTGTGGAACTGCTGGAACTCCCCAAAACGCCAACTCCCGAACCAGTCGTGGCTTGGGCAGAGCCTTCCACTCCATAACCATTTGGGCTTTGCGTGGTTCCAAAAACGCCCCAGGCGATGCCTGCCGCGCTTGAGTTGGAGGCAAATAGACCAGACCTGCCAGATACGCTGGTTCGCGCCTCGATTCCATCATGCGCGGTGCTGGTCACCTTAAAGGCGGGCTGAGACGCGCTGTTAGAAGTGCCTTCAAATGGCAGGGTTAAGCTGTTGTTCTGCCATGTGCCGTTGCCCGAAGCGTCGGACATAAGCACTTTCCCCGCGCCCGCCCCGGAAGGCAGTAGGAAACCGGTCATTTTGACCACGCCAGATACATCCAGCTTCGCGGTAGGAGAAGTGATACCAATGCCCACATTCCCGCTGAAATAGCCATTACCCATGAAATAGCCCGCAAAACCTGTAGGGCTGGCGGTTTGACCATAAACTCCATAGTTGACTCCCGTCGTCGAGGTCGCATACCCATAGACGCCCATGCCCGACGCGCTGTTGGATTGCCCCCGAACTCCGATGGTATTACCAAAGCTGGAAGTGGTAAGCCCCATCACGCCGACACCACTATTACTTGCGCTTTGACCCGTAACGCCAATGCTGAAACCGGTGGTAGAATTCGCTTTCCCCACCACGCCTGTCCCCGCATCGGCGGCAGTCTCGCCTTGAATGGCGCGCCCATCCCCTGAAGTAATCAAATTGTTAATGTTGAACAATACGCCTAATTGGTTCCCAGACTGGGAAAAAGGCAATACAAGGCTGCCCGTTTTCACGGAATAGACCGAGTGAGGGGTTGCGTTCAGCCTCACTCTGGGAGTAAGCGTTGTGCCATTGACCACGATCTCCAGCCAGCGGTCCGCGCCGGTGAAATGGACGACATCATAGGTCAAGGCTTGCGTAAATAAGCCATTCATT
The DNA here is from genome assembly GCA_026129765.1 of Fimbriimonadia bacterium. GTDB lineage: Bacteria > Armatimonadota > Fimbriimonadia > Fimbriimonadales > GBS-DC > JAHCHP01. The sequence continues at coordinate 3,909 of JAHCHP010000006.1, read as the reverse complement.
ACGCTTACGGCAACGGTTCCCGCTGCAGGGAAATTTTGAAGCGGCGTTCCGCCTGCCTGTACGCTATACAGACGGAAGACCATATTAAAAGTGCCATTCGCAGGCACGCCGCTATTGCGTAAATATCCCTGATAAGCCATATTGGTTGACTGAGCCAGCGCGTTAGCCCACAGCATCACAGCCAAACAAACGAATATGACAATCCTCTTCTGAAACCAACGATTATTAAACATGAGTATCTCCTTCGATGGTGATTGCGCTTGTTCGCGCGCCTAACATACCTTATTCCATGCTACATGACTATCGTCTCGAAATCGTCTCGAAAATGTCCCCTTTTAGGCTATAATTAAGAAGACAGGCAGTTTTTGTCTCGTTCAATCGATGTTAGAACCCTACATTATTCGGCTTTTTGGCGCGCTGCGCGTAGAACGCGGGGGCGAATCGTTCTCTCGTTTCCGCTCTCAGAAGACGGGCGCGCTGTTGGCTTATCTCGCTTTTTATCGCGATCAAGCGCACCCTCGCTCTTTATTGATGGAACGAATTTGGGATCAGGAGCCGGAAGCGCAGGCAAGACACAAACTGCGAGTCGCGCTCTCCTCGCTGCGTCAAAGTTTGACTTTGAAAGACGCGCCCGATTACCCTGTGCTTTTTACCGACCGGTATGCCGTACAGATCAATCCCGAAATCATAGCGACCGACACTGCCCAATTTGAAGCCCTCCTCCATCAGGCTGCCACTACGCCTTCCCCCGACGAAAAGCGCAACTGCCTAAAGCTTGCCCTCTCTTTCTATCAACCGGAGCTGCTGGCAGGTTATTATGAAAACTGGATTATCCCAGAACAAAGCCGGCTGAGCGCGCTCTATTTGAATGCGGCTCATCAACTGCAAGAACTATGGATTGCAGAGAGCAACTGGGACCTCGCCATCCAGTCTGCCCTGCAGGCGGTCACTTTAGAACCTTATCATGAAGAGAATCACCTATTGTTGATGCGTTATTATGTGGCAACCAACCAGCCTGCCGCTGCCCTGCGCCAGTACCAGCAGATGAAACGCCTCTTCCAACAGGAACTGAACACGAAACCCTCCCACGCCGCCCAACAGTTAGCGGATCAAATAGAGAGTCGGCTTCAGCAGCCATCCCCACGCTCAATGATGTTCAGCGAAACCGATTCGTCCCCCAGCCTGAAAGGGGTCCCATCGTTGAAGAGCAACCTGCCTGTGCCGGTCAGCCGTTTTTTTGGGCGTATGGATGAGATGGAAACCCTTTCCGAACTTTTGATAGGACGGGCTTCCAATCAAACGCCCCAACGATTGGTCACCATGACGGGTCCAGGCGGCAGCGGAAAAACGCGGCTTGCGCTGGAAACCGCTCGTCGGCTGCAGACGCGCTATGGGGAAGCAATTTGGTTTCTGTCCCTGCAAGACCTCACATCACCAGAGCATATTCCTCAAGAGATCCGGCAGACTTTCCGGCTGCGCGGCGCGTCCGAAGAGCTCTTTGAAGAACTCAGTCGACTGATAGGTTCCCAGCCCGCGCTGCTAATTGTCGATAACGTGGAACATCTGCTGCCGGAGGGCGCGCCTGTTATCAAGCAGATGCTGCAAAGGGTTCCCAACCTGCAATTGTTGGTCACATCGCGCGTCACCTTGAACGTGGACGGCGAAGTGGACTTCTTTGTCGAACCGCTCCCCTTACCCGATGCGACAATGGATAGAACTCAGCGTTTTCAATTTCCAAGTTTGCAGTTGTTTGAAGACCGGGCGCGCTTAGTCCAACCTTCTTTTTCTTTGACGCCTGACAATCTGGAGACGGTAACCGACATCTGCGCGCGCTTGGACGGATTGCCCTTAGCCATTGAATTGGCGGCAGCGCGTATCCGGGTCGTCTCTTTGGAGACCATTCAGCAACATCTGAATCATCGTTTGGAATTCATTGTCAGCCGCCGAACCGACCTGCCCAAACGCCATCAAAGCCTGCGCGCCGCTATCGATTGGAGCTGGCAGATTCTGCCGGAACCGCTTCAATTATTTTGGGCAAGCTTAACTGTGTTTCCGGGCAGTTGGACGGTGGAAGCAGCAAGCCAGGTGTTCGGCGCGCCCGATGCGATGGCGATGTTAGAAGAGCTACTGACTGCCTCACTTATCGTTTCTGTTGAGCAGGCTGGCGAGCGACGATTTCGGATGTTAGAAACGTTGCGCGAGTTTGCATCGGAACAGGTATCGCTCGACCAGCGCGCGATACTCCGAGCGCGACACGCCACTTACTTTGTGGAGTTGGCAGAACGTCTTCAACATGCCGCGCCGGGACAAAATTCGCCGGAATGGATCTGGCATTGGCGGCACGAACTGGATAATCTGGAAGCCGCTTTCCAGTGGCTGGGGGAAACTCAATCGGCAGAGCCATGTTTCCGGCTGATTTATGCGCTGGCGGGGTTCTATGGTCAACGGTTTCGGTATGCCGCTTGGAACGCTTTTGAGCAGGTCTATCCCTTACGGGGTCAAGTTTCCTCCAGCATCGTTGCCCGCGCGCTCATGTCTCTCAGACGCCATTCCGCGCATTTCTCAGAACCCATTTTACGTCCTTACTATGAAGAAGCAATTCAGCGCTGCCGCGACCTCAACGATGAATGGGGGCTTGCCTGGTCGCTCCTTATCTTGGGCAGCGAGTTAGACCATGAGGCAGAGCCTCTCCTTCAAGAATCAATAACGCTATTTCGGCGATTAGGCGACCTGCCCGGCTTAACGCGCGCCTTGAGCAATTTAGGCAGGTTCTATTTAGAGATTCAACGAGATATCAGCGATAAAACCCGCGCGCGACTGGAAGAAAGCCTCCAGATTGCGGAAGCGATTGGTGATCACGACGCCGCTTATCAGGCGCGCAACCCTTTGGTTGATTTAGAGATTCTCAGCGGACATCAAGAACGCGCTTGGGACATCTGTCAAGAGAATTTGAGAAGAACGATGGAACTGGAAGACCAAGCGCCCTATGCCAGGCGATTGCTGCAGTTGGCGCCCGCTTCGGAAGCGTTCAAGCCGCTCAGCGAAACCCGCATGCTGTATGAAGAAGCGGCGCGCGCGTTGAGGCATATTGGCGACGGATATAATCTTTGTACCTGTCTTTATGAATTATCGGAAATATTGCTGCTACTGGGTGATAAAGAGGCGGCTCAGCAGGCGATTCAAGAAGGCTTAAACTATTGTTCGCCGGAGTATGTCCCCTATACCTTTATCGCGCTGCAGGCTCAGCAAGCCTTTCTCGCGCTGGAAGCGGGCGATCATGCTTTTGCGCTCAAAATGCTTCATGAGAACGTTGCGCTTAAGCAGTCGCCACGTGACAAAGCCCTGCTTGGCGCGGCGTACATGCAATTGGGCGATGAGATTCAGGCGCAGTTTTGGTTGGAGAGCGCGCTGGAAGCCACGCAAAGCAACCCTGCCGATAACGAGGTTTATTTCTTTGCCCGCCTGCATCAAGGCAGATTAGACACCGCTCAAAATCGCCTTGCCAGCGCGCGCGAACACCTGCGCGCGGCTTATGATTGGTATCATCAACGAAGAGACCGGCGGAAATTGTTGATTGTATTAGAATCGCTGAGAGAACTCGCTGTCAAAGAGGGGGATAAGATAGAAGCGGCGCGCTGCCAGCAAGAGTATCACCCGCTTCGCGCCGCTCTCGGAATAGTTTGATTTTCAGTGGCTGCCTTCTTCTTTTGCCTCTCCCGGCACTTCGGAAGTGACACGTTCGGAAATGGTCTGCTCCCAGCCGGGATACTTCATCCAGTGATCGCGGCTCACATAATCAGCAAATGCATACGCGAACAAGATGATGAGCCAGAAGAAACCCGCGCCAGCCCACAGCCAAACCTGCTTCGTGCCGAACTTCACATTCATGAAGTTGGAGATAACGATCAC